>JBGCFC010000148.1:0-65767 GCA_045106715.1 Sandaracinaceae bacterium
CTGCTCCCCGCCGTGCGCCAAGTGCTGGGTCTCGTCAGTGATCCCGCAGGAGCGCACGTCGGGCTCTCGGGCGTGGACACGCTCGAGCGCGCAGTCGAGGTGGACCAGAGCCCCATCGGGCGGACCCCTCGCTCTGTGCCCGCGACGTACCTCGACGTCTGGGACCACGTTCGCAAGCTGTTGGCCGCGACCCCCGAGGCGCGCGCCCGGGGATGGACCGCGTCGCGGTTCTCGTTCAACACCGCCGCCGGCCGCTGTCCAGAATGCAAAGGCAACGGCGCGCTCAAGGTCGAGATGGCGTTCCTGCCGGATGTGCACCTTCCGTGTGAGGCCTGCCAGGGGGCACGCTTCACCCCGGAGACCTTGGCGGTGAAGCTCTACGGACGCAGCGCGGGGCAGCTTCTCCAGCTTGACGTCGAGGAGGCCGTCGAGGTGTTTCACGCCATCCCGAAGGTGGCGCACCCACTGTCGCTGTTGAGCGAACTCGGCCTTGGCTACCTGAAGCTCGGCCAGCCTAGCAACACGTTGAGCGGGGGGGAGGCGCAGCGGCTCAAGCTCGTCTCCGAGCTGGGCACGAGCGCCTCGGGCTCCACGCTCTACGTGCTCGACGAGCCGACTACCGGGCTGCACCGCGACGACGTGAAGCGCCTCCTGACCGTCATCGAGCGGTTCGTGGCCCGCGGCGACACGGTTGTGGTCATCGAGCACCACACCGACGTCATGGCCGCCGCGGATTGGGTGGTGGATCTCGGCCCGGAGGCGGGGGCGGACGGCGGGCGCGTGGTCGTTCAGGGACCGCCGTCGAAGGTCGCCGCGCACGAGACGAGCCACACCGGCGCGGTCTTGCGTCACGTCCTCGGCTGACCTTGCTATCGTCCGCGCATGGCGCGTTGGGTTTGGGCCTTGGTGGGGCTGATGATGATGGGCTGCGGCTCCTCGGGTGACACGCCCACGGACGACTCACCACGAGGGCAGGGCCGGCCCGCCACGGCGCCGCCAGAGGCCGACCCCACACCGGCCTGGCTGGAGACGCTGCTCGAGTTCGACCTCTCCGGCCCCGCGACCGACCGGCGCACCATTTCGCTGTCGCGTGAGCTGCATTCGCCTGTGGTGTGCCCGCAGCCGGGGACCGGCTGTTACGTCGAGCTGACGCTGGCCGGCGTCGTGACCCAGCTTCATCTCGCTGATGACCACACGATCCAGATCTGGGGGCCGACCGAAGCGATGGAGATGCCCGGATGGGTCGCGGGCGTCGAGACCGAGCTCGAAGCCAGTCGCCTGCGTGCGGTCAACGAGGAAGGGGCGCGGCCCGACCGCCTCTTCGAGGACGACAACCACCTCGTCCTTCTGCACGACCACTCCGAGCAGGAGTGTGGCGGCTTCTGCCCGGCGATGGTCTGGATCGGCCCGCCTGGCCACAGCGCCGCGGCGGGCTACGGCTTCCCGGCCCGGGAGTAGGGCTCAACCTTCGCCGCAGAGCCCCGTGTCGCGTGGGGTGCACACGCCGTCCTCACACGAGAAGCTCTCGCACTGGAGCAGGCTGTCGCACGCCTCTCCATTCGCCCGGCGCGCTTCGCACATCTGGCTCGTCATGTCGCAGAAGGCCGCGTCTTCACAGCGGAAGGAAGGACAGGCCTCTCCAACTCGAGGGAGCGCCTCGCACCGCATCGAGGTCGTGCTGCAGAAGGCCCCCTCGACGCACGGCCCGGCGCACGTCTCGCCGAGCGCCGCGGGCGCCGCGCAGACTCCGTCGACGCAGAACTGAGGACCGTTGGCGCAGTCCAGCCCAAACGTGCACGCGCCGCCCGCCGGCACCAGGCCCGTGTACACGCGGTTGCAAATCTCCGGGTCCAAGTCTTCGAGCGTGCAGGTCGCCATGCCGAAACACTGGGACGCGGCTGCGCCGTCGTAGGCGATTCGGCCGGCTTCAACCGAGGCGACGAGCTCGGTCGTGACGACTTCGGCCGTGCGCTCGGTGACGCAGCTCGACTCGGCGACATAGCCCTGCCGTTGTCCTTCTGCACAACAGTCGAAGAGCAGTTCGCAGCTGATGAGAGCCGACTCGTTGGGAAGCTCCTCGAACGGGATGGAGTTCGAGCACGCGACCAGCGCGAGCATCGAGAGCGGCAGGCAGAGCTTCTTCATGTTGTCTCCGGGGGACTCAAAGACCGTCGATGAATCAGAGATGGGGAGCGAGGGCTCGCCCCTCGACGTGCGCGCAGGCGCCGCCAAGAACTCAGACGTCGATCTCGATCAGGCCTGGCTTGGCGATGAGCGGGCAGCCCGTCTTCTCCTGGACTTCCTTGGCGCTCACACCGGGCGCGACCTCCCGGAGCACGAGGCCCTCGGCGGTCACGTCCATCACCGCGAGGTCCGTGATGATGCGGTCGACGACGCCCTTGCCCGTCAGGGGGAGCTCGCAGGCCTCGAGGATCTTCGGGTCGCCTTTCTTGTTGGTGTGCGTGGTGATGACCACGACGCGCTTGGCGCCGACCACGAGGTCCATCGCGCCGCCCATGCCTTTGATCATCTTGCCCGGGATCATCCAGTTGGCGATGTCCCCGTGCTCGCTCACCTGCATCGTGCCCAGAATGGCCAGATCGATGTGGCCGCCACGGATCATCGCGAAGCTCGTCGCGCTGTTGAAGAAGCTCGCGCCCGGCACCGACGTGACCGTCTGCTTGCCGGCGTTGATGAGGTCTGCGTCTTCCTCGCCCTCGAACGGGAAGGGGCCCACGCCCAACAGGCCGTTCTCGGACTGGAGCATCACCTCCATACCGTCGGGGATGTAGTTGGCCACCAGCGTCGGCATGCCGATGCCGAGGTTGACGTAGAAGCCGTCCTGGAGTTCCTGGGCAGCGCGGCGGGCGATCTGTTCACGGTTCAAAGGCATCGTTCAGTTCCCCCGCTCGATGACAGTCCGGCGCTCGATGCGCTTCTCATGGGCGCCGTTGCCCACCACCACGCGCTGCACGAACGCGCTCGGGGTGTGCACGTGTTCCGGGTCGAGCGTCCCTACGTCGACCAACTCCTCGACCTCCGCGATGGTGACCTTGCCGGCCATGGCGCACAGCGGGTTGAAGTTCTGGGCGGTCTTGCGGAACACGAGGTTGCCGTGGCGGTCGCCGCGCCACGCCTTCACGAGCGCGAAGTCCGCCCGGATGCCGCGCTCGAGCACAAACAGCTCTCCGTCGAAGTCCCGTGTCTCCTTGCCCTCGGCGACCTTGGTGCCGTAGCCGGCGCGCGTGTAGAAGCCCGCCAGGCCTGCGCCGCCGGCTCGAAGCCGCTCCGCGAGGGTGCCTTGCGGGGTCAGGTCGACCTCGAGTTCGCCGCTCAAGAACTGCCGCTCGAATTCCTTGTTCTCGCCGACGTAGCTCGAGACCATCTTCTTGATCTGCTTGCCCTCGAGCAGGAGCCCGAGGCCAAACCCGTCGACGCCGCAGTTGTTCGAGAAGAGCGTCAAGTCCTTCACGCCCTTGTCACGGAGGGCCGCGATGCACAGCTCGGGAATGCCGCAGAGTCCGAACCCGCCCGCGGCGATCGACGCCCCGTCCGGAATGTCGGCAACCGCTGCGGCGGCGCTTTCGACCACCTTGTCCATGCGGGCTGACTACCAAACTTTAGGCCCGCGAGCGACCCGCGATGTGTGCAAGCCCGCGTGGGCGCGGCGGACCGTCGTCAGCCGGCCATGCGCTGGAGGAAACGGTCGAACAAGTAGCGGGAGTCGTGCGGTCCCGCGCCCGCTTCGGGGTGGAACTGGACCCCGAACGCGCCCGTCTCCGGATGCTCGATGCCCTGGCAGGTGCCGTCGTTGAGATGCACGTGCGTGGCGCGCACCGTCTCGGGCAGGCTCTCCAGTTCAACGGCGAAGCCGTGGTTCTGCGTCGTGATCTCGACCTTGCCGGTGGTCAGGTCGTGCACGGGGTGGTTCAGGCCTCGGTGGCCGAACTTGAGCTTGAAGGTCTTGGCGCCCAGCGCGAGCGCGAGGATCTGGTGACCCAGGCAGATCCCGAACAGCGGGGTCTTGCCGAGCAGCGCGCGTGCCGTCTCGATGGCGTTGTCCACCGCGGCGGGATCGCCCGGACCGTTCGAGAGGAAGACGCCGTCCGGCGCGTGAGCCAAGACCTCCTCAGCGGAGCTGGAGGCGGGCAGCACCGTCACGCGGCACCCGATGTCGGCAAAACACCGCAGGATGTTGCGCTTGATTCCGTAGTCGATGGCAACGACGTGCTGTTGGGCTTGTCCCTCGGTCACGGCCCACTCCCCCGAGCGCTCGTCCCAAGTGTAGGGCTCCTTGGTGCTCACCCGGCCGGTGAGGTCCTGGCCCGCCATGGGCGGCGCATCCTTCGCCGCCGTGCGCAGCGCCTCGACCGGATCGGTCCCGATGGCGCCTTGCTGCGCGCCTGCGTCGCGGATGTGCCGGGTGAGCGCGCGCGTGTCCACCCCGGCGATGCCGACGACGCCACGCTCGCGGAGATACGCGTCGAGGTCCTGGTTCGAACGCCAGTTGCTCGCGACGGACGACAGCTCGTGCACCACGAAGCCAGCCAAGTGCGGCTGAGCCGCCTCATCGTCTTCGAGCGTGGTGCCCGTGTTGCCGATCTGGGGTGCGGTCATCGTGACCAGCTGACCGCAGAACGAGGGGTCCGTCAGGACCTCCTGGTAGCCGGTCATCCCGGTGGTGAAGACAGCTTCGCCGACGGTGGTGCCAGAAGCGCCGATCGCGTGGCCGGGGAAGGTCGTGCCATCGGCGAGGACGAGGTGTGCGGGGGTCATGCGGGCCTCTCGTAGACGAGGTCGCCCTCGACGAACGTGTGGGTCACGGCGCCCTGCACGTCGGTGTCGAGGAACGGGGTGTTCTTGGACTTGCTTTTGAGGTCTTCTGCGCGAAGCGTCCAGCGGAGGTTGGGGTCGATCACGGCCACATCGGCGATGGCGCCCACCTCGAGGCCGCCTCCTTCGAGCCGGCCGACCCGCGCGGGGGACGCCGTCAGCGACTCCACCAAACGCGTCGGGGAGAGCGCCCCGTCCCGAACGAGCGCCATCAAGCTCGGCACAGCGGGCTCCAGGCCGAGGATTCCGTACGACGCGGCCGCGAACTCGCAGTCCTTCTCCAGCGACGAATGCGGCGCGTGGTCGGTCGCGATGCAGTCGATGGTCCCGTCCGCGAGGGCTTCCTGCACGGCCGCCACGTCTTCTGCGCCACGGAGCGGGGGGTTCACCTTGCAGTAGGTGCGGTAGCCCAGGACGGCCTCGTCGGTCAGCAGCAGATGGTGCGGCGTCACCTCCGCGGTGACCGACAACCCACGGGACTTGGCCTCCCGCACGAGCCGGACGGCGCCCCGGCTCGACAGGTGCGCGACGTGATAGCGAGCCCCGGTCATCTCGGCGAGGATGAGGTCGCGCGCCACGATCACGTCCTCCGCCTCGCGGGGCCAGCCACCCAGGCCCAGCCGCGTCGCCACCGGGCCTTCATTCATGTGCGCGCCGGCCGTCATGTGGTGGTCTTCGCAGTGCTGAGACACGAGCAAGTCGAAGGTCCTCGCGTACTCGAGCGCGCGCCGCATCACAGCGGCGTTCATGACGCAGACCCCGTCGTCGCTGACCCCGAACGCGCCGCCTTCGCGGAGGTCGGCCATCTCCGTCAGCTGCTCACCCTGGCTGCCGACGGTGACGGCGCCGAACACCTCGAGCCGCGCGCCGCCCGCGTCCCGGGCGCGCGTGAGCATCGCCTCGGTGATGGATCGGCGGTCGTTCACCGGCCGCGTATTCGGCATGGCGCAGACGGTGGTAAAGCCGCCCGCGGCCGCGGCGGCCAAGCCAGACGCGATGTCCTCTTTGTACTCCTGCCCGGGTTCGCGCAGATGGACATGGAGGTCGATCAGCCCCGGGACGATCCACCGGCCGTCGCAGTCGACGTGGCGCACCGTCTCGCCCTCGAGGCCCTCGCGCGCGCCGCGCCCCACACGAAGGACGCGGCCCTCGTCGAGGACCACGTCCACCACCTCATCGAGGCCGTTTCGGGGATCGATCAGACGTCCGCCACGCAGCACCCACATGGGCCCGCGATTACGCGACGATGCCGCCGGTGTCAACGGTGGACCCACGAACGGCCGTGCGGGCCCGGGCGGGAACGGTTCGAGAGAGGAGACCGCCGATCGGCCGCTCGGAGAGCAGATCGCCAGCGCTTTCCCTGGCCCACCTGGGGTGAGGGCCCGCGTCCAGCTCAGCCGACGTCTTCGACGACGTCCTCGACCTCGTCTTCCGACATGTCGGGGGCGCCAATCTCACCGACCGACGACTCTTCGGGGATCTTGCGACCCTTGAGAACGTCTGCGCGCTTCTTGTCGGCGACGCGCGTCTTCATCGACACGACCTTGCGGCAGAGCGACGCAAAGTCCTTGTTTCGGGTGGCCATCTGCGGCGAGCCGCCACGGAGAAGGGTGGTGAGGATGAAGTCGAGGACCTGGATCTCGCCCTCGGAGAAGCTGTTGCTGATCCGCATGAAGGCGATCTACCACCGAGGTGCAGGGACGACAATCTGTGACGTGAGCTATATGGCCACCGGATGTCATGTCACGGTTGCGATCGGCTTGGAATCACTTGAGATCACATCTGAAACCCACACCCATCGAAAGGATCGATGGGTGGTGAAATAGGGCGATTTTCGGGTCGATGGAGTCCAGAGGGTCGCAGATTCGATCCTGTTTGCAGGCAGGAGATCGTCGGAATCGCCGATCAAGTTCGTGCCAACTCGGATTCTGGGGGGCCTTGAAAGCCGCCGCTGGCGAGGCCGTGTCCTGATAGGCTCGGGCCGGGATGGTCTGGAAACTCGGAGCGGCCCTCAGCGGCGCGCTGGCTCTCACGGGGCTGGTGTGGTCGGTGATCCAGGTCGCGTCTCTCGAGGCGCACGAAGTGCAGGCGCAGGAGTCCCACAGGCTCGAAGGAGAGGGCGGCACGCGGCTGCTCGAGGCGCACCTCTATGCCGAGCAGCGGGTGGTGTTCGAACTCTGCTCCGACGACCGGATGCCCCCCGCCTGGCAGGACCGCATCGGGTTCGTGATCTGGCGGCCCCGGACCGGCGAGCGCATGTCCCGGACCGACGTGAGCGTGGATGTGCTCGCGATGGCGCGCCGCAACGACACCCATGCGTGCCTTCTGCTGGGCGAGGGCCGCATCGAGCACGAGGGTGACTACGCGATTGAGGCCCGATGGGATGGAGAGCCGCCCGAGGAACTCGCAGACACCACGTTGACCGCGCGTATCGCCTCCAGGACGGAGCTCACAGGCAGCCACGTCGCTTCGGTCGGGCTGACCTGGCTCGGCACGCTGCTCTTCTCGTTGTGCCTGGCCCTGCGTCGCCGTGAGCCCGCGCGGTCGGACGGGCCGGAGCCGCTCCGCGCTCCCGACTCGCTCGACCCCTGGGAGGCGGAGCTCGAGGCCGCCAAGCCGAAGAAGCGCCCTTGGCCCCCGGTGGCCCTCGTGGTGATGGGCGTCGTGTCTCTGGTGATTGTGTTCGTGGCCTCGGGATTCCTTCCCGCCGGGCGCGCTTTGGGGCTCGTCGTCGGTCTCCTGCTCGGCGCCCTCGAGATCGCGCTCGCGGTGTGGCTGTTCCCGGTGCGCTCGATCGCCGCCAAGATGGACGGGCTCGCGCTCTTCGCGCCGCGCCGCTGGTACATCTGGTTCCCGGCTGCGCTCCTCGCGGGTGCGCTCTTGGTCATGGTCGCCAAGTGGGCCATCGCGCTGATCCCATCGACCGGACAGAGCGCGATTCAGGCCTTGGTCAGCTGGCCGAGCGGGTTGCTGTCCTTCGCCGGCATGGCGGTTTTCGTCCCGGTCGCGGAAGAGGTGTTCTTCCGCGGGTTCGTCTACGGCGCGCTCGAGACGCACGGGCGGCTGGCGGCGTTTCTCGGGGGCTGGCTGCTGTTCGTCGTCGCGCACCTGCCGCAGACGTTCGGGCAGTGGGGCGCGTTCGTCGGCATCTTCGTGACCGGTCTTGGCCTCACGTCGTTGCGGGCGGCGAGCCGGAGCACGCTCGTGCCCGCTGTCGCTCACCTCGTCTACAACGGCACGCTCGCCTTCGCCGCGCTCGTCGGGTAGCCGGCTGAGGCGGACGTCGGTGATGCGGATCGACGCGACCGGGTCAAGCCGTGGGGTGGCGTGACGAGTCGCTGCGCTGCATCGGAGGGGCCACAGGGAGGCCCGCTCCCGCCGGCCGCCACGATCAGCGGTACGGCTCCTCGTAGTCGGGCGCCTGGAAGCGATGCACCTCGAAGAACGCCTCGAGCTGGGCGCGGGCGCCGAGCGCGCGGTCGTCGTCGACGATGTTCTCCGTTTCCAGCGGGTCGCTCTCGAGGTCGTAGGCCTCGGCGGTGCCGCGGCGGCGGTCCGTGATGACTTTGAGGCCGTCCGGCGTGATCCACGCGCGAAGCGGGCCGGACTGGCTGATGATGGGGCGGCTCAGAGACGCCTCCTGACCCCAGAGGAGGGGGACCCAACTCTGTCCCATCATCTCGGGCGGCGTGTTCTTCTCGAACACGTCGAGCACCGTCGGACCCAAGTCGAGCAGGCTCACGCGGGTCGGCTCACGCCCGGGTTCGATGCCCGGACCCCGCACGATCAACGGCACGTGCACCAGCTCCTCGTAGAGCGAGTTGGCGTGCGCGTTCCGGCCGTGCTCTTCGAAGGCCTCGCCGTGGTCGGCGGTGATCACCACATAGGTGCGCGAGGCCAGACCCAGCTCGTCGATGGCGCCGAGGATCCGGCCGAGCTGGGTGTCGACCAGCGCGACTTCACCCATGTAGCGGTCGAACGGAGGGCCGGTGTCCCCCGCGCGGTTGTAGGGCAGGTGGGGGTCGTTGAAGTGCGCGTACAGAAACGCGCGTCGGTCCCCGACCTCGCCGAGCCGGCGGATGATGGCCTCGGTGAGGACCTCGGCAGTCTTCCAGCGCGGGCCGGGCAGCGCTTCGTAGTCCTGCACTTCGAAGCCCCGGGTCACGCCGTACTCCGGGCTCAACCAGTCGAAGCTGGCGGCGTGTACCGTCCAGACGCCCGACTGCCGGAGCGTCTCGGGGAACCGCGTCGTCTCGTCGGCGTGCGGCCAGATGTGCCGACGGAAACGACGCCACTCGAGCTGCGAGTAGTACCGCCCGGCGAACATGGAGGTGAGCGTGATGACGGTGCTCCCCCCCGGGGTGTAGGCGCGGTCGAACACGCGGGCCTCTTCGCTGAACGCGCGAAGCACCGGGAGGGCGTCCCGTCGCCGCGAGCCAGACGCGACGTCGTACCGAAGGCAATCGATCGAGAGGACCACGACCACCGGGACGTCGGCGCGCGGGCCCTCCGTGGGGGGGATCGGGTCCCGCTTTTCTCGGGTTCGCATCCACTGCGCGAGCTCGGGCTCAGGCACCGGAGGCACGGCGAGCCGGCGGCGGGTGGGCTCGGGCAGGTAGGCGCCCAACGCTTGCACGACCACGTCGCCGTCCCGGGCACAGAGGAAGTGCACGTACTCGCTGGGCGGGACCGCGTAGGCGAGCAGTCCTGAGGCGGTGAGCACCGCCGCCGCGACGAGCTGGGCGCGCTCAGGGACGCGCAAGGACGGCGCGCCGGTGAGCGCGGCCCCGACGAACGAAGCGATGACGACCGTGCCGAACAGGTGGACGCCCGAGTAGAGGCCGCTGAGCGTGCCCGGCTCGAATGCGAACGCGATGGCGCCGACGAGCACGGCCAGCGGCCAACCTCGCCGTGACAGCCGCCCCATCTCGACCGCGCCGGCGAGCGTGAGGCCGAGGGCCAGCTCGGCCGCGATGAGCGTGAAGCGCACCGACGGGCCCTGGCGTCCGGCGAAGTTCATGAGGTCGACCTCGACGACCCAGTGCGCGAACAGCGCGCCGAGTACGGTCAGGCCCGCCACGCGCACCGCGGCGGGAGGGAGCCATCTCGGCAGTCGGTCTGAGGCCAGAGCGAGCGGGCGGTGCAGCGCCGCGATCACGCATGCGGCGGCGCCCAAGCCCAGCATGTGACCGGCGACGTACGCGGCGTGCCGCGCGGCGTCCGGCAGCGCGTCGGTCCACTCGAGGTGGGCGAGGGCCACCGCGGCCGCGAGGCCCCACCCGAGCGCGACGGCGAGCTCCGGCGCGAGGGTCGTCGAGCCGCCCTCCGACGGCGACGTCGTCTCGTTCATGGAGTCTCAGTTGAGGCGGTCGGCGGCGCTGACGCGCAGGACCTCATCGATGGTGGTCGTGCCCTGCTTGATCTTGGCGATGCCCGCCATGCGCAAGCTCTTGATTCCGTCGCGGATCATCTCGTCCTTGAGCTCGGCCGTGCTGCAGCCCTGGAGGACCATCTCCTTGAGACGCTCGGTGAACGGCATGACCTCGTAGAGCGCGATGCGACCCCGGTAGCCGGTGCCGCCGCACGAGCGGCAACCCGACCCGCGGAACACCTTCATCTCGGCCATGTCGTCGGGGCGCACGCCGACGTCGACGAGCACGGACTCTTCCACCTGGACTTCGGTGCGGCAGTCGTCGCAGATCTTGCGGGCGAGTCGCTGGGCCAAGACGAGGTTGACGGATGCCGTAACGAGGAACGGCTCGACGCCCATGTTGAGCAAACGCGAGACGGTGCTCGGCGCATCGTTGGTGTGCAGCGTCGAAAGCACGAGGTGGCCTGTCAGCGCGGCCTTGACCGCGATCTCGGCCGTCTCAAAGTCGCGAATCTCGCCGACCATGATGATGTCGGGATCCTGGCGCAGGAACGAACGCAGCGCCGCCGCGAAGTTCAGGCCGATGTCCTCATGCATCTGCACCTGGTTGATGCCCATCAGGTTGTACTCGACCGGGTCCTCGGCCGTGCTGATGTTCGTGTTGGGCTTGTTTAGCTCGGCGAGCGCCGAGTACAGCGTCGTGGTTTTGCCGGACCCCGTGGGCCCCGTCACCAGCACCATCCCGTAAGGCTGGCTGATCGCCCATTGGAAGTTCTCGAGCGCCGTCGGGTCGAAGCCCAGCTTCGTCATGTCGAGCTGAAGGTTGGACTTGTCCAGCAGACGCAGGACGATCTTCTCGCCCCAGATGGTCGGGAGGCACGAGACGCGGAAGTCCATCTCGCGGCCCTTGCCGAGCTTGAGCTTGATTCGTCCGTCCTGCGGGAGCCGGCGCTCGGCGATGTCGAGCGAGCTCATGATCTTGAGGCGGGACGCGATGGCGTTCTTCTGCTTGACCGGAGGCGACATCTCCTCGTGCAGCACGCCGTCGATCCGATAGCGCACGCGCAGCTTGCGCTCGTACGGCTCGACGTGGATGTCGGACGCCCGCTTCTTGATCGCGTTGAGGAGGATCGCGTTGCAGAGCCGGACGACCGGCGCGTCCTCGCTGGCCCGCTCGAGGTCCATGAGGTTGAGGTCATCTTCGTCGCCCGCGACTTCGATCTCCTCCTCGTCGAAGCCCTCCATGATGTCGTCGTAGGAGATCTCCGGGCCCGCGTAGGCGGCCTCGATGGCGCCGAGAATGGCGGGCTCCGACGCGACGACAGGCTCGACGTTGTAGCCCGTGAGGAACTTGATGTCGTCGATGGCGTGGAGGTTCGACGGGTCCGCCATGGCCACGATGAGCGAGGAGCCGGCCCGGGACACGGGGATGATGCGGTGGCGCTCGCAAACCTCCTGGGTGACCAGCTTGAGGACCTCCTGATCGATCTCGAATTCGCTCAGGTCGATCGACTGAACGCGGTACTGCTGGCTCAGGAAGTTCGTGATCTCCTCGTCGGAGATGTAGCCCATGCGCGCCAGCTGATAGCCGAGGGACGTGTTGGCGCGGCGCGACTCGTCCTGCGCGGCGCGGAGCTGCTGGAGGCTGATCAGCTTCTCGCGGACGAGGAGCTCTCCGATGCGGTTGCTGCTGCTCATGTTGCCGAAGTCTATCACCCCGCGCGCGCGATCCCCGGGAACCGGCGCGCGCGATCCTGGAGACCCGGCCCCGGTCAGCCGACGGTGCGCCCGGTGCGGCGAAGCAGCGGGGGGATCTTGCCCGGAGTCTGCTAACAATGCAGGCGGGACGCCGACGGATGAACTGGTTCAAGCGCATGTTCGGGCCTCGACACCGCGCCGCGCGCGCCGCGGAGGGAGCCGGCCAATGGCGTCAGGCGGCCTCGCTCTGGGCGGAGGCGGGCGAGAAGGACCGAGCGGCGGATGCGCTGCTGCACCTCGCGCGGCGCGGGGGGGACCTCGAGGATCGGCTCGATGCGTTCTACGACGCGCTTCGCTGGATCCCCGAGGACGACGAGGAGCGCCACGAGGAGGTTGAGCGGGAGATGGGCCTGGCCGTGCTCGAGGACGCGCGTGCGCGGGGCGTGGCCAGCGCGGAGGAGAAACGACGCCTGGCCGACGCCGCCTCGCGGCTCGAGCGGCTCGACCGTCCGGGGTACGCGGCGGAGGCCTATCGCATGCTCGACCGCAAAGAGGATCAGGCGCGCTGCCTCGAGGCGGCGGGCGACATCGAGGGCCTCGAGGCGCTGCTCGATCAGACGTCCGCGGTCGACGAACAAGCCGAGGCCTTGTCTCGTTTGCTGTCCGAGTACGAAATGGCGCTCGCCTACGGTGCACGGCTCGAGGCCCGAGACGCCCTCCGCAAGGCCTCCGGCATCGCGCCGCACGATCGGAGCGTGGGGGAGTTGCTGCGTCGCTTCGAAGCCCGACTGCCTCCGACGGGGCGGGTGAGCCTCTCCATTGGCGGTCAATCCGTGACCTTCGTCGGGACCTTGCCGGCGGTCATCGGGCGCGGCGGCGAAGGCGTGGATGTCCCCATCCGTGGGACGAGCGTGTCGCGACGTCACGCCGAGGTGGCGCGGGTCGAGAGCGGGCTCGTGCTGCGGGATCTCGACAGCCGCAACGGGACCCTCGTGCGAGGCTTGCCGATCCGCGGCGAGATCGAGCTGAGCGGAGACACGGAAGTCGGCCTTGGCGACGACGTTTCCATCAAGCTCTCTCCGAACGGAGCCGCGCTCGCCATCGAGGTGTTGAACGGCTTCCTTCGGGGCCAACGCATCGTGGTGGGCACGGACGCCCTCCGCTTCGACGGGCTGCCCGCGAGCGTCTCGTTCGTCTCCGGCTGGGCGGTGCTCACCGCGGACGCAGGCCAGGACCTGTCTCTGTCGGGCAAGGTCTGCGCGTTGCCCGTTCACCTCTTGACGGACGACCGCATCGAAGTGGGCGGCGTGCCGGTGGAGGTGCTGCCGTGAGTTGGTGGCGGCGCCTGATGGGCAAGTCCGAGCCCGAGACCCCGGCGCCCGAGCCGGCGGAGCTGGTCGCCGTCGAGGAGGAGACGCGCCCGCCCGACGACCCGGAGCTCCGCCTGGAGAGCCTGGGAGACGAGCCGTCGCCGAGCCTCGACACCAGGACGGTGCTGGAGCTCATCGAGCGACTCCGCGCGCTCGGGCGCGAGGCGAGGGCCATCGACCTGGCGCGGCGTGTGTTGGCCCATCACCCGGAGGAGCGGGCGATCCACCAGCGCGTGGCCGAGATGCTCACCTCGCGGGGGGACGACGACGGCGCGGGGCGGCTGCTTGCGGGGTTCACCGACGCAGGCGACGCGCCGCTCGATCTCTTGATGCTGGCGGCCGAGATCCATGAGCGCCGCGGGCTGCCCGATCGCGCGCTCGGACTGTATGAGCGCATCGTGGCGCGCGACCTGGACTATCCCCGGGCGCGCGCGCGCGTCCGCCGCCTTCGGGAGGGCGGAAACAAAGAGGCGGACCTCGGCGCCACGCTGATGGCGGACGGGGCGCTCACGCGAGGGCGCTACCGGGTGGAGCGCGAGCTCGGGCGAGGCGGGGCGGGTACCGTGTTTCTGGCCGAGGACCTGCAGCTCGAGCGACGGGTGGCGTTGAAGGTCTATCACCGGCGTGGCCGGGCGGAGCGCACCCGGCTGCTCATCGAGGCGCGGGTCCCGGCGCGGTTCGAGCACCCGGGCGTGGTCCGCATCTTCGACCTCGAGGAGTCGCTCGCGGCCATCGTGATGGAGCGCGTCACGGGGGGCGCGGTCCGCGGGCAGATCCGAAAGGGGCAGATCCCGCTCGCGCGCGCGCTGCGGTGGTTCATCACCGGCGCCGACGCGCTCTCGCACGTGCACCAGCGCGGCTACGTGCACCGCGACTTCAAGCCCTCGAACATGCTCCTCCGGGAGACCGACCGCGCTGTGCTCACGGACTTCGGCCTGGCTTGCCCGATCGGCGAAGAGCCCGAGGCCGGGGAGGGCACCCGGCAGTACATGCCGCCCGAGCAGCGTCGCGGTGATGCGGCCGCGCCCACAATGGATGTCTTTGCGCTCGGCGTCTCGCTCGACGAGGTCATGACGCATTGCCCCGAGACGACGCCGCCCGAGGTCCTCACGGTCGTCCGCGCCTGCATGGCGGAGTCCCCCGAGGACCGCCCCGACGCATCCCACGTGCGCCGCGAGCTCGAGGCCGTGGCGCTTGCCCGCTCCAACCGGGCGGACTAAAGCCCGGAGCAAGGCCGACGGACGGCCTCGAGCGCCCGATTCCACGATGTCATGGCATCGAAGCCCGGTGCTCTGAAGAGGCAAACGATGGCCAAGGCGAAGAAGGGCAAATTCCCCAAGCCCAGGGACACCTCCAAGGCGATCGAGGAGATCGAGCGCCCGACCATGAAGTGGAAGACCGTCGGCATCATCGTCGCGGCCTTCGTCACGCTCTGGGTCACGGCGCTGATGATCCTCAGCATGGACAACGAGGGCGTGTTCGGTTGGGTGGTCGTCGGCGTGGTCGCGGCGCTCAGCGTGGCCGCCATCGGTTTCGGTATCTACATCTGGCGGCTCACGCAGCGATCGGCGGGCATCGTCGACATCTTGGCGCAAGCCACCGATGAAGAGGGCCGCAAGCGTGCGATTCAGCAGCTCGCCGAGGGGGACTCGAGCGACGCGATGAACGCGCTGGCCCGGGCCCAGCTCGTCGCACGCGACAACCCTAACGACGCCATCAAGATCCTCGAGGAGATCGACGTCGACAAGGCACCGGCGGTGGTGCAGGACGACGTCAGGGCGAACCTCGGCTTCCTCTACCTGATGAACAACCGCGCGAAGGACGCGCGTCGGCTGGCGGACGATCTCCGTCTCGACCGTCAGCCCAACCCGAAGGCCAAGGCGATGTACGCCGCGGTCTCGGCAGAAGCGTTCGCGCGGACGGGCAAGGTCGACGAGGCGAAGAAGCTCATCGAGACGTACGACGCGACCGACCCGGACTACGAAGAGGTCGCGGGCATGCTGTACCGCGCGCAGGTCTACACCTACCTCAAGGGCAAGAACCGTGGTCTCGCGCAGCGGGCGATGAAGAACCTCGCCAAGATCGACCCGAACCTCCTCGCGCCGTTTGTGGGCAAACGGGTGCGTCCGGAGCTGCAGAAGATGGCGCGGAGCGCGCTGAAGTCGGTAGGGCTCGCTCCCAAGCAGAAGATGAAGGTCCAGCGTCGCTGACCGGAGGGCGAGCCGCCCCTTGCAGCATCGCTTTTAGACCGACGCCGACTCGGAGTGTGCCGTCGGTGCGTTCCGAGAGCACCTCCCGAGCGCCACGGTCACCGCACTGCACGAGGCGCTCCGAGCGTGGACACGCAACGGGCCCTGCCTCGGCTACATGCATCCCGGCATGGTGGCGAGCCGACGCGCGCTGAGCGCCATCGCGTCCATGATCGCCGATCCGTCGCTCGAGGTGAGCGCCTGGGTCTGCTGCATCGCGGGCACCGGGTTCTGGGCGGCGACCGGAAGGGGCATGGCGACGACCGTGACGATGATGAAGAAGGCCACCACCCCGGTGCACATCGCCTCGTCGATGGAAAGAGCCGTCGCGTGGCTCGACGCGCGCTCGCTCCCCACGCCTACCCGAGAGGTGCAGCGAGCGACGCTGGACTGGGGAACGGTCCCCGTCTATGGAGGCCGTTGAGTCGACCCCGCGGCGTAGAGCGCGCCTCGAAATCCCTGCCCCCAGCCACGCAAACGAGGTTGCGGGGGGCACTCACTCGGAGGGGGCTCCCTCCGACTCTCCACGCAGGTACCAAGGGGTGTCATCGCCCGGAGGCACGGCGGGCGCTTCATCGGCTTCGGCGCCGGTCGCGGGCGGGGCCTGCGTCTCGGTGGCGGCCGGCGATGGTGCCTCCTGGGCCTCCCGCTCGCTCGGCGCCGATGCGATGCTGCCGGGACGCCACCGGATGCCGAGCCCGAAGAACGGAGCGCCCATCTGGTAGGTCCCATTGCCGATGTACACGCGCTCCGGCTCGGCGCCGGGCGGCCGGATCGGGTTGGACTGCGGCACGCGGCTGTTGCTCACATCGCGCGGCGCCATCCAGAGGTAGCCCCCCACCGCGTCGATGCTGAACTCGTCGCTGACGTTGACGGCCACGCCGAGCGACGCCATGACCTTGTCGGAGTCCACCGTCAGCGGCGTCAGCCATTCGTCGCCGAACGCGCCGTTCTCGTACATCACGCCCAGGCGCGCCGTGACCACACGCTCGATGGTGTACTCGCCGCCCAACCGCACGCTGATGGTGTCGTTCATGTTGCGCGGGATGCTGAGCGGGCCGACCTGGTACTCGAGGCCGCCCCCGAGGGCGTTCTGAATCCAGACGTCGATCGGATCGATCAGCGCTTCGTTCTGCACGGACCAGGACTCGTACACCCCGGCGAGCTCCACGCGCAGCTCGCGCGTCGGTCGGACTTCGACGCCCAGGCGGGCGACCCACGGAAAGGCCAGTCGGGTGCTCGCGACGGTTTCGTCTCGGCACGCGGCGGTCTCGTCTTGGTAGTCGCAGCCCGGTCGCCGGTTGACGACCTCCGCGCCGGAAAATGCCGCCGCGCTGGGTGGGCGCACACGCACCCGCGCGTCGCCCTCTAGGTTGAACGGAGTGGCGATGGAGGCGCCGACGCGAACGGCGCCGAGGTCGAGGATCCCGCCGAGCTCGAAGAACGGGTAGACGACCGGCAGCGCGATGTTGGCGACGGCGTCGTACTCGGGGTCTTCCGGAAACGAACAGATGACCCCGTCGCACGCGCTCAACGCCACGGTGGCGTCAAAGCTGCCGACCAACAGATGTGCGCTGAGGCCGATGGACAGCTCGTCGATGGGCCGCCACGCGGCGCCGATCGCGGTCGTGAGCAGCAGGCTCCCTTCCAGCGAAAGGAGCGAGTAGCGTTGGGGCGCCTCGGCCTCGCGTGGCCAGTTCATCAGCGCGGCGTTGGGCGCCTGCAACGAGATGCCGAACGTCCATTCGGGCAGCGCGTCGAGGCGGAAGCTGCCGCCGACGGTGGGGATGGGCAGATACGCGTGGTACCCGGTTGCCGTGGGCTGAAGGGTGCCTCCGCTGTCCAGGCGGGTGAACTGCGTCTCGAACAGGGACAGGGTCGCGTCGACGAGCAGCTGATTGCCGGAGTAGGCGAGCCCAGCCGGGTTGTACCAGAGGGCGTGCGGGTCTTCGACGCCGGCAACGTACGCTCCGCCGCGGGCCATCGGACGGGCGCCCCGAGGCATGAGATAAAAACCGCCTGCAGCGGCAGGGCGCGTGGGCATCGACAGAAGCGCGACAGCCGCCAGCGCCACGACCCAGCGAAGCGGGACCCTCACGGCGCCGTGCACGCCCACGCGAGCCCGCCGTCTCGCTCGCCGCAGGTGCACAGCGCCTCGGGGTAGCAGGTGCCGCGGGACGCCCGGCTCTCGCCTGCAGCATCGCACGCGAGGCCTTCCTCCGGGAAACACGCACGCTGCTGCACGAGTGCATTCAGGCGCTCGAGCCCGTGGTCCTCGTCGAGCAGGAAGTCCGTCGTCTGTCCGAGCACCGCGCGGTAGTCGTCCGCTCGGAGAGGTCCGCCCTCGTCGGGGGCCGCGCGGTTCACCTCGGCGATGACATCGACGATGGTCTCGAGCGGGGTGATCTCGTCGCCGGCCGCCGGAATGGAAACGATGTTCTGCAGAATCACGCGGAGGGTGCGCGCATCGTCGACGGCGGAGATGTCGCGGATGAGGTCGAGGCTGTCCCGCACCGCGCTCCCGTCGAGGTTCGGGTCGCCCCCCGACGCCACGACCTCGCGCACGTTCGGCGCCATGGATTCACTGAGCGCCCGAAGCAGCGGCACGATGTTGCGGTCGTCCTCGAACACCATGAGCGCGTCGGCGCCGCCGTTCAGCATCGAGAGGAAGGCGTCGTTGCCGCTCGCTTCGTCGACCAGGTAACCCAAGAGCCGAGACAGCGCGTCGCGCGCTTCGGGGTCCCGGTTGATGCTGTCGAGGAACCGCACTGCGCCGGCCGCCAGCGGACCCCGCATCGTGTCGGCCATGCGGTTGTCCAAGCCGGTCGCCCACTCGAGCAGATCCCCTTGGTCTCGGTGGAACTCGATGCGCTCCTGAACAAAGGGGAGCACCGCCAGGAGCATGGCCCTCGCGCGCCGGTTCTCGAGCCGGAACTCGGTCCCGAGCGTCTCGGTGCCGAGGAACTGCGCCACGAGCGCCCCGCGCGCGGTTCGCCAGTCCCGGCGCCGGTCGTCGTCGACCGCGAGGTCGCGGTCCATCGCGTTGAGGGCGTCGAGCATGAGATAGAGCGGCGTGACCGGGACCTCCCTCGAGCCATCATTGACCGGGGTCATCGACGTCCCCCGCCGGTCGGTGAGAGCCGGGGAGCGCGCCGGGTCGACGAGCACCTCGGTGCCCCCCGCGAGCGTGGCCACCCCGTCGACGCCAGGCCGCACTTCGATGCTCTCCAGGGCGACGTTGAGCGGCTGCACGCGGGCCAAGAGCTGCGCCTCGATGAAGCCCTCCGCGAGCAGCGCCTCGTAGCTGCGGCCGTTCGAGGCGTAGGTGAAGTTCGCGTCTCCGGGGGCGCACCCGTCGGCCGCGCTGCACTGCTGCGTGTTGTCGGGCGAGGCCCAGTGCTCGTGCACGACTCGGAGAATCTCCCCGAAGAAGTAGTCGTTGGTGACCGGCTCGTTGGTGTACTCGGGCCGATGCAAGACTTCGAGGAGGGGGCGCATGCCTTCGTAGAACCCCGGCTGCTCCCATGCGAAGATGGTGCCGTGGAAGCGCGCGATGACGTCGTTTCCGTGGCGGTCTACGACCGGGTCGAAGAGCTGCCCGGCGAAGGCGCTGTTGCAGTTGCCGCCGTCTTCGTTCGGGATGCAGCTGCGCACGCCGGAGTCGTCGGAGAGCCCCCAGAACACGAGCCGGTTGAGCGCCTGCGGCGTCGGCATGCGGGTCAGCCCGGGGATGCCCGAGGACTGCTCGAGGGCCTGGTCGACGTCGATGCCGAGCCCGTCGGCGAGGTTGGTGATGGCCGTGAGCAGGCCGCTCTGCAGCTCGAGCTCGTACGTGCCGAGGATGGTCCTCGCGTAGGCCTCGGCCACGTTGTCGATGCGGATGAGCTCGCACTCTCCCGCCGTGCCGAACAGCGGCCATCGGAGCGGCAGGGTGATGGGGCCGAGGCTGACGGAGATGTTCAGCCGCGCGCCCTCCTTGTTGCAGACGGTGACTCCGTCGAGCGCGTCGATGAGCGCTGCGGTGCGCTGGAAGAGGCTCTCGTTGTCGAACGTGTCGGGGGCGCTCCGGTCGACGACCACGTCGAGCGGGAAGCCGACGGGCGGTCCGGCGGGGTTGGACGGGTCGTAGCTCACCCGGTCTCGATGCCGCATGAAGCTGCCGTACACGTCGCCGATGCTGGCGCTCGCCGGGTCCGAGAACGAGCGCATGATCGCCTCGAGCATGCCGGGGCGCTGCGCGATGCGAACGATCAGGGCGATCAGGTCATCCCAGAAGATGCTCTCGGGGCGGAGCTGCGCGTCCGGGTGCATGTCGCCGCGGTTGGCGAGCTCCCGCCCTGCGCGCAGCACGCCGGCCACCTCCGACTCATGGTCTCGGATCAGAGCCTCGGCCACGCGCAGCGCGTCGAGGGTCTCGGGCCGGTGCAGGGTCTCGCCCAGCGCGTGCAGCACCTCGTACAGCGAGCCCTGGCCGTCGTCGAACGCGGGGTAGCGCAGCGTGGCGGCGCCGTACGTCTGGGAGGCCTCCATCTCGGGGCCGAGAAGGAGCGGCAGGCCGCGGCTCATCTGCATGAGGGTCGGCGCGGCGGGGTCGAACCACGGCGCCATCTCGGCGGTGAGCCCCGAGAGCATCGTGCGGTCGGCGTCCAGGTAGCGGTAGTAGCGTGATCCGTCGCTGCGGAGCGCGCGCCCGCTGCCGTCCCGTGCCACAGGCGCCTCGCCCCGAATGGGGAAAGGGGTCGGAAGCGCCTCACCTGCTGTGACGAACCGACCCTGTGCGTCGAGGTCCGGGAGATTGTCCGTGTCCGCGTCGACAAACGGTGCGAGCACACGTCCGCTGGCGTCCGCTTCGGTGAGGGCGAGCCCACGAACGTCCCGGAGGAGGATCCACGCTGGCGTGCCCGTGGCGAAGCCGTCGTCTTCGCTGAACATGAGGTCGCGGGTGAGCCGGAGGGTAGAGGGGCCCACCTCGGGCGCGGCGGGCTCGGCCGTCGCCATCTCGAGCGCGGCCGCGCGTTGGAGGTCGCGAAACTCGGACTCCGCCGCGCCATCGAGCAGGGTCGCGAGCGCCAGATCAGTGAACTGGTCGAAGTCCGGGTAGGCGAGCGCGGGGCGCGCGACCCCGAGCGAGAGCCGGAGCGGCCGGTACCCCTCACGTGTCCCGATCCGCTCCAGCGCGGCGAGCGCCTCATCGTCGGCCGAGAGCTGCGCGAGGAAGTCCGCGAGCCGCCGCGTCTGCGTCGGGAGCCGCTCCTCGGGGGGATCGAAGAACGGGAGGAGCTCCTCTAGAAACACGCCGAGGTCGTCCTCGAGCGAGGCGGGCAAGGTCTGGTCGAGCGCTGCCACCAGGCGCGTGCGGTTGGCGTGCAGGGCCACGAGCCTCGGGGGGGCGTCCGTCGGTGGCGCCCCTCGGCCCTCGCAGACCGGTCGCCAGCGCGTTCCTGTGACGTCGCGAGGCTCGCCCTCGGGCCGCCCTCGCTCCGCGGCCGCCGCGATGCGCTCGCAGAACACCTCGACGACTTCTTCGCCGAGTGTGCCGTGGGTCACCGGAAGCGGGGTCGTGTCGAACTCTGCGCACCCCGGCACCGAGAGCCCACCGACCAAAGCCGTGAGCACGAGCAAGCCCATGGCCGAGACCACCCCGAGGGGCTTCTGTGCGGTCGTACTGCTCATCCCGAACCCATCCCGCGCCCGACACGCCGCCGAACCCCCTCACGCTACCGGTACGAAGCGGCGGGGGGAAGCGACAACCGGCGGGGGCCGCTCAGAAAAAGAGGTGCCCGCACGCGGACCGTCGGCTATCGACAACCCGTGGCGCGCTGGACCATCCGAGATGTCGTGCAGTGGTCGGCGGAGGACTTCTCCTCGCGCGGCATCGACTCCGCGCGCCTGGACGCGGAGCTGTTGGTCTCCGAAGCGCTCGGGCTGGACCGCGTTCGCCTCTACATGGACCTCGACCGTCCCCTCACCGAGGTGGAGCGCGGCCGCGTGCGGGAGCTGGTGAAGCGTCGCCGCCGGCGGGAGCCCATCGCCTACATCCTCGAGCGCCGCGACTTCTATGGTCGGACCTTCCGCGTGACCCCCGCGGTGCTCATCCCGCGGCCGGATACCGAGACGCTGGTGGAGCGTGCGCTGGTCGTGCTGGAGGAAGAAGGCGGCCGGGTGCTCGACCTCTGCACGGGCAGCGGCGCCATCGGGCTGACGCTCCTGGGCGAGGTGCCGGAACTCACCGCGGACCTGACGGACCTGTCCAGGGATGCACTGGCGGTGGCGAAGAAGAACGCCGCGGCGTTGGGCGTCGTTGAGCGCGCGACGTTCCATGAGGGCGATCTGTTCGAGCCGCTGCCGGCCGACGCGCAGTACCGGTTGATCGCGGTCAACCCGCCGTACATCGCGCAGGCGGAGGTGCCCGAGCTTCAGCCGGACGTGCGGGATCACGAGCCGCGTCTGGCGCTTGTTTCGGGGCCCACGGGTTTCGAGGTGCTCAACCGGCTCGCGGAGCAGTCCGGGCAGCGCCTGCTCTCGGGCGGGCGTCTTTTGGTGGAGGTCGGCGCCGGCCAGGCGACGCGATTTCGCGCGCAGCTGAACGACGCGCCGTGGGTGGCGTCGACGGCGGTCCACGAGGATCTGTCGGGCATCCTCCGTGTCGTCGAGGCGAAGCGCGCTTGAGCATGGAGTAAGCTGTGGCGTGCATCCTCTCGCCATCGCGGCCGGCATCGGTGTGTCCGTGGCCGCCATCGCCGCGCGCCGCCGATGGAACGAGCGACGCTTCTGGCGGCGGCTCGGTGGGGCCGGGCGAGGGCGGCTCGAGGTCAGCGGCCCCCGCGCGCGTGCGCTCATCCCCCCCGACGGCCGACGGATCCAGCTGCAGTGCTACGACGATTCCCTCGAGATCAGCACTGAGCCTGATGTCGCCGGGCTTCCCAGTTTTCGGCTGTATCCGTCGGCTCACCCGCTCGAGCCCCTGCATCGACGGGTGCCCAACCTTCTGGGGCCGCACGTCGTGGCCGACACACACGCCGCGAAAGTGGTGTCGCAGCTCGTAGACGAACCCGCCCGCGGGCGCCTCGAAATCCTGATGGGGCACTGGTCCCTCACGCACTGGCAACGAGACACGCTCCGTCTGTCGGTTCGGCGTTGGCTGCTCGGCTCGCTGCGGATGGAGCCGATCTGGGAAGCCATCGACGCGCTCGAGGCGGTCGCTTCCTCCGGCGTGCGAACGCTCGCACCGTTCGGTCCGCTTCCCGGCGCGCGCTTGCGTCGTGACGGCATGTCGGTCGGGGCCTGCGAACTCCGTGCGATCGTGTATCGACGGGAACTCGTCGTGGAGTTCTCTCTGGCCGTGGGGGCTACGACGGCCACGCCGTTCGTGATCGCGTGGGAGAATGGCGTTCGGAGCGGGCCGCCGCTTCCTCTTCCCCCGGGGCCGTTCCGGACAGCGCGGCTCCGCTTCGATGGGGAGCAGGTGCATCTGGCGGTGGTGGGCTTGCAAGCAGACGACATCGCGCTGCCGCTCGCGTACGTGCAGCGAGTGGGGCAGGCGTTGGGCCATGTGTCGACGCCGTTTCGGTAGGCCGGGAGGCTACGGAGGCTACGAGAGGATCTCGATGAGCTCGATCTCGAACACCAGCATCCCCGCCGGCGCCCCAGGTCGGCCACGGTAGGCGAGCGACTCTGGGATCCAGACGCGCACCCGGTCCCCGACGGACATGAGCTGAATCATCTCGGAGAACCCGTCGATCACGCCGCGGAGCGGGAAGTCGGCCGGCCGCCCGCGGGTCACGGAGCTGTCGAACATCGTTCCGTCGGTCTGCCACCCGGTGTAGTGCACCCGCACTCGCGCTTCGGGACTGGGGTGCACGCCGCCGCCGCTGCCGGCGAGGCGGCGATACGCCAGCCCCGACGGGGTGCGGGTGGCCGTCGACGGAGGGGCGGCGACGTCCGGTGGTGCGGCCGGCGCGGCCCGGTTGTTGGGGTGGGCTGAGGCGGAGGCGCACAACCCGAGCACGCTCAGACCGATCACGAGCGAGGGGGCGAAGATGGCAATGAGGCGGACGCGCGGCATGGAACGAGAAACGTGCGATTGAGGGGTCTATTCGATGCCGAAGCGCTCGATCAGCTGTTCCCGAGGACGGCGCTCAGGATCGAGCAGCCGAACATCAGGACGAAGACCACCGCGGTGATCGCCAGCCCGACGAGCTTCCCGATGCCGCCCGACATCAGCTTGGTGATCGGGTTGCCACCCGATGACGTCGCGCCGGCCTGGGGGATGTAGCGCGTCTGGTTGATCAGGTTTTGGTACAGGTTCGGGACCGGTGCGAGCAGCACGGTGCCCGTGCCTTGGAACACGTTGAGCAGGCCTTCACCCGAGGTGAACGAGCCCACCAGGGACTTCGACGCGCGCTGCACGGAGTAGTCCAGGCTCGCGCTCCGCGCGATGGCGTAGTTGCCGTCCACCGCGAGCTTGTGGCCCTGCAGCGTGTACGTCTGGATCTTCCCAGGCGCGATGAGCACGAGGGTGCCGGTGCCGCGCACCTTCGTCTGGAAAAGGCCCTCGCCGCCGACCAGGCCGGTCAGCGCCTTGTTGCGGAACACGTCGACCTCGATGCCCATGTCGCTGCACACGTACGCGCCCTGGTCGAGGATCCACTCCTCGTTGTTGAGCTGCATCACGAGGTACTCGCCGAAGATCGGCGGGCCGAAGTGGATCTCGCCCGTGCCCGTGTAGGTGGGCTTGAAGACGTTCTCGCCGCTCACCATCGACTTGAGGAAGCCGCCTGCGCTGGGCGCCTTCGACGTCATCTCGATCTGGCCGAACATGTAGTGGAGCGCACCCGACTCGGCGCGGATGGTCTCGTTCTGGATGGTGGCCTTGATGAGCTTCTGGCCCTCGTGCTCGACGATCTCGAAGTGCGGCATGCTGCCTCCCGATGAGGCCGCCCTTCGCCGCCTCGGCGCGGTTGTAGCGCCTCGTCGAGGCCACTGCCAGGCTAGGCGAGAGCCGTCCGACGAACGCGGCGGGCGACACGCAACACGGCCTCACTGAGCGCGAGCAGCCCAACCAGGAGGAACAGCCAGCGGGCGAAGGGGCGCTCGGCGATGGCGCCCTGAGGGGAGGGCGCGGTCGACGCGCTTCCCTCCGGCGTCGGGCCCGGGTCGAGTGCGCTCTCTTCGGCTGGAGGTGCCGTAACGAATGCCATCATCGGCTCGTCGGTCATGCCGCGCTCCTCGGTCGCGACCCGGACCCGATAGAGGCCCGCGCGCGCCGTGTCCTCGAAGCGAAGTGCGCTCTCGCTCACGTCGAGCGTGTGTTCGGTCCCGCCCGGGCCGACAACGACCAGCTCGGACGCCCCCGCGGGCGTGTGGATCTCGACCGGGTGACCCGCGGGTTGGGCCGCGGAGGAGCTTCCGATGCGGGGGGCGAGCCGACGGACCGCGCTCACCACGAACGGGAGGAACCCAGGCCGGTACGGGAAGTTCGACCAGCTGCCGTCGAGCGCGGTGGCCATCAGCGCGACGCGGCCGCCCCCGTGCGCGGCCTGCACCAGCGCGGGCCGCCCGTCGGAGAACACGAGCCATGTCTCCGCCTCGGCGTCGATCGCTTCGAGGTCGATGCGCCGACCGGTGGACGAACGCTCGAGGCCGCTCGCGCCCGCGACGAGGAAGTCCGAGCCCGCCACCGCGTCCGGACCGCCCCACTCGCCAGCGGCAGGGGGGCGCGGGCGTGCGGGAAGCAGAGCGCCGAGCCGGGCTACGTAGGAGCGGGCTTCGAACAACGGCCCTGGCGCGATCAAGAGGCCGCCGCCGTCTTCCACGAAGTCGACCAGCCGCGCCGCCGTGCGCCGGCTCGGGGCGGGAACGTTGGACAGCACCACCACCTCGGTGCTTGAAAGTTCCATCGTGGCGAACGTGTCCGGGTCCACGCTCCGGCGCTGCAGCGCGCCCCCGTCCGCTGGCGCGAGATCGAGCGCCCGGTCGAGAAACCGGGGCGCGCCTGACCGGCCGCGTTCGCCCTCCACCACCACGACCCGGGCGCCCCCGGCGCCGCGCAGCAGAACACCGCGCCGGTTGTCCGCCAGGATGGCGTCCTCGAGGTCGAGGGTCAGCAGCCCGGCGGGGTCGTCCGCGTCCACCGGCGCGTGCAAGGTCGCCTGCGCCCCGCCGCCGCCCAACTCGACGCGTGCGCTCGCCACCGTCTCCCCCCCGCGAGAAAGGACGAGATCCGCGGCGCCGTCGAGGTCGGCTGAGCTGCGCACGGTGACGGCGACCGACAACATGCCCGGGGTGGTCGGGTCCGGGGTCGCGCGGGCGTCCACGATGGCCGCGTTTCGGGTGGACGCCCCCGTTCCGACGCGTTCGAAACTCAGCTGCAACCCGCGTGGCGACGAGAGCTCGGCGGCCTGTCCGTGCGCGGCCAGATCGCTGATCACGAGCACACGACGCTCGGCGTGGCGCGCCCCCGCCAGCTCGCGCTCCGCCGCCTCCAGCGCGCCATGAAGATCGGTGCCGCGGCTCGACTGGGGGATGGACTCCATCGCCAGAGCGATGGCGCGTGTCGCCGCGTCCAAATCGTCGGTCCGCGGCACGAGCACCCGCGCCGGCGCCCCGCCGAGAACCACGGCGACTTCGGAGCCGTCCGGCAGACTCTCGATGACGTCGACTGCGCGCTCGGCCGCCTGCTCAGCGAGGCTCGGCGTGCCGCGGTGGAGCGACAGCGAGTCGTCCAAGACGATGACCATCGACGCGACGGTGCCGTCCCCGTAGGCGAGGGTGACGCGCAGGAACGGACCCGCGATCGCCACGGCGGCGGCCGCGACCAGGAGCACCCGCACGATCAACAGCAGCCGGTCCACCACGCGCATGCGCTGCTTGCTCGACGCCTCCGCTCGCCGAAGCAGCGCGATGGTGGGGATCGCGCGGCGAGGGAGATCACGCCGCCGGAGCAGGTGAGCGACGATCGGCGTCGCGGCCGCGACGAGCGCGAACAAGGCGAGTGGGGCCTCGAACCCCATCAGGCGAACCCCTTGCGCCGCGCCGACGTCAGGACGGACGCGAGCGCGCGCTCGACGGGGACGTCCGTGCGGGCCAGAAAGTACCGTGCGCCCGCCGCGCTGCAGCGCTGGCGGCACGACGCGAGAAAACGCTCCATCTCGGCCTGGTAGCTGGCACGAAGCGCTTCGGGATCGGCGTCCAGCGCGGCTTCGCCCTCGAAGCCCTCGAAGCGTGCTGGCGCATCGAATGGGAGCTCGAGCTCGTCTGGGTCCAGGACGTGAAACACCACGACGTCGTGGCCGCGGGCGACGAGATGGGCCAGCGGCGCGAGCGCGGAGGGATCGTCCAGGTCGAGGAGATCGCTGGCTAGCGCCACGAGCCCACGTCGCCCGGCGCGCTCGGCGATTTGCGAGAGCACATCGCCGAGTCGGGTCTCGGCATCCTTCTTGGGCGGCTCCGCGAGCTCCTGCAGCACGGCCTCGAGGTGAGCGGGCCGGGTGCGCGGCGGCAGGCGCGCGGTCACCGACTCGTCGAAGGTGGCGAGCCCGGGCGCGTCCCCCTGACGGACCAGGACGTACGCGAGCGCGCCCAACAGCGTCGCGGCGTACGTGTGTTTGCTCTGGCGCGGTCCGTCTTCGCCCTCGCCGCCGTACGCCATTGAGCCCGAGCGGTCCAAGACGAGGGTCGCGCGGAGGTGCGTCTCCTGTTCGAAGCGGCGGATCTGATGGCGATCGGAACGGGCGAAGGCGCGCCAGTCCAGAAGTCGCAGGTCGTCCCCCGGGCGGTACTCGCGGTGCTCGACAAACACGACGCTGGCCCCGCGGTGGGGGCTCCGGTGCACCCCGCTGAGCACGCCCTCGACGGCTTTGCGCGCCGAGAAGCTCAGGTTCGCGACGCGCTTGGCGGTCTCGGGGTCGAGCGCCCTCTGGCTCACGCCGGAACCGCCTCCAGAATCGCGTCGATCACATCGGTCGCGCGCACGCCCTCGGCTTCCGCGCGAAAGCTGGCGACGATGCGATGGCGAAGGACGGGGTGCAGCAGCGCGCGCACGTCGTCGACCTCGGCCGCGAATCGGCCGTCGAGGACCGCGCGTGCCTTGGCGCCCAGGATGAGGGCCTGGCTGGCCCGGGGGCCCGCGCCGAAGCTGACGAAGCGTTTGACAGTCTCCGCGGCGCTCGGCGAGTCGGGACGCGAGGCCCGCACGAGTGCGACGGCGTGCGCAACGACGTGGTCGGCGACGGGGACCTGAGGCACGAGTCGTTGGAGCGCCAGGATCTCGTCCCGGTCCAGCACGGCTTCCGGCGGCGCTTCGGGAAGCGCGGTGGTGCGCCGGACGATCTCGACCTCCTCCTCCTCGGTGGGGTAGTCGACGTCGATCTGGAACAGGAACCGGTCGAGCTGCGCCTCGGGCAAGGGGTAGGTTCCCTCCTGCTCGATGGGGTTCTGCGTGGCGAAGACCAAATACGGCGGCTCGAGCGGGTGGGTCTTGCCGCCCGCCGTGACCCGCCCCTCGGCCATCGCCTGGAGCAACGCAGCCTGCGTCTTCGGCGGCGTCCGGTTGATCTCATCGGCGAGCAGCACGTTTGTGAATACCGGGCCCTTCACAAAGCGGAAGCTGCGCTGCCCCGTGGCCCGATCCTCGTCCAAGACGTCGGTGCCCGTGATGTCGCTCGGCATCAGGTCCGGCGTGAACTGGATGCGGCTGCTCTCGAGCGTGAGCACCTCCGCCAGCGTGGTGATCAAGAGGGTCTTGGCGAGCCCGGGGACCCCGACGAACAGACCGTGCCCACGCGCGAACAGGCAGATGAGCATCAGCTCGATCACGTCCTCCTGGCCCACGATGCGCCGCCGGACCTGAGACAAGATCTGACGCCGGGCCTGCGCGAGGCGGGCGACCTGTTCTAGCTCGTTGGGTTCGGATTCCGCCGGAGCCTCTTCGGGCTCGTCCGGGGGTTCGCTCGCGCGTGCGGGGGAAGCTTCACTCATGCTTAGCGTGCGTATACCGCTGGCGTCCGGGCATTGCCATCGCGGCGATGGCAGTCAGCGCCCCGGCCCGCCCAACGCCCGGCACGCGTTGCGTTCCGTCTCCGCTTCGTCGTCGTCGTCGGTGGCGCCGGCCAGGTCGCAGTGCGGCTGCGGATCGAAGGGGTTGATGCGGATGGCCTCGCGGAGGGCGGTGCGCGCCTGCTCGAGGTTGCCGATGGCGACCCACGCGGACCCGGACACCGCCCAGGTGGGGGCGTGGTCCGGGAATCGCTCGCGGAACGCGGCGAGCGCGTCGACGGCTTCCTGGGGACGGCCGCCTTCGAGCGCGGCGCGCGCGTAGCGGGAGGCGACGATCGGATCATCCGGTGCGAGCGCGTGCGCGCGTCCATACTGTGACGCGGCGGCGGCGGGCCGCCGACGGTCCCACAGGAGGTCCCCGAGCCGCATGTGACGGCGCGCGCGCCCTTCGGTCACCTCTCCGGTCTCGTCGACCTGGCCGTCCGTGGGGCGCAGGCGAAGCGGCAGTAGGGACGGGGAGGCGTCGGGCGTCGGCCGAGCGCGGAGGGAGTCTTGCCAGCGGGACTCGAGCGCGGAGAACGGGATGCCCGCGACTTCGGCGAGCGCCTCGCGGGCGTCCTGGCCCTCAGCCACGCGGCGGATCGCAGCGCGCAGGCCGTCGCCGCCGTGCTCTTGATGAAACAGCTCGACGAACGTTGCGACCTGCGCGAACGCCAGTGCGGCCTCCTCCTGCGAGTCCAGGCGCGCGATGGAGGGGTGCAAGCGCTCGAATGGCAGCAGTCCGTCGCGTGCCACCGCCGCGGACAACAGGCCCTCCGCCGCCGGGTCGAGGCGTGCGGTGGGGGGATCGCCACGCCACCGCCGCTCGAGGAACTTCGCTACGCCCTCCTGCAGCCACACGGGCGCGTGGTCGCGGCTCGCGCGCGAGAGGAACATGTGCACGAGCTCGTGGCCGACGGTGTCCATCCATGGGTAGCCGCGCACCAGCGCCCGGGGAGACGTGACCATGAGTCGGTCCCACTTGCAGAGCGCGATGGTGCCGGTCCGCCCGATCTCCTCGACGGTCAGCGAAGAGACCTGCGCGAGGCTCGCCGCGGTCGGGTAGATCTCGACCCGGATGGGGCCGGGAAGCGAGACGCCGAGGTCGCGCCCGATGGTGCGGTCGGCGGCGCGCATCGCCTCGATCGCGTAGGGCACCAAGACGGCGTCCGGGCCGGGGGCGTGCCGGACCTGGTAGCGCCCATCGCTCGAGCGCGACGTGACGAAGTGCGTGGTCGCGGCATGCGTGGCCCGGATGAGCGAGGCGAGCGAAGCCCGGTCCTCCTCGGAGCGCAGCCGGCCGGCGTCCCCCGCGCGGTCCAGGTCGCTGACCGCGCCCGCGTAGTTGCCTTGGTAGAACCGCACCATCGCGCGCTCGAACGCCACGTCGACGTCGTCCGGGTACGCGGAGGCCAATCGATCGACGGTTTGGGCGGCGTCCTCGACCCGCAGCTCGGCGAGCGCGGTGGTCGCATCCCGCAGCGCCACGCCGTCGGCGCCTGGAGGCATCGCTCTTGCGCGCGTCGTTGCGAGAGACAGGCACATCCCGGCGAGCACCGCTGCCGAACGCAACGCCACCGAACGCAATGCTGCCGTGTCGCGGGTCATCGGAGCAGCCCTTCATAGTACCGCCGGACCGAGTCCTCGTAGCCGCTCGGCGCGCCCTCGCGCATGGCGTCGAGCAGACGCCGGCGCATCTCCATCGGTCCCTCGAAGGCGTCCGCGTCGGGGATGACCACCGGCCTGCGCGATTCGTCGTCCTGACCGCTCTCGCCGCCGCCGCCACCGCCGCTCTGCTGCTGGTTCTCGAGGCGCTCGCGAAGATCGGTGATCCGGGCGGCCGCCTCCTCCTGGAGCCGCGCTGACTCCAGCGGATCGCCCGCTTCGAGCGCCCGCGCCGCGCCCTCCATGTCGTTCGCAGCATCGCGCAGCTCGCGGGGGGCATCGTCGTCGAGCGGGGATCCGTCGGGGCCCTCGGCAAACGCCTCGGCGAGGCGCTCGGTGGCTTGTCGCGCCTCGGCCTGGCGCTCGGCGTCGGAGCGCATCTGCCCCTGGTCGCGCGGCTGAACGTGGCTGGACATGTCGGGCAGCGCTTCGTCCAGCTCGCGGCGCAGCTCTCGGAGCGAATCGTCCGCGGCCCGCGCCCGCCGCGCGTCCGCGCCGGTCTCGCCCTCGTGTCCAGGGAACATCAGCGCCGAGAGATCCAGGTCGCGGGACAGCTCTCCGAGGTTGTCCGCGGCGGCTCGCCCCATTCGCCGCGCCTCTCCGAGATCACCGGCGCGCAAAGCGTCCCGCGTGTCGATGAGGCGCTGCCGGGCCGCGTCGTACACGTCCTGTTCGAAGCCCGACAGCCGATCTCGACCGACCTCGTCGAGCGCGTCTCGGATGGCGTCGCTGCGTTCCGCGAGCCTCCGGCCCACGGCGTTGTCCTGCCCGCCGATGGACTCCAGGGCCGACTCCGCCGCCCGCCCGCGCCGCTCGGTGCCTCGGCTCGAGAGCGACTGCTGCTCTCCCTCGAGGTCCGCGAGCGACTCCATCGCGTTGGCCATCGCGCGCTCGCGCGGGCCGAACCTCGATTCTGCGATCGCGCTCTCGGTGTCGCCCAGCGCCCGGGCCATCGCGTCGATCTGATGCTGCAACTCCGTGGCCAACCGCTCCGCCGACTCGAGGTCACCGCGCTGCACGGCCTCCCGCATCGCGGTGAGCGAGTTCTGCCCCTCCTGCGCGGCTTGCTCGGACGCGTTCATGAACTCCTGGGGCACGCTCGTGCCCATCTGCGCGATGCGTCCGGCGAGCTCCCGCATGCGCGCCTGGGCCCGCCCGATGGCGGCGAGCAGCTGCTGGCGCGCTTCGGGGGTCTCGGCGCGGCGCAGCTCGGACAAGAGTGACCGGATCTCGCGCCGGATGGACTCGAGCTCGCGCGCGATCTCGGCCGCGTCGGCCACCCGCGCGCGCCCAAGAAGATCGTCGAGCGTCAGCGTGTCGTCTTCGAGCTCTTCGACGGCGCGCGCGTCGATCTGCGTGCGACGGTCGTGAGACGCGAGCCGCGCCGGGTGGGCCATCCGCTCCTCGTGGGTGAGGCGCCGGACGCGGTTGGCCATCGAACGGTAGAGCGCCACGTCCGTCGCGCGGCTGCCCTCGTCGCCCCGGATCTCCTCGGCGTAGCTGCGCAGCGCGTCCACAAACGCCGTGCTTTCGGCCTCCATCGCGGTCCAGCGCGCCCGCGCGGGCTCCTCTTCCGCCGGCACGTCCCGCTCCAAGCGGTCCGCGAGCAGGCTCAGACTCTGATCCAGCAGCTCGAGCAGCGTCGCCAGGCGACGCTCACGGAGGGTGGCCTCCGAGGCGAGCGTGATGGTGATCTGGCTGGAGCGCCCCAGGTTCGGCCCGTTCACCACGTCGCCATCCCGCGCTTCGATCCAGACGGTGACTTCATCCCCGGGCTGCATGGCCAACAAGGTCGGATCCACGGTCGCGGCGCCCTGGGCCAGCGAGGGGCGCTGCGCTTCGGCGTAGTCGTCGGTCCGCCGACGGGTCTCGATGCCGTCCACCGTGCGCAGGACGAGATCGACGCTCGCGACCCCGATGTCGTCGGTGACCTCCCATGAGAAGGGGATCTCACGCGGCTCTTCGAGCACGATCGACTCGGACGGCTCGAGCAGCTCGATCGCGGGCGCTTCGTCGATGAGGGCGTGAACGGACCGCCCGACCGCGTCGACGATCCAGTCTCCGTCGGCGGTGCGGAGCCGGAGCGTCAGGGTGGCGTCTTCGCGCACCACGAAGCGTGCGAAGAACCGGCCATCCTGGCCGCGCTCCATCTCCTGATCGCGGTCGTCCACGCGGAGCGCAGCCGCCGAGGCCTCCAAACCGGGCCGGGCGCGCAGCTCGATGGACGTGCCGCGGGGGACCTCGAGGACCGTCGGGTCCAGCACCGAGTCGGCCTCGCGCGCCAGGTAGCTCGGGTAGATGACGTGGGCCTCGACGTCCGCGAAGGCGACGGCGACCCGCTCGCCCTCCGCGTCGCGCTCGCCCGGGTGGATCAAGGCGTAGGCCCCCGCGCTCCCGCGCTCACTGGACAGGGCCCCGAGAGCGCACAAGAGGCCCAGCGCGCCCAGGCCCATTGCGGGATGCCGAAGCCACCGCCACTTCACGACCCGCTTGGCGGGGAGGGCCGCGAGGCTCCGCCGCACGCGGTCCCGGTGTGCTTCGATCATGGCGCGTGAGGCCTCCGGCGGCGGGGAGGCCCCCAACTCGAAGGCGCTCTTGGCGGCCGAGGGCAGCGCTGGGTCCAGGTCCTTCAGGAGGCGCGTGATGCCCACGCCGCGAAGCGGTGAAAACGCGCGCCACGCCCACACACCGACCCCCACGACCGTGAGCGCGACCAGGCTCCAGCCGAGCGCGGCCCACCCGGCGTCGCCGAGCGGACCGAGGGCCATCGCCGCGAGCGCAAACACGAAGGCCGCGGCGCCGACGGTCCCCACGAGGCTGCGCAACCCATGCATGAAGGCGGCCCGCGCGCGGATACGCACCAGGTATCCGTCGACGGAACGCAGCCCGCGCTGGGGCGGCGTTCGCTCGGCTCGGGCTCGACCAAAGAGGGGCATCAGGGCTCGCGCGGAATGTAACAGCGGGGGGCGCGCGTGACCCGTGGTGCGCGCATGGAGCCGTCTTAGATCCGGCTGGCCCGGATGACGCGTTGACCTGCGATCAAGCGGGTGGATATAGTCCGCCACCCGAGGAGCCGATGAGCCAGCAACACCCACGCGAGTACGTTGATCTCGCGCTCGCGGTCTACGTCGAGGACATCGTCCGCGGCAAGGACGTGCTCTACGTCGGCCGTCCCGACGGTGCAGCCGCGAGCCGACTTGGCAAGGCGGCGCGTCGCGTCGACCTCGTCGCACCCGATGCCCACGCACGCGGCACCCGAAGGGGAGGGCGCGTCCGAACCCGGCGATGGCCGACCGAAGAAGACGCGGGTGCCTGGGACGTCGTCATCATCGCGGACCTCGTGGAGGCGGGGCTCGCGTCCGATGAGCGCGTCGAGGAGGCCGCCAGCTGGCTGGCGCCCCGCGGCGTGCTGATCGCGAGCGCGGAAGATCCATCGGCGCCCGGGGCGGCGGCCGACGCGCTGACCTACGAGGGCGTCTTCGATCTGCTGGAGGGCGCGTTCGACGCCGTTCGCATGGTCGGCCAAGCGCCCTTCGCCGGCTGGTCCGTGGTGGATTTTGCCCCGCCAGGCGAGATGGAGGTGACCTTCGATGGTTCCCTTTTGGAGGGGTCCGGCGAGGCCGCGCAGCGCTACGTCGCCCTCTGCGGGGAGCGCGACGTGGTGCTCGACCCGTACGCGATCATCCAAATTCCCGCGGGCGCCGATGCAGCTCCGGCCGCATCGGTGGCTTCGGACTCCTCGTCCGAGCTTCGCGAGCGGCTACACGAGCAGCAGGACGTGCTCGACGCGGCCAACCTTCACGCCGAAGAGCTAGAGAAGGAGCTGGATGGCCTCGGCTCGCGTCTGAAGGCCGCCGACGAGAAGCTGACGTCCGCCAAGCGCGCGGCCGACGCGGCCGGTAAGTCTCGCGACGCTGCGACCGCCGCGGCGTCGAAGCTCGAGAAGGAGCTGGCCTCGCTGCGCGCGGCGCAGAAGAAATCGCCCCGGCAGGGGCAGACCAACGACGAAGAGTTCGTGCGGCTCGAGACGGCGCTTTTCGAGGCGGGCCGCGAGCTGACGCTGGCGCGCGCCGAGGTGCAGCGCCGAGGGGTCCTCGTTCGGGACGTCGTCGAGGAGCTTCGGGAAGCGCGGACGGCGGTCGCGGAAGGAGTGCTTTTCGCGGCGCCGAGTGGACCGACAGCCTCGGGCGAGGTGACCCCGGCCGAGCTTCCCGCCCCGGCCGCCGCGCTGACGATTCCGGTCGCTGCGCCCCCAGGGTTCGTGTCCGAGGACACGCTGGAGCTTCCGGCGTCGGAGCTGCACGGTGCCCTCCAGAACCAGGTGGCGGAGGCGGTCGAGCGCGCGGTGGCCGCGGAGGCGGAGAAGGCCGCGCTTCAGTTCCGGCTCGATGAAGTCGAAGGCGCGCTCGCGGTTGCCGAAGGCGGCGCGGTGGCGGAGCTGGAGGCGCTGCGTCGCGTGGAGGCCGCGCTGCGCGGCACGGTTCGCGGTCTCAACGCACGTCTGGCCGAAGTCACCGAACTCTACCAGACCAACGAGGCGCGCCTCGCGCTGCTCGAGGACGACTCGCGGATCAGCCGGGACCGGACCACGGAACTGCAGCGGGAGCTGGCCGAGACGCGGGAGCGCCTCGAGCTCGAGATGGCACGTGCCGCGGTGGTCCGGGACGCGAACGACGCCGCGCGATCCCCGACGTTGGCGCCTCCGCCTGTCAGTGCGGTGAGTGCGAGCGCGGCGAGTGCTCCTCCCGAGAACGAAGCCGAGCTGGCGCGCCTGCGCGCGGTCGAGGCGCACGCGGCCGAGCGCGAGGGCAAGCTGCTCGGCGCGCTCATGAAGTGCCGCGACGACGCGACCGACGTGGCGCTGCAAGTGCGGGAGGCCCGGCGGGAGGCCGACTCCGCGCGCGCCATGCTGGAGCAGTCGATCTCCGGTCAGAAGCTCGGATACGAGAACCGCATCGCGGAGGTCGTGGCGGAGCTCGACCAAGCGAGCAGCCAGGCTGAGCGCGCGCTGATTCGCGTGGGCGAGCTCGAGTCGCGGCTGCAGTCCAGGACCCACCTGGAGGCCTCGCTTCGTGGCGAGCTCAGCGGCGTTTCGCTGCGGCTGGCGGACCGCGAAGCTGCAGTAAGGGAGCTCACCGCAGCCAAGAGCGCGCCCCCGGCTTCGGCGGAACCCGCTGCGGTCCAAGACTCTGCGGTCCAAGACTCTGCGGCGGCGCATGCAGACGCGGCGGGATCGATCGAAGCCGCCCTCACCGCGCGCGCGGAGACCCACGGCGAGTCGGACGAATTCCCTCCGGAAGACGGCCCGCGTGTCGTCGTCGCTGGGCGTGAAGGTCCCGCGGAGCCTGACGACGAGGCGCTGCAGTCGGCCCGCGAGGAGGCCGAGGCACTTCGCGGTGAGACGGAGGCGCTTCGAGAGGAGGTCGCCGCCCTTCGTGAAGCGGCGGCCCGCTTCGATGATTCACCCGAACCAGGGTCCGACGCGCCGAACGGGGACTCGGAGGCCGCGAACGACGCCGAGGTGCGCGCGCGAGATGGCCTCGTCGCGCGGCTTCAGTCTCAGCTCGCGGAGGCAGGGGACAAGCGGCGCGAGCTCGAGCAACGTCTCCAAGAGGCAGAGGGGCGGCTCGGCAATCTCCATGAGGAGGTGGACTCGGCGCGCGCGGTGGCGGACGTCGAAGTCGAGGAGAAGGGGCGCGAGGTCGGCGAGCTCGAGCAGCGGCTCGCGCGATCCGAGCAGGAGCACGAGGCCGCCCGCGCTACGTTGAGTGAGGTCAAGGGCATGCTGGCGTCGCTGGCGAAGGACCTGCCGGAGGCGGGAGCCACCGCATCCGACGCTTCCGAGGTGCGTCGCATGCGCGAGAGGCTCACGCAGCTGGACGCGGACGCCGCGGACCGGGACGTGCTGCTTCGCTCCCTGACAGCGCAGCTCCAGGAGCGAGACGACCGCATCCGCGGGCTCGAGCGCATGCAGGGCGGCGAAGGCCCGCTCGGGGATGCGGACGCGTTGGCCGCCAAGCTGCTCGAGATGGAGGAGCGCGTCGGTCGGCTGACGGAAGAACTCGCCCACGAGCGCGACGCCCGGCGCCGCCTCGAGACAAACTGAGCCTTGTCCAATCCCTCCGAGGATTGAGCACGGATGCGCTCAGCGACTGCTGGGAGGAGCACACGCCGGCTGAGGTCACGCTGATCACCGCTCGGCGAGTGGCTTGTACCTTCGCTCGGTCGTCCCCCACGGACCTCCCGACGGAAACGACAAACGCCGAGCCCCCGAAGGGACCCGGCGTTCATCGGGTGGGGAGGGCGGACCCTCGCCCGTCAGGCGTGAGACTTAGAAGTCCATGCCCGGCGCGCCGTGGCTGTGACCGCCGGCGCCGCCCTTGTCTTCCTTCGGAAGCTCCGCGACCATCGCCTCGGTGGTGAGCATGAGGCCCGCCACGGACGCCGCGTTCTGCAGCGCGCTGCGAACGACCTTGGTCGGGTCGATGACGCCCGCCTTGACGAGGTCCTCGTACTTGCCGTTGGCGGCGTTGTAGCCGTTGGTGCCCTTGGCGTTGCGGACCTTGTCCACGACGATGGAGCCCTCGACGCCCGCGTTCGCCGCGATCTGACGAAGCGGCTCCTCGATGGAGCGGTAGATGATGTTGGCGCCGATGCGCTGCTCATCGTTCAGCTCGAGCTTCGCGAGGCCGGCCTGGGCCCGGATGAGGGCCACGCCGCCACCGGGGACGATGCCCTCTTCGACGGCCGCACGGGTCGCGTGCAGGGCGTCTTCGACGCGCGCCTTCTTCTCCTTCATCTCGACCTCGGTCGCCGCGCCGACCTTGATGACGGCAACGCCGCCCGCAAGCTTGGCGAGACGCTCCTGCAGCTTCTCGCGATCGTAGTCGCTGCTGGTCTCCTCGATCTGACGGCGGATGGTCTCGATGCGGCCCTTGATGCCGTTCTTCTTGCCCGCGCCGTCGACGACCGTGGTGGCCTCCTTGTCGATGGTGATGGTCTTGGCCTGGCCAAGGTCCGAGAGCGTGACGTTCTCGAGCTTGATGCCGAGCTCCTCGGAGACGACCTGGCCGCCCGTGAGGATGGCGATGTCCTTGAGCATCTCCTTGCGGCGGTCACCGAAGCCGGGCGCCTTGACGGCGGCGACGTTCAGCGTGCCACGGAGCTTGTTCACGACCAGCGTGGCAAGCGCCTCACCCTCGACGTCCTCGCCGATGATGACGATCGGGCGCTGCTGGCGCATGACCGCCTCGAGCACCGGGAGAAGGTCCTTCATGTTGGAGACCTTCTTCTCGCAGATGAGCACGTACGCATCGTTGAGCTCCGCGACCATCCGCTCGGGGTCGGTCACGAAGTACGGCGAGAGGTAGCCACGATCGAACTGCATGCCCTCGACGACCTCGAGGGTGGTCTCGAGGCCCTTGGCCTCTTCGACCGTGATGACGCCTTCGCGACCCACGCGCTCCATGGCCTCGGCGAGCTTCTCGCCGATGGACGCGTCGCCGTTGGCGCTGATGGTGCCGACCTGGGCGATTTCCTTCGGGTCCTTGGTGCTCTTGGAGAGACGGCCAAGCTTGGTGACGATGGCCTCGACGGCGTGGTCGATGCCGCGCTTGAGCTCCATCGGGTTGTGACCGGCGGCGACCATGCGCGCGCCTTCACGGTAGATGGCCTGCGCCAGCACGGTGGCGGTGGTGGTGCCGTCGCCGGCGTTGTCGGAGGTCTTGCTCGCGACCTCGCGCACCATCTGGGCGCCCATGTTCTCGAACTTGTTCTCGAGCTCGATCTCCTTGGCGACCGTCACACCGTCCTTGGTGATCGTGGGCGCGCCGAAGCTCTTCTCGATGACAACGTTCCGACCGCGCGGGCCGAGCGTCACCTTGACGGCGTTGGCGAGAGTGTTGACACCCTTGAGGATCTTGTCCCGGGCGTTCGTATCGTAGAGGATTTCCTTGGCAGCCATGCTTGCTCTCTTTTCTCTTCTAAATCTTTGAAATCAGTAGGTTCCGGAGAGGTTCACTCGACCACGCCGAGGATGTCGTCTTCACGGAGGATGAGGTGCTCTTTGCCCTCGATCTTGACCTCGGTGCCGGAGTACTTGCCGAAGAGGATGCGGTCCCCCTTCTTCACCTCGAGGCTGCGCACGCTGCCGTCGTCGAGGACCTTGCCGTTGCCAACCGCGATGACCTTGCCCTCGATGGGCTTTTCCTTCGCGGTGTCGGGGATGATGAGCCCGCCCTTGGTCTTGTTCTCTTCCTTCACGCGCTGAATCAGCACGCGGTCGTGTAGCGGACGAATCGCCATATTCCGGTCTCCCTGAGTGGGTTGAGGGGTGATCCGACCCCCTCCAACGGGCGGCCGCATCACTTTGTTAGCACTCGCAGTCCGCGAGTGCTGATAACGAGCCGCAATCTAAAGTCACCACGAGAGCAGTCAACCCCTGCCCGAACGATGTGTGAGCGCGCTCACTCTCGGGCATGATTTCAGGTACTTACGTGGGCCTGCGGCCGCGTGTCGCACCTTCCTAGCACTCGGGGTCGTTGGCTGCCAGACCCGACAGGGGGCTCCGATTTGGGGACGTCAGGAACTCCACCGAGCCCGTGAGAGTGGCTAAGTTCGAGGGGTGGAACGTCCGAAGTGGTGAGTGAGGAGGTGAGCAAGTCATGAGCATCGAGATGTCCGGCGATGTGCGAGGTTGGTTTCATGAGCGGCTGGATGCCGCGCTCTTGCGCCACCGAGTCGATGCGGGGGAGCCGACCCGCCTCTACCTCATCGAGCTGCTCGCGGGCATGGCGGTGGACGCGTCGAGCGCTTCGCTTGGGGAGCCCTTGGCGATCCAGCTCGCCGAGGCCCATCAGGCAGAGGGCGTCGAGAAGCTCCGGCGACTCCGCTCGATGGGAGACAGCGCTCTCTACGGGCTCGGGTTCTTCGAGGACCATCTTGAGCGCCGAGGCGTCAATCGGGACTACGTCGTCGCCATGGGCGGTCGCGCCTACCGGAGCCTCGAGTCGCTGGCCGGGTTTAGCCGCGCCGAAGCGGTACGTCAGCCGGTCTACGCGGAGCTGGCTGTGGGTTTCGGCCGGTACGCCGCGGTGTTCGATGATGTGAGGGAGTCGACCGAACTCCGCACCCCTCAGGACATCGTGAGGCTCTACGAGCGCTACCGCCGGACGCGCAGCCCCCACCTGGCGGCGCGGCTGCGCGAAGAGGGTGTGTTCATGCAGGTCCCTGGGTCCGACGGGACGTTGCACTGATGCTCAGCCGCATCCAGCGGCTGCTGGGCGAGCTGTACGACATCGATCTCGAGCACGACGTCGCGCATTTTGTGTGTGGCCCCGAGTTGGTCGAGGCGACCGTGGGGCCGGGCATGCAGGAGCGCGGGGAGCTGCTCCTCGTCTCTCATGACGAGGAGGGCATCCACGTTGCGCTCTATGTCGACCCGGAGGTGCTGGCGACGCTCGACGAGAGCGACGGTTGGGGCTCGGCGGAGGCGATTCAGGCGCTGAGTCTGGCCACCGAAGGGGTAAGCCACTTCGTGTACCTCACGTTCCGCGCATCAAACGACGAACAGGTGAGCCAGCTGGAGCTCGAGCTTCAGGCCGAGGTCGACAAGTACGCGGCTGGCGTGCTCGCGGGCAACGGGGTCGGCGCGATTCGTGAGCGCAGCCGAACGCTTCGTCAGCGCTTGTTCGCGCGGGTACGTTTCCTCGACGACGGCGGCACGGTCGAGGGTGAGCGCTACCGGATCGCACACCGGGCCGCCGCTCGCTACGTCGCGGCGTTGGAGACGCGCTACATCGACGAAGGACGGCTGGACGCGCTCCGAGTGGAGCTTCGACGGTTCTACCGCATGGGCGCGCGGGAGAAGCTCGCGCGCACCCGGCTCCAATAGCTGAAAGGGCCCGTGCCCGTGGGCACCGACCCTTTTCATGCGCTGCCCGTGGGCACCTGCCTGTGTGGCGGCCAACTGCGGACCGGTCGTTCGCGTCTGCTGCATCTTTGGTGCGCGAAGCGCAACCGCGGCAGCTCGCCCTCGACGTGGCGCGTGGGCGCCCGAGAACTCAATACTCGTCGGCGGCCTGGTTCTCTGCGATGAACTCGAGGATCGCCTCCTTGACGGGACGGTTCCAGTAGACGCGCTTGGCGGCGATCTCACGCAGCGCGCTGACGGCCGCCCGGTTCTTGCTGTGCACGAGCGCAGGGGCGCCCTTCATCAGCTGGCGGGTCCGCTTGGAGGCCAGGAGAACCAGCGCGAAGCGGTTCTCTTCGTGCTCAAGACAGTCTTCGACGGTAACGCGTGCCATGATTCTCCTCTCGAGGGCCGCGGACCGTAGCGGGGACGGCGCGCGATGGCAAGGCTCTGACCTCGCGATGGCGATTCCGCATCCGCCGCACGGATGACGCTTTACTGCGGGCGGGTGGACCGGTAGCATCCGGCTCGTCCCACGTAGTCATGTCCCGTCTGACGATCATCGGCCCTGACGGCCGCCAGGACGTGGAGCTTTTGGCTCACAACACCCTGGGTCGGCACCCGAACAACACAGTTCAGGTGCTGGACCGGATCGTGTCCAAAGAGCACTGCCACGTTGACCTGATCGAGGGCGGTCGATGGATCCTCCGGGACCTCGGGTCCTTGAACGGGACCTACATCAATGGCGAGCGTGTCAGCCAGCAGGTGCTGAACCCGGGCGACGAGATCATGCTCGGGTCGACGCGGATCATCTTCGATCCCGCCAACGCGCAGGCCAGCCGCGCCAGCAATCCGAACCGGGCCACGCACCGGGAGGGCGGGCCGCGCTCTCAGCCGCCCGGCCCACCCCCGCCCGCGGGTCCCCATCCCGGGGCGCCGCAGGCGGGACCAGCGCTGTCTGGCCCGCCGCTCTCTGGGGCACCTCCTTTGGGGGGAGGTCCGCCTCCGATCTCGAGCGCGCCCCCCGCTGGGCCGCCGGCGTTTGCCGGACCGCAGGGGGGCCCAAGTCAGGGTGTTCCAGGTCAGGCTCCCGGTTTGGCCGGCCAGTCCCCGGGAGGCCCTCCGCCTGCGTTTGGCGGTCTCGGCCCGGGCGGCACCGTCCCGGGGGCGCCGCCCAACATGCTCGACCCGAAGCTGTCGCGGGTGACGATCGCTCCGGGCATGGTCGAGAGCCACATCCGCTCCAAGCTCGCGCCGCTGACCGCGCAGTCGTTCTTGCCGGAGCGTCTGGTGCAAGACGCGGCGACCCTCCGCCGGGACTACGAGAAGCTGCGGGTGAGCTACGAGCTGGCGCGCGCCATCGGCATCGAGCTCGACATCGACAAGGCGCTCGTGAAGATCCTGGACGCCGCCTTCCAGCTCCTCGAGGCGGACCGCGGGGTCATCCTGCTCTACGACGCCGAGCGCGAGCTGCTCCCCCGTTGTGTTCGTACCCGCGCAGGTGCGCAGGACCCCAACGAAGAGGTCGTCATCTCGAGCACCATCGTAGAGCAGGTGTTGCGGGACAAGGCGGCCGTGCTCTCGAGCGACGCGACCGTCGACTCCCGCTTCCAGGGCGCGCACTCCATCATCATGCAGGGCATCCGATCCAGCATGGCGGTGCCGCTGCTGCACTCGGACGAGGTGTTCGGGATCATGATGCTGGACAGCCAGATCGCGACCAACGCCTTCACCGAGAAGGACCTGCAGCTCTTTCAGAACGTCGCCAACCAGGCGGCCGTGGCCATCCAGAACTCTCTCTTCGCGGCGAAGCTCGAAAAAGAGGCCGTCACCCGCGAGCGCTTCCAGCGCCTGCTCAGCCCGGCGATCGCCCAGCAGGTGATCGAGGGCAAGGTCGAGGTCAAGAAGGGCGGCGAGGAGCGCAACACGACGGTGTTGTTCAGCGACATCCGCGGCTTCACGGCGATGAGCGAGTCGCAGTCCGCGCAGAGCGTCGTGGACATGCTCAACGAGTATTTCGAGCGCATGGTGGAGGTGATCTTCCACCACGAGGGCACGCTCGATAAGTTCGTCGGCGACGAGATCATGGCGCTCTTCGGCGCGCCGGTGTCGCACCCAGACGACGCGTACCGTGCAGTAAAGACGGCCCTCGAGATGAAGGCCGTGCTGGCGGAGTTCAACGAGGAGCGCATGGCCGAGGGCCACGCCGAGGTGAAGATCGGGATCGGCATCAACACCGGTGAGTGCGTCGCGGGGTACCTCGGAAGCAGCAAGGCGCTCGAGTACACCGTCATCGGGGACACCGTGAACACCGGCGCGCGCCTCTGCTCGATCGCGAAGGCGGGCGAGATCATCATCAGCGTGAGCACCTACGAGGCGGTGCGGGACTTCTTCGAGGTCATCGAGCTGCCTCCGACCCAGGTGAAGGGCAAGGCCAACGCGCTGAAGATCTTCAACGTCGTGGGGGAGAAGCGCTCCGGCGGTTTTGGGGTGGAGCACACGCGTCCCGCCTGACGTAGGCGGCAGATCCTGCTTTACTGCGCTTCTCCCTTTTCGGCCCAGCATACGCTGCCGGCCCTGGCTTTCGCCGAAGGCCCTGCTGCCGCTCCCTTGGCCCGGAGCGAGACGGAGTGGATCGAACGTGGCTCATCTGGAATTCGAGAAACCCCTCGTCGACCTGGAAGACCGACTGCGCGAGCTCCGTGTGTACGGCACACGTGACGAGGGCATCGAGGGCGAGCTGACGCACCTGGAAGAGCGCATCGAGCATCTTCGCCAGGAGATCTACGAGCAGCTGACGGTCTGGCAGAAGGTGCAGCTCAGCCGCCACCCGGATCGGCCGTACTTCCTGGACTACGTCGAGCGCATTTTCGATGACGTCATCGAGCTGCACGGCGACCGCTCGTTCGGTGACGACCCCGCGATCATCGCCGGCTTCGCGCGGCTCGACGGGCAGTCGGTCGCGGTTATCGGTCACCAGAAGGGGCGCACAACGCGGGAGAAGGTCAGGCGCAACTTTGGGATGGCGCATCCCGAGGGCTACCGGAAGGCGATGCGGATCATGAAGCTCGCCGCGCGCTTCAAGCGGCCCGTTCTGACGTTCATCGACACTCCCGGGGCCTATCCCGGCATCGGGGCCGAGGAGCGCGGCCAGTCCGAGGCGATCGGGGCTTCCCTCGAGCTGATGAGTGGTCTGCCGGTGCCGATCCTCGCCACGGTCATCGGGGAGGGCGGCTCGGGTGGGGCGCTCGCGCTCGGCGTGGCCAACCGCGTGGTCATGCTCCAGTTCGCGACCTACAGCGTCATTACCCCGGAGGGCTGCGCGTCGATCCTGTGGCGCGATGGAGCCGAGGCCCCGAAGGCGGCCGAGCAGCTCAAGCTGCTGGCGCCTGACGCGATGAACATCCGGATCGTCGATCGGGTGGTGCGAGAGCCGCGTGGCGGAGCGCATCGCGACCCGGACGAGGCCGCGGACCAGCTTCGCGCCGTGCTGCTGGAAGAGCTGCACGACCTCAACAAGCTCGACGGGGCGCAGTTGATCGACCACCGCTACGATAAGTTCCGGGCGATGGGCGTCACCGTTTCTTGATGCGGAGAAAGAACTCCTGATGCGGCGAGAGAGGCTCTGATGCAGGGGATGCAGCCGGGCTACCGCGCTCCAGCGCCGCCCCCGGGCGCAAAGATGCCCCGGCCGGAACGCGGGCGGCAGGCCATCGGTCTCGGGTGTTGGACGCTTGGCATGCTCGTTGGTGCCGTCCTGCTGGTGCTCTTGTTCGTTCTGTTTCCGGCCGCGTTCGACGACGACTTTCTCCAGACGCTCAAGGCCATGCTGGTGGGCGCGCTGCTCGCGTTCCCGGCGGCCGTCGTGTACCTGACCGTCCCGCGCCTGCTCGACCGTTACGACCCCGAGCCGGCCTACGCGCTCATCATGTCGCTCCTCTGGGGCGGCGTGGCGGCGTGTGGGATCTCGGCGCTGATCAACTCGGGGGTTGGGCTCGTTCTCGGTGACGTCGTGGGCACGGTGATCAGCGCGCCCGTCGTCGAGGAGGCGACCAAGGGCGTGATGGTGCTCGGGCTGCTCGTCTTCTTGCGGCGGGAGTTCGATGGGGTCGTCGACGGGATCATCTACGCGACCTTCTGCGCGATCGGCTTCGCGGCGGTCGAGAACGTCATCTACTACATGCGCGCGGGGCTGGACCCGGCTGGTGGCGCGCTGGCGGTGACCTTCTTCCTACGCGGTGTGCTCGCCCCCTGGGGGCACCCTCTCTACACGTCGATGACGGGGATCGGACTGGGGATCGCGCGCGAGACCCATCGGCCCTGGCTCCGCTTCGTGGCGCCGGTGGCCGGCTACAGCGCGGCCGTGCTGCTGCACGCGATCTGGAACGGCTCCGCGGTGGTGCTGGGTGCGTTCGGAGGCGGCGGCAATCTGGTCTTCCTGTTCGTCCTTCTGCCGCTCTGGTTCGTGTTCGTCACCGCGTTCATGCTCATGGTCGTCTTCCTCGTCCGACGACGCGGGAAGATCATCCGCGCGCACCTCATCGACGAGGTTGCCCTGGGGCACCTCTCAAAGCAGGAGCTCGAAATCACCGCGAGCGCGTTTGGCGGCCTCGTCGCCTACCTCCGCAAGGGCGCCAAAGGCTCGGAGTTCGTGCGGGCGGTCGCTCGCTTGGCGCTCAGCAAGTGGCACACTGGACGCGCGCAGAAGGGCAACACGCGCACCGTCTCCATGGACTTCATCGTGCCGCTGCGGAAGAAGATTCAGGCGCTCCGCAACCAAGGCCACGCCCCGGTCTCCGACGTCCCGAAGCGTCCCTACTGATCAATCGGCGCGAACGAGGCGCATCTCGACGACAAATGACGCGAGCCCGTCCACGTCCGGGTAGGCCCACAGACCGTCCTTGGAGAGATACGCGCCGTCCACAGCGGCCGGAGTCTCGCCGCCGTCCTGTCGTGTGAACCCGCCCTCGCTCAGCGCGCGGTTGAGCTCCTCGAGCTGCTCCAAGGTCGCGCGGGTCACGGGCTCGTGCGTCTCAGGGTCGACGAACATCGATGCGTCCAGGGGTTCCATCTCATCCCTCCTTCAAGCGGGCGGCGACCTCGAGCGCGGCGTACGTCAGGATGCCGTCGGCGCCGGCGCGCTTGAAGCCGACCAGGCTCTCGACGATCACCCGGTCCCAGTCGAGCCAGCCGCGCTCGGACGCTGCCTTGAGCATCGCGTACTCACCCGACACTTGGTACGCGTAGGTGGGTACGGCGAACTCGGCCTTCACGCGGCGGACGATGTCCAGGTACGGCAGCCCCGGCTTCACCATCACCATGTCGGCGCCTTCCGCCAGGTCGAGCGCGACTTCACGCAGCGCCTCGTCGCCGTTGGCGGGATCCATCTGGTAGGTGCGCTTATCGCCCTTGCCGAGTGAACCCTTGCTGCCGACCGCGTCGCGAAAGGGGCCGTAGTAGGCACTCGCGTATTTGGCCGCGTAGCTCAGGATGCTGACGTCGGAGTGGCCCGCGCCATCGAGCGCGTCACGAATGGCGCCGATGCGGCCGTCCATCATGTCCGACGGCGCAATGACGTGGCAGCCGGCGTTCGCCTGGTTGACCGACTGCTTGCAGAGCGCCTCGAGCGTCTCGTCATTGACGACGTAGTCGCCCCGGACGAGGCCGTCCTGGCCGTGGGTCGTGAAGGGGTCGAGGGCGACGTCGCACACGATGCCGATGTCGAGGTCGTGCGCGGCGAGCGCGCGGACCGCGCGGCAGACGAGGTTCTCCGGGTTGTATGCCTCCTCGCCGTCGGGCGTCTTGTCCGCGGGGTCGGTGACCGGGAACACGGCCAGCGCGGGAACGCCGAGCTCGACCGCGCGGGCCGCATGCTCCACGAGTTGCGGGATGCCGAGCCGCGAGACGCCGGGCATCGAGGTGATGGGCGTCTCTCCTTCTTCCTCCTGGACGAAACACGGCCAGATGAGGTCGGCCGCGGTGAGCGTGTTCTCGCGGGTGAGCGCGCGCGACCAGGGGTGCCGGCGATTGCGGCGCATGCGGGTGCGGGGGAAGGCTGGCTGGCTCATGGCGTCTCCTCGAAGGGCAGAATCCCGATCTCGTCGAGCAGGACGCGAACGACGTCCCTGTGCATGTCGATGCGGCGCCGCTCCTCGAACCCCATCCACGTCTCGACGCAGATCCCGATGCAGCCGACCGCGTCGACGATGACCTCCGTGCTCGAGGTCGCGACCGGGTAGTGGAGCGCGGCCCAGTGTTCGGCGTCGCTCGCGCGCATCGCGTCCATGCGGGCGACCGCACGGCCGACCAGGGGAGGCATGGGTTCGACTCCGTACACGAGGGTTTGCCCGAAGGACGGCGTGACCTCTGGGTCATAACGCTTCATCGACTCGTGGAGCGTCGCCACGAGGTCCGGCCGCTCGTCCTCGACGAGGCTCATGAACATGCGCGCGAGACGCGGCTCGACGGCGTCCGCGTCGGCGTCTCCGGGGAACTGCCGGTTCAGATCGAGCCCACCGGGCGCGGCGCGGAGGCGCGCGCGGTAGGCCGCCCGATTCATCGTGGGAACGACCAGCAGCCGACCTCGTGCCGGCCGCAGCCCCTCCTCGAGCAGCTCCTCGAGCGCATGCACGCCAGCGACTTCGTCTCCGTGGATTCCGCCTTGAATGAGCGCGGTGGGACCCGGCTCGTCGGCCACGAACACGTGGCACGGGACGGTTGGAGTGAGGAAATGCGATCCTTCTTCGAGCGGCATCGCCGGCGACCTTATCAGGCCGTCGAAGAACCGACACCGATGGATCGGCCCCGGGACGTGCTGTCCGCGTCGCGTGACGCGACGATGAAATCCTCGAGAATCTTGGAGGAGCGGCAGGCCGCGTGGGCGGCGCGTCCCGGGTTCGAGGCGCGGCAGAACGGTTCTTCAAGGAGGGCCCCCTGGGGTTGGCGTGCCATGGGTGAGCGGCGCGACGCTCCTTCGGGCGGAGCCGGATTCGCTCGAGACGCATGCTTTGTGGGTACAGTGGCCGAGTGAAGAACACACCGGAGCGATGGCTCATCACCGGCGCGGCCAGCGGGTTCGGGCGCGAGTTGGCCACGCGCATGCTGCAAGCGGGCGCGCGGGTGGCGCTGCTGGATCGGGACGAAGCGGGGCTCGCGCGGGCGGCCGCCGGCTTCGAGGCGCTGGCGCATGTCGAGGTCGTGGACGTGACCGATCCTCGGGAGGTCGCGTCCGCGGTCGACCGATCCGCGGACGCGATGGGCGGGCTGACCGACGTGTTTCACTCCGCCGGCGTGCTCGCGGTGGGCCCCGCCTTGGACGTCGCCGCCGCCGACTACCGGCGCATGATCGAGATCAACTATCTGGGCTCGGTTCACGTCGCGCAGGCGGTCGTTCCACATCTTCGGCGCTGCGGCCGTGACGCCAGCCTCACCTTCGTGGCCTCGGTGGCCGGACTTCGCGGGTTCCCCCAGCTCGCGGGGTACTCGGCCAGCAAGTTCGCCGTTGTCGGGTTCGCTCAGGCCCTGCGCGACGAGGTCGCCGGAGCGATCCAGATCAAGGTGCTCTGTCCACCTCCGGGCGACACGCCGATGGTGCGCGACCTGCCGTCGCTACCGCCGATTTACAAGCTCAGCCCGTTGTTCTCGGCCGAGCAGGTCATTGACGCCTTTCTTCGTGAACTGCGGCGCCCAGGGTGGATCGCGCTCGTGGACCTCCGAAGCAAGCTGCTCTCGCGTGTCGCGCGGATCACGCCAGGTGTGCTGGACCGCATCGTCCGCTTCGTCTCCTGAACGCAGCAGCCGCAAGCCGCGGGCACCGGCGCTCGACAAGGGAAATCGGCTCGGCTAGGACCGCCGCATGCGCATCCAAGCTTGTGTGCTCTCGAGCACCCTCGTTCTCGGCCTCGCCGCGTGCAATCGCGCGCCGGAGCCCGTGGGCCACCTCGTCGACGACCGCGCGCCGGCGCAAGCTCCCCAGGCGGAGCGTCCCCCCGAGCCGCCGACCCCGCCCCGCCCGACGCCGCCGCCGCGCCCGGCCGCGATCCCGGCGCCGGACAATGTCTCTGCGCCCCCGGCCGAGGCGTCGCGAACGGCCTCGGGTCTGGCGACCATGGTGCTCGAGGCGGGCAGTGGCGACGCGCACCCTGGGCCACGAGACCGCGTCACCGTCCAGTACACGGGGTGGCGCGCAGAGGACGGGGAGATGTTCGACAGCTCCGTGACCCGCGGTCGTCCCGCCACCTTCGGTGTGGACGGGGTCATCGCCGGTTGGACCGAGGGCCTGCAGCTCATGGTTCAGGGGGAGAAGCGGCGTTTCTGGATCCCCGCGAACCTCGCATACGAAGGACGGCGCGGCCCGCAGGGCATGTTGGTGTTCGACGTCGAGTTGGTGTCCTTCGTGGCCGCGCCGGAGCCCCCCTCCGTGCCTGAGGACGTCGCGGCTCCTCCCGCCAACGCCGAACGCAGCGAGTCGGGTTTGGCCTGGGTGGTCCTTCAGCCCGGGGAGGGCACGCGGCACCCGTCCGCGACGGATCGCGTCGAGGTGCACTACAGCGGCTGGCGCTCCGAAGACGGTGAGATGTTCGACAGCTCGGTCACCCGGGGTCGTCCCGCTCAGTTCCGCCTCAACGGCGTGATCCCGGGCTGGACGGAGGGGGTGCAGCTGATGGTCGAGGGGGAGAAGCGTCGGTTCTGGATCCCAGGCAATCTTGCCTACGAAGGGCGCCCTCGGGGGCCGCAGGGCATGCTGGTCTTCGACGTGGAGCTGCTGTCGATTCAGTAGCGGTGTGCACGGTCGTTCACGCTGTTGCGAACGCCAAGCGTGACGAGATGGCCCACTGTTGGTGAATCCGGCGACACAACGCACGTCGTTGACTGGCGAAAGCGGCCTCGATGTCATACATGAGGTCTGCCGCGAGCCGGCTCGACTCCTGCAGTGGGGCGCGTGGGGACAAGACGCAGTTCCCTCGCATCGGGTGCCGGTGTCGCAGTGGCTCACGGAACGTGAGCGAAGGAGAAGCATGAGCGCGATCATCACATCGCTGCCGTTCGCCCAGTTTCGGCGAATTCGGACATTCTATCTCTGGTACGACGGCCTCTACGCGGCCTTCGCCCTGTCTGCGATCGGGCTGATGGTGTCGAGCGGGTTCGAGGGCTTGCTGCCCGATTGGAACCCGCTGTACCTCGCTCTTCTGCCGGTGGCGGCGTACGTGTCGATCATGGCACACGTGTTCATCCACAACGCATCCCACGGCAACTTCCCGAAGGCGATCAACCGCATCGTGGGCGAAATCTGCGGTGCCATCGTGCTCACCAAGTTCGCGTCTTGGGAGATCACCCACCGGCGTCACCACCGCTACTCGGACGACTCCGAGAAGGACCCGCACCCGGCGGAGCGCGGCTACTGGCGCTACGCGTTCAACACGCTCATCAAGGTTGAGCTCCAGCTGCGCCAGTCGTACTTCGACGTGTATGGCGACACGCCGGCGACCCGCCGCTACGAGAGCGTGCGCTCGCTGGTGAGCTTCGCCAGCGGCCTGATGCTGATGGCGTTCTGGTTCTTCCTGATGGGGCCGGGCGGATTCTTCATGCTCTTCCTCCCCGCGTTCGTGGGCGCCGCGCTCTTCGTGATCCACTTCAATTGGGCCGGGCACAACGCCCACAACCCCGATGAGACGATCGCGCCCGCGGACCTCGACCACGGCTGGTTCTGGCTCGGCAACCGGCTGTTCTTCGGCATCTACTACCACGGCACGCATCACCGCATGTCGATGCTGTTCAACCCGATGAAGGCGCCGAAGAAGCGCGCGGAGCGCAGCGACGACGAAGGCGTGCGCGCCACCGCTTGACGGGGAACCGTGGCGACGGCGACGAGCGATACGGGAGTGAACTCCGGGCGCGCTGCCCCTCGCGGGCGGGCCGACTGGCTGCTGCACAACGTGGCGGACTACCGCCAGCTGTGGATCGTCGGGACCTACTGGTCGCTGCTCTTCTCGATGTACTTCGTCGAGGAGTGCCGAAACATCGTGTTCCTGCTCGCAGCCGGCTACTTCAGCTTCCTCAACGCGGTGGTGATCCACAACCACATGCACAAGGGGATCTTCAAACAGAAGCGTGTAAACCGGGTGTTTCGGGCGATCCTCAGCTTCGGGGCGCTGTACCCGGCGAGCGCCAACATCGCGTCGCACAACCTCGTCCATCACCACTTCGATGACGACGGGCAGCCGGACTGGGCAGCGCCGAACAACACCCGCTTCCGCTGGCACTTGCTCAACCTGCTCCACTTCCCGAACGTCGTGGGCCCCAACACATTCAACGGCGTCTCCCGCTGGGCGCTGACGACCCGCCAGCGAGACTTCCGCCGGCAATACATGATCGAGCAGGCGTTTGCGTTCGGGCTCACCGGCGCGCTTCTGGTGTGGGACTTCTGGGGTGGTCTCTTCTTCATCGTGCTGCCCCAGCTGTGGGGTGCCCGCGGCATTCTGCGCATCAACCTCATTCAGCACGACGGTTGTGACATCTCCTCGGAGTGGAACCACTCCCGCAACTTCGTGGGTCGCGGCTTCAACTGGGTGATGTGCAACAACGGCTACCACACGATTCACCACAACCGGGCCGGCCTGCACTGGTCCGTGCTCGCTGAGGTGCACGACCGGGAGTGCGGCCCGCGCACCGACGCGTCCCTGAACGAACGGAGCATGATCCTCTATCTCCTCCGCACGTTCTTGTTCAACTTCGACCGTCCCGAGGACCGGGAGGTCGCGCTGGCGGAGCGGAGCGCCGCTCCCACGGATCTGGCCGCCCGCGAGGAACGTCGCGCCGAGGCGGACGCCGAAGCGCTCGCCTCCTAGATGTCCTCGGCGGAGATGATGAGCCTCCTGACCGGCCCTCGGCGCGCGACTCTGCGTTGCTCCTCCTCGAAGTACCCTTGGTATCCCTCGTCGTCCCCGCCTTGATTCGCACGCCGATGACTCGCCCATGAGACTCACCACTCCCGTCTCGGACATCTAGCCGTCTGCCGTGCTCACGCAGGAAGCATTGGGGTTGTTCGCCCTGGGCGTGTTGTGGCTCAACAGCGGCCTGGTGTTCGCCGTGGCGTTCCGGCAGCTGACGCACCTCCTTCGGCTCCGCGGACAGCTGCTCGCCGCACGCAGAGACGGACAGCTGCTCGAGGGCACCCTCGCGGGAGGGGAGGGCGACGTGGCCGCGGTGCGCACGCTCCATCAAACGGGGCGCGCCATGACGACCAAGGGGCCGGACCGCATTCTGTTCACGGATGGGGCGCAGTCCTTCGAGGTGCGCGACGCGACGCTCGACGCGGGCGGGGAGTCCATCTCGCTCGCCCCGACGCGCCCCGCGGAGGCCGAGGTGTGGCTCACGCCGGCGCGGGTGCGTGAGGGGCTCGCCTGCGGGTCCGCAGATGCGTTCGAGGCCGCGTGGAAGCCGGCCTCCAAGTACAAAGGGTTCGTGCGTGACGTCGCGCTCGAGGTGCGCGCGGGGGACCGGGTCTGGGTCTGGGGCGAGCGCGACGGTCGCACGCTGCGCGCACCCGCGGACCGGCCGATGCTGGTCTCGATGATCGACCCCGTGGGCTGGGCGGGTGCCGCCGCGGGGCGTTGCCTCGGCTTCTTGTTCGGCGGCGTCGGCTTGCTCGGCGCGTGCACCGCGGTGGCACTCTGGCCACCCCAGTTCGGCCTGGTGTCGACGATCGGGGGGGCGCTCTGCCTGGTGTACTTCCTCGCCGTCCAGCCGCTCGGTACGGCGCTCCGCGACGCCATCAAAAACCCGGCGCGGCGCCTCGAAGGTGCGCTCTGGCAGCGTCCCTGAGCACGTCACTTCGGGCGCGGCAGGTGCTGGTTTTTTGGCCCGCGGCGGCGCGGTCTCTACGCTTCCAGTACGCACCCCCACATGCGCTGAGCGAATCGGGCGTGCGTTGGAGCATTCGTGACGCGTCGCCTGACCCTTCTCCTCGTTCTCGCCCTCGGTGGTTGCACCTCCGCCGCGCCTCGCGCGTCGACCGCGCCGACCGCTCGGGCCTTGGCGTCGCACGCGCCGCGTGGCGCGGAAGCTGAAGAGCTGCAGGAGCAGCGGGATCGGGTGCGCGAGCTCGAGGCGCAGCTCGGTTTGGCGCAGGCGACGAGCCGCGAGCTCCGTGATGAGGTGGAAGCCCTCCGGGTCCGGGCCGCGCGTCGCTCCACACGCATCGGTCGGACGTGCGCAGCTGGGGAGGAAGCGCACGTCGAGTCGAATCCGGTGGCCGAACCGGCTGCTGTGGAGCCGCGTTCAGCGACGCGCGTCGCTGAGCGGTCGGACGTCAGGAGGCCTGTGTTGCGGATCCACGGCGCCGCGCCACGCCCCGCGATGAACGCCAATGTCGCGGCCCTGCCCGGCCCGGCCGCGCCTCCGGTCGTCGGCGCGCCTCCCGTTGGGGCTGCGCGCCTTCCGGTCGTCGCGGGCGCCCCCGTGCCCGCCATCCCCGTGACTCCGCTCGTCGTCGCTCCGTCTCCGGCTCCGGTGGCGGCGCCTTCGGTCTCGGTTCCAGCGCCGGTCGCACCCACACCGCCGCCCGACGGCGCGGCCGAGGCGTACCGCGAGGCCCTCCGCCATCTCTCCGAGCGCCGGCCTTCGGACGCGCTGGCTGGCATCGACGCCTTCCTCCAGCGCTATCCCTCGCATCCCTACGCGGACAACGCGCTCTACTGGCGCGGCGAGATCCACTACGTGCGCCGCGACTTCCGTCAGGCGCTCCGGAGTTTTGGCGAGCTCCTCGAACGATACCCCGATGGAAACAAAGTCCCCGACGCGCTCCTGCGGATGGGGCTCTGTTACCGGCGGCTGGGGCAGGAGGGCCGCGCTGCGCGTGTGTTCGACCGCCTGCGGGCGCAGTACCCCCAGAGTGTGGCGGCGCGCATGACGTCGCAGGAGGACGCGTGATGAAACGCGCACGGACCTTGTTCATCGCATTGGCGATCTCCGGCGTCTCCGCTCCGGCGGCAGCCCAGGTGGGTGTCTACGAGAACCAACCGCAGTCGCTCGAGGCGGCGGCGGCCAACCGTGAGGGCATCGTGATCAGCGGAAACGTGCGCCAGCGCGCGGTCCCGGAGATCTACACGGTCCGCCGCGGCGACACGCTCTGGGACGTGACCGGCCGGTACTACGGCAACCCGTGGGAGTGGCCTCGCGTGTGGTCGTACAACCCCGAAGTGACCAACCCGCACTGGATCTATCCGCTCGATCGGTTGCGCCTGTTGCCTCCGAACAGCCGGGTTGCCGGTCCACAGAGCGGTCCGCAGGTCGCTGCACCGGTGCGTCGACTCGCGTCCGGGACCGTGTTCCTTCGCCAGGAGGGCTACCTCGACGACGAAGCGCTGGAGCAGGCTGGCGTCGTGGTGGGCAGCCCCGACGATCACATGCTCCTGGCGCCCTACGACCAGGTGTACGTCGAGTTCGAAGAGGACGGCCCCGAGCCGCGCGGGGAGTACACGATCTTCCGCGAGGTCGACGACGACCAGCGCAACAGCGATGAGGAGGGCAACCTCGTTCGGATCTACGGCGCGGTCCGGATCGACAGCTACGACCGAGACCGTCGCACCGCCCGCGCCACCATCATCGAGGCGCTCGACCCCATCGAGCGTGGATACCGCATTGCCGCGATCCCGCGCCGCTTCGACCTCGTGCCGCCGCAGGTCCCCGACCGTGACCTCGAGTCCCGTGTGGCGGCCACGCTGCGCCCGAGAGAGCTGCTCGGCGAGCAGCAGATCATCTTCGTCCCCGTCGGGGAGGAAGACGGCGTGCGCTTGGGCTGGCGGTTCCTGGTGGTCGAGAGCGGCGACCGCTGGCGGGACGGCCTCTCGAGTTCGCCGCGCACCCATGGCGCGAGCGTGAACGCGCCCGATGAACCCGAGCAGTACCCGGCCGAGATCGTCGCTGAGGGCCGGGTGGTGCACGTCCGCCCGAACAGCGCGACCGTCATGATCACCCGCTCCACCCGTGAGGTCGAAGTGGGCGAGCGGGCCATCGTTCGCCAAGGGTACTGAAGCGACCTGAGCGGGCCGCGATTGAACTGGCGTGCCCTCTCGTGGGACTGTAGCGATGGATGAGCGCGGGTCCCGAGAGTTCGGTGAACGCGGAGGTTCGCATCGCGCGCCTCGAGCGGGCGCTCGCGCGCGAGCAAGCCAAGACCCGGGCGCTGGCGGACATCAGCGCTGCGCTCGGCTCGACGCTGGACCTCGATGAACTGCTGGCGCTCGTCGCCAAGCGCATCACCGAGGTCATCGACGCAGATCGTTCGACCATCTACCTGCTCGACGACGAGGGCAAACACCTCATCTCGCGGGTCGCCGAAGGCCAGGGCTCCAGCGAGATCACGCTGAACGTCGGCGTTGGACTCGCGGGCTGGGTCGCCAAGAGCGGAGAGAAGCTCAACATCAAGGACGCCTACCAGGACGTGCGCTTCGACGCGGAGTGGGACCGCCGAACGGGCTACCGGACGCGCTCGACACTCTGCGTACCGATGAAGAACCGACACGGACGCACGCTCGGCGTCGTGCAGGTGCTCAACAAGCGCGCGGGCACGTTCACCGACGAGGACGAGGCGCTGCTCACGGCGCTCGCCACGCAGGCGGGCGTCTCCATCGAGAACGGCAAGCTGTTCATCTCGGTTATCAACAAGAACATGGAGCTGCTCGACATCAAGGAGCAGCTCGAGCGCAAGGTGCGCGAGCTCGACGTGTTGTTCGAGATCGCCCAGGTGTCGGCGAGCGCGACCGAACTCGACGATCTGCTCGAGGGGGTGCTCGCGCGCGCCGTTCGCGCCATCGAGGCCGAGGCAGGCGCCATCCTGCTCGCTGAACCGAACGGCGACCTCCGCTTCCGCTCCGCGGTCGGCGGGCAGTCCGACGCGGTCAAGAGCCAGGTCATCAAGCGCGGGCAGGGCATCTCCGGCTGGGTGGCGCGTCACGGGCGGGCGCAGGTCGTCAACGACGTGGACGTGGACGACCGCCACTCACGGCACATCGCCGACCGCGTCGGCTACCACCCCCGCTCCGTGCTCGCCGTCCCGCTGAACTGGGAGGACGGAAGCGGGGCGCTCGAGTTGCTCAACAAACACGGCGGCGAAAGCGCGTTCACCGACGAGGACGTGCGCACGGCGAGCCTGATCTCGAATCACATCTCCACCGCCATCGGCCTCGCTTGGGCGCGCGAGCGGCGCGGCAAACAGGAGCGGCTGAGCACGATCGGCCAGCTGCTCTCGAGCGTTCTTCATGACCTGAAGACGCCGATGACCATCATCAGTGGGTATGTGCAGCTGCTCGTCAACGAAGACGACCGCGAGGAGCGCGTGCGGCTCGCCGACTCGGTGTTGCGGCAAGTGGAACTCATCAATGCGATGACCCGCGAGACGATCGCGTTTGCGCGCGGCGACCGCTCGGTCTGGGTGCGAAAAGTCTACCTTCACAAGTTCTTCGGCGAGCTTCGCGACCAGCTCGATCGTGAGCTCGAAGGGCGCGGCGTGGAGATCGGACTCGAACTCCGGGACCGCGGCGTGGCGCGTTTCGATCAACACAAGATCCAGCGCGCCGTGCACAACCTCGCGCGCAACGCGGCGGAGGCCATCGGCGTCGACGGCGGGACCTTCGACATCATCGTCGACCGTGGCGAGGACGACGAACTCCTGCTGGAGTTCCGGGACAACGGACCGGGCGTGCCCGAAGCCATCCGCCACGCGCTGTTCGACTCGTTCACGACCCACGGCAAGGTCGGAGGGACCGGCCTCGGGCTCGCCATCGTGCGCAAGATCATCGTCGACGACCACGACGGCACGATCAGCGTGGCCAGCAAGCCCGGCGAGACCGTGTTCAAGATCGTGCTGCCGCAGGTCGCGGGCGAGTCCGGGATCCACCCCGCCATCGTCGCGTAAGAGTGCGTTCAGAAGCCGGCAAGGCCAGCTCTACGAGTACGTCCACGTCCTCGTAGACGTCCACGTACTCGTACTCGCGAACGTCCTCGTACCTGCTCGGCCGCACCCGCCTGCGCATCCCGAGACCATCGAGCCTCCGCGATTCGTCGGCATCCATGACGACGACCGACGCTCCCAAGGCTACGGTACGCATTGCCCATTGCGGGACGTGTTGACGGCCAGGTAGATCCACTCGCATGCATTGCAACGTCCGCCTGGTTGGCCTTGCCAGCGTCGTGCTCTTCCTCGCCGGATGCCAGTGCGGAGGAGATCGCGAGGGGTCTTCCGAAGGCGCCACGGTCGCCGCGAGCGGACAGGAGCTGCTCTTGCCCGACCGGGTCATCCTGGCGCCAGAGGCGGTGGCGGCCCTCGTTGGCGCACCGGACGGCTCGCGCAGCGGGCGTGTCGAGGGCGTCGAGCCAGCGCTGATCCGCATGCCGCCGGAGCGGGGCGCGATCACCTCGAGCACGCTGGAAGGGGAGGTGCGTTGGGAGGCGGATGTCGGCCGGCTTCATCCGGGGGCCGTCGTGATCGACGGCGCCCTGATCGTGCGAGGGCGAACCGCGTCCGAAGACGGACCGATCCAGCCGACCCTCACGGCAGTCGAGCTGACCACCGGGGAGGTGCGCTGGCGCCATCGCGACGAAGAGGCGCTCCACTTCGGTGTCCCGACGGCGGCGGGTCGCGAGGTCTACGCGATGCGGATCCAGCCCGACGGATGCGTCGGGGTGGGGATCCTCGACGCGCGCACGGGAGAGGCGAACGATCCGATCGAGACTCCGTGTCTGCGGTTCGTGAGTTCGGCGCCGCTCGAGCTCGCCGAAGCGTCCATCCGACCGGACGGCGAAGGCGCGGTCGTCCTCGGACGAAGTGAACAAACCACGCACGCCCTGGTGTCTCTCGGCATCGACGGGGAGGTCCGCTGGCGCGTCGAAGCCGCGCTCGGCACGCAGGTGCCGGTCGCGCCGGTGGTCCTCTCTGGCGTGGTGCTCGCGCTCGACCGCGGGGTGCGCGCCATCGATCGAGACAGTGGCGAGCTCTTTTGGCACGCAGAGATGACCGCGCGGGAGATGGCGGTGGCGGACGGGCGCATCTACGTGACCGACGGAGCCGACGTACGCTGCCTCGACGCGGCGGATGGAACCACACGGTTCACCGTGAGCCTGCCGGCGGCCGGACGCTCGCCACGGGTGCACGGGGACCTTCTGCTCGTCGAGACGGACACCGGCGTTCACGCGCTCTCAACGGAGGACGGCGAGCCGCGCTGGGTGTACGGATCCGCCGACCGGGTCTCGAGCATCGCGATGACCGAACACGCGGTCTTCGTCGCGACATCCCGCCAGGTGCTCCGACTTGGGCTCGACGACGGAGACGCGAGCGTGCTCGCGGAGCAAGGGGGGCAGTACCTTCTGGCCGTCGAGCCGCTACCGGTTCCCTGAGCGCGTAAGCCGTCGGGGCTACTCGTCTTCGTTCTGAAGCACGCCGCGCACACCGCGCATGACTTCGCGGAAGGCGTCCTTCAGCTCGGCTCCGCCATCGACGAGGCCCCGGATGCGCTGGGCGAGCAGGCAATGCGTCAGCCGCTCGCCGTGGTCCTCACCGCGCACTTCGATGCTCGGCTCGGTCTCTTCGGAGAGCGCTTCCGCGGCGGCGGCGAGCGTGGCCACGTCGTGCTCTTTGGCGAGCCGGCGTGCTTCGGCCGGTCTCATTCGCCCGGACCGAAGTGCTTCTCGAGTTCCTCGGAGAAGCCTGCTTCCTTCGTCGTCGTCAGGCCGCTGACGAACTGCCCGTCCTTGTAGAACCCGAAGTAGGGGAGGCTGTCGATCTGCACGGTCTTTCGCGACTCGGGCGCGGCCTCGCCGTCGCACACAAAGAAGGACACGTGCGGGTACTTCTCGGACAGCCGCTTGAACTTGGGCTTGAACATCATGCAGGGCCCACACCAGCCCGCGTAGAAGTCCACCACCGCCGCCGAGGTGGCGGACAGGCGCGCTTCGAAGTTCTCGTCGTTCAGGTCTTCGACCGCCATCTCGCCTCTCCCGTCAGCTCGAGCTATTTGAAGTCGCGCTCGTTGCGCTCCTGGTCTTCTTTGCAGCGAATGCACAGCGTCGTCTCCGGACGCGCGTCGAGGCGCTTGCGGCCGATGTAGTCGCCGCAGTCCTCGCACTCGCCGAACTCACCGTCGTCGATCTTCTTGAGCGCCACCTCGATCTTGTCGAGGAAGTTCCGCTCACGACCCCGCAGGCGCAGCGCGAAGGACTGGATGTACTCGCTCGACGCGAGGTCGACCTCGTCGGGCATCTCGTTCGTGTCGAGCTGCATGTCCTGCTCGAGGCTCTCCTGCGCGCTCTTCACGAGCGCGACGCGCTTCTCTTCGAGGAGGTTCTTGAAGAACGCGAGGTCCTTCGCGCTCATCGGGTTGTCGCTGCTCTCGCTTGCGCTGTCGGGTGCCTTCGCCATCGTCGCCTCGCGGTGTGTGCTCGCTGGTCTCGCGGTGCTCTTTCGAGCACGCGCTCATCGTACGGGATTTCGACTGAAGGCGCGGCTCCATTTCTGCGTTCGAGGTCGATGCATCGACCCGGAGCGCACCCCCGATGACGACGCCTCCGCGCCATCGAGAGCGCCGAACTGTATGTGGTTGATCGGCGCCGTCAAGCACGGCCGCGTGACGTCTTTCGGAAGCCGCGATCAAACAGGCGGATCCGACGCAGCACGAGATCGAACACGAAGAGCGAAAGAGCGAGCCACAAGAGCCACATGAACATCTCTTCGCGGTGCTCGATGTGCTCGTCTCCGGGATCAAAAAGGGCCGCCGCGGTGGGCGTCATCGTTCCGCCCGTCAGCGCGACGGCGCGCTCGAGCAGCGCGGTATCCGGTTCGAGCGTCATGTACTCGCGGGGGTAGGGATGAACGAGCTGCGCGCGGCTCTCCGCGACGATGCGGCCTTCCCGCCGATGCTCGGCGGTGAGCATGAACGAGCCGAACTCTTCGAGCCGGAAGCGCGCTTCGTAGCGACCGGGCGCCGTCTGACGGAGCGCGTGGTCGGCGTCGACGCTCGCGCCGCCGCGTGTGCCCATGGGGCCCTCGATGTGCACCGTGGAGTCGAGCCCGTTGAGGAACGCGTCATCGCCCCCGATGGCGTCCACGGCGACGCGCACCTCGGCGTCGATGACCTCGGCCGTCATGTCGAGGGTCTGCCGACGCCGCTGCCGCATGTGCTCGCGGACCAGCTGCGCGAAGAAACGCGAGTAGCCGGGCCAGCGCAGCCACTCGACCGCCCACCGGTTCTTCACGTCGCTGGTCCACGCGAGGGACCAGCCGAGACCGACCCGCCACCGCGCGAGGATCGGCTCACCGAGGTCGCTCTGAAGCACCACCTGCGCGGGGCTGGGTTTGGCGCGTGTCGCAACGTAGCCGTGCAAGTACGGCGCGCCCGCGATGTCGACTCCCCGGAGGAAATCCGCGGGCTCGGAGACGCGCGGCTGGAAGTACTCCTCGACGACGTTGCTGCGCGCCACGGTGCTCGTCTCCCGCATGAAGATGCGCGGGATGTTGTGCGGGTCGGTGGTGAAGTAGGACCGCCCGCCCCCGAGGGTCGCGGCCTGCTGCAGGAGCGCGCGGTTCACGTCCCCACCGAGGCCGACCGTGCTCACGGTGATGCCCTCGCCGCGCATCGCGCTCACCAGCTCGGGGATGCCTTGCTCCTGCGTCTGGCCGTCGGTGAGCAGGATGACGTGCTTGATGCGGGCGCGCGTCACCGCGAGGTCCTGGAACGCCATGTCGAGCGCGGGGAAGATAGCCGTGCCGCCGCGCGCGGTGAGCCGTCCGATGTCGCGCACGATGCGCATCCGGTTTCGCGCGCTTTGCATGCGCACGACGCGGTTGGGGCGTCCGTCGAAGCCGACCACGGAGATGTAGTCGTCGGGGCCGAGCATCTCCGCGGTGGCGATGGCGGCCTCCTTGGCGAGCTCCATCTTCTGGCCGTTCATCGAGCCGCTCTTGTCGATGACGAGCGCGATGGCGAGAGTGGGCTGGTCGCGTCGTCGCTCCGCGTCCATTCGGACCGGGAGCAGCCGCTCGAGCGGCGTGCCCTGCCAGCCGCCGAGGCCGAAGCTGTTCTCTCCGCCGGCCATCATGAAGCCGCCGCCGAGGTCACGGACGTAGCGCTCGATGGCGTCCTGTTGCGTCAGCGAAACGCGGTCCGCCGACACGTCGGAGAGGATCATGAAGTCGTAGCGCTCGAGCTCGCTCAGCGACGTCGGGATGGAGCGCGGGTTGCGTACATCGACCTCAAAGTCGCCTGCGCTCAGGGCTTGTGCGAGGTAAGTCGCGCGGCCGGGGCTGCCTTCGACGTAGAGCACGCTCGGGCGGCCCGGGACGACGACGGTCGTGGCGAAGCGGTTGTTCTCCTCGAAGCGGTCGTCGCCCTCGGGCTCGACGTTCAGCGCGTACGTCACGGGGCCCGCCACGCGCACCACCGAGCGGAACTCGATCACATTGTCGCCGGGCTCGAGCTCGACGTCGCGCACGCCGTCGAGTCCGTTGAGCGTCTCGCCCTGGTAGAGCCGGAGTCGCGTTGGGGTCGCGACGGTCGAGTACACGTGCGCGCGCAGGGTGAACGGCTCACCCACACGCAAGCGCTCGGGCACGTCGAGCCGTGTTACGGCGACTTCGCGGGGGGCGCCCTCCGTGTAGGGGTGTGCGTAGAGCCGCACTCCGAACGCCGCGGCGCGGCTGGCCTCGGCCAATAGATCGCCACGAGTTTCGCCCCCATCGGAGAGCAGCACCGCGCGTTGCAGGTGACCTGGGGGGAACAGGCCATACGCGAGCTGGAGGGCGGACGCGAGGTCAGAGCCGGCGCCGGCCGCCTCGCTCTCGGGCCGCTCGAGCGGGGGGACGTCTTCTCCCTCGAGCGGGACGACGCGCGCGTCCGACGCGAAGGTGACAAGCGCGACGTGGTTGTCCTCGCGCGCCTCGTAGGCCAACCGCACGGTGCGGCGCGCGGCCTCGATGGATGCGTCCATGACGGACTCCGAGACGTCGACCAAGAACACGGTCGAGACGAGGGTGGCGTCGGTGGTGCGCGCCGGTCGACAGAGCGCCAACGCGAGCACGACCAGGAGCACGCTTCGCGAGGCCGCGCCGAGCCAGCGCTGGGCGCGTGGAAGGTCGGCGAGCGACAGGGTGAGTCCCCAGAGCACCAGCGGGACGAGCCCCGCGATGGCGAGGCGCCGCGGGGCCAGCAGCTCGTAGGGCTCGGAGGCGAGCTCGAACGTGAACCGGTCGTCGCCCACAAACGAGAGCCACCATGCGGCGAAGCCCGCGCCGAGGAGCAGCGCGATGACCAGCAGTGCGATCGAGCGACGCTGGCTCATACCGTGAGCCTCCGGTGGTACGTGAACCACTCGACGAGCACGACGCCGAGCGCCGCGAGCACCAACCACATCCAGAACTCGGTCTGCACCGCGCCGACGCCCACGGTCGGCGTGTCGAGCTCGATGTCCTCACCGAGGTCCAGCTCGCCGGGCTCGATTCGGCCTTCGTCACTGGGACCCAAGTTGGCCGCGAACACGTCCTCCAGCGTCTCCCCGGACGCGGTGGTGGTGCTCAACCGATAGAACCCGGCGCAGAGGCCCGTGGTCACCGCGCGTCCCTCGACGACCGGCACGGGGCGGGTGGAACCGTCGGGGGCGGTCAGCTCGGCCTGCACGGTGCCGGCGGCGACCGGCACGTGCCACGGGCGTCCGGTCTCATAGGAAGACAAGTAGCCTGCGTCTTCCTGCATGAAGTGGTCGATGCTGTTCAGCAGCAAGAGCGGCCAGGCGACCCGGAGCGGCAGGTCGCTCCGGCGCACGTCGAAGAGGAAGCCGACGACGCGCTGATCGTTGCGCGTGCCCGTCACCAAGAGCGGCGTGCCCTGGTCTCCGGCGACGACACGGTCCCCGTCCCGCAGAACAACGTCGAGTCCTTCTGCGAGGTTCACGTCGCCGAGCGCGGTGAACTGCACGATGGGGTGGTCGCGATCGATGGCGTCGAAGAACGGGCGCTCGACGGTCCCGCGCACCTCGAACGGCCCCTCGACGCCTTCGGCCGGGACGGGGTTGAGGTAGATGGCGTGTGTGTCTGGCGCGCTCGGGGGGACCCAGGCGTCGAACACCGTCACGTCGAAGCGACCCTCGGCGGGGTAGTCGTCGGGCCGCACTTCCACGACCTCGAGATACTCGTCGAGCAGCAGCGCCGCCGAGAGGTAGAGGTTGCCGCTCGTGACGGCCATCACCCGCGCGCGCCTTCGCTCCGGGAGGCGTGCGTACGCGCGATCGTCCGCCGGCTGATCGTCGCGTGTGCCGTCTCCGAGGGTGATGCGCGCTTCGAGCGTGCGGTCGGCCCCCGAGAGGTTGGAGAAGAAGCGTCGCACGCGTTCACCGGCGCCGATGCGCAGCCGCTGGACGTCGATGGGTTCACCGTCTCCGAGCAAGCTCAGTTCGACCGCTTCGTCGGCTCCGGTTGGGTTCCAGAGCTCCACGAGGACCTCGCTCCGGCTCTTGTCGAGCGGGTAGCGGCGCACGCTGAACGCGGTGATGGCGACATTGCGTCCCCCTTCTCCGACGGGCACCCAGTCGATCTCCACGCCGGCCTCTACGACGCGTTCTGCCACTTCGCCCAAAGGCGGCAGGACACCGTCCGACACGAGCACGATGCGAGGCCGCGGCTGTCCTCGGAGCACGTCGAGCGCGAACCGAAGGCCGCGGTTGAGGTCCGCGGCGACGTCCGTCGCGGACAGCACGTCCAGGCCATCGAGCAGGGGGCGGGCGTCGGCGGTGAGGGGACTGACCGGCACCGTGGTCGCGTCCATCTGCGCGACGAGCATGCGGTCTTCGCCGTCGAGCCCTTCAACGAGCCGGCGGACTTCCCGGGCGGCCGCGGTCATGCGGTCGGGGCTGACGTCGGTGGCTTGCATCGAGGCGCTCGCGTCGACCAGCACGACGGTCGTCTGCGCGTCCTCGTCCTGCCGGGTGCGCTCGGGCTGACCCACCGCGAAGACGAGCGCGGCGACGACGAGCAGCGCGATGAGCAGAGAGAGGATTCGCTTCAGCGCGGAGAACAAACGGGTGGTCTGCTTCTCCGCCAGCACCTGCTGCCACAAGTGCACAAACGGCACCTCAACCTGACGCCGCCGGAGCTTGAGCAGGTAGAGCACCGTGACGGCGGCCGCGAAGCCTCCGAGCGCCGTGAGCAGCTCGGTCCATGTGAGCGCGGTCAACTCCACGCGCGCGCTCCTCGAGTCACCACCATCACCCGACCAGCCCGCCGCGGCGGAGGATGTCGAGGATGGCCTCGTCGAAGGGCGTGCTCGTCTCGAGCGCAAAGAACGGCACGGCCTTTTGACGGCAGAAGGCGTCGATGCGCGCCCGGTAGGCGGCGTGCGCCGCGGCGTAGCGCTCGAGCACCCGTGGGGTGATGGTCACCTCGCGAACGTCACCCGTCTCGTCGTCGACGAGGCGCACGTCACCGTGCAGGGGAGGTCGCACCTCCATCGGGTCGAATACCTGAATCACATAGGGCTCGAACTTGTGGTAGCGGAGCGTGTTGATGCCGTCCTCGAACCCCTCGGGGTCGTAGAGATCGCTGATCACGATGGCGACCCCGCGGCGCTTGTTGCGCGTGACGAACGTCTTCATCGCGCTCGCCGTGCCGGTTCGCCCGTCGGGAACCAGGCCTCGCAGGAAGTCGAACACCTTGAAGATGCGGTTCTTCCCGCGCGTGGGCGGGAGCCGGTCGACGACCTCGTCCGCGTACGCGACGATGGCCACCCGGTCGAGCGCCGCCAGTGAGACGTAGGAGAGCGCCGCGGCGAGGCGCTTGGCGTAGTCGAGCTTGGGGTGGGCGCCGAACGCCATCGACTTCGAAACGTCGATCAGGACGTAGACCGAGAGGTCCTCTTCCTCTTCGTAGAGGCGGAGCAGAAGCCGTCCGGTGCGAGCGTAGAGGTTCCAGTCGAGGGAGCGGAAGTCGTCTCCCGGCGCATACTGGCGGTGGTCCGCGAACTCGATGCCGCTGCCGGTCTTCTTCGAGCGGCGCTCGGCGCGCATGCGCCCGCGGACCATCTTGCGCGACACGATGGCAAGCACCTCGAGGCGACGCTGGAACGCCTCGTCGAAGAGGTCGTCTCCCCCGCCGCGTGCCGCCTGTCCGCCCGCCTTGTCACGGCGGAGCCAGTCGAACATCAGCCGCCCGTTTCCTTCGTGACCTCGAGGATGCGGTCGAGGATCGTGTCGGTGGCCACGCCCTCCGCTTCGCCCTCGAAGTTGAGGATCATGCGGTGCCGGAGCGCCGGCCGGGCGACCTGTTGAACGTCCCCCGTGCTGACCGCGAAGCGTCCGTCGAACAGCGCCTGAATCTTGGCCGCCAGAAGCATGGACTGCGCGCCCCGTGGGCTGGCGCCGAAGCGGACGAAGCGCTTGACGAGGTCCGGTGCGCCGGCACGGTCGGAGTGCGTCGCTTCGAGGATCCGGATCGCGTAGTCCTGGACGTGCCGCGCGACCGCAACGTCCCGGGCGAGCGCGCGCATCTGCAGGATGCGCTTCTTGTCGAGCACCGGGGCGAGCTCCGGCCGCTCGGTCCCGGTCGTGCGGTCCAGGATGTCGTGCAGCTCATCGCGGTTGGGAAAGCCCACCTGCAGCTTGAACAGGAAGCGGTCGAGTTGGGCCTCCGGCAGGGGGTAGGTGCCCTCCATCTCCAGCGGGTTCTGCGTGGCGAGCACGAAGTACGGTTGCTCGAGGACGTGGGTGGTCTTGCCGATGGTGACCGAGTGCTCCTGCATGACCTCGAGCAGCGCGCTCTGCGTCTTCGGCGTGGCGCGGTTCACCTCGTCGGCGAGCACGATGTTCGAGAAGACCGGGCCGGGCCGGAACTGGAAGTCTTTGTGCCCCTCGTCATCCTCCGCGATCACCGTGGTGCCGAGAATGTCTGACGGCATCAAATCCGGGGTGAACTGGATGCGCGCGAAGTCGAGGCGCAGTGCCTCGGACAGCGAACGAACGAGCATCGTCTTGCCTAAGCCCGGCACGCCTTCGAGCAAGGCGTGTCCGCCTGCGACCAAACACGTCAGGACTCCGTCCAGGATGTCGGCCTGGCCGACGATCATCTTGCCGACCTCCGCGCGCACGGACGCGATGTCCTCCTGGAAGGCGGCGACGAGCTGCGTGGGTGAGTTCTTGTCGGCCATGGTTCCTCTGGGCGCGGTGATGGGCCCTATTGGCCGTCGCGCGGTCGGATGAGCTGGAAGTAGCGTCGCACGTAGAAGCGGTAGCCCGGGGGAACTTCGTCGCGCTCGAGCACCTCTTCGGCGTGTCCTGAATAGTCTGTGTAGACGTCCCGGTATTCCCGGTTGGCGAAGCCGCGCTGGGCTGAACTCAGGATGACCTGGCTGCGGCTCGGTCCGCCGCGCTGCTCACCCTCGACGCGTACGGTGTTGTGGGAGCCGCCGAGGCGTGTGGGGTCGTCCAGCTGGGTCGCGTCGCTCCCGGTTCCCGCGCCCGGACCGAGGCGCGCCTGGCCCTGGCCCTGACCCTGACCTTGCTGTTGCCCCTGACCCATTCCGGGGATCTCGAGCACCGCGTCGCCCTGCCCGTTGCCGCCGAGGGTCAGCACCTGCTGACCTTCTCCCTGACCCTGGCCCTG
>JBGCFC010000149.1:0-16268 GCA_045106715.1 Sandaracinaceae bacterium
AACATGCTCCACACGGCCCTCCGCCACGGCAGTGTCGCAGCTCCGCCGCATCCGGCCCCACGAGACGTTGCAGCGCTGCAACATCACCGGTCGACTCTGCCACCACGGCAGCCTGGCACGGCGCCTGCGGTACGCTTCGGGGATGCGGGCGTGGCGATGGGACGGTCTGGGCGCGCTGCTGGGCCTCGGGATCGCGGTGTTTGATCTGTTTGTGTTCTCGTGGGCCGGTCTCGACGTCGCCGGGCTCAGCGGCGAGTGGATGGGCGCGTGGACGTTGGGCAGCTTCGTGGTCAGCTACGGCGTCGTCGGCTTCGTGAGCGGGCGGCTCTGGCTGGCGCGTGAACGATCACGGGCGGACGCTGCGCAGATCAGCGAGCAGCTGCGCGCGCTCGAGAAGAGTCGGATGCAGCTCGCGCAGTCGGAGAAACTCGCCGCGCTCGGGCAGCTCGCGGCCGGGGTCGCGCACGAGGTCCGAAACCCACTCGGCGTGATCAAGGCATCGGCGTCGCTGGTCCAGGAGGGCCTCGAACCGACCGGGGACGACCACCGCGCGTGTGCGCTGATCGTCAACGAGATCGACCGGCTCGACGGACTGCTCGGGGCCCTGCTGCCGTTTGCCAAGCCCGCGCAGATGCGGCTCTCGGAGACCGCGCTCGGGCCCGTCCTGCAGCAAGCCAAGAGACTCGCCAACGAGCTCCGCCCCGAGCTCGAGACCCGTGTCGCCACCGGTTCGGTCGCGGTCCGGGCGGACGCGGACCTCCTGACACAGCTCGTGTTGGGCTTGATGATCAACGCCGCCGAAGCCGGGGCGGGCGCGGTGGACGTGAAGGTAGAGGAAGACGCAGACCATGTGCGACTCACGGTTCAAGACGACGGCCCGGGCGTCCCGGAGGCCGATCGCAATCGGGTCTTCGAGCCGTTCTTCACCACCAAGGACACGGGCACGGGCCTCGGGCTTTCGATGGCCACCCGCATCGCCGAGGCCCACGGTGGCCGACTCGCTCTCGACACGAGCGACGAGGGCGCCCGCTTCACGGTGACGCTGCGGCGAGAGGGCCCGCAGTCCGGCGCGGAGGCGGCGTGACGAAGGCTCCGACCGGCGCCAAGGTCGCCGTGCTCGACGACGAGCCCAGCATGGTCGAGATCGTGTCCATGCTGCTGCGCCGCGAGGGCCATGAGGTCGTGGGGTTCACGGCGCCCGCGGCGTGCCTCGAGGCGCTCGAGAAGGCCCCGGTGGATCTCCTCCTGACGGACCTCCGCATGCCGGGGTTCGATGGCGTCGAGGTGCTCCGGCGCGCCAAGCGCACGCGGCCCACGATGCCGGTGGTCTTGTTCACCGCGCATGCGACGGTGCCGACGGCGATCGAGGCCATCAAGCGCGGTGCCTACGACTACATCCAGAAGCCGTTCGACAACCACGACCTCCGCGCGCTGGTGGCCCGCGCGCTCGAGCACGCCCGCCTCGTGAGCGAGAACCGCTACCTCCGCACCCACGGCACCCCGGTCGTCTGCGCGTCGCCATCGATGCGCCGCGTGATGGCGCGGGTGCGGCGTGTGGCGCCGAGCCGGAGCACCGTGCTCATCACGGGCGAGAGCGGCACCGGCAAGGAGGTCGTCGCGCGTGCGGTGCACGGCCACTCGGACCGCGCTGACGGACCGTTCGTCGCCCTGAACTGCAAGGCGCTGAGTGAGACGCTCCTGGAATCCGAGCTGTTCGGTCACATCAAGGGCGCGTTCACCGGCGCCCACACCGACAAGCCCGGCGTCTTCGTTCAGGCGGACGGGGGCACCCTGTTCCTCGACGAGATCGGCGAGGTCAGCGGCGGGTTCCAGGCGAAGCTTCTGCGGGTGCTCCAGGAGCGGGAGGTCCAGCCCGTGGGTGCAGGCCAGCCGCGGTCGGTGGACGTGCGCATCGTCGCCGCGACCAACCGGGACCTCCAGGCGGAGGTCCGCTCCGGCCAGTTCCGTGAGGACCTCTACTTCCGGCTCGCGGTGATCCCGCTGGCGCTCTTGCCCCTCCGGGAGCGCACCGAGGACATCCTCCCGTTGGCGCGCGCGTTCCTGCGGCGTCACGAGCGCGAGACCGACCGTCGGCTTGGATGGACGGACGACGCCGAGGCGTACCTGCTCAGCCACCGCTGGCCGGGCAACGTGCGCGAGCTCAACAACGCCGTCGAGCGCGCGGCGCTCCTCGCGCTCGGCGACCGAATCGAGCGGGCCGACCTGAGCATGGAGGACACGGAGCCCAGCGAGCCAGCGAGCCGTACGCTCGCGGAGCTGGTCGACTCCGTAACGCGCGAGCACATCCGGCACGTGCTCACGGACGTCGATGGCCGTCGCGCCGAGGCCGCACGCCGACTCGGCATCGACCGGACCACCCTCTACCGCCTGATGCGCAAGCACGGGCTTTGAGTACGGGCTGTGAGCCCGGGTCGCCCCCAACCTGGTCGGCTCGCGGTTCCTCGCGGACTTCGCCGAGCCGACGGAGGTCGCTCGATCCAAGTGCACGTGCCTCCGGTGGCCGAGACACTGCTACACTGCGCGCGTGCGACGCGGACTGACCCTGGCAGCGTGTGTCCTCTTGTTCGGCGCGAGCACTCGCGCGGCGGCGCAGGACGCGGCCGAGACACCGGCGGCCGAGACACCGGCGGCCGAGACAGCCGCCCCCCCCGGAGCCGACGAGTTCGGCGACGACGAGTTCGGCGACGAGCCAACAGAGGCGCCCCCCACCGAAGAGGTCCCGGACGAGCTGGGGGACATCCCCGATACGCCGCCTGAGGCCGCGACCACGACCCCCGACGGCGAGCGCATGCGCATGATCGTCATCGACGCGGCGACGTTCGGGATCGATCCGGTGGTGGGTCGGGTCGCGTCCTCGCAGATGCGGGCCACGGCGGAGTCGGTTGGCTACCAGACGCTGACGCCGACCGAATCGGTCGCCGCCGCGCAGCAGCTCCGCATGCCGTACCCGCCGACGCCGGCCGATTTGTGGCGCGTCTCCTGGGTCGCGCGCACGCACCGCGGCGCGTTCGCGCGCATCTGGGCGCACGCGGGGCAGTACGTGGTGGAGGTCACGGTCGCGAGCCTCGACGGGACCGGGCCCTTCTTCGCTCGTGGGACCGCCGGCTCGGACAACCTCCGGGAGGTCGTGGCGGCCTTGCTTCGGCAGGCGCTCCCCGCGCCGTCCTCGTGGGATGCCGACGGGGCGGCGAGTTCCGGAACAGGACAGCCGACCGCGCCGACTGCGACAAGCGACACGGACCTCAACGAGTTCGACGAGCTCGACCGTCCTGCGCCCGCGCGACCCGAGGAGCCCGAGCCGGAGATCCGGCGCTGGTCCGTCACGCTGCAGACCGAGGCGGCGATCGGCATCGACGACGAGGTCTTCTACAACCACCTCACCGGCGCGCGCGTCGACTTCCGCATCACCCGGGACATCGCGCTCGGCGTCTACGCAGGCTGGGTCAACCTCAACGGCCGGGACGGCCGCGTCGACAACATCCTGGTGATGCTCCAGTTCGAGAATCGCATCCGGCTTTCCTCGGACCTCGACCTCACCATCCCGCTCCGCGCCGCCATCGGCTACCTGCCGTTCAACGGGCCCGTCATCCGGCTCGCGGCCGGCTTGAACTACGCGTTCGACGAGCACTTCGAGATGGGCATCGACATCCTGACGCCCACCTTCTGGTTCCTCCCGAACGGCGCCGCGGTCAGCCTCGACCTCGCCCTCGAGGCGACCTACCGGTTCTGACCGCTCTCCCGAGGAGCCGCGACAAGGCCCGTCGATCCGCGGCAAGGCCTGTCGATCCGCTACACCAGTCGATCCGCTACAAGGCCAGTCGTCCGCTACAAGGCCGAGTCGGTCCGCTACAAGCCCAGCCGGAGCTTCCAGACCATCATCACGGCCTCGAGGAAGATCGAGCGGCTCATCTTGCTCTCGCCGGCGCGCCGGTCGACGAACACGATGGGCACCTCCTCGACGCGGAAGCCCTTCTGGATGGCGCGCCAGGTCATCTCGATCTGGAAGGAGTACCCCTCGGACTGAACCTGGCCGAGCCCGATCTGCGCCAGCACACTGCGCCGCCACGCCTTGTAGCCGCTGGTGAGGTCGCGCACCGGCAGGCCCAAGATCGACCGACTGTAGAGGCTGCCGCCCTTGCTCAGCACATGACGCCCCACGCCCCAGCCTTCGACGCCGCCGCCCGGGATGTTGCGCGAGCCGAGCACGACGTCGGCCCCGTTCTCGACCGCGCTCAGGAAGTCGCCGAGGTAGCGAGGGTCGTGCGAGAGGTCGGTGTCCATCTGAACCAGCACGTCGAAGCCCTCGTCAAGCCCGCGCTGGAACCCCTGGAGGTACGCGCTGCCAATGCCGAGCTTGCCGGCCCGGTGCATCACGTGGACCCGCGGATCGTCCGCCGCGAGGCGGTCGGCCAGCTCGCCGGTCCCATCGGGGGAGTTGTCGTCCACGACAAGCAGGTGCACCTCGGGCTGCGCCTCGAAGACGGCCTGGGCGAAGCGCTCGAGGTTCTCGCGCTCGTTGTAGGTGGGGGTGACGACCAGGACGCGGGTCATGGGGGCCGACCTTACGAGGCGAGCGCACCTCACGCCACGCGGCAGTCACATTGCACGCGGCATTCGCGTTGCACCGGCCCGGGCGTTTCGACAGCATCACGGGATGCTCCGCCGCATCTGGGTCGCTCTGTCTGTCACGTTGCTGCTCGCCGGCTGCGGCGACGATCGTACGGGGGACGCGGGCCCGGCGGACGCGGGCGCGGCAGACGCGAGCACGGACAGCGGGACGGATGCGGGCGTGGCCAGCTGCATGGAGCAGCTGATGGACCAGCGCGTGCCCGTCGACATCACGGGCGTCGTTGGGCACATCCACCCCAGCGTGACGTGGGACGGAGAGGGGATCTGGATCGTCTACAACCGGCCCAACGCGATGCGACGATTCGATGTCTACGCCGCGCGGATGGACTGCGCGGGCGAGCTGCTCGTCCAGCCGTTCAGTGTCTCTTCGGCCCCGGCGGTCGGCAACGACGTGGACCCGGAGCTGCTGCTGCTCGAAGACCGATTCGTGGTCGCGTGGAACCCCGACAACGGCCTCGGCGGGATGGACAACCTCTCGATTCGCTACCGGGTATTCGACATGGATGGCACGCCGCGCGGAGACGACCAGACGCTCGCCACGCGCTACGACGGAGTGGCGGTCGGCCCCGCGAACGAGCTGGGTGTGCAGATGGCGCGGGCGACGGACGGCGGCTTCTGGATCGGGGGCGCGCGAGGCCTCCCTGGGGTGATCCCCGGCTTCAGCGCCTACGCCCAGAACCTCGACGCGGACGGAGCGCCGACGGGCCCGACACTCGCGCCCTCGATCGACGAGGACGCGAGCCAGACGAAGGTCGACGTCGCGGTCAGTACGGCCGGCGAGACGTGGCTCGCCTACGACCGAACCACGTTCGAACCGGAGACCGAGCACGTCTGGGTATCGCGCGACGGGATGGCCCCGGAGATGCTCTTCGCCTCGCTCGACAGCAGCTCGAGCCCCAGCATCCTGCCGCTTGGAGATGCGGTGTGGGTCGCGGCCGCCGGGCTTGCCGGGGGAGAGACCGACATCCGCATCGTGGACGTCGCCGCGGACGGAAGCGCGCCCGTGATCGTGGGTGAGCCGGGTCGCGTGGACTTTCTGCCTCGCCTGGCGGGCGCCGATGACGGCACGTTCGCGGTGGCTTTTTTTCGGCAGGTGCGCGGCTTCAACGGGGAGCTGCAGGTGGCGCGCGTGACGCCGGGCAACCCGCCCACGCTGGGCCCGGTTCTCCGCGCCGACGAGGCGAACGCGCCCGGCTACCAGCCGGCCATCACGCACGTCGCAGGCGACTGGTGGTTCGTGGTCTACGCCGAGGGAACGAGCCCGGACTTCAACCTCGTCGGCCGCTTCATGGAGCTGCCCTCGGGCGCGTGAATCGCGCTCTGCGCGTGGTAGGCTGCGCGCCCGCCCGGGCCGGTTGGTGACGCTCGGGGGGCCGACATCCGAGGAGCCGATGGCCGCGAGCAATTTCAAGCCCAAGTTCGAGAACCTGGTCGACGTCTACGAGCACGCCGTCTCGTCCTACGCCGAGCGCCCGCTCTTCGGGACGAAGGTGGACGGCAGCTGGAACTGGACGACCTACGCCGACTTCCAGACCCACACGGAAGAGATCCGGGGCGGGCTCGCGGCGCTCGGGGTGGGCAGCGACGACGTCGTCGGCATCATCGCCAACAACCGCGCTGAGTGGGCCGTCGGGGCCTACGCGACCTACGGCCTCGCCGCGCGCTACGTGCCCATGTACGAGTCGCAGCTGCCCAAGGATTGGAAGTACATCCTCGCGGACAGCGACACGAAGGTCGTCTTCGCCGCGACGGCGGAGATCCACGGCCAGCTCACGGCGCTGAAGGGTGAGCTGCCCAAGCTGGAGCACATCATCTGCCTCGACTCGAGCGCCGGCGGAGACGTACTGACCTACGACAAGGTGCGCGAGTTGGGCCGCGACAACCCCACCGAGATCGCGCGCCCCGACGGGGAGCACATCGCCGGCTTCATCTACACTTCGGGCACGACCGGCAACCCGAAGGGTGTGCTGCTCTCGCATCGGAACCTCGCCAGCAACGTCTCGGCGATGCACGAGGTCTTCCCGATGGCGCCGGAGGACCGATCGCTGTCGTTCCTCCCTTGGGCCCACTCCTTCGGCCAGACGGTCGAGCTGCACGGCCTGTTCTCGATGGGTGCCTCGATGGGCATCGCCGAGTCCGTCCCGCAGATCATCAACAACCTCGCCGAGGTGCGCCCCACCCTGCTGTTCAGCGTGCCGCGCATCTTCAACAAGATTCACGACGGCGTGCTCAAGAAGGTCGAGGCCGGCGGCGGCATCAAGAAGAAGCTCTTCTTCGCGACCATCGAGGCCGCCCGCACCAAGAAGGCGCTGGCCGAGCAGAAGAAGTCGAGCGGCTTCGTCGACCTCAAGCACCGCATCCTCGATGGCCTCGTCGCCTCCAAGATCCGCGACCGCTTCGGCGGGCGGCTCAAGTACGCGTTCAGCGGCGGCGCCGCGATCAGCAAGGAGGTCGCCGAGTTCATCGACGCGCTCGGCATCACTGTCTACGAGGGCTATGGCCTCACCGAGACGTCCCCCATCGCGACGGCCAACTGGCCGGGCGCCCGCAAGATCGGTTCGGTCGGCAAGCCCATCCCCGGGGTACGTGTCGAAATCGACCGCAAGGTCACCGGCGACCCGAAGCACGGCGAGATCATCATCTTCGGGCACAACGTGATGCAGGGCTACCACGGGCTCCCGGAGGAGAACGACAAGGTCTTCGTCGAGGGCGGGGGCTTCCGCACCGGCGACATGGGCTTCGTCGACGACAGCGGCTTCTTGAGCATCACGGGCCGCATCAAGGAGCAGTACAAGCTGGAGAACGGCAAGTACGTCGTGCCCTCGCCGCTCGAGGAGCTGCTGCAGATCTCGCCGTTCATCAACCAGGCGTTCGTCTTCGGAGACAACAAGCCGTTCAACGTCGCCATGGTCGTGCCCGACCTCGCCTCCCTCGAGAAATGGGCCGGCGAGAACGGCGTCTCCGGCTCGCTCGAGTCCTGGCTCGACAACGACAAGGTGCTGGCGCTCTACCGAGAGCAGCTCGACTCGTTCAGCGGTGAGTTCAAGCAGTTCGAAAAGGTGAAGAAGTTCAAGCTCATCCCGGAGGAGTTCAGCATCGAGAACGGGCTGCTCACGCCGAAGATGAGCGTGAAGCGCCGCAAGGTCATCGAGCGCTACCAGGACGTGCTCGACGGTCTCTATCGCTGAACCGCCACGTACACAGAGAATGCCCGCACCCGTTCGCGGGTTGCGGCTACGAGTCGCCATGAGCGCAGACGAGCCGACGACGCGCGAAGACGAGCCCCGCTGCAGTGAGGGCTCCGATTCGGCGTCGGAGGCCAGCTCGGAACGCGATGAAGGCACCGGCCCTGCGGCGAGCGCGTTCTCGGAGGCGTTCCAGGACAAGGTTCCCCCTCCCGTCGCGCCCGTTGCGGCCCCGTCACGCACCTGGCTGCGGGTTGCTTCGTTCGGCCTGCTCACGCTGATCGGAAGCTGCCTCGGCGGCATCGCGGTGCGCGGCGCGATCGACGCCTTCACCCCCGAGGAGCCACCGCCGGTCGAGGTCATCGAGGTCCAGCCCACGCCGGACGTGATCACCGCGATGCGGGATCTCTCGCGGCTGGAGACCGCCAGCTTCCACGTCGAGCGTGTGGTCGATCTCCGCTCCCGGCAGCGTCGCCTCTTCGGGCTCGTCGAAGCCAACGACAGCATCCTCTTGGTCGCCGCGGCCGACGTCGTCGCGGGCGTCGATCTGACCCGCATGGAGGATGGCGACGTGGTCATCGAGAACGACCGTGCGGTCCGCGTGACCCTGCCTCCCGTCGAGATCTTCAGCGCCCGCCTCGACAACGACCGCACGTATGTCTACGAGCGCGACACCGACGCGCTCGCCCAGCGTCGGGAGAACCTCGAAACCCGCGCCCGACGCGAAGCCGAGCGCACCCTTCGCCAGTCCGCGCTCGAGGGCGGCATCGAGGAGCGCGCCCAGAACAACGCTCGTGCCACCATCGAGGCGCTGATCCGGTCGCTCGGCTTCGACGAGGTCGAGGTGGAGTTCCGCGGTGGAGAGCTCTGAAGGTTCGGCAACGAACCTGCGGCAGCGAAGCTGCACGCCGGCAAACATCGTCAGTCTTCGTTTGTGCTACCAGACGCGCGCAGCGCGACCGCACAAACGAAGACTGAGTATTTCGTCCGGCGGACGCGCTTCGCGCGCCACGATAGCCCGACGAAAGACTCACCCTCTTCTGGCGGCGCGTGCGCTCGGACGAGCGGCAAGCCCCTCGAGGTCCCGAGAGACACCCCCTGCCAAGATCCGATCGTTGCCGGACCTTGAGTCGGGACGGAACAAAGACGCCGACGTCTCTCGACGCCGGCGCTCCGAGCGGACGGTGCGAGGTGCTCAGTTCGCGGTCGCGCCCTCGGCACTGTCTTCAGCGCTGTCTTCGGACGGGTCGTCCGCCGGGGCCTCGTCGGCGCCCGGGAGCGCGGCGTCTTCCGGCAGCTCGCCGGTGAGCGCGCCGAGGAAGGCGACGATGTCGCCCACCTGCTCGTCGGTCAGGTCACGTCCGAGCTGGGCCCAGCCCATCGTTCGCACCGCGCCGCTCAGCTCCGCTTCGCTCCCGTCGTGGAAGTACGGCGAGGTCTGCTCGATGTTGCGCAGCGTCGGCACCTTGAACATGTGCCGGTCGTTCTCTTCCTGGGTCTGGTTGAAGCGTCCGAGGTCCGCCTCGAGCACATCGCCGCCGCGGCGCTCGAAGTAGTTGTTCACGAGGCCCATGCGCTGGTAGCTATCGCCACCGAGGTTCACACCGCGGTGACACGTGGTGCAGCCCATCTCGACGAAGGTCCGGAGGCCGCGCTGCTGCTGTTCGTTGAGCGCGTCGTCCTCTCCTCCGAGCCACCGATCGAAGGCGGCCGGGGTGACGAGGAACTCTTCGTAGCGCGCGATGGCGTCGATGATGTTCTCCTGCGACACCGAGTCTTCGCCGTAGGCCGCGGTGAACTGGGCGACCAGTTCCTCGTCGCCGCGAAGGCGCTCGAGGATGACCTCCCAGTCGCCACCCATCTCAATGGGGTTGGTGACGGGGCCCGCGGCCTGCTCACGAAGGTCCGCGGCGCGGCCGTCCCAGAACTGCCGGAAGTTATGCACGGCGTTCAGCACTGTCGGCGAGTTGATCGGGCCCTGCTGACCGCGGATCCCGGTGGAGACCCGTCGTGGCTCGGCGCCGCCGTGGTCGAGCGAGTGGCAGGTCGCGCAGCTCAGCGTCTCGTCGCCGCTCAGTCGGCGGTCGTGGAAGAGCGCGCGGCCGAGCATGACTTTGCCCCGGTCGATGTCGGCGGCCGGTTCGAGCGTGGTGAAGTGCTCACCGACGACCTCACGAAGCGGTGTGGGAGCCGCCTCAGGCTCTTCTTCGGCCGGGGTCGGCGTGGGCTCTTCGGCGGGCGTGTCCTCGCCGCAGCCCACCAGGAGGGCCAGGGACAAGAGCACGGAGGCCAGATCGCGGTTCTTTCGGGTCATGCGCGAACCCTTGTTCCCACCGCCAAGGGCGGCAAGTGGAAAGGGGCACGGCGCCGTGAGCCGGCTCAATCCTCGTCGCGCGGCGGCAGCGCTTGCTCGGGCAAGACCACCGGCGGAGGCGCCGGGGGGTCCACGACCATCGGCGGCGGCGGTGGCCGGCTCTCGCGCGTGGACGGATCCACCATCGGAGGCGGCGGGGTGCGCAGCTGCGTGAACGTCTCGCGGAGCTCTTCGATCGAGTAGGCCAGGCTCAGATCCGACCAGTCCGAGACCTCGAGTCCGAGCGCGGCGGCCAGGTCCTGGAGATACTTTTCTTCCTGGGCCTCGACGACGCCGTCCGCGTCAACCATCCGGCCGACCAGCGCCAGCAGGCGGCGCTTGGCCATCGGCGGATCTTCGGCGAACTCGGCGGCGACCGTGGCCAGGTCGAAGGTGAGCGGTTCGAAGTCCTGGATGCGGCTGGTGACCGACTCGGGGAGGTCCTCGCCCACGTTCAAGTCCAGCAGTTCGCCGATCAAACCGCGCACGGCGAGGTGCTCGTCCTCGCTGAACTCGTCGTCCGCCCAGACTGCCCCGAGAAACAGGTCCGTAATGACCAGCATCCTGTCCAGCACCATCGCGCTGTTCTAACCCGGGTTTCGACTCAGGTCACGTTTGCGCCGTCACGCTCGCCCACGCGCGCACGTGAGACGCCAACGGGGCCGGCTGCTCCCAAGGGACCATGTGCCCCGCCGCCGCGATCGAGACGTGTGCCGATCGGGGCAGATGAGCCTCGAGATACGCCGCATACTTGGGCGGAGTGAGCACGTCCTCGGTCCCGCCCACGACCAGCGCCGGGACCTCGATGTGAGCGAGCTGCGCCCGCGCGTCGAAGGCATCGCAACCGCGCCAGTCCGCCAGTGTGCTCTCGACCGGGGTGCTCGACTCGGCGGTAAGATACGCCTCCACGACGCCCTCGGAGGCGCTGGGGAGGAAGGCAGGGCGACTCGAGCTGCGTGGCCCTCCGGACACCGCCTGCTCAGCGAGGGCGAGGATCGCAGGGTGCACACGCAGCTTGGCCCCCGTCGACACCAGGACCAGGCCCGCCACGTCGCGCACCAGGCCCAGCTCGAGCGCCACCGCGCCGCCCCAGCTGTGACCCAACACGATCGGCGGAGGACCCCCTAGCGTGTCGAGCTGCCGGGCCACCCAGAGCGCGGCCTCCCGCGCGCTCGTGACCGCGGGGCCGGGCGCACCGCCACGACCGGGCAGAGCGAGCGCGAGCACATCGAACGCCCTGAAGTGGGTCAGCAGCGGCTTCCACACGTCCGCGTTCCCGCCTGCCCCGTGCAACAGAAGCAGCGGCGGGCCTTCTCCCTCCAGGCGGATCCACGGCGTCATGTGGGCGCCTCCTCGTGTCGGCCGTCTGCGTGGCGCGCGAACCTCTTGGCCTCCCGGGGATGCACGGGAGCGTCGTCGGGCCATGGCCAGCCTCCGAACCCGGTCCTCCGGTAGTCGCGAAAGGCCTGCTGGATCTCCTGGCGCGTGTTCATGACGAACGGACCGTGTTGGGCGACCGGCTCCGCGATGGGGCGCCCTTGGAGCATCAACAGCTCGACTTCGCTGCCGCCGGCTTCGACCTCCACCGCGCTCTCGGGGCGCACGAGCACGCCGCGCGACTGGTCGAACGACCGGTCCGCGATCCGAACCGTGTCGCCCACGAAGAAGTACAGCGTGCGCGCCACGTCCTCCGGCGCCGGGGGCAACGTCCACCGCGCGCCCGGCGCGAGCTTGATGCCCCAGATGGCGACGTTGGCATCGGCGCGGGATGCCCAGGAGTGGGGCGGCGGCGACGGCGGAGACACGCCGTCGAGCGCCCCGGCATAGACCGTCACATCCACACCTGCTTCGGGCTGCAGGCGTGGCAGCTGCTCGCTCCAGAGCATCCTGAAGTGCGGGTCGACCAGCTTGTCCTCCGCCGGAAGGTTGATCCAGATCTGAAACAGCTCGAGGCGGTTGTCGTCGTTCTGCTCCAGCAGCGGGAACATCTCGGCGTGCACGATGCCTTTGCCCGCCGTCATCCACTGCACGTCGCCAGATCCGAAGCGCGCGGTCGCGCCGAGCGAGTCCGCGTGATCGATGCGCCCGTGCCGCGCGATGGTGATCGTCTCGAACCCTCGGTGCGGGTGCTGCGGGAACCCCGGCACGGTGCGGCCGTGGTACATGCGCCAGCCGTCTTTTCCGGCGAAGTCCATGCCGAGGTCGCGCCCGGCGAGGGACGCGGCAGGCCCCATCGCCTCGTTCCCCGCGGGGTATCGGTCGTCGTGGTGCACGCAGAACAAGAAGGGATCGACCGTCTGCCAGGGGAAGCCGAGCGGCCGCACATCGAGGATCGGGCTCATCCGGAGGCTATGGGGCCGACGCACGCCAAACGCACCCCCGCGGGCGGGCTGCTCTCGCTCAGGAGCCTCCATTGCCGCGCCGAAACTCGGCTGCGGTGATCCCGGTCCACTTGTGGAAGGCCCGGTCAAACGAGGAGCGAGTCGCGTAGCCCAACCTCTCGGCGACCTGCTCGACGGACAGGTCCTCGTCTTCGAGCAGCCGCAGCGCCTCGCTGTGGAGGACCTGCGAGCGAAGCTCGCGAAACATGATGTCGGCGCTCCTGAGCTGCCTCTGGAGGCTGCGTGCGCTCACCCCGAGCGCACGCGCCGTCCCGCCTAGGGTTGGATCTCCCGCGTGAAGCGCCCGACGCAGCGCGTCGGTCACGCGCCGACCGAGGGGCGACTCGTCGAGCACGGGGCGGAGGTGCTTCTCAGCCTCGGCGATCACATGACTGCAGAAGCTCTGGTGCGCGCCCGTCATGGGAGCACGCACGGCGTCCGGTCCGAGCCACAGCCGGTTTGAGTCCGCGCTCCACCCGACGGGCACACCATAGAACTCATCGTACGGAGTGACGTTGGACGGCGGAGGGGAGGCGAACTCGACCCGCTCCGGGTTCAGCGGCAACCGAGAGCAGTGGCGGAGGGTCGCGAGCAGGGCCGCCATGAGGGCCTCCACACCGTGCCGTGAGTCGGGTCGGCCGACGGGTCGATCGTAGCGAAACAGCATGCCTCGCTCGTCGCGCCCCACGTGCACCGTCCCATGCGGCACACAGGGGGATGGAGACCGGGCTCGCTCGGTACGGGCCCGTGCTCGGGTCGAAGTGCGCGATGTTCACGTCGGGCGAGTCACAGCAGACGCACAGCTGCCCCAAATCAGGAGCCGGGAAGCGGCCGCCGGTCGCCGTCGGGTCGCCGAGAACGACGACGTACCAGGAGCCGGGAGGCTTCTCCAGAAGGGCCAAAGCGACACCTGGGAGGGCGCTCACCGCCCTGCCCTCTGGGTGTGGGGCGCGTGGTGAGCGATGTGGCTCATGAAGGCGTTCACGTCCGCCGACGGCACCAACAGCGAGCAGGCCGGGTCTTGCTGGAACTTCACCGCAATGCGGTGGTTGATCCCGTGAATCATGCGCTCGACGCCGACGAGCTGGTCCGGACTCCGCTCCAACAGCGACGCCAACCGGCGTCCCCTCTTGGCGTTGCCGAGGAGCGCGAGATAGGAGAAATACGCCGCCACCAGGAGGAACAACCCGCCAAATCCGTAGAGCGCCACGAGGGTCGTCGTGTTCTCGAGCGAGCGCGCGTCGATGCCCAGGAAGGGGACGCTCACCATGAACAGGCCCATCGGTCCGGCCAGGCCTGCGAGAAGCATCTGCCTGCGTCCCGTGAACCGGACGGCTCGCATGAGGACACTCGAAAACGTGGAACTCTGGGTCATCGCGTCGCTCCTTCTCTGTGAGCGCCCGGCTGGCGTGGCGCGCTCGAGATCTCTGGACGCTACGCTCGGCATCGCACCAGGGCGCCAAGTCGGCGTGGTTCGCGAAAACGCTGGCGCCAATTGCGAAAGACCCGTGTCCAACGGAGCCGCGCGCGCGGCGTTGCAGCGAAGCCGCGGCGACCACGTGACGCGCTCCGGATTCCGCGGCAGACTCGTTCGCATGACGCGCGGTCTTCTCCTCGTTCCGGCGGCTCTCTTGATGCTTGCCGGCTGCACCGACTCCTTCTCCGCCGACGACGACGCGGGGATCATCCTCCGCCTGGACGGCTCGACGACCGGCACCGACGCAGGGCCGCCGACGCCCATGGTCGACAGTGGCCCGCCGCCTCCCCCCCCAGTGGACAGCGGCACGCCCCCGGGCAGCGACGCGAGCATCCCTACCGTACCGGGCAACGTGGGCGCGGGATGCACGGAGGACACCGAGTGCACAGGCCTGACGAACGGCGTCTGCCAGACCACGGTCGGCGGCGGTGGCCTCGGCGGCTTCACGTTCCCGGGCGGATACTGCAGCGCCGAGTGCACGCCGGGCGGCTCCGAGTGCGGTGAGGGCGGCGAGTGCTTCAGCGTCGGGTTCGGCGGCTTCGGCTTCTCGCTCTGCGCCAAGCGGTGCAACCGCGACTCCGACTGCCGGCAGGACGAGGGCTACACCTGCACGATGCCCCCGTTCATCGGAGGCGGTCCGTTCTGCTTGCCCCCGACGCCCGGTGGACCGGGAGGCGACGGAGGCCTCGGCCTGCCCGACGGAGGATTCAGCTTCCCCGACGGAGGATTCGGCCTGCCCGACGGAGGATTCGGCCTGCCCGACGGGGGATTCGGCCTGCCCGACGGGGGATTCGGCCTGCCCGACGGAGGGTTCAGCTTCCCCGACGGCGGGTTTGGTCTGCCCGACGGCAGCGTGGGCCTGCCCGACGGTGGCTTCGGCTTGCCGGACAGCGGCGGCGCACCCGACGCGGGATAGGAGTCGACGGGGATCCGCTGGCCCGGTGTGGGCAGTTCATTCCCGCGCATGGAGGTGCCGGAGCTCGGAGTGGATCCCGCGGCGGACGGTCGCCCAGGCTCTCACGAGCTGCGCCTCGTCCGCGCCCCAGTAGATCTCGGAGATGACCACGCCCATCGCCATGTCGGCGGAGGCACGCGCGCTCGTCCGCGCCTCGTCGAGGGAGACGTGGCACTCGTCCGCGATTCGAATCGCCAGCAGCTCCACGAGGCGATCGCGCTCCCGGATGATCTCGATGAGCCGGCCGAAGGACAGCACCGTCGTGATGCTGGCGCGCGTCAACGCCGGCTGGGCGAGGTAGACCGCAGTGAGCTCTTCGAGAAGCGCCTCGACCGCCTGCTCGAGGCTCGATTCCCGGTGTTCGTCGAGGAGCCGCTCGAACCGCTGAAAGTTCTCCTCCTTCATGCGGTCGACCACAGCGTTTAACACTCCGTCGCGGCTTGCGAAGTAGCGGTAGATCGATCCGATCCCGACCCGCTGGGCGATGCGGTTGATGGACACATCCTCCCGGCCGGTCTTGCCCAGCAGCTGCACGGCGCCCTCGACCACGGCGTCGACCAGAGACCGCGACCGCGCCTGCTTCGGGATCTTTCGCTTTCCGGCCCGTGCCATCGCTTCTGATCCATAGGCGGGGCCCTTCGCACAGATGGTGGCGGCCTCCTTTCGGACGCCTTTGTTCCGGACGACGGGGGCTCCGTCGATGCGGAGGCCCCCGTTGATTCTGGGACCCAGGACGCAGCGTCGACGGGCACCGACGGTGGTGGGATCGACGGCGGCGCTCCCGACCCGACGGAGGCACCGACGCGGGGATGGAGATCTCCTGCCCGCGAGGCGTCGCCGGCCTTGGAACCGATCAAGAGCCGCTCGAGCCGGGTCCGCCTTTTGAACGGGTCGTTGACCACGTGAAGAACGACGACGGACTTGTCCTGGGGGGGCGCGACGCTGTCGTCAGGGCACATCGTCGTCAGCCCATCGCAACGCTCCTCGACATCACACGGTGAGCTCGCGCCGCGACAGACCGTCTCAACAGGCGCGACTCCAACGGGCAGGCAGGTGGGCGCGCCGGTGCTGCATTCGATCTCGCCGAGCTCACAGGCGTTTCCCGTGTCGCACGGAGCCCCCGCGCAGCACCCCGACTCGGGACAGAAGGGCGTCACCCCGTCACACATGGAGTCGAGCGAACAAGCCAAATCGCCGTCGCATGGAGTCCCCAGTGGCCGCACGCCATCGGGCACGCACCGTTCGTCAGGGTCGCAAACGATAACGC
>JBGCFC010000015.1:0-6253 GCA_045106715.1 Sandaracinaceae bacterium
AGGACATCGAGATGGCTGAGGCGGAAGTCGTGATGCGGATCGACGAGCGCGACCGGGTCGCGCTGTGGTGCGGCGTGACGAGTCGATGCGGTGCATCGGCGAGGAGGGACGCACCGCAGCCAGACCCGCTCCCGCCGCCGAGGCGCGTTGCGACCTCCGCAGAGGACATCGAGGCTGGTAGACTGGCTCTCATGATTCGCGTGCGAGCCGGTGTCATCGTCCTCCTCGGTGTGAGCCTGTCGCTTCTCGCCGCATGCGACGAAGACCCGAGCCCGGACGCAGGCCCGATGACGGACGCAGGCACAGGCCCCGGACAGGACTCGGGGACGCCGGGCGTCGACGCGGGCCCTCTCCCGGACGCGGGGCCCACGCCCGACTCGGGCCTCGAGCCCGACGCCGGGCCTCCGCCGCCCTCCCCTGCCGGATGCGAAGCGCGCAGCGCTGCCATCCTCGCAGAGACGGGGACGACGATCTCCGTGTCGCCGGCCGGCGACGGACAGGTGATGGCCGACGGCGCCACCCGGACCCTTCGGCAGGTCGTCTCGGGGGCCTCGGACGGCGACACCATTCTGCTGGCGGACGGGACCTACACCTTGCCCGAAGCGGGCGACGGCTCCTTCAGCGGGCTCTACTTCACGACCCCCAACGTCACCATGCGCAGCGCGTCCGGCGACGCCAGCGCCGTGATCATCGACAGCGCCTACCGCGGACACGGAGGCCAGAGCGCCTCCATCACCGTCGACGCTCCAGGCGTGACGCTCGCCAGCTTCACGGTGCGGCGCGCCGTGTTCCATCTCATCCACTTGTGGGAGAACGGGGACGACGCGGTCATCCACGACGTCGCACTCATCGACGGTGGCCAGCAGTTCCTCAAGGCGAGCCCGGGCGACGGACGATTCGTCGACGACGTCGAGGTCAGCTGCAGCCGGTTCTCGATGACCGACGCCGGCCGAGACAACGTGTGGGGCTACGGCTCGAGCGACGGCAGTACGACCTGCTACACGGGCGGCATCGACACCCACAACGGCCGCGACTGGGTCGTGCACGACAGCAGCTTCTTCGGCATCTACTGCGACGCGACGGGTGTAGACCGCCCCGCGCACGGGCGGTTCGCCGACGCGCGCGGCGGCATGACCTACCAGGGCGGCCTTGCGGAGCACGCGATCCACTTCTGGGACAGCCCCGACGGCAGCGGCCACATCGTGGAGCGCAACCGGATCGTCGACTGCGGTCGCGGCATCGGCATCGGGCTGCGCGACCCCGTCTACGGCACCGTCGTCCGCAACAACACCGTCTCCAGCCGCTACGCGGGCAGCCGGGAGCACGACGTCGGCATCATCATCGAGCGCGGGCGCAACGTGCAGGTCGACCACAACACCGTCTTCTTCTCGTCGCCCGACGCCTACACCAACCGCATCGAGATTCGCTGGGACACGACACAGAACGTGGACCTGCGAAACAACCTGACCAACGGGCTCATCCGCATGCGGAACGGCGCGACGGCCAACGAGGCCGGCAACATGACCGACGCCGACGCGTCCTGGTTCATCGACGCGACCAACGGAGACCTTCATCTCTCGGGCTGCGACGCGGCGCCGGTCGGCGCAGCGACGAGCGTGCCGAGCGTCACCGCCGACCTGGACGGCGACACGCGGGACAGCGCCGTGGTCGGCGCCGACGACTGCTGAACATCCCCGAGCCGCGACCTACAGACCTGACCCCACGGCATCGGCGACGCGCGTGAAGCCGGCCCGGTGCGCGCGCTCCAACAGCCCGAGCGCGATGCGGCGTGGCGTCAGCGGCCCCCCGTAGATGAACCCCGTGTAGATCTGGACGAGGCTCGCGCCGGCCCTCACCCGCTCCCACGCATCGTCGGCCGTCTCGATGCCGCCCACCGCAACGAGAGTCAGCCGGCCCTCGCATCGCACCGCGAGGCGCCGCAGCACCGCCAGCGAGCGCGCCTTTTGAGGCGCTCCGCTGAGGCCCCCGGTCTCGTACGGCCCAGGCGTCCTCAGCCGGCTCCGCGCCAGCGTCGTGTTGGTCGCGACGATGCCCGCGAGACCGAGGTCCAACGCGAGGTCCGCCACGCGGTCGACGTCTTCGTCGGCGAGATCGGGCGCGATCTTCACGAGCAGTGGCGGGGGTGTCTCGGTCGCATCGCCCGCCGCCCGCTTCACCGCAGCAAGGATGGGCCGGAGCTTGTCGACCGCCTGCAAGTCGCGCAGGCCGGGCGTGTTCGGCGAGGAGACGTTGACCACCATGTAGTCCGCGTACGGGGCGAGCCGCGTCGCGCTCAGCGCGTAGTCGTCGGCCGCCTCGGACTCGGGGGTCACCTTGCTCTTGCCGATGTTGATCCCGAGCCGGATCCGCCTCGGGACCGAGACCCGCCGAACAGCGTCCGCGGAGCCGCCGTTGTTGAACCCCATCCGGTTGATGAGCGCGCGGTCCGACACCAGCCGAAACATGCGCGGCTTGTCGTTGCCCCTCTGTGCCCGCGCGGTGAGCGTACCGACCTCGACGTGGCCAAATCCGAGACGGCCAAGCGCGTGGTAGCCGATGGCGTCCTTGTCGAAGCCCGCGGCGAGTCCCACAGCGTGGTCAAACGACTGGCCGAGCACGTCCATGCGGAGCGCGGGGTCGTGGGGCGCCAGCAACTGTTCCGTCAGCGCGCCAACCCCGGGAAGCGCCATCGCGGCGCGAAGGCCGTCGAACGCCAGGTGGTGGGCGGTCTCGGAAGGGAGCCGGAAGAAGAGCGGCCGCACGATGTGGGAGTAGATCATGGTCCGAGCACCGGCAGAGCAGGCGGCGTCGCGGGCGGCAACCCGTGGGTGAGGACGTAGTAGGCATAACTCGCGCAGAGAGACGGCGCGTGTTTCGCCAGGCGGCCGTACGCGTCTTCCCCTCGCTGCGCCAGCGCGGTCAGCCGCGGCAGATCCATCAGCACCTTGAGCCAGCGGTACCCCGCGGGCCCATAGATGCGATCCGCGAGACGCGCCTGAAAGAGCAGATTCCACCCCTCGTCGGTGCGTGCGAAACCCCGCTCGAAGCCGCGGATCCGTCTCGTGCCGCGATGGAGCGCGTCGGCGAGGCGCCCGGCGGTGTACTCGGCGTGAAAGAGCGCCGGCGCGATGCCTTCGCCGAGCAGGGCGTCCACACCGAACGCCTCGCCCACCAACACCAGCCCCGGGCAGTGACCACGGGTGCGCCAGTCGTAGTACAGCTCGGGCCAACCCGCGATCTTGTCCTCGACACGCTTGAACCCGTGCCGCGCCGCGAAGCGGTCGGTCCACTGGCGCAGCACCTTGCCCGAGGTCCGGCCGCGACCGTCCATGATGCCGAGCTTCCAGAGGTTGTCGCCGCCGGGCTTGGGGTACGGGAAAATCCACGCGTAGCCCGGGATGCCATCGAGCACCGGATCGAAGTCGAAGTAGAGGCGGTCTCCCGTGGGCGGCGCGCCCGTCGGTTCGTACACGGCTTCAACAAGCCGGCCGACGATGCCGCCGCGAAGCCCCGTCGCGCGCCGACACAGGCTCGTCGCACCGTCCGCGCCCGCGACCCACTCGAAGCGTTCCACGCCCGACGCCGTGTGCACCTTCCAGCAGTCCACCCCCGGCTCGAGGCCCGTGACCGAGACCTCCTCGCGCACCTCCACGCCCGCCGCCTTCACGGCGTCCATCAAGCGGTTGTCCAGCTCGGCCCGGTCGAACAGCCACTGGCCGCCGACCTCGTCCACGTCGACCGACCCGACCTTGCAGCGGAACTCGATACCCACCGTGCGCGCCCCTCCTGGAGGCTCTCCGATCAGCGCCTCGAGCGCACGGGTGCCACGCCACGTGATGCCTCCCCCGCAGAGCTTGGGGCGCGGAAAGCGAGCCCTGTCCAGCACCACGAGGTCGTCGGGATCCACGCCCCGTTTCAGCAGGTTGAGCACCAGGGCGCTCCCCGCTGGACCGCCCCCGATGATCGCAACACGGCGTGACATCGGCGGGACCATAGCAGCCGATGCTCAACGAAGCTGGAGCACCACGGGGCAATGGTCGCTGAGGGTGCGGTGCGCCGGGGGCTGGACGCCTCGCGGAAGAGAGCAGGTGTGGGTTCGGCAGGGGCCGGCCACCGATGCGGACATGTCGAGCCCTCGCCCGGCGAGCGCAAGATCCAGGGTCTGCCCGCGGCCCCGATAGAACTCCGTGCAGTCGACGTCCGCTCGCACCCGGACGAGGCCCGCGCCGGCCGCCGCCCGATCGACTTCGGCGCGCTCGGCGTCCCCGCTCACGCCACACCCCGTGCACCCCATCGCGTTGAAGTCACCGAGTACGAGCGAGCGCGGGCCAGCTCCCGACACGAGCTCCGCGAGGCTCTGTCGGCGGTGTTCCAGATCCCGCGCCTCCACCCCCGAGTCGAGGTGCACGACGGTGACGTCGAGTGGAGCTGAGTTCCCGATCTGAACCGAAGCCGCGAAGCCGGGTCTCAGCTGCCCCGCGCACGCCCCGCCGAGCGGGTTGACCTCCGCGCGGGTGCGGGTGCCCGAGACACGCGCGCGGCGGCTGTCCCACAAGAGGCCCACGTGCTGTCGCCCATCCCGCCGGCAGGAGTCGAACGACGCCTCCCACCGTCCCCCCGTGCGTTCGTCGAGGGCGGTCCGCATCCGGTCGAAGGCGGCTGCGTGGCCTCCGTCCAGCATGACCTCTTGAACCGCGACCACCGCCACGCCGAGAGACGCGATCGTGCACGCCATCCACGTCACGTCCGTCGCACGGTCGCCCGGTCCATTTGGCCCTCCGTCGGGAAACCAACGCAGGTTCCAGGTCGCGATCCCCGTGCCCGCCGGCACCGGGGTTCGCGCGCAGCTCTCCCGCGAGCGCCAGGCGTCCGGAAGGTGGCCGGAGCGCGTGGGCGCGGCGCTCGGCGACGGGGAAGACCCCTGACTGCCGACGTATCGCGCGGTGATCCAGCCTGCGCCGTCGGCCGAGCGGACCTCCAGCCAGCGGCGTCCGGCCCCCCACCGGACGACCTCGACGGTGGCCCCGTCCGGCAGCCTCCCGGTCATGCCCGAGCCGTGCTCCTCGGCGTGCAGCGGGACTCCGTCAGGATGGCGCGCCCGCAGCGTGACGGTCTCGACGGAAGCAGGCGGCTCCACGTTCGGCTCGTCGGGCGGCGCGCCCCCGGAAGGGTCACAGCTCACCAGAAGCACGGCCACAAGCGCGAGCGTCGGCCTCACCGGGCGAGCAGCCCGTCGACATCCGGCACCAGCTCGAACATCAGCGTCGGCACCGACTTGCGGTGGATGGCGTTCGCCACGTCGGAACGCATCCGGGGCAGCGCCGCCTGGAGGCCCGCTCGCACCGTCGCGACGTCCGCCTCAGTGGGCACCATCAGCCGCACCGCGAGGCGCCCGGCATCCGGCGCCGGCACGACCTCGATCAAAACCAGGCCGAGCAGCGCATCCGGAAGCTCGCCGAGCGAGTACGACAACGTGCGCGCGACCTGGGCGCACAGCTGCGCGTCCTTGATCTGGTTCTGCCGACCGGCCCGGCCGCTCCGCGACTTTCGCGACACCCCGAGAGGGTCCGCTCGTCCGCCGATGGGGTCAACGACAGAAAAAGCGCGCCCAGGGTGTAAGCGAACCTGATCCGCCGCGTTGGTCTCCTGAAACCGCAACTTGGAGGACCCATGCGACGCCCCGACCCCCGACTCTTTCTGCTTCTCACCGCCGCCCTCGCCGGCTGTGGCGGCGTCGCGAGCGCCTCTCGCCAACGCACGCGCTACGCCGTCTCCCAGGGCGCGCTGCCGCAGGTCAGCGAGATCCGCGTGGCCGAATACCTCGCCGACTATCCAGAGTCGTTCCCGGATCCGGGACCGCACGTGGGAGCGGGGCTGACCCTCGAGGGCGCGCGCGCCGCCTGGGGGGGAGAGGAGCAGGAGCCTCTGGTCGTCGTGCAAGCCGGAGTCCGTGGGCGGAGCGCGGAGGTCCGGCGGCCGGTCGCTCTGATGTTCGTCGTCGACCGAAGCGGCTCGATGAACGAGGCCGACAAGATGACCTTCGTGCGACGTGGACTGCATACCTTGATCGGCTCTCTCGACCCGCAGGACGCCGTGGGCATCGTGGCGTTCGACAACGCCGCGGAGGTCCTGTCGCCACTCACGGAGGTCGGCCACGGCGCTCACCTGTCGGCGGCCATCGACCGACTGGAGCCGCGCGGGGGCACCAACCTGAGCGGTGGACTGGACGCGGGCTACGCGGAGCTCGACCGAC
>JBGCFC010000150.1:0-42713 GCA_045106715.1 Sandaracinaceae bacterium
CCGGGACGACGTGATCGAGCTCGTGCTGGTGGCGCTGCTCGCCGATGGCCACGTGCTGCTCGAGGACTTTCCCGGCTCGGGCAAGACGACCCTGGCGCGCGCGCTCGGTGGCGCGATCGAAGGCGACGGGGAGCGCGAAGAGCACATCGCGACCTTCCGGCGCAGCCAGTTCACGCCGGACCTGTTGCCGAGCGACATCACGGGGACCAACGTCTTCGAGGTCGAGACGAGCCGGTTCGCCTACCGCCACGGCCCCGTGTTCGCGCACATCGTGCTCGCCGACGAGATCAACCGGACCTCGCCCAAAGTGCAGGCGGCGATGCTGGAGGCGATGGCCGAGAAGCAGGTCACGGTCGACAACGACACGCACGCGCTCGACCCGCTGTTCTTCGTGATCGCGACGCAGAACCCGCTCGACCTCGCCGGCACGTACCCGCTGCCGACGCCGCAGCTCGACCGGTTCCTGTTCAAGATCCGGATGACGCACATCTCACGCGAAGCCGAGATCGACGTGCTCGACGCCTACCCGACGCCGCACCTCTCGATGGCGGACGAGCTGCCCACGGTGAGCCGAACCGAGATCCTGATGGCCCGCCGCACGCTCCGGGAGAACGTCGCACTGGCGTCGGCGTTCAAGTCTTCGTTGGTCGACCTGGCGCGCGCGCTCCGCGAAGACGAGCGGGTGCTGCAAGGGGCGTCCACCCGGGCGCTCGTGCTCATGCTCCCGGCGCTCCAGGCGCGCGCGATCCTGCACGGCCGAGACTACGTGAGCCCCGGCGATCTCGAGGCGCTTGCGCCTCATGTGTTCGAGCACCGCATCGAGGTGGCGCCCGGCGTCGACGACGCACGTGAGGTCATCCAGGACGCGCTCGCGCCGCAGATCGAAGCGCTCTCCAAGCTGTCTCTGAAGTGACCCTCCCGTCCCGACGCCCGCTCGCGCTGATCTTGGCGACCGCCGCTGCGGTGGCCTCCGTGGCGGTGGTGCACGCGCAGACGGACCCGCCTGTGGTTTCGGACGCGCTCGGCGCGGCGCTGGACGAGGAGCGCGCGTGGGAAGAGGCGAGGGCGGGGCGGCACATCAAGGCCCGGGAGTTGGCCGAAGGCGTGATCCGCCAGAACCCCGAGAGCTACGTCGGCCACTTCGTGCTGGGGGTGGTGCACCACTACGGCGAGGCGAACCACGCCCGGGCGCTCTACCACCAGAACCGTGCCTATCGGTTGTTCGTCGACGAGTTCAGCGACGAGCCTTCGACGGACCAGCCGTGGCGTTGGCACTTCCGGATCCTCCGCGAGCTGGCGGGCACGCACGGCGACCTCGAGCACTACGACGAGCAGCTCCGGTACATGGCGCGCTTCAGCGAGCTCTACGACCCGGACTTCATCGCCGAACGGGCGTGGCCGTTCATGAAGCAACGGCGCTTCGACGACGCGCGGGAGGCCGTGGCGCTCGGGCGCGCTTCGGGCCTGCCGAGACAGGAGTCCATCGCGCTCAACGCGCTCTGCGCCATCGAGTTCGAGGCGGGAAACGACGAGCTTGCATACCGACGCTGCCAGGAGGCGATGGAGTACAGCGAGACCACGGGGACGCCTACGGCGGTCGACTACACGAACTTCGCCGAGGCCGCGCGCAGCGTGTTCCGGCTCGACGAGGCGGAGCGGGTGGACCTCGAGGCGACCGAGGCAGGCGTCTCCTGGTACGGCAACCCCTGGCTCGAGCTGGGCGAGCTGTACCTCCGGGAGGGGCGCTTCGCCGAGTCGCTCAACGCCCTCAAGCAGGTCTCGCCGTACCGCAATCGCCGTCCCCCGCACGTGCGCGACGCGGACCTCAACGAGTCTCGCCGCGCGCTCGCGAGCTTCTTCCTCGTCGTGGGGCGCGCCGACGACGCGGTGAACATCGCCGAGAAGGCGCTCCGCGCTCCGGACCGCCGCGCACACAACAGCCGGGACCCCGCCCAGGACCGTGCGCTCGTGGCGCTGCTGCATCGCGCCGCCCTCCGGCTCCGGGCCGAGCGGACGATCGAAGCGGCGGTCGAGGGGGGCGTGTTCGCGTGGATCGGCGCGCGCTTCTCGGCGATGTACGACCGCCACCTCGCGTGGCTCTCCGGGCGTGTCGCGTCACGGAACCTCGCGGACGAAGAGCGTCTGGTCGGCACCTTCATGATCGGCAGTCACCGCAGCGCCGTGATGCCGCCTTGGCTCGTGGTCGAGCTGACCGACGTGCTCGGCGCCGGGGTCGTTCAGGAGGCCGTCACGCGCGCCCGCGCCGAGGACAACCGGCTCGGCTCCGATGCCTACTACGACGCCTTCGAGGCAGAGGCGGCCATGGTGTCCGGCGACAGCGAGCGTGCCGCCACGCTGGCCGAACGCGCGCTCGGGCGGCTCGACCCGTCGGAAGCCCTGCTCCGCGGGCGGCTCTACGCGTTGCTCGCCGAATCGGCGCGCCGTCAGGGAGAAGCGTCCCGCGCGACGGAGGCCTACGGCGACGCGTTTCAGATGGACCCCGGCGTGTTCCGACGGCTCGGGTGGCAAGTCCCGGCCCGCTTCGAGCACAGTGGCTCCGAGCTGGCCGAGGACGTCGCGGACGCCATCGCCGGCGGCCCGCGCTTCGACGAAGAAGACTGGGGCCTGCGCGTGCGCGTCAGCGGAGACGCGTCTCGGCTCGAAGCGTGTCTCTTGGACTCCGGAGACAACCAACTCGGCTGCGCGACCGTCAGCGAGTCGGACGAGGTGGAAGGCGACGACCCGCCCGAGCTCGCGCAGCGCGCCGTGCAAGCGTTCCACGAAGCGGCGTTCGCGCCGCGCATCGACCTGAGCCAGGCCGACGCGAACGGCCTCGACGGCAGCAACCGCGTGAGCCGGAATCCGCTCGAGACGCTGCTCGGCGAGGGCCAGACGCTCGACGAGTAGCGAGGTCCCGATCAGAAGTGCCAGGGGTACTTGGAGAAGTCCTTCTCCCGCTTCTCGACGAACGCGTCGCGGCCCTCGCGTGCTTCGTCGGTCGCATAGCCCAGGCGGGTCGCTTCGCCGGCGAAGATCTGCTGCCCCACCAGGCCGTCGTCGACCATGTTCATCGCGAACTTCAGCATGCGGATCGCGGTCGGGGACTTCGTGACGATCTCTTTGGCCCACTCGAGCGCGGCGTCTTCCAGCTCGGTGTGCGGGACGACCCGGTTCACCATGCCCATCGCGGCGGCCTCGTCGGCCGAGTAGTTCCCGCCCACGAAGAAGATCTCGCGCGCCTTCTTCTGGCCGACCATCTTGGCGAGGTACGCCGAGCCGTAGCCGGCGTCGTAGCTCGCGACGTCGGCGTCGGTCTGCTTGAAGACGGCGTGCTCCCGGCTCGCGATGGTGAGATCACAGACCACGTGCAGGCTGTGTCCGCCGCCGACCGCCCAGCCGGGCGCCACGCAGATCACGACCTTCGGCATGAAGCGGATCAGGCGCTGGACCTCCAAGATGTGCAGGCGACCGAGGCGCGCCACGTCGACGCCGTCGGCGCCTTCGTACTTGTATCCGTCCTTGCCGCGGATGCGCTGGTCGCCGCCAGAGCAGAACGCCCAGCCGCCGTCTTTGGGAGAAGGCCCGTTTCCGGTCAGCAGCACGCAGCCCACGTCGCTGCTCACGCGGGCGTGTTCGAGCGCGCGGTACAGCTCGTCGACGGTGTGCGGCCGGAAGGCGTTGCGGACCTCGGGGCGGTCGAAGGCGATGCGCACGGCCCCCACGTCTTTGGCGCGGTGGTACGTGATGTCGGTGAAGTCGAACCCGGCGACGGGTTCCCAGCGCTCGGCGTCGAAAATCTCGGAGACCATGCGCGGACCCTGGACCCTCCGTGGGGGCTCGGCAAGGGTGCGCGGGCGGCGGCCTCAGCGTAGGCTCCGCGCCATGAGCGAAGACCGAGTTCTGATGGCCAGAGACGGCGCCGTGGCGCACGTCACCCTCAACCGTCCCGACAAGCGCAACGGCCTCGACCTGCCCATGTTCGACGCGATCCTCGCGGCGGGCGAGTCGCTGGCGAAGGACCCGACCGTGCGCGCGGTCGTCCTCGACGCCGCCGGCCCGAGCTTCTGCGCGGGACTCGACTGGAAGGCGTTCATGTCGGACCCCGACGCGAGCCGTCGGTTGCTGCACCGTCCGGACGGCAAGCCCGCCAACCTCGCGCAGCAGGTCGCGTGGGTCTGGCAGGAGGTCCCGGTCCCGGTGATCTGCGCCATCCAGGGCCAAGCGTTCGGCGGCGGACTGCAACTCGCGATGGGGGCCGACCTCCGTTACGCGACGCCGGGCGCCGAGCTGAGCGTGATGGAGATCCGCTGGGGACTGATTCCGGACATGGGGATCACGCAGACGCTCGCCCGCACGGTGCCGACCGATGTGCTCAAGGAGCTGACGTGGACCGGCCGCCGGGTGGGCGCCGAGGAGGCGCTCCGGCTCGGCCTCATCACGCGCATCGACAGCGACCCCTTGAAGCTCGCTCGCGAGACCGCGTCCGCCATCGCGGGCCGGTCGCCAGACGCGATTCGCGCCGGCAAGCAGCTGCTGCGCGACGCGCCTGGGAAGGGCGTGAGCGAGTCGTTCCTGTTCGAGACCGAGCTCCAGCTCCCGCTGCTTGGAAGCAAGAACCAGATGGAGGCGGTGATGGCGAACTTCCAGAAGCGCGACCCGGTGTTCAGCGACCCCCAGTGATGGGGGCGGTCGGTGCCCGCGCGATCAGCGTTCGTCGCGCAAGCGGTCGAGCTGACTCTGCACGCCGGCCTGCACCGCTGCGTCGAACGCGTCGACCTGTTGGTCCGTGACCTCGTCGGAGCCGTCGGTCAGGAAGTCCGACGCGTGGACCGCGGGCCCGAACCGGTAGCGGAGGCGCGCGGGGATCGGAAGGTGCGGCCAGGGGCCGATCGCGAGCCCCCACGGGAGCGAGAGGTGGATCGGCCAGATGTGCGCGCGCGCGATCTGCGGCATGCGGAGCGCCTCGGCGATGCGGCGTCCGTCGGTGAGCACGAAGAAGGTCTCCTGCGCGCCGGCGTTGGCGAGCGGCACGACGGGGATGCCGGCCTCGAGCGCGAGCCGCGCGTAGCCCTTGCGGCCGGCGAAGCGGACCTCATACCGCTTGGTCCAGGGACGCCACACATCGAGGTCGCCGCCGGGCATGACGAGCAGGTCTTCCTTCCAGCGGGTGAGCACACGTGTGGCCACGTGGCGGTCCGCGCGGACGACGCCGCGCTTGGCGAAGAAGCTGCCGCTCAGCCGATTGGAGAGGATGATCTCGTGCGCGGCGGGGTGCAGCGGGCGCTCGGTCCCGAAGTGTCCGTACCAGGCGAACAGCAGGCCCCACGCGTCGAGGAAGAGGGTTCCGCCGGAGTGGTTGCTGACCACCATCACGGGCGAGCTGGGGATGTGGTCCCAGCCCTCGACCTCCACCGGAAAGTAGCGGCCCTCGCCAAACAGATGCCGCATCCATCCGCGGGACCGGTCGACCGACGCGGGGTGGAAGTCGCCGACGTTGGCCCCCCAGTCAACGCCGTCGGGGTGCAACCATCGCAGCAGGCGCGCTTTTTCCGTGCGGACGCGCCGTGGCTCGTCTTCGGGTTGATCCGGCCCCGCGTCCCCACCGTCGTTGCTCGCCATCGTCTCGCTCGGAACCCGCGGCCCCCGCTGGGTATGCCTCAAAACCCGGCCGCATAGAAGCGTTGTGGGGTCGCCCGGACGATTCGGCAGCTCACGCGCTCGCGGCGTGCGTGTCGCAGACTGGCCAACCGGCGCCGATTCCCTCACCTTCGCGTAGTGACTGCGTCCGAGAGCTTCGAAGACTACGTCGCGCGCGCGCGTCCTCAGGACGCGCTGTCGGAGCCGACCTCGAGCCCCGAGCGCGCGCCTCGTCGTACGCCTGTCTTGCACCACCTGCCCCGTTTCGCGGACAAGGTCCTGCTGCAGACGCTCCGATTGCGCGGCTACGAGAGCCGCCACGTGCGCACGTCAGTGGGGGCCGTGCACGCGCTTTCGCGCGAAGGGAAGGGAACCCTGCCACCGGTCGTCGTCCTGCACGGGCTGAGCGCCTCGGGCCAGTACTACGAGAATCTGCTGCATCGTCTTCGGCCGCACGTGCGCCGGGTCATCGCGCCCGATCTCCCGGGACATGGCTACAGCGAGCTGCCTCCGGAGGGGCTCACGCAGAGCACGCTGGGCGCCGGGCTGCGCGAGAGCCTGGATCAGTTGCTCACCGAGCCGGCGATCCTGTTCGGTAACTCGCTCGGCGCGGCGGCGGCGGTGCGCTACGCGGCGGAGCGGCCGGAGAAGGTGCGCGCGCTGGTGCTCGCCGCGCCTGGCGGGGCGGCGATGGGCCCCGAGGAGCTCGCCACGTTCATCGAAGACTTCATGCTTCACGACCACGAGGCGGCGCTCGGCTTCGTGGACAAGCTATTTCATCGCCCGCACCCGCTGCGCCACGTGCTCGCGTGGGGCGTGCGCCAGCAGTTCGGGCGCGATGGAATCGCCGAGCTGCTCCGAAGCGTCAGGCCCGAGGACTTGCTCCAGCCCGAGGAGCTCGAGCGGCTGACGATGCCCGTGCTCGTCTTGTGGGGCGAAGCCGACGGCGTGCTCCAGCCGGCGCATCGGCAGTTCTTCGAGCAGCACCTACCGCCTCACGCCGAGGTGCACCGCCTCGAGGAGTACGGCCACGTCCCGCACATGTGTCACCCCGACTGCCTCGCGACGCGGGTGCTGGAGTTCGCGCGTTCGCTCGACGACGAGTGAGGTTCCGGCGGTGATCAGGCCCGTGCGGCCACGGCTCCTTCACCCGCCCGACGTCTCCCGTCAGACAGGACTTCCCGTCAGCGCCGCTGGATGGATCCTCGGGCCCCTCTCCGAGTCTAGCGCAGAAGGTGTGCGACTTTGAATGAGCATCCTCGAAAGAGGACAGGGCTCCACGTCGAGTGCCGAGGATGAATCGTGGGTAAGTTCGCCTCGTGTGGAATGTTGTGCAGCTGCGGGAGGTCTGATTCACCCGGGTCCGCACCCCGAAGTTGAGGTAAATCGACGATGAGTTGCGGTTCGCCACTTGTCCTTTGTCCCTTGCCACTCTAGGGGTGCTCGGGGGTCGTATAATCCGGCTCTAAACAACGCCGCATCGGAGATCCGTCAAGCGTTTCATCGCTTGAGTCTTGCGTCCGGAAGGTGCAAGTCGCTACTTTCAGGGAGTCAGGGAACTTCTGGTGTTGGCGAGAAGGGGGGGCTGTTGGCTGCGGGGGACGAGGACCGACGTGCGCTCCGAGCCACGGTCCCAGAGCGAAACGGAGGGTCCTCAGATCAGCGCCGGCCAACTGGCTCCAGAGGGATCGCTCCAGCCGGTGAGGCAGTTCAGGAACTGTACTCGCTTGCAGAGGCGAGGCGGACTGGCGAGTTTGTCTGCTCGACCGAAACCGAGGAAGTCCACCTGCACCTCCAGTCGGGGAGAGTTGCCTGGGCGACCTCTTCCTCCTCTTCGTTCCGATTCTCGACGCACATCTGCTCGGTGTGTGACGTCGAACGTTCGACCTATCTCGACGTGCTCGAAGAGTGTCGCCGTAGCCGAACTCCGCTGGGCGAGGTGCTCGTCGAATGGGACCTCGCGAGCCCTGAGCAAGTGCGTGCTGCACTTCGTCGACAGGTCTGTGAGGCCGTGCGCTCTCTGCGCATGCAGGAGGACGCGGCGTACGTCTTCCTGCCCCGTGGCTCGGGCTATCGCGCGTACGATCGAAGCCTCACTTTCGGTGTGCGAGAGCTTCTCGACGATCGCGACACCGCCCCCAGCGAATCCCCGCCGAAGAGCGTGCCGCCGCCCTCACCCGATGCGTGGATCAAGCGGGCTCTGTCCCAGTTGCAAGCAGCCGATACTGGCATCGAGTGGATCGAGCACATGGACGAAGGCGGGAGGAGAGAGGTCGGCTCGCAGCCTGAGCGATCCCTTCCGGATGCGCTTCGCAAACAGCTGCTCGGGGCTTCCGTGTGCTCTGCGGTGGTCCGCGACGATGAGGGGTTTGTCCTTGGCGTGAGGCTCGTCTCGAGCCTTGGTCAAGTATGGTGCAAGGCGCCCCGCCGTGTCCTCCTCGGAGCGGTTGTGGCGACACTCGGACACACTCTGCCTGTGAGGTCCGTGTCTGTGAGGTCCGTGCCTGTGAGGCCTTTGAGGTCCGCCGAGCTCGACTCACGAGGGCACGCGGCCGGTGAGGTCTGCAGCGAGATTCCCGAGCCGTTCTTTGAGCGATTGTTGGCGCGCTGCCCGCAGCTGCACGCGCTGCTCCTTCGGGAAGGTCAACAGACGAGCGTCCTGTCGAAGGGGAGGCGCCGGCGCGCAGACATGGTCGAATCGGTGATTCGGTACGACGACGTGCTGGAGCGTGCACCGAGTTCATCTGCGCAGTGGAAGTCGGTCTCCGTCCACGAAGATGGCGCTCGGATCTACGGTGCATCTCTCGATGTCTCACCGGATGGAGAGACTCACAGGAGCATTTGGCTCGTTTTCGACGAGGACGCCGTTCCCGGTTTGGGCTGGGCGCTTCTCACGTCGGCGAGGCGTCAGCAGAAGGCATGACGCTCCGGTGGAGAGGTGGCAGCGCGCGTGGCGCTGCGGTCGTTCGTGTTGCGGGACGGTCTGCGTGAGCGCGCGCGGAGTTTGTCTCCGACTCTCGGACTATGGGGTGACCGCCGGGCAGCGACCCTTGCTGGCAGACATCGATCTCACCGTGACCATGCGTGGCATCACCCTCGTGTTGGGACCTGCCGGCGCGGGCAAGTCGACCCTCCTCAGATCCGTTTGTGGTGAGTTCGATTCCAGCCCCAACTACCGAATCAGTGGGCGCGTCGAGTACCGGGGAGAGCCGCGCGCTCCAGGAAAGTCTCCTCACCTCGTGCGTCAGCGCCTTTCGCTCGTCTCGACCACGATCGAGAACTACCTGGTCTCCGCTCATCCCGATGGCGAGAGCTTCCAGCCGATGGAACGTTCATTCCATATCGAGACCTCGCTGCGGGAGATCGCGGGCTTCGGTCTCGATGCGCTTTGGGCGACGCGGCTTCGGCCGGTTCTGGAGGTCAGCGCGTTCAAGCGCAAGTGTCTCGCGCTGGCTCGTGCGGTCGTCGCGGACGCGGCTCTCGTTTGTCTCGACGAGACGTTCCGGGACGCAAGACCCGAAGAGGTGTCGGTGCTGCTGGCGATGGTGGAGCGAATCGCGCAGAGCCGAGCTGTGCTCGCGGTCACTCACCATCAGGGCCACGCGCGGCGCCTCGGCGGCGACGCCGTGCTCCTGGCTGGAGGGCGGCTCTGGGCGCGTCAATCGACCGAGCATTTCTTCGGTGAGCCAATCAACGAGTTGGTGGAGAACTTCGTGCGCACGGGAGGCTGCCCTGTTCCGAGCTTGGCCGCCCAGCCCGAGCACCTCTCCGAAGAGTTCGTCAAGTATGTTCACCCGAGCAAGCGGGCGCGTGCGACAGCGGGGGGCTACCGTCGAGCAGTGGCTCGATGCGGATCTTGGCGAGGGGAGCCTCGTTGCGGGCGGCGCGGACGGGCACCATGGCCCAACCCTCGGCGGCCGGGTCTCTTCCCCGGCGCGCGCATCGCCTCTCAGGCGGCGCGGCGGGTCAGGGTCGCCTCGAGCGAGGGCAGGGTGGCGTCGAGGGTGTCCGGCGTCAGGGCGGCGCGTCGGCTGGACGCGCTGAGCAGGTAGCGCTCGGCGCCCACGCGGAAGATCCGGTGCACGGTGCTCTGGTTCTCGTCGTCGGCGATGACGAGGGAGCGCGGCACGGGGGCACCGATGCGCTCCATCCGGTCGGCCATCGTGACGAGCAGGGCAAACACGCCCGACGTCGACTCCAGCGAACAGCGTGCGCTGCTGACGGCGATGGGGAGGCCCGACTCGTCGCTGAGCAACACCGACGCGAAGCCGCCGGCGCGCGCGATGCGAGCGAGCAGGTCGGGCAGATCGCCGAGATCCTGTCCCGGCTTGAGCCGCAGCAGGGAGGAGGCGACGCGCTCACGCTCCACGAGCGGCCCGAGCACACCGCGGACAGCGCTCTCCATGGCCCGCGTCCCGTCCTGCTGTTGGGTGAGCGGCGCGACGAGCTCCCTCAGCTCCTGAGAGAGATCGCGGCTGCCCTCCGCGTAGGCCTGGTTGCCGCGCGCCTGAACGGCCAGCGCTTCGGCGCGCGCGCGAGCCTGCTCCCGCTCCTCCTCCGCGCGCTGCCGCTCCGTCGACTCCTGGGCGAGGCGGCGCTGGTCCTCCTCTCGCGCGACGCCCAGCTGAGCCACCTCGGCGCTGAGGCGCGCGTGGCTTTCGGCCAGCTCGGACTTCTCCCGTGCGTGCTCCGCCTGCTGGGTGGCCAGGTGGGTCTCGGCGCTTCGGCGTCGTTCCTCGACGCCTCGACGCGCCGCACGAGCGCGACGCAGACCCATCGAGAAGCCCGCGGCGGCGATGAGCGCGGTGGCGAACAGGGTAAATCCCAAGGTGGTCAGCACGGGCGTCTCCTCACAGGGCGGTCGTGGGGCATTCGTCGGCCCCACGCAGATGAACTTCCACGCGACGGTTGTTGGCCTCCATGGCCGGGGAACTGTCGAGCGGGGCGAACTCACCGAGCGCGCGCACGGTGATCCGGCTGCGCTCGAGCCCGCGAAGGACCAGGAAGTCGGCGACCCGGTTGGCCCGGCGGTGGCTCAGGCGCAGGTTGGCGGCGGGGCTCCCCGTGGTGTCAGCGTGTCCGATGATCATCACGCGGGCGGACTGCGCCCGACGCACGAGGTCTGCGATGCTGCCCTCGGCCGGTCCCGTCCACGCCCTCTCGGCGCCGGCGGCGAACTGGAACATCAAGGGAGCACACACCTCCGGCATGGGTGGCGGCGCGACCGGCTCATCGGTGGCCTCGACCCTCAGCGCCGGCGGCGGCGCGATGGGCGGTGGCGGTATCGTCACGGCTGGGGCCGGAGCGTCCGCGAGCGACGGGGAGGGCTCCGCGAGCCACCCGTGCGAAGTGACTCCGAAGATCACTGCGCCGGCCACGAGGACCACGGCACTCACCGGATAGGGAACGTTCTCCCCCGCAGGACCTCTACTCATCGAGCTCTCCGTATCCCATCGCCCGCAGCCGTGAGAGGTTGGCTTCCACTTTGGCGTCGTCCGGACGAATCTCGTGCGCCTTCGAGAAGCACGTGTAGGCGCGTTCGAGCTCCCGCCCGAGCAGCGCGTCCACGCCTTCGTCGAAGAGATCGTCGAAGCTCGCCTTCGAGACCGGGCGTGGCACGTCGATCTTGGCGGCGGGCGGCGGGACAGACCGCAGCCGTGGTCGCTTCATCCGGACCTGGCTACGGTGCGATTTCGGCGCCTCGTCGTGCAGGCGCGCGGCCTCGAGCAGGACGTGCTGCCATGGCGCGTGGATCGTGCGCTCCTCGAGCTCGTCCTCGTGCACGGCCGAGACCCGCACCGAGCCCACCTCCGCGAACATCAGCCGGCCCACCGCAGACTCTCCCGCGCCTCGGCTGTCGCGGGCGCCCCAGAGCTCGCCGTGCCAGACGGTCACGGTTCCGACGGCGCGCCCGTGGTGTGTGATGTGCACGCGTGCGCAGCGCCGGCCCATGCAGGCAAGCTGGACGTAGTCGGCCACCCCGAAAGGGCTCTCCTCCTCGTCTCCCTGCAACCTTGCCAGCACGCTCATCGGGTCCTCCAAACGCCGGCTACAAGACCTTCTTGACCTCTTCCGCTGCGCGGCGGAGATCCAGGAAGACCAGGCCCAGCTTGGCGGCCTTGCTCGCGAGCACGAGGAGCAGTGTCCCCGAGCCGGAGGCCATCATCACGGCGTATCCGTCGCCACCGCGGACGAGCACCTCTTGGACCTCGCCGCGTTCGAGTTCCATGGCGGCCCGCGTGCCAAGGCTGAGGAGCGTGGCGGTCATCGCTGACACCCGCGTCTCCTCGATGTGCGCGGGCAGCGCGCTCGCGATCATCAGACCGTCTTCGCTGATCAGCGCGCTCGCTTCGAGGTCGGGCGAGCTGGACTGCAGCGCGCTAAGGATACGGTTGAGACTATCGACTCGTGACATCGGACACTCCTCTGCCTCGCGCGCAGCGCGGCCCACGTGGTGGGGGCCCAGCGTCCCGCGGGCCCTTCGGGATCAAGCGGCGCGCGTCGGGATGCGAAAGACCTTGCGCATTCGGTCCACGCCACACTCGACCGAAGCCGCCCAGTCGATGAACCGAGCAACCATGTCCTTGCCGCGGAAGAGCGCGCCGTGCTGTGGCGCGATGACGTCGATGTCGAGGTCGCGCACCATCTCTGCCCAGAGCTTCATCGCCTCGCCGCTCGCCATGTAGCGCTCGTGAAAGCCCCGCATCGAGGGCAAGTGCGCATCGAAGTCGGGGACTTCCCGGTAGGTGGGCCCGAGCGAGGCGCCGAGATCCCCCGTGTAGAGGAGCTTCGAGACCGTGTCGTAGACCTGATGGTTGCCGCAGCTGTGCAGGAAGTGCGCGGGGATGATGAGCAAGTCCGCGCCCCCCAACTCCAGGATCATACCCTCGTCGGGGATCGGCTTCAGTCGGTCTTCCACGTAGCGATCGAGCCCGAAGTGCGGCACGAACCGCGTCCACAGCTCGGAGCAGTACGCGTCGGCGTCCGTCGTCATGAGCCAGCCGTTGGTCGCCGCAACGATGTCGGGATCCTGGTGGCTAAGGAAGAGATATCGGAGCTGGGCGCCCCGCATCTCGCCGTTCGTGGCGGACAGGACCTTCGAGTAGACCTTGTGGCCCCCCGGGTCGAGGATCATCGCCTCCTTGCCATGCACGATCAGGTGTTGGTTGGCCTGCACAGCCAGCCCGTGGCTGAAGTCCTCCAGCAGCAGATTCCGGTGATCCGGCCCCTCGAAGATCGTCATCGTGCCCATGCTCGGAGTCCCTCCACGCGCCGTGTTTCAGCTGCGTACAGGAGAGGTACGTCCGATCCGCTCGAGATTTTTTTGGGGGCTCGACTTTCCACCGCCCGACGCGGGCCCGAGCGCGGTGCGTGCTTCACGCCCGTGTGTACCGAGCTGAGACAGGGGAAATTGAGCGGATCCGATCCAGGGCAGCCGCCGCATGGGTCGTTCGACGACGCGCAAAAAAGATCGCGGCCCGGCAGACCCGCGATCCCTCGGTATTCGCGCCTGGCGGACGTTTCTTGCTCGATTGAAATCCGGTGCTCAGGAGTCTCCCGCGACGGGAGGGTTGCGCGCGGACCGGTTGTGGTGTTCCGCCCGGGGGCGCGGCTGAACGCCGTTCAGTCGACGGTGTCGCAGCGAACTTTCATATCCCGGGCCGCGGAGAGTCCCCAGCTTGGGGCGTCCGCGCTGCGTACCTGCCCTCTCCCCCGTCGCGCAGTCACCGATCCCTACACCCTGACAAAGGAACCATGATGAACAACGACTATCTCATTGCCGCGCTGAGTGCGCTGCTGATGCTGACGGCGTGCGGCGGGGAGGAAGCCGAGGCGGGCTCGTCGGACACGGCCGAGGCCCCCACCGACGAAGCGCCAGCCACCGCCGAGGAGGCGCCCCCCGCAGAAGAGGCGCCAGCCGCGTTCAGCTGCGACGCACTCATGGATCACATCGTGGAACTCTACGCCGGCAGTGAGCGCCCCGCCGTGGATGCGCGCACACGTGGGCCGCTTGCTGCTGGGTGCGCGGCGCTGCAGGGAACCGACGGCTGGGCGGCGCAGCAGGAGGCCGCACAGTGCTCGATGGGCGCCGCCGACGAGGCTGCTCTGCTCGCGTGCGGCGCGGGCCCGATGATCGGCGCGTTTGGCCGCGCTGCGACGCAGTAGTCTCGGATCCCGACGCTGGTCCTCCACGTGTTCTCGCGTGGACCGGGGCGACGTCGGGTTCGTCGATGTCCCACGCGAAAGGAGCCGCCCCCGGAGCGGTGTCAGCGCCAGAGGCCGAGGATGACGGAGATTCCGAAGATCATGGCGACCTGCGATCCGTAGGCGATGGCCGCGACGCGCCATCGCTTGAGGAAGGCCTGCCCCGGGAGCCCGGTCGCGACGCAGAAGCCGACGGATACGAACCCGGCCAACATCAGCGCTTCACCGAGCGAGTCGACCGAGAGCCAGCGCTGCAACACCGCGAGGCTGATCACCAGGACCACGGTGCAGAGCACCTGCACTCCGTAGGTGTAGCCAGGCACCTCCTTGGTGTGTTGCTTCTTGTCCTCGGCGCCGTACTCCTTGGCCCACGGCTCGCCGAAGAGGACGACGAACCACACGGTAGAGATGACCTGGCCGGCGATGACGCTCGCGAGCACGGCCAGCCAGTTGATGTCGGAAAGCGTCAGTTCCATGGGGGAGCACGGTACGAGTCGCCGTATCGTTGAACAACCGCGCGTCGAGCAAGAGTACTGTTGCCCGAAGGACAACAGTGATGGCCGACCTGATGGACGTGATGGTGTTCGCCGCGGTGGTGCGGGGGAGTGGGTTCAGCGCCGCGGCGCGGGAACTCGAGCTGCCAGCCTCGACCGTCAGTCGCCGCGTAAAGCGGCTCGAGGAGCGACTCGGCGTCAAGCTGCTGCATCGCACCACGCGGCGAGTGGGGCTGACTCCGGCGGGCCGCGCCTACTACGAGCGCATCGCGCCCGTGCCCGGGCTCCTCGAGGAGGCGGAGCGCGCGGTCCTCGAGACGCGTGAGACCCCGAAGGGCACGTTGCGCGTGGCCGTGCCGCCGGAGGACGGCGGGGTGGTTTGGGCCACCTTGCAGGGGTTCTTGCGGGACTATCCGGAGGTCGATCTCGAGATCCTGCACTCGCTCGCGTCCGTGGACCTCATTGCCGACGAGGTCGACGTGGCACTGCGTGGGGGACCGCCGCCAGACTCCGCCGACGTCGCAGCGCACTTGCTCTGGGACTCTCGGATGCTGCTGGCAGCCAGCCCATCCTACCTGGCGCGCCGCGGCACCCCGACGCAGGTGGACGAGTTGAACGCACACGACGGCATCTGCATGGACGGCTGGGCCCCGCAGGCGCTCCGGCGCCTCAAGGGGGACGGCCCGCCGCTCCGCATCACGATGCACAACCGGGTGCGCTCGAACAGCCTCACCACAGCGCGCAACGCGGCTCTCGACGGGTTAGGCATCGCACCGCTGCTCGAGATGACTTGCCGAGCCGAGCTCGCGTCCGGCGCGCTCGTCGAGGTGCTGCGGGGAGCGCTTCCGAGCTCGGCCCAGGGCTGGGTGCTGTACCCGCTCGAGCGTGAACGAAGCGCCGCGGCCCAGGCGCTGATCGACCATCTGATCGCGCAGGCCCCGCCGCCCGGATGAGCGGCTCGGACTCGCTCAACCGGGGAGCCCCAGCGCGTGGCGAAGCGCCCAGGCGAGGTAGACGGCCTCTCTCTCGGTAGACAGACCTCGGATGTGCTCGACGGTGTCGCCAACGTCCAGGTTTACGTGCCACGTCACGGAGGATTCCACGTCCTCTCGTCGGCTGAGCCACACGCGCCGAACCTGCGCGGCTTCGACTTCGGAGCTACCCGTCCACGGAAGCGGCTCGGCCCGTACGCGGAGGGTGCCCTCACGGATGCGGATGACCGTCGCGTTGATGCATCGGGCGAGCGCCCAGTAGCTGACGCCGAAGGCGAGCGAGACCGACCGCGACGTCACGTCTGGTTCTGATGCGGGTCGTCCTCGATGCCGAGGTGTTCCTCGATGACCCACTCTACGTATCGCGCCTCCTGCACCTTGCTCAGGCCGCGCAGCAGCGTGATCTCGTCATGGTCGTGTGTGTACGCGTGGACTTCCCAGGTCACCGAGGTCCCGTTCTTGCGCTGATGAACCCGCCGCACGTGAACGAGCTGGCGGACGGACGAGACGGGGAGATCGCAGTTGCCGCGCCAAGGCAGCGGCCCGTGTCGGACTTGGAGCTGCCCGTCCCGCACGCTCAGCACGCTGGAGTTCAACCACAGCGCGGCCGTGTAGTACGAGATGCCGATCCCCGCTGCGACGTGGACGAGCGGGAAGCAGACGCCGATCGGATGGAATCCCTCCGTCGCGAACATCCCCGCGTACCAAACGACGAGGAACCCATTCCAGAAGATCGCGAACCCGGTGAGGAACAGCGCCTGCCAGCGGAACCAGCGTCTGCGCAGGACCAGCTCGGGGAGGGGCGCGGTCGCCGTGTCGCGGTATCCGCCAGGGGGGCGGAGCGGCGGTTCACCGGATTCGAGGGTGATGCCCTTCGGCATCGGGATGCGGCGTTCCGGCTGGGCCGCGCGTTGTGGCAGCGCGAAGGGCGTGCCGCAGTTCCGGCAGACCGCGGCTCGATGCGTCTCGTTGACAGCCTCTCGCGGTATGAAGGTCCCGCACGACGGACAGCGAAGATGGGAGGGCGCGTCAGCCACGGGCCGAGTGTAGCGCTTGCCGGCGTCAGAGCGCTTCCACGGGCTCCGGAGTCGGGGCGAGGGCGGAAGGGGTGTCGTTCTGCGCGACCGGCGCGTGCTCGACGAGCCCCGCGAAGGCGGTGGCAAAGGCGATGAGCACGGCGGCCGCCAACAGGAGGGACGTCCAGCCACCACGGACGCGCGGGACGCGCGGCGGGTCGAGGTCGACGATGGGATGGGGGTGCGCGTGGAGCGCGAAGGTCGGCGCGTCGTGGGAGCGGTCGGGGCGGTGCTCGAGGACCGGTGCCGGACGCTGCGCCTCGTCACGCAGTGCTCCTTCGCGCAGTGCGTCGGCCATCTCCGTGGCGTCTTGCGGGCGGTTCTCCTTGGCCTTCGCGAGGGCGCGCCGAACCACCGCGGAGACACGGAGCGGCACGCCTGGGACGTCGAGGGGAGCCGGCTCACGGTCGAGCTGAAGCGTCACCCAGCCGAGCACGGAGCTCGACTCGCCCAGCGGATGGCGACCGCTCAACATCTCGTGAAGCGTGATGCCCACGGCGTACAGATCGGAGCGCGCGTCGAGGCGGCGCCCCATCAGCTGTTCCGGACTCATGTACGGCGGCGTGCCGACCAGCTGGCCGTGCCCAGTCAGAGCGTCCGCGGCGTCGGGTGACTGTGCGACCCCGAAGTCGAGCAGCTTCACGCCGAGGCCTCCGTCGGCGTGCGCGAACAGCATGATGTTGTCGGGTTTGACATCGCGGTGGACGACCCCGCGATCGTGCGCGGCCGCCAGCGCGCTCAGGAGGCCCCGGCCGACCGTCATCGCGTCCGACACGCTTAAGGGCCCGCGTTCGAGCCGTGCCCTGAGCGTCTCGCCCTCGATGAGCTCCATCACGAGCGCAAGACAGCCGTCCTCCAGCTCGCCCATGTCGAACACCTGGACGATGTTGGCGTGGGAAAGGCCCGCGACCAGCTCACACTCGCGGAGGAACCGGGCCCGAAGCGCGCGCTCGTGGCTCATCTCCGGGTGCAGGATCTTGATGGCGACCTGGCGACGCAAGTGCCGGGCGCGCTGCTCGGCCCGGTACACGCTTCCCATGGCGCCCTCGCCGAGGCGCGCCGTCACGACATAGCGCCCCAGCACGCGCTGCCCGATGCGTGGATCCAGAGCGTCGCGCCTCACGACGCCAGCCCCGCACGCGCCGCAGAAGCGGGCCGTCGACGGGGTCGGAGCGTCGCAGAAGGCGCATTCGTCGGGGGTGTGACCGGGCATGTCTCGATAGACGGCTCAGGACCGAAATCGGTTCAACTCATCGTGGCCACACCGGTCCGACGCCTGCACGCCGCTGTTCGCGGTACTGGGAGCGCAAGGCACGTCGAACGTCACTCTGGCGGCGGCGGAACGCGCTTTGCTGTGGCGCCCAGCGGTTGATGATGGCACCGACGAGCAGCAGCGCGAGCCCCGTCGCGAGCGTGGCGCCGAGCGCGGCGACGCCGCCGATGTAGGCGCTGTCGTCCGCGCCGCCGAAGCTGTCGAAGAACCACGCGACGAGCGTGGATCCGAGCCCGGCTCCGCCCCCGATCGACAGCGCCATGCCCGCCCAACTCCAGCCGGGCTCCCGGTCGGGGTGCTGGAGCCTCGAGACCGATCGTAGCAGGTCGCGCGTGAGCGAGGGATCGCCGCTTTGCATCATCGCGCCCGAGTACGCGGCGCGCTCGGCCGTGGACAGCGCGGCGAGCGGCTGCGGTTGGCGCAGCCGCTCGACGAGGAGCGAGGCCGTTCGGGCGCGGTGCGCGTTGGGCACCAACCGCATGGGTGCTTGAGCCGGCAGGTACGGAGCGGCGACCGGGGCCACGCCGTCCTCGAATCGGACTGGCACCTGTGGCGCCATCGGCGCGGTGAGCGCGCGGCCCGGGGTCTGCGCTCGCGCCGCCGCTGGAAGGAGGGTGAGCGCAACGAGAAGGAGAGCAGGAGGCATGGAGCCGGGATGCATGAGCGGGTCGAGACGGCTCAGGCTCTTCTTGCGGGCTCACCCTGACTCGCCGGCCACACGCCGGGCCTCGATCTCGTAGGAGATCGCGAGGTACGCCCCGTGGTCTCCCAACCCCTTCAGTCGGCCGGCCGCGTACTCCCGCCCGTAGCGCACGAGGAAGGCTGCGAGCCCATCGCGGAACGTCTGGGTGACGTGGGTGACCTCGTGCACGACCAGCCACAGCGGAAGGCACCCGGCCGAGCGCATCGTGGGGCGGATGAACACATGTCGCCCGAGGGCGATCCCGCTGGCGCGTTGACGGAGCGCCGCGTACGCGATGGCGCGGGCGGGAAGAGGCGCCGGGCCGGCCGCCGAGAGGTGGATGCGCGTGGCGTCGATCGCGGCCTCGCAGACAGATCGGGGCGCCACCTCGTGGTGGAGAAGGGCACGAAGACAGGCCCCCCGCTCGACCTCGGTCAGGGGCCGTGGCGGGGGCGGGTCGTGATCAGGGTTCCGCAGAGCTTGCTCCAACCCGGTCGTAGTGACACACCCCACAGCCATCCGCCCACGAGCGGAGCTTCGCCATGCCCGACAAGCACCTCACACGGCGCACGTTCGCCATCATCTCGCATCCGGACGCGGGCAAGACGACCCTCACGGAGAAGCTGCTCCTCTATGGGGGCGCCATTCACTCGGCGGGCGCGGTCAAGGCACGGCGCAGCCAGCGCTCGGCGACGAGCGATTGGATGGAGCTCGAGAAGAAGCGCGGCATCAGCGTGACTTCGTCGGTGCTCCAGTTCGATTTTGGCGGCATCCGCTACAACCTGCTGGACACCCCCGGTCACCAAGACTTCTCCGAGGACACGTACCGCACGCTGACCGCGGCGGACTGCGCGATCATGCTCATCGACGCGGCCAAGGGCGTCGAGGCGCAGACGAAGAAGCTCTTCCATGTCTGCCGCATGCGCGGCACGCCCATCGTCACGTTCGTGAACAAGCTGGACCGGCCGGCGCGGGACCCCTTCAACCTCATGAGCGAGGTCGAGGAGGTGCTCGGCCTGGCGACGGTCCCGATCACCTGGCCGGTCGGAAGCGGCGAGCTCTTCAAGGGCGTCTACGACATGTCTGGCAACCGGGTGCTCACGTTCGAGCGCACGGCCAAGAACGCCAAGCGCGTCCCCGTGAAGGTGGCCGGCCTCGAGGACCCCAAGCTCGATGAGATCCTCGGCGCCGAAGAGTCCGAGGAGCTGCGTGGCTCGGTCGAGCTGCTCAGCGGGGCGGGCGACGGTTGGGACCAAGCGCGCTTCTTGGCCGGTGAGATCAGCCCCGTGTTCTTCGGGAGCGCGCTGACCAACTTCGGCATCGAGCCTTTCCTCGAAGACTTCGCCGGCATCTGCCCGCCGCCCGGTCCACGCGAGACCAACAAGGGCGAGGTCAAGCCCGCGGACGACGACTTCACCGCGTTCGTCTTCAAGGTGCAGGCGAACATGGACCCGTCTCACCGGGACCGCATCGCCTTCATGCGCATCGTCAGCGGCAAGTTCGAGTCCGGCATGCGCGTGCACCACTACCGCATGGGCAAGAAGATCCGCCTGGCGCGCGCCGAGCAGCTCTTCGCCGACGAGCGGCAGACGGTGCACGAGGCGTGGGCCGGCGACATCGTGGGCCTGCACGACCCGGGTCTCTTCCGCATCGGTGACACGCTCGCGTCCAAGCAGCCGGTCACGTTCGACGCGGTTCCGCGCTTCAGCCCGGAGCACTTCGCCCGGCTCGAGCTGGTGGACCCGCTCAAGCGCAAGCAGCTCCAGAAGGGCCTGACCCAGCTCGCCGAGGAGGGCACCGTGCAGCTCTTCTTCGAGCCCGGCCGGGAGAAGGACCCCATCTGCGGCGTCGTCGGTCAGCTTCAGTTCGACGTGTTGGCGTACCGCATCGAGCACGAGTACGGCGCGCAGGTCCGGCTCAACAAGCTCGGCTACTCCTTCGCCCGCTGGGTGACGGAGGCCGAGAGCACCGAGCAGCTCAAGGACGCGCGGGTGCCGCTCGCGGTCAGCGACGTCGACGGCAAGCCCGTGGCGCTCATCCGCGACGAGTGGGAGCTCGGCCGCCTCGAGCGCGACAACCCGAGCTGGACCTTCACCGAGACCGCTCCGATCGTCGCCGGCGAGGGATGAGCGCCGGATACTCGGGCACGCCGGGGCTCCGCCTGGTGTGGCGTAGAGCGCTGCCCTGCGCCTCCGCTCAGACGAACAGCATCACGTAGGCCACGGCCAAGACGAGCTGCACGACGGCGAACGGGAAGGCCTTCTTCACGAAGCCGCCGAAGGTCATGCCGAGCTTGTTCTTGTTCATGACTGTGACGGCGACGACCGTGGAAGCGGAGCCGATCGGGGTGAGGTTGCCGCCCAGGTTCGCCCCGAAGACGACCGACCACCAAAGCGGGGACTCGGTGCTGACGTCGCCCATGCCGTCGAGGATGTTTGCGAGCATCGCGGCGAGCGGGATGTTGTCGGTCACGGAGGAGGCGGCGGCGGCGGAGACGAGCAGCGTGCCCGACGCGCCAGGGAGCGAGATGACCCACTCCAAGCCAACACCGATGGCCTCGAGTACCTGGGCGTGTTCCATCACGTTGATGACGACAAAAAGCGCGGCGAAGAAGCCGATGAGGTCCCAGTCGACGGCTTGGTAGAAGCGGTCGACCTCGGACTTGAAGCGGATGAGCATCGCGGCGGCGAACGCGAGCGCGACAAACCCCATGCCGAGGTCGCGCGCCACGGGCATCAGGCTGGTGGTGGCGATGCCGACGATGAACAGCACGCTCATGACCGCGCCGTAGGTGAAGAAACCCTTCGATTCGATGCTCTCGTTCTCGTCGAAGGTCGCGACCAGCGCGGCGGCCGCCTTCTTGTCTTCGTCGGTCTTGAGCCGGCGGATGTTGAACAGCCACGCGCCCATGAGCACGGTGACGACGGTGGCCACGGCGACGTACGGGGCGGCGACGATGAGGAAAGACAGGAAGCTGATGCCGGCCGTCTGCCCGACGATGATGTTCGGCACGGAGCTGATGAGCGTCAGCAGGCCGCCGACGTTGGTCAGTAGGCCCTCCACCATCAGGAAACCGAGCAGCTTGTCGGTCTGGCCGAGCTTCTTGAGCGAGACGCCGGAAAGCGAGCCGGCGATGATCATCGCGGTGACGTTGTTGAGCATCGCGCTGAACGCGACGGTCATCAGGCTGTAGTAGACGAGCAGCCAGAACGGGTCGCCGCGTGACGCCCGGGTGAGCCGGATGGCGATCCACGCGAACAGGCCCGACTTGGAGGTGACGTCGACGAAGATGCTCGAGCCGAGGATGATCGCGATGACGCCCCAGTCGATGGCCGCGATGTAGACGGGGATCTCGATCGACTCGCCGAGGGAGTTCGTGAGCTCGTTGCCCGGAAGCAGCTCGAGACCCTGCGCGAGGCCGAGGGCGATCACCGCCGCGACGCCCGTGATGAAGGACTTCTTCGCGTGCAGCTTCTCTTCGAGCGCGAGCGACAAGACCATCGCGAGCAGCACGACCGCGAAGACGATCGTGACCCACGTGGGGACGTGATGCGCGGCGTCCGCGGCCTGCAGAAAAAGGGGGCCCATTCGAGTCCTTTAGAGCATCAAGACGGGCACGTCGCGGAGCTGCACGGCGAGGGAGTAGGCCTTGCCGCCGAGCGCGAGGTCCTGTTGCTGCTGCGTGTGAAACACGAGCAGATCGATCTCGTGTTTCTCGATGAGGCCCACGTAGTCGCTCAGGCGGTGGCCCATCTCCACGACGGGCACGACGTCGTGGGTCAGGTGTCCCTGCTCGGCCAGCTCCTCTCGGCAGCTGTCGACGTAGTCGGCCGGCTCCTTCAACAGGCGCTGAAGGATGTCCTCGCGCGCCACGTCCGTGTCGATGCTGGGGAGCTTGCCGATGACATCGATGTACCGGTCGAACACCGCGCCGTCCTCGAGGTGCACGAGCAGCAGCTTGCCGGCCGGCCGCGTGAACCGCGCACCCCAGTTCACGAGGTCGTCGTCGCCCGTGAGGTGGTCGGCCAGCACCATCACGCGGTCCGTTTCGCGGTCGCCGAACCGGAGGTCCGGCAGCTCGCGCGGGTTCGGCATCACGAGCACGGGGTAGTCCGTCTCGCGGGTGAGCACGTTGAGGTAGACGCCCAAGCTGTACGGCCAGCGCCATGTGTTGTAGCGGAGGTTTCGGTACGTCACGACGAGGCTCGGGGCGATGCGTTCGACCTCGGCCAGCATCGTCTCGACATCCTCGAATGCCGACTCGTCGAGCGTCGTCCACTCGGCGTCCTCGGCCTCGACCAGGAAGCGGCGGTACGACGCGGTTCGCTCGGCCGCCTCCTTGGCGGGGAGGTCCGACAGCACCAACACGCGTTCGATGTCGATGCGCGCATAGCCGTACCGACGCCGGTCGGCGCCACGGAACACGCTCTCGAATTGGTCTACCAGGCTCACGGGCCGGGAGCCTACCAGGTTGGGGGTTCTTCAACCTCCCGGCAGCGCACGCACGACCCGAGGAGGCGAGCCCAGGCAGGTGGGCGCGGACGCGTTGGGGAGGGCCGCGAACGCGCTGCCGTCCTTGCTCCAGCGGAGGACCCCGGATGTGGCGGAGGGCCACCAGAGCTCCCCGGTGGAGGGCAGGAAGTCTCCCGCGCCGAGCGCCGCGCCGAGGCCCGGCGTCCAGGCTTCGCTCCACAGGAGGCTTCCCCCGCTCGTGGACTCGAGGTCGACTGCGTAGAGCACGTCGTCTTGCCCGTCGAGCGGCGTGCCGCCCGAAACCGCAGCGACCCATCCCCCTTCGAGGGCGACCAGCCCGCGCGTTGGGGGCGCGTCCGGAAACAGGGTGGAGGCGGGGCGGGTCGTGACGAAGCGGGGAGGCCCGGTCGGGCTCAGTTCGAGCAAGGCGAACCCGGCGCCGACCCGGTCGCGGGGCGGCGCGGTCACGTCACCCGAGCACAGGATGGCGACCCGGTCCGCGTCGCGAAACGCGGCGACGTCGAAGCAGTTCGTGAGCTCCGGCACGTCGATGCGGTCGACCCGGCCTGCGCCGTCCACCCACGCAACGGCGCCGACGTTCGGCTCGTCCGGCAGCCCGAGACCCACGACGGCCGTCTGGCTGTCGAGCGCGGCGATGCGCCCAGGCTCCACGACGCCGAGCGAGAGGCCGCTGAGGTCGAGCGCGTCTTGCACCTGGAACCCGTCGACGCGCACCAGATCGCGGCCTCCGCCGAGATCGTCCCGGGCGCGGGTGCTCAGCGCGGTGCCGTCGGGGAAGGCCGCCAAGTCGATGAGCTGGCCGCCCGCGCCGGGATACACAGGGTGAATCGGGGTCTCGTCGACGACGCCGGTGGCGAGGTCGAGGCGCACGACCGGGCGTGACCCGGTGGCCGAGAGCAGCGTGAGTGAACGGCCCGTCTGTGTCGGCAGATACGAGGCCGCGTCCACGGAGCCGCTCGCCTCTTCCCACTGGACGAAGCCGTCGAGCCAGCGTTCGTTCAGCAGCCCGCCGGTTTCGTCGAACAAGGCCAGCGCCGCATAGGTGCCGAGTCCGGGAGGGTCCCGGACCTCTTCGATCCCGGGGATGCCCAAGGGGGGCGATGGCGGGGGCGGGTCGGCGTTGTAGCGAGCGACCCAGCGCGCCTCGGCGGCGGGGGTGAGAGGCTCGCTGATGCAGGGGGAAGGGCAGCCGACGAGCAAGAACGCCAGGAGCACCGTCGTCCGAAGGGTCACGCCGCCTAGCATGCCATGGGGTTGACCGGCCGGGGGGCGAAGCGTAAAAGCGGCGTCTCCCGCACGGAGGGGCGGGGTTGACAATTTGAAACGTGTGCGTGGTCGCGGGGTGTGTTCTACCCCCGCGTGAGGAGCGGCAACTTGCGGCTCCAAAGAGGGAAGCCGGTGAAACACCGGCGCGGCCCCCGCCACTGTATCCGGGGACGAGAAGGCGAACAGAGCCACTGGCGAGAGCTGGGAAGGCACGCCCCATCGGACGATCCGGGAGTCAGGAGACCTGCCCGCACGCGGGGTGGAACGAGCAGCTCGGGGAGAGCGGCAACACGTTCCGGGGCGCACTCGTACGCGCCACTCGCGCCACCCATCCACAACCCCGCGGGGAGCGGGAGAGGGTGACGACGATGAAATACGGACTCTTCATGAGCTGCGCCTTGGCGCTGGCGCTCACGGCATGCGACGACAACCCGTCGAGCGACGCCGGGGCGGACGCCGCGATGGCGGACGCAGGATCGAGCGACGCGGGGCCGACCGACGCGGGGTCGACCGATGCGGGCTCGGACGGCGGCACGGACGCATGTGACGGCAGCTGCGGGAGCGATGAGCTCTGCGTGCGCGCCGTCTGCGTCGAGGCGTGTGGGGCGACCGCCGAGGCGCTCGAGGCGGCGCTGGGTACGGGGTTGTCGCCCGTGGCGAACTTCTGTCGGCCGGCCGCGGCCCGCGCGTTCCACGAAGGCGAAGTGTGGGATGTCACGACCGCGCTCGAGGGCACGGTCACGACGTTCACGCTGTCCCGCTGGACGCCCGATGCGACCGGACTCACCGGGCTCACCGAAGTGGGCACGGCCACGTACGACACCGGGGACGCGGCGACGATGACCTTCGCGGGCTCCTACCTCGCCATCTCGCCGGACGGGGCGAACGTCGCCTTTGGGTACACCGACAGCACGGCCGGGGGCGACGTGGTCGTCCGGCGCATGGGCAGCGCGGACCTGATGCTGGACGGAAACGGGAACTTCGACGCGGCGTTCCTGGACAACAGCACCCTGCTCGTCAACGGACTCGCGCTCGGCACGACCGACGCAGGGCAAGGCGTGTACGCGATGGATGTGACGGCCAGCGTGGCCTCGGCCGTGAACGTGCTCTCCAATCTCGGCATGTTCAGCGGATCCGTGGCTGCGACCGCGGACTACGTGATCGCGGGCGGCTTCGAGGACGGAGGCTTCGTCTACGCGGTCCCGCGCGCCGACCTCATGGCCGCCATGACCACCGACGCGCTGGACGTGGTGACGGAGGGCGCTGAGGTGCTCGACGCCGTTGACATGGAGGTCTCGTCGACGTTCACCATCGTGGACGGGCGCCTCATCACGCTGCCGTTCGGGGGCCCCGTCACGTCCTACGCGACGACGTGGGACGGGACGGACCTGACGCTCACCGACGCGACGGTGGTCTGCACCGACGGGACCTTCGTCGATGTCATCGATGCGCCGGAAGATCGCCTCTTGCTCGTGCACGGCGGAGGCCTGCTGCTGGTCGAATGAGGCTCTGTGTGCCGTGCGTGATCCCTCGGGCTCGCGCGGCACGGGGCGCGTTCTGCCGAAAACTTGACCGCGCGATCGCGCGCGCGTCAGCTCGGCCCATGCGCCGTCGTGTCCTCTGGGTTTCCTTGGCCGTCACCGTGCTCAGCCTCGCCGGGGTCGTGGGGTGGGTGGGCTACCGCGATCACCGCGCCGACACGTATTTCGACGGGGCGATGGCCCGCCTCCGGGCTCCGCTTTCGGAGGCGCCTGGGCTCGACCGGATCCAGGCGTCGACGGCCATCTCGCTGCTCGAGCGCGCCCGCGCGGCGGGACGGACGGATCGCGCGACCGAAGGCTGGGCGGCGTACGCGCGCGCCCTCGAAGACTACCAGCGAGGCGACCTCGTGCTCGCGGAGGGCGAGCTCGCCTCGGCACGCCATCGTCTGGGGTCCGAGCCGGATCTCGACGTGCTCGCGGCGGCGGTCGCGTCCGGACGCAGCCAGCCAGAGCAGGCCGAGACGATGTTGGCCCGGGCCCTCGAACGGTCCCCCGATCACGTGCTTGGACACCTGCTGGCCGCCGACCTCGCCCTCGACGCGGAAGACGGGGAGACGGCCATGACCCATCTGGCTCCCCTGCTCGAGGCACACCGCGACGTCGCCTGCGTGCACAACCGTGTTGGCCTGGCCCGCGAGCTGGAGGGCGACCTCGATGCGGCGATGGAGGCGTACATCACTGCGGTCGAGCGAGACGGCCGCGCCCACGACGCATGGATCAATCTAGGGCGCCTCGACCGTCGCGCCGGACGTCACACCCGCGCGCTCGAGGATTTCGGTCGCGCGGTGACCGCCGCCGACACCAACGGTGACGCCTACCTCGGCCGTGGCCTGGCCCGCGCGGCGACGGGGGACCTCACGGGCGCGCAGGTCGACTTCAACCGCAGTGCCGAGCTGTCCCCGAACGACGCGGAGCCGCTGCTCGCGTTGGGCGATCTGTTGCGCGACACCGGACGTCACGAAGAAGCGGTCGCGACCTACCGGCGCGCGATTGCCCGGGAGGACGCCGACGCCGCGTCCTGGCTGAAGCTCGGCAACGCGCTCGCCCTGCTCGAGCAGTACGGTGAATCAGGGGAAGCGTTTCGGCAGGCGCTGGAGCGGGCGCCCGAGCTCGCCGCTGCGCTGAACGGCCTGGGCGCCTCTCTCATGCACACCGGCGACCTCGAGAGCGCGAGTGTCGCGCTCGGTCGTGCGGCGGAGCTGGACGTGACCGACCCGAACCCGCTGATGAACTTGGCGCTCCTGCACGAGCGGAGCGGCGACGCCCCGGCGGCGCGCGACGCGTGGAGCCGAGCGCTGGAGCGGGATCCCTCCTCGGGCATCGCGCGTCGACGTCTCGCGCGCCTCTGAGACGGCGTCAGCGGAAACAGAGGCTGGGTTCGTCTTCGCAGAAGAACCCCGAGTTGACGCAGTCGGAGTACTGATCGAGCAAGCCCTCGCATCGAGGAACGAGGCAGTTGAGCCGGTCGACACCGCGGTCGTCGGGGCAAAACGCCTCGGTGCAGCAGGCGAACTCGTCCCACTCGGCTTGGCAGCCCTGATCGTTGAAGCAGGCGAGGAGGCGTGCGTTGACGCAGGTCACGCAGGCCGGGTCCTCAGAGAGACAGCGCTCCTGGCACTCCGGCTCCAGGTCCACGCAGTCTTCGATGCAGCGCCGGGTCTCTGCACGGCAACTCACGGCCGGAGGGCGGATCTGTTCCCCGTCTTCACAGACATCGCCGGGCCTCGGGTCGGCGGGGCCGGCATCGGGGTCGACGGGCGGGCGCGCGTCGCGCTCCGGCGGCCCAACATCACGCACGACGCCCGCATCGAACACCGGGCGTGGATCGTCGGCGCCGTCGAACGACTGGTAGCAGCCGGAGCTGGTGACGAGCACGAACAAGAGAGTAAGGAAGCGCATCGCCCCAAGACTGGACCGGGCAGACGCGGCGTTCACCCGTTGTCGGCCTGGCGTCTCCCCGGTTGGAAGGCCATACCCTCGGGCATGGCGTATCGCATGCTCGTCGTGGACCTCGACGGGACCACCATCCCCTGGGACGCGCCCATCGCGGACAAGGACATCGAGGCGGCCCACAAGCTCGCCGACGCGGGTGTCGCCGTCACCATCGCGACGGGCCGAATCTTCTCCGGCTCGATCGACGCGGCGCGCGCCCTCGGAGTGCAGGGGTCGATCGCGTGCGTGAACGGCTCCCACCTCGCGGACGTCCAGACGGGCGAGGACCAGCACGCGCACACCCTCACGAAGGAGGCGCTGGCGCACGTCGAGGACATGATCTCGTCGCACGCGCTCACGCCGGTCCTGCTGACGGCTGAGGATGTGCACCACGGACCGGACATGGATGCCATCGCCCCGTTCATCGCCCGCTGGAGCGAGCGGCTGGTGAAGCACCCAGACCGCATAAAGGAGTGGGACGCGCCCGGCGTGCTGGCGGCCATGGCCTTCGGTCCGCCCGACGCCATCGAGCGGGCGGCGGATGAACTCGAGGCGTTGGAAAGCGACGCGCTCGAGCTGGTTCGTTTCACGCTCTTCGACAGCGGTCAGGCGGGGATGAAGGTCCGGGTCGCGGGGCACACCAAGGGCACGGCACTCGCGACGCTCGCTGAGGAGCGCGGGCTCACTCTGGAGGAGACCGTGGCGGTCGGGGACTGGCACAACGACGTCCCCATGCTGAAGGCGGCCGGGCTCTCGTTCGTGATGGCGCAGGCCGAGGACACCGTGGCGCAACACGCCGACCACCGGCTCAAGAGCGACGGGGTGTCCGGCGGGGCCATCGCGGAGATCGCCGAGCGCGTCTTCGGCGTCCGGTGAACCTCACGAAGAAAATCACGGACGAGGTGAAGATTCGACGCCGTCGCGACAAGACCTTGTTGCATGGCGCGCTCACTCCCCTCCGTTCGGGCTCTGATGATGGAAGGCCGCAAGGCCGACTCGGGGGAGCGCGAGTCGGAGACGCGGGAGCCCACGCAGCTCGACGCCGCACCGCTCGCCGCACCGCTCGACGCCGCACAGGTGTACACCGAGCACGCGGACTACGTCTGGCGTTCGCTCTTTCGTTTGGGGGTCGCTGAGCCGAACCTGCCCGATCTCATGCAAGAGGTGTTCGTGGTCGTGCATCGTCGCCGGCGCAGCTTCGATCCAGAGCGATCCCTGCGCGCGTGGCTCTTCGGGATCTGTGTCGGTTTGGTCCGCAACCATCGCCGCCGCTCCGCGCGGGACGGAAGGCGCGGTGTCGCCGTTCAGGCCTCGCCCGTCCCCGGCCCGGAGGAGGCTCTCGAGAAACACCGGCAGCGCTCGCGTGGTCGTGTGCTCCTGGATGCCCTCGGTGCAGAGAAACGCGCGGTGTTCGTGATGTATGAAGTCGAGGGGTGGAGTTGCCGGGCGATCGCGGAGTCGCTGGGGGTGCCGCTCGGGACCGTCCACTCGCGACTGCACGCCGCTCGGCGGGAACTCGCCGCCGGACTGACGTTGGACCCGGACGCCACGTTGCCGAAGGGCGACGCATGACGCGGGACTCACACGACCCGCCCAAACTGTCGGAGACGGACGAGCATCCGGAGCTGTCGGTTCTCGTACAGGGGCTGCGTCCGCCTCCCCCGCTCCCGGACGAGATTCGTGCGCGAGTGGCATGCGACCTCGCAGCACACGTGCGTGCCGCCGCTCCGACGCCCGCGCCGATCCCGAAGCGCGCGTCCTCGCTGCGGTGGGCGTGGTTGGGGGGAAGCCTGACGGCGGCCGCTGCGGGTCTCCTGCTTGCCGCCGGGCCAGTGTGGAACACCCCGGAAACGTCCCCATGGATTCGGCCTGAGCACGCGCCGCCGCCTCTGGAGGGAGACGTCGGCCTCGAGCCGCCACCCGATCCGCCGAACGCCGCTCCAGGGGCGCCATTCGGGGACGATGAGACCACGCTCGGGCAGCCGCGGGTTCATCGCGATGCTCCGCGGGACACGGGGCGCCGAGACGCCACCTCCGGCGCGGGCAGCCCAGGGCTCTCTCCTCATGACGTCACGGTCGTGTTGGCTGCCCGAAGGCCGAGCCTTCGGTCTTGCTGGGGCCCGGACGCCACGCCGGCGAGGCTGTCCATCGCACTTCGGATCGCCTCGAACGGACAGGTCGAACGCGTCACGGCGACAGGCGGAACGGCCTCCGTGCGAGCGTACGTCGAGCGCCGCATTCAGGAGTGGACGTTTCCGAGGCGTCCGGGCGCGACGCGGACCGAGTTCCGTCTCGCATTCGCTCCGCCGTCGCCGCCGGTGGACCCGCCCGACTCACGGCCGGCGACGGTGGCCCGGCGGGTCGATGCCCGTGCAAGACAACGCGCCGTTGAGCAGGCGAACCCGGCCGCGCTCGCTTGCTGGCGGGAGCATGGGGAGGGGCGTGGCGTGCGGCTGACCGTGGAAGTGCGGCTTGACGCGGAGGGGCGACCTACGCGCGTCCATGCGACGGGGGGCAGCGCACGCCTCACGGAGTGTGTGTGCCGCGTGCTCGAGCGTCTCCGCGTGGAGGGAGCGGGGCAGGCGACACGAATGAGCTTCCCGTTGGTCTTTGCACCGTAGGGTTCGGCCTGGAGCGGAAGGCCTCCGGAGCCCAGCCGCCGAGCTTTGGCACTTCACGTCCGCAGCAGCGCGTCGGCTCGGTTCCCGCTGTCGGGCACGCTGTCGCGGCTCGGCGGAGCGCTGATGCGCTCGGCGATGCTCATGGGCGCGTCCGGACCACCCAGGCGCCCGAGGTGGGCGTTCCACCAGGCGCGGGCGCGCTCCTGGGACCATCCGGCCGACAGCGGCGCGAGCCTCGCCGCCACTGCGCGCGCCGTCCGGGGGCGCTCCTTGGCCGACTTCGACAGCAGCCACAACACCAGCTCGTCCATGTCGGGCGGCACCGGCGCGTGGCGCGATGGCATCGTCGGAAACTCTTTGACATGGGACACGGCCATCGCCATCACGCTCGACGCCTCGAAGGGCAGCCGCCCGGTGAGCAGGTAGTACGCCACGCATCCCACTCCGTAGAGGTCGGCGCCGGGGCCCACTTCTTCGCCGAGCACCATCTCGGGCGCCATGAAGGCCGGCGTGCCCTGGATTTCGTCCTCCGACGTCATCGTGAGGTTCTGGCCATCGCCGTCCGCCAGTTTCACGAGCCCGAAGTCCAGCACCTTCACCCAGTCCACGTGGCCCGCCAGCCGGGTCACGAAGAGGTTGGCCGGCTTGATGTCCCGGTGCACGAGCCCCGCGTCATGCGCCTCCTGAAGCGACTCGCACACCTGCATCAGCAGATGGGCGACGCGCTCGGGGGGCAACGGCCCGTGCTCCCGGACGAGCGTCTCGAGGTCCACGCCCTCGAGCAGCTCCATGGCGAGGTAGAGCGCGCCGTCGTCGGCCCGCCCAAAGTCGTAGAGGTCCACCGAGTGCGGGGACGACAGCGCGGCCGTGGCCTGCGCCTCCCGTTCGAACCGCCGCAGCGTACGCTCGACCGCCGCGTCGTCGCCGCCGAGTAGCTCCGGCCGGATGAGCTTGATGGCCGCGGGGCGAATCAGATGCTGATGACGTGCACGCCAGACCTCGCCCATCGCCCCTTCGCCGAGGCGTCGCTCGAGCTGGTAGGCGCCCAGCGAGCGCATGTCGTAGAGCGAGCCGCGCATCGCGTCCATCATGCGGGTTGGGATCTGGGCGAGTGTGGCGCAGAACAACGGCGGCACGAACGTGCCCGCGAGCACGTCGAGCGGCTGCTCAGGGGTCTGGCCGGCCGCGCGGAGCAGCATGTAAACGAGGGGCCCGAGGACCGCCATGGAGAAAGCGATCAGCGTCATGCGGCGCGGCGAAGCGTCGATGAGGACCGGGACGACCAAGATGGTGATGCAGCTCCAGCTGATGCCCGTCGACGGGGCGATCGCACGGGCCGCGACGCTTTGCTCGATGAACACGATGGCCAGCGCGAGGCTCGCGAGGAACACGGTCGCCGCCCGCGCGAGGCGCTCGCGTGAGGGCGGCGCTCGAAACAGATAGATGACGCTGGCGATCTGCAGCACGGCGAGGGACAGGGTGACCCCCATGGCCCGCACGTCCGCCGCCTCGGGCAGCCACACGCTGAAGAAGACCGCGTAGAGCAGCTCCACGACGACGAACCCGATGAACGTGACCACGACGCGCTCGCGGTTGACGCGCAGATCAAACACGTCGGCGTGTTGGTCCTGCTGCGGCACGACCCGTGCGGGCGCCGAACCGCTTCCAAGGCGACCCTCAGATGAGGACGCGGCGGCGGGCTTGGGAGCGGGTGGGGCGTTGGCCATGGGAATGCGGCAGTCGATGTCCGCTCAACCTGAGGCCGCAGAGCGCCCGGCGCCAGCTGTCTAGCTGTTCCGTTTCACCCCTCCATGGCGCTCCGCCTGCAACCGAGCGACCGTCACTCTTTGCCGCGGATGGCCTCCTCGATGGCCTGTCGGTCCAGCGACTGCATCGACCGCACCAGCTCCTCGACGATCTCCTGGCGCGGCCGCGGGGCGCGGCTCTCGACCGTTACATCCAGCATGGGGAAGAGGGCGTCGCGCACGTCCTCACGGAGCACGTTCTCGAGGTACTCGAGGGCCGTGCCGCGCAGCGTTCGGTCTTCGCCTCCGAGCGCCAGCAGCGAAAGGCGGAGCGGTTCCGGGTCGTAGGCGAGGCTCAGCAACGTGAAGACGAGCTCGACGCTCCGGTGCACATGCACGTGCACCGCGCCTTCCAAGAGCGGCGCGTCCTCCGTGTCCTCGTCCAGCAGCCGGCGGCGCGCCCACACCCGCCGGCTGGTGTGGCCCAGCTCCCCGAGCACCACCTCGTGGATGCGCTCCGAGGGAGGGCGGAGCGCGGGATCCCGGTCCGCGACCCGCGCCAGCGCGATCGCGCACCGATAGCGAACCTCGAAGCGCTCGTCGGAGAGGCCGCGTGTCAGGCCCTCGGCGCAGACCGGCGTCGTGACCCGTTCCAAGACCCGTGGCAGACGGCGGCGGATCGCAAACGGCTGCTCGAGATCGGTGAGCGCGTCGACGAGGTCGTCCTGGACGGTGTCACCGAGCCGACGCAGCGCCTTGACCGCCTCCGGATAGAGTTCACGTCGCGCCAGCAACGCGATGAGGTGGGGGGCGAGGCGGGCGTCGAGCGTTTCGCCCGCCAACAGCGTTCGGACCTCCGAGACGTCTCCCCGCTCGAGCGCTTCCGCGGCGTCGTGCACCGGGTCCCCGGACGGTGCGGAGATGCGCGTCGGCTCCGGCGGCGGGGCGACGCTCTCCACCGGCGTCTGGCTCATGCGCTCGCTCCATGACGCCTGGGCCGCGAGCTGTTCGAAGAGCGCCTCCCGATCGAGGCCGACCGTCGACAGCGTCTGCAGGGTCGCGGCTTCGAGGAGCTGGCGTTCCTCGGCCACCGAGGTCCCGTCCCGCAGCATGCCCTCGAGCTGGCCCACGTAGCCGCGGTGCAGCCGCCGGGCGACGAACAGGGTGCACACCGCGACCACCGCCGCGAGGGTCAGGATCGTCGGGATGGCGAAGTCGGGCGACAGGGCGATCACCACGATGACCACGCCGCTCCCGAGCGCGTCGCCGCCCCGGTTTCCCACGACGTCGATGAGCGGCTTGCTGGGGCGCTTTTCGCTCGGCAGAACGGGCGTGTAGAGCAGTTCGTAGCCGCTCCGGAAGATGCTGTTGGCGAGCACCAGCTCGGTCGCGCGCGCGACGACCACGGTGGCCAGGCGGGTGAACCCTGCGCTGACGGCGGCGGTCGCCAGAACCACGAGCGGCAGGGTCGCGACGCTGCCCGCGACTCCGAGCCGGGTCAGGGCGTGGCGCGCGATGCTCGTCTGAAGGAGGAACGACAGCACCGCCGCGCCCACATGGAACAGCGCGAAGAAGCGCAGCAGATCGTCGCCGCTCTGGAAGGTCGCCTCTGCTTGCGCCTTGAACGCGTAGTCGAGCAGTCCCGCGCTCACGGCGGTCAACACCACGAGGGCCGCCAGGGAGCGCAGATACGGGGCCCGCCGCAGCACGCTCAGCGCGGACTCGGGTTCGGTCCTCTCGGCGCGGGGCCGGTCGGGCCCGCCGATCTGCGTCACGCCGATCGCAGCGAGCGCGTTCAGCCCGGCGAGCGCGAGGAGCATGGACTCGGCATCCGCCCACTCGCCCACGCGCTCCGCGAGCAGCCCTCCGAGCACCCCACCGGCGGTGGCGCCCGTGCCGATGCGGCTGACGATCGTCTTGGCGCTGTGGGGATCGAACCGCTCGTTGACCACGCTCCAGAAGCCGCTGATCACGAGCGCGCCGAAGATCGCGGTGTGCAGGTAGAGCACGACGGCGACGGGCCGCGCGGCGCTGCCGCTGAACGACCACTCGGCGACGTACAGGGCGGAGCTGATTGCGAACGCCCCGGGCACGACGACCTTGGGCCCCCACCGCTGGTAGGCCCGGGTGATCGCCAGGACCGCCACCGTGGACGCCGCCGCCGACGCGATCACCACGCGCGGCAGGTCTTCGGCGCGGAAGCTGCTCAGGAACAGCGCGTCGCGCGTGGCCTTCGAGCCGACCTGCTGCGCGATCATGATCGCCGCGGACGCGAGCGCAGCGAACGCGGCGCGCCGGTCGCCCTGGTCCAGCTGGTCCGCCACGGCTCAGAGCATACCTCGCGTGGCATGCTGTGGTGAATGTCCCGACGTCTGCGTGCGCCCTGTGTCGTGATCGCCAGCCACAACGCGGGCAAGGTCGCGGAGATCGCGGACTTGATGCGCCCCTACGCCGAGGTTCTCTCCGCGTCCGAGCTGCAGCTCGCCGAGCCAGCGGAAGAGGCGGAGACGTTTGTCGCGATCGCGCTCGACAAAGCGTGTCGTGCGGCGGCCGCAGCGGGGCGGCCTGCGCTCTCCGACGATTCAGGCCTCGTGATCCCCGCGCTCGAGGGGCAGCCGGGGGTGCGCTCGGCACGATGGGCGGGCCCCGACCGGGACTGGCTTGGCGCGATGGAGCGACTCCACGATGCGCTCGGAGACCGCTCACGGTCGGCCGAGATGGTGACCGCGCTCGCGCTCGCTTGGCCCGATGGTGAGGCCGTTGCGTTCGAAGGCCGCGTTGCAGGGAGCGTGGTTTGGCCCCCACGAGGCACGCTCGGGTTCGGCTACGAGCCGTTCTTTCAGCCTGAGCAAGACGAGCGCACCTACGGCGAGATGCCGCGGCTCGAGAAACACGCCGACGACCCGAGGGCCCGCGCGTTTCGTGCCCTCGAGCGCGCGTGCCTTCGGTGAGCCCCGCGCTCAGACAGCCCCGCGCTCAGAGAGCACAGCGCCAAAAGAGCACAGCGCCTAGGAATCCTCGCAGGAGACGGGCGTCGGTCAGCTGCCGACGGCTTCGGCGACCAGCGGCTGAAGCTCGCCCGACTCGAACATCTCCATGAGGATGTCGCTCCCGCCCACGAACTTCCCGCCGAGGTAGAGCTGCGGGATCGTCGGCCAGTTGGCGAAGTCCTTGATGCCCTGCCGGACTTCCATGTCTTCGAGCACGTTGACGGTGTGGAAGTCGCCGGCGTTGCAGCGCTTGAGGATCTCCACCGCGCGGTGGCTGAAGCCACACTGCGGGAACACCTTGTTCCCCTTCATGAACAGCACGACGGGGTGACCGTCCACGATGGACTGAATGCGAGTCTTGACGTCTTCCATGATGATCCTCGGGGTGTTCAGCCCTGCTCGGCTTGCTGCTCCGCCCATCGGGCGGGCGTGTAGGTTGCGAGGGACAGCGCGTGCACTGGAGCGCTGGCGCCCTGGATGAGCTCGCCGAGCGCGGCGTAGACCGCCTGATGCTGCTCGACCCGCGTCTTGCCCTCGAAGTGTGGGCTCACGATGACCGCGCGGTAATGATCCTTGGTGCCGGTGAGGTCCTCGAGCTGCACCTCTTGGCAGCCGGGCACGCCATCTCGGATCCGGGCCACTACGGTTTCGGGTTCAATCATCGGTTGTCACGCCTCCTGGAGAACGAGGTGGTAGAGCGGCCCCTCGCGCATGTCAACGGGGGCCCGCTTGCCCTGACCGCGGCCGGGTCGGCATGCTGCGGCCGGTGACTGTGCCCACGACCCCGGTGGAAGGCCTCGAGGTGCGCCTGCGGAGGCGCCTCGAGCGCATCCGCGCGGCGTTCCACCGGGCGCTCTACGAGGTCGACGAAGCGTCCATGAGCCCGCCGCTTCGTGCGCTCCTGTCCGTGGTCCGGCTGGTGTTTCTGACCGTGGACACCTTCTTTCGCGAGCGGCTGCAGATGCGCGCCGCCGCGCTCGCGTTCTTCACGATGCTGTCGATCGTGCCCTTTGCAGCGCTCGCGTTCGCGGTGGCCAAGCAGCTCGGCGCCTACGATTTTCTGATCGAGGCGTCGGTCCGCCCGTTCTTGGACGAGACGTTTGCGGTCGGTTCCGAAGAAGACGTCCCCGACGGCGTGTCGGTGATGCGCGACACGGTGGACCGGATCTTGGACCTCGTGTCGGGGACGGACGTCCGGGGGCTGGGGCTCGCGGGCTTCGTCGTGCTGCTCGTGACGATCCAGCGCGTCGTGCGCGGAGCCGAAGAGGCCTTCGACGCGATCTGGGGCTTCCCCGGCCGCCGCGCTCTCGTCCGGCGCATCCCCGGCTACATCTTGGTTACGCTCGTCACCCCGGCTGCGCTTCTCGCGGCCACGACCGTCACGGCGGCGGGGCACGGCCGGGGCATGGTCTATGCGCTGCTGGGCGGTCTTCCGGGCCCGTGGCTCGTGACGCTCGTCTCGACGGTGGTGACGCCCATGTTGGTCTGCGTGGGGATCCTGCTTCTCTACCTGGTTCTGCCGAGCGCCCGGGTCAGCCGTCGCTCCGCGCTCCTCGGCGCCTTCCTCGGCGGACTGGGCTGGTACCTGCTGCAAGTCGGCCACGTGCAGTTCCAGCTCGGGGTCGCGCGGGCCAACGCGCTCTACTCGGGCTTCGGCGCTTTCCCGATCTTCCTCCTCTGGTTGCACCTCAGCTGGGTGATGGTGCTGCTGGGAGCACAGGTCGCGGCAACGCACCAGAACACGCCGACGTTCCGTCAGCTGGCCCGCGCTCGCCTCGAGGACCACGAGTCGCGCGAGGCCGTCGCCGTCCGCGCAATGATGGCGTTCGCGCAGGCCAGCGACCCGATCCGGCTCCGCACGCTGGCACGCACGCTCGGGGTGGCGGTCGAGGCGCTGCGCGACGTGCTGGACGCGCTCGTCGAGCACGCGCTTCTCGTTCGAGGCGAAGGGGGGCCGTACGACCCGATCTACCGCGCGGAGGACAACACCGACGCGCTCCGGGTGGCGTCCGTGCTCGATGCCGTGCGGCGCGAGCCGGTCGACGCCCCGTGGGACTCCGACGACGCGGCCGTGGCGGAAGTGATCCAAGGGCTCAAGACCGCGGCGGCGGCCTCGACGCACAACAGGACGATCGGAGAGCTGCGGCGCACCGAGGTTCAGGGCGCCCAGGATCAGACGTAGCTCAGCGCCCCGCACTCCAGTCGCGCATCGAACCCAGATCGAAGACCTCGTAGCCCTCGCTCTCGAGCAACTGCGCGGCCATCGCGGAGCGCACGCCGGACTGGCAGTAGACGACCACGGGGGCGCCCGACGGTACCTCGGCGATGCGCGACGACAGCTCCGAGACGGGGATGTGCAGTGCGCCCTCGATGTGCCCGCCGCTCCACTCGCCGACGGAGCGCACGTCCAACAGCGTCGCCCCGTCGTCCACCATGTGACGCGCACGCGCGCCTCGGTCTTCACCCCCACCGCAGGCAACGAGCCACACGCCGGTCAGCCCCAGCAACAGAGCACGGCGCCGCATCAGGGGGCCTTGGGGGAGCGCTTCTCTTCGGCCCACGAGCTGCGGTGGCGCGCGCCGGCGTCATGCGCGTCCCAGCATTCCACCGAGCAGAAGAACATCGCGGTGCGCTTGCGGTTGCAGGTCGAGACGCTGCACAGGTAGTGGATCGTGTCGAAGCCGATGGGCTTCCGGCATGAGCTGCAGTTTTTCCAAGTGGCGTCGTCGGTCATGTCGGGCTGCTCCGCGGTGCTGCAGGGTCATCGAGGGGAGATGCCCCACCGGCGGGCATGGTACAGGTTGAGGGGGGAGGAACGATGCGTCGAATCCATATCTTGGGCCTTCTGGTCTCACTCACGGCCTGCGGGGGTGGGGAGGCCACGGATGAGGAACCGACTCCCGTGGCCACCACGGGAGACGAAGCGCCCGCCGAGTCGCCCGCACGGAACGCTCCGGCCGATGAGCCGCCCCCTGCGCCGCCCCCCTCGGGACCGGGCCAGCTGACCGTTCAGGTCGAGGCCGGCGGCAACGAAGTCTCGGCCACCGTGCGCGTCGTCGACAGCGGCGGAGACACCGTCGCCGAGGGCCAGGCAGGCCAGACATTCGCGCTCGAGGCAGGTCAGTACCGTGTCTACGCCGCCATCGGTGACGACTCCGTGCTCATCGACACGCCCACCCGCGAGTACGACGGCCGCGCGGTCGTCTCGCCCGGCGACACGGAGGAAGTCACCGTGGAGTTCGGCATCGCCCGAGTGCGCCTCGACGTGCGCCGCGGCGGCCGTTCCGTCGCCCGTTGGTCCGCCCGCGTGCGTCGACAGGGCGGCATGAGCGGCGACGAGGAGATCGAGCTCACCCCGAGCGAAGACCACGTGGCCATCAGCCCCGGACGCTACGACGCGACCCTGACGCTGGGCGGCGAGCAGATCTCGGTCAACGGGCTCATCTTCCAGGGCGGAGCGACGCAGACTGTTCCGGTCAACGTGAACTGATCGTTCGCTACGAACGATCGCCAACCGCCGCGATCACGCGTCGGCTTTCCAGCAGCTCTCGGATCGCGCCCCAGTAGGCGGGGCCGCGGGGGAGGTCGTTGTGGTGGGCCTCGAAGGCGACGAGCCGCGCGTCCCACGCGACCCGGTGCAGCTCGACGGCGTGCTCGAAGTCGATCAGCGAGTCGTGCACGCCGTGCAGGATCAGGGTGCTGAGGCTGCTGTTCATCAGCATGGCGCGCGTGTCGAATCGGTGGCTCACGGCCCCCATGGGGACCCCACGCTGGCTGACGAGATCGGGCAGGTTCGTAAAGGTCGACTCGAGGATGAGCGCGGTGGGAGGTCGCTCGGCCGCGAGCCCGCCGACCACCCCACCACCGAGGGAGCGGCCGTGGTAGATGACGCGGCTGGGGTCGATCTCCGGCCGATCCACGAGGCGGTCGTGAAAGGCCACGAAGTCGGCGACGATGGCCGCCTCGCCGGGAACGCCCGTGGAGCGTCCGTAGCTTCGGTACTCCGGGAGCAGCACCGCCAAGCCCATCTCGCGGTAGGGCCGGAGCCGCTCCACCCAGCCTTCGATGCGCTCCGCGTTGCCGTGCGCGAAGATGACGGCGCCCCCGCGTTCCCCCTCGGGCGGCGGTTCGATCGGCGGCAGGTACCAAGCCTCCACCTGGCCGCCCTCGACCTCCAGCCACCAGGTCTCGAGGCCCTCGACCTCGCCGACGTCGGTGTGCTGCGCGGAGTCGGGAAGGAAGATGAGCTCGCGCTCGAGGTCCCGCAGGCCGCCGCAGCCGGCGAGCAGCAGCAGCGAGGCGATCAGCGCCCGGTTCACGCTCGAATGCGCTTGAGGCGCGCGTTCACGTCGCGGGACAGCGACAGCTCCTGATCCCGCGGGAGGGTCGTCGTGGCGGCGAACAGCGCAAATGCAGCCAGCTCGTGCAGCGCTTGGTGGAGCGCCTCCATCGGGTTGTCCGCGTCCACCGATTGCATCGCCTGGGCCACCTCGGCCGCCGGCAGGCTGCCGTCCTCGTAGAGCGTGTCGCCGAACACCGTGTCGTAGCCGCTGCCCGCGATCCACGTCTCGAGCGTGGAGCGCGTCTGGTCGATGCCGCCATAGGTCGCGACGGCCATGAAGATGTCACGGAGCACATCGTTGAACTGGATGACGAGCTTCTTCACTGCGCGTGCGTCGATGGTGCGCTTCGGCTTGAGCAACACGCCGCCCTGCTGGACGAGCCCGTAGATCGACTTGACCGTCTTGAACTGGCCGAGCCCCGTCTCGCGCGAGATGTCCTCGATAGTGCGCACGCCGTCCGCGTAAGCGAGGATCACGTTGGCGTTCTCGTCGAGCGTCAGCGACGTCGCCTTCGGCTGGGCGATCGGGCACAGATCATCGTGGGGGATGCGCTCTCGGAACAGCGCCATCTCGTCGATGCGCTGCACGCCCTCCATCAGGAGGGCGTTGATGGGGAGGTGGACCGTGTGGTGAGGCGGCGCTTCCTCTTCCGGCGTCGTGAAGATGTAGTGCCCCTCGCGGGTCAGCAGCGTGCTGAACACGATCTGCTCGACCTGCTTCTGAAGCTGTCCGTACAGCTCCTCCTGGGTCAGCACGTTCTGGTCGAGCACCAGCTGGCCGAGCCGCTTTTCCGGCCCGACCTCCATCAACAGCCGGTCGAGCTCCGCGCGGGTAAGCAGCCCGTGGCCGTACATGACCTGCCCGAGACGGTCATCAGGGTGGTCGCTCAGCGCGTACTTGATCGCGCCCTGGTCGACGGCGAGCACGCGGTGGCACTCCCCGTCGAAGACATGCAGCACCCCGCGCCAGTTCGCGTTGGCCACGATGTTGACGATCTCCAGCACGGAAGTGCGGGTGAGCAGCTCGCCGGCCATCGCGATCCGGGTGACCTCGTCGCCGACGGTTTCCTCGTGTCGGAGGACCACCATGCCAGGCGTGTCCACCACCAAACGATAGCGCCCCGCGCGGTCACGCAGACGCCGCTCGGCCGCCCGTCCGGCCACGCGCACGCTGCCGTCTTGGTCGATGACCACCAGATCGCTGGGCTCGCCCACGCCCCAAGGGTACATCGCCCGCGGCCAAGCGTGCAGTTCGCAGCAGGAAGCTGCGGGTTGTTCCCCTACAGGCTGGATTCTTGCGTTCTTACTGACTGGCCCCCACGCGGAGCCCGGGGTAGCGTCCACCCCGATGCGAGTGCTGTCATGTCTCCTTGGGCTGGGCCTCGTCCTGGCCGCTCTCGCTGCGGCCCCAGCCGCGGCGCAAACGCTGCCGCGCGACGACTTCTCGTCGAATCGCTTCTACGTCGCCCCTGGCGCGGGGAACTACGTGCTGGTCGAGTCGCCGCAGGTGGGCGCGGACCTCATGCCCACGTTCGGCGCCACGCTCATGTACGGCCACCGCCCGTACGCGGCCGACGATCTCGATTGCGTCACCGGCTCGACCACCGACGGCTGCAACGATGACGACGTCACCGAGACGGACCTCGTCGCCGGACTCGGTCAGCTTCAGCTGCATGGCTCCTTCACGTTCCTCGAGCGCATCCAGATCGGCGCGGTGCTCCCGCTGATCGCCTTCGACGGAGAGGGCTACGAGTACATCGAAGACCGGGGCGAGCGTGACATCACCGCGCGCACCGCGGCCGTCGCGGGACCCGGCGTCGGCATCGGAGACCCGCGCATCTCGGCCAAGATCCGAATCCTCGACCCGGACTCGGCCGGCAACGGCGTGATGCTCGGCGCTTCCTTGTTCGTGACGGTGCCGCTCGGCGCGTACGCACACCCGCAGCAGTTCATGGGGGATCGCGCGCCCAACGTGGGCGGCAGCGCGCTCGCCGCGGTCCGCTTCGACGCGTTCCGGCTGGCGCTCAACGTCGGGTTCACGTTCCGCGAGGAGCAAGTGAACCTGCGGAGCGCGGTCGGTCCCGAAGCCACGTGGGGACTCGCCGCGGCTTACCGCCCGATCCCCGCGTTCGAAGCCATCGTCGAGGCGACCGGCGCGACCAGCTTCGGGCAGCGGTTCGACTCAGAGGCGCCCACCGAGGTCCGGGCCGCCGCGCTCGTGCATCTGGGGGAGTTCTCCATCCGCGCCGGCGGAGGCGCGGGCATCGTCTACGGCATCGGCGTGCCGGTCTTCTCTGTGTTCGCGGGGGCCACGTTCGCGCCCGAGGCGCCGCGGGACACTGACGGGGACGGCCTGATGGACGACCAGGACGGTTGCCCCGACGAGCCCGAAGACGCCGACGGATTTGCTGACGAGGACGGCTGCCCCGAACTCGACAACGACGGCGACGAGGTGCTGGACGCCGACGACGCCTGCCCGAACGAGCCGGAGGACATGGACGACTTCGAGGATGAAGACGGCTGCATCGACGAGGACGACGATGGTGACGGCATCCGCGACGGCTACGACTCGTGCCCGCGCGAGGCCGAGGACATGGACGGGGACCGCGACAGCGACGGCTGCCCCGACGTCGACACCGACAACGACGGCATCCCCGACGAAGACGACCAGTGCGTCAGTGAGCCCGAGGACTTCGACGGCTTCGGCGACGAAGACGGTTGTCCGGAAGAGGACTTCGACGAGGACGGCATCCTGGACGCCGACGACGACTGCCCCGAGGTGGCCGGACCGGCCTCGCGCCGCGGCTGCGCGGGCTGACCGACTGGCCGACTGACCGACTGGCCGACTGGCCGAGCGACTACCGCGCGGTCGTCTTCCGGAGCTGCCCACGCACCTCACTGATGCGATCGGTCACCTCCGCCACCCCCCTGCCAAGCTCGCCGAGTGCCGGCAGCAGCTCTCGGTAGCGCCCCTCGATGGCGTGCTGCGTGCCGTCCAGCTGGGCGCGCAAGGACTCGGCGCGCAGCTCGGTCTGGTCGAGGGACGGGTCGGACTCGCGCAGCGCCTCGCCCAGGGTGATCTCGGCGCGCACGAGCGACGGGCGATCCTCACTCATGGCGGCATCGAGCATCTCGCCGCGGAGCGCGGCCTCTTTCTCGCGCAACGCGCGCGCGACCTCGTCTTGCTGCCTGCGCACCGACTCGAGGTCCTGGATCCACCGCGCAACGGACGCTTCCGGCGCGGCGAGCGCGGCGACCTGCTGCCGGAGCACGTCACAGATCGGCTCCAGCGATGCCACCGCGCGCAGCAGGGCGAGCGCGCGCTGATGCGTCAGGTCGGCGATCATCGAGCGCAGCGCGTCCCGCCCCATCGGCGGCAGGGCATCCAGCGGGGTCACGTCGCCCGCGGGCAAGGTCGTCGCC
>JBGCFC010000151.1:0-16215 GCA_045106715.1 Sandaracinaceae bacterium
GTTGGTGCCAGGACGTCGTGACCTTCGATATCCCCGCCTGCGCCACGATGCCGTAGCGCACGTGCACGTCATCGGCTTCCGAACCGCCGATTCTGGAGCGCATCTCGAGAGCGACACAACCCGGCGCATGCGAGGCGAGGACGGTGTATGCGAGGCGAGGACGCGCACGTGTACGTGCAGGTGCTCGGGGACGTGTACGAGGGGGCGGCCTGCGGCCCGACCCCTCCATGTTCACGCCACTCGCCTCGCTACACGATCTCGGGGTAGCGCGGCTCCCACATCATGGCGTCGACGGCGCGGTCGAGGGCGGCGTAGCTCTTGGCGGGAGCGGCCCCCACATCGACGGCGTGGCGGGCCACCGAGCATGCGACCGCACGGCTGATCGTGCGGAGCTGCGCAAGCGGCGGGTAGAGCTGCCCGCGTTCGATGTTCTCCCGGTCGAGCATGCCTGCGACGGCGTGCGCCGCGGCAGTAAAGAACGAGTCGTCGATGCGGGTGGCGCCCGCCGCGAGGGCGCCGAGACCCACGCCTGGGAAGATGTAGACGTTGTTGCCTTGCGCGATTTCGTAGGTCTTCCCCTCGTACTCGACCGGCTCGAACGGGCTCCCGGTGGCGACGAGCGCGCGGCCGTCGGTCCAGTTGAGGAGCTGCTCCGGCGTCGCCTCGGTCTTCGAGTTGGGGTTCGAGTACGGGAAGATGGCGGGCCGTTCGACGTTGGCGGCCATGGCGCGCACCACGTCCTCGGTGAACGTGCCCGGTTGCCCCGAAGTGCCGATGAGCACCGTGGGCTTCAGCGTCTGGACGCACTCGAGGAGATCGTCCCCCCCGCCCGGAGAGAGCCCGACTTTCTGGACCAACTCGTCCGGCCAGGCGAACTCCTTCTTGTATGGGCTCCGGAACGCGCGGCCTTCTGCGAGCAGGCCGCGGCTGTCGAGCACTGCGATGGCTTGGGTGAGGGCGTCGCCTTCCACGCCCAGCTGCGACAGCTCCGCGCGAAGGATCCGGCCGATGCCCACGCCCGCCGCGCCGGCACCGACGATGAGGATGCGCGCGGACTCCATCGGCGTGCCGGCGACCTTGGCGGCAGCGATGACGCCGGCGAGCGCGACCCCAGCCGTGCCCTGGATGTCGTCGTTGAAGCTCAGCAGCCGCTCGCGGTAGCGGTCGAGCAGGTTGAAGGCGTTGTCCTTCTTGAAGTCCTCCCACTGAAGGAGTGCGTTCGGGAACACCTCCTGGACGGCCGCGACGAACTCTTCCACGAGGGTGTCGTACTCCTCGCCGCGAAGGCGCTCGCCGTGCCAGCCGATGTAGTACGGGTCGTCCAGCAGCTCGCGGTTGTCGGTGCCGACGTCGAAGCTGATCGGGAGCGTCGTCGCCGGGTGAATGCCCGCGCCCACTGTGTAGAGATCGAGCTTGCCGACGGGGATGCCCATGCCGCCTGCGCCCTGGTCGCCCAGGCCGAGGATGCGCTCGTTGTCCGTCACGCAGATGAGTCGGACGCCCTCGAAGGGGGCGCTGCGTAGAACGCTCGCAATGCGCCCACGGTGGTCGGGCGTGATCCAGAGGCCGCGGCCGCGCCGGAACAGGTGGCTGTACTTCTGGCAGGCCTCGCCCACGGTTGGCGTGTAGACGACGGGGAGCAGCTCCTCGAGGTGGTCGACGAGCACGCGGTAGTAGAGGTGCGCGTTGCGCGACTCGAGGTCGGCCAGCGCGACGTATTGTTCGAGCCGTGTCTCACATCGGGCTTTGACGTGGCCGTACGCGCGCACCGCTTGTTCGTCCATCTTGCGGACGCGGTTCGGCAACAGGCCGGAGAGGCCGAGCCGCTGGCGCTCCGGCTGGGTGAACGCGGTGCCTCGGTTGTACATGTGCGACGCGAGGAGCGCGGGGCCCTCGTATGGGATCCGCACCGTCTCGTGGCCGTGCTCATCCCGCTCGTAGTCGTAACTGCGCATCGGCGGACCTTAGCAGGAGGGCAGAGACGACCGCCGCCGTCTTGTCGGTGCAGCGGCTCGAGGCTCCCGGCCATGCGAGGAGAGCTCACACCCCGCGCGCGGAACCAGGAACCTCGGACGCGCTCTCTTCCGCCTGTTCCGTGTCCGCTTGCACGTCCTCGACCGGAGGCTCTGCTGCCGGATCGGCCCGCACGCGGATGCGCTCGTGTTCGGTCTCCTCCGCGGCCTTTCGGAACGCCGCCTCTTCCTCGGCCCCCGGGTCGCTTCGGAGCCGCAGCTCGAACGCGAAGGCCGCGAGCATGTGCAGCGCCACCACGAGAAGCGGAGTCCAGCTGAGCTTGTCGCGCAGCACGAGCAGGGCGGGTGCGTACAACAGGAGCGGCGCCACCAGAAGCGCAAACCGGGACAGCGGCGCCACCCGCTCGGGAGGGCCGGCGGCACACCGCGTGACGGGGACCGCCATCGCTTCGCCCAAGCTGCGACCGAGCTGCGTTGCTGCCTTCACGCTGGCGAAACCGTCCACTTTCACGAGTCCGTCGTCACAGACGAGCAGCACCAGGTGCCGGCCGGCGCGCTGTTCCGTCCGGCGCTGGCTCGTGCTGACCATGACGCTCCGAGCCACCCGGGGATGACCGTCGACCCGAACGGCGGGGGCCGTCGTTCGACGGTACGTGTGAGGCAAGGCCTCCACCTCGAGGCGGGACGCGTGTGGGAGCCATCGCTGATTCACGAAGCGGTGCGGCCAGTAGCGGAGTCCGCTGACCATCGCCAGGATCGCGAACAGCATACCCAATGTGTAGCCGAGGAACGCGCTGCCACTGAGCCCGAGCGCGGCCGCCGCGAACAGGCCGAGCAGACTCAGCACGTACGCAAGCCCGTGGTGCGTGCGTTCGTTGCGCGCGTACGCCAGGACGTCGCTGGTCTCCTCCAACGGGTCCTCGGGCATGCGACAAGCGTAGGGGTTCTCGTGGGCGCGCGCTCGTGCTAGCTCCCCCGTCATGAACGTGGTGTTTCTCGGGGCGACGCGCGGCATGGGGAAGGCGCTCGCGCGCAAGATGGCGGCGCGGGGGGACCGGCTGTTCCTGCTCGGACGGAACCCGGAGGCACTGTCGCGGCTCGGTTCGGACCTGTCCGTGCGGGGCGGCTCCATGCTCGGGGTGGCGGCCTGTGACCTGGAGGATCCGGCGACGTTCGAGCCCGCGCTGGCGTCCGCGCGAGAGGCCTTCGACTTCGACGCGGTCGTCGTCACCGCGGGGTTGTTCGCGACCCAAGACGAGCTCGAGGCGGACGCGGCGCTCGCGGCGCGGGTGCTGACGGTCGACTTCACGCACACGGTGCTGTTCTGTGAGGCGGCTCGACGCCATCTTCTCGCACGCGGGGGCGGCAAGCTGTGCGTCTTCAGCAGCGTGGCCGGCGAGCGCGGTCGCAAGCCGGTGGTCCTCTACGGCGCCAGCAAGGCGGGCCTCAGCCACTACCTCGAGGGGCTGGACCACAAGTACCGCGGCGACGGGCTCGAGGTCATCACCGTCAAGCCCGGCTTCGTGAAGACCGAAATGACGGCCGCGCTCTCGCCACCGCCGTTCGCCGGGGAGGTGGAGCCGGTCGCTGAGCGTGTTCTGGCCGCCATCGACGCGGGGGCTCCCGAGGTCTACGCGCCGCTCGCATGGGGACCGATCATGGCTGTGATCCGGCGCTTGCCGCGTTTCGTGATGCGTCGCGTGGGGTTCTGAGCACCGCGTCGAGGAACCCCAGGGTCGTGCACGCGACGGTGCGGTCAGGGCCGGGGTCGCGCGGGAACACCCGAAAGCCGTGTCGACGGCCCGGGACCTCGACGTAGCGCACGGGGACGCCGGCTCCGCTCAGTGCAGCCCGCATCCGCCGCGATTGGGCGACGGGCACGACCGGGTCGTCGGTCGCATGGAACAGGAGCGTCGGCGCGTCGCGCGCGTCGATGTGGGCGATCGGGGAGGCGAGGGTCGTGAGGTCAAGGCGCTCGGCGCGCGGTCCGCCGATCAAGCGCTCGATCAGGCGCTCGCTCGGACGGGGAAACGACGCGTCGGTGCGGAGCTCGGCGACCCCAAAGAACGCCACCACCGCGGCCACGCCGCTGGACGTCTCGGTGTCCTCGCAGACGTCGTCGTCCAGCCCGGAGACGTCCGCGCCGGTGCCCAGCAGCAGGGCCAGGTGTCCGCCCGATGAGTACCCGAGGGCCGCGGCGCGCTCGGGGTCGAGGTGCAGGCGCCCGGCGTGGCGCCGGAGGTACCGAACCGCGCAGCGCACGTCCGCGATCTGGGCCGGGAACCGGTTGTCGTCCGAGCGGGTCAGCAGGCGGTAGTCCACCGAGGCCGCGGCGTAGCCGAGCGCCGCGAACGCATCCAGCTCCGCGTCCATGTGCGCGCGCTCGCCAGCCCGCCACCCGCCCCCGTGGATCAACACGATGAAGGGGTGTGGACCGGGTCCGACGGGGGTCGCGAGATCGAGGTGGAGCGGGGCTCCCTGGTGGGATGCGTACACGAGCCCCCGTTCGACCGACGCGACCGCGTCACGCGAAAGGGTGCAGTCCGCACGTGCAGGAGGGAGCGTCACGGGGAGCGCTGGAGCCGGGGACTGTGCGGGCGGCGCGGGCGGCGGCGCGGCCGACTCCGCTCTCGGCCGGGGTGGCGGCTCCGGCGCAGGTTCCGCCGCCGAACAGGCAAACGTCCCCCACCCGAGGGCACACACACCCGCTAACAGGGACAGCCGCGATCGCACCCCTGGAACGTATCGCGCTCCCGCCACGGGGGCGACTTCCTCTGCGCTCGGCTTGTCTCCAAACGGTGTCGGGTGTCGCGCTGCCTCGAAAACACGAGCCCGGTGATGTGACGCACGAGGTGCTTTGCGCGTACTGCGGACGACGGTACGTTGGGCGGCTTCGGCGCGAGCAGTCTGGCGTCGCACGGGGTAGGATGACCCTGACACGCGGCGGGCGCGTACCGCCTCGGGGAACTCTCATGGTGAGCGGGCAACAAGCACTTGCAATGGATCGGACGGGGACGACCGTCGCGGGCAAGTACCGTCTGAGCCGCCTCATCGGCAGCGGGTCGATGGGTGCGGTGTATGCCGCGGTCCACCAGTTCACGGGAAAGCACTGCGCGATCAAGCTGATCGACGCGTCGCTCGCCGAGAACGAGGGCTTCTCGGCGCGCTTCCTTCGCGAGGCGCGCTCCGCGGCCGAGATCGGCCATCCCACCATCTGCGACGTCATGGACGCGGGGCAGGACCCGGACGGCTCGCTCTACATCGCGCTCGAGTTGCTCGAGGGCCGCACGCTCGACGAGGCCATCGAGGCGGACGACTTGCGCGTCGAGGAGATTGTCGAGATCGGCACTCAGCTCTGCGACGGGCTCGCGGCCGCGCATGCGAGCGGGCTCGTGCACCGGGACATCAAGCCCGAGAACATCTTCCTCGTCTGGGACGAGCACGGCGACCTGCACGTGAAGATCCTCGACTTCGGGGTGGCCAAGCGCACCAAGGGGCATGGGCAGGAGCTGGTGACCACACAGCAAGGCGCCGTTTTCGGCACGCCGTACTACATGGCGCCCGAGCAAGCGGCCGGGGATCCCGTGGACGACCGGGCGGACATCTGGGGGGCGGGTGCCGTGCTCTTCCACGCGCTGACCGGCCGGCCGCCGTTCGACGAGGACACCTACAACAAGCTCATCACCAAGCTGATGACGGAGGAGCCGCCGAGGCTCGCCGAGTTCTGCCCGGAGGCGCCCGAGTATCTGCGCACCGCGGTGGACGGTGCGCTGCAGCGGGACGCCGACGTTCGCTGGCAGTCCGCCCGCACGATGGCCGAGGCGCTGCGGCTGCGCGGCAGCGGTGAGATCGGCCTCGACTGGGAAGTGCACGAGGACCACACGGTGCGCATGGAGGGGCGCTACGACGCCACCGAAGACGTCGCGCCCGCGCTGGCTGCGCTCTCCAGCGCGAGCAACGAGCTGCCGAACATCGAGGTCGACGCCGAGTATCTGTCCGCGAGCCAGGAGTTCCCGCAGTTCGACGGTGGAGGCGGGCCGACCCTGCGCTCCGATCTCCCGCCGGCGATGGTGATGGAGCCGACCCCGCCGCCCGCGTCTTCGAACCGCGGCATCCTGGTGGGGCTCATGCTGGGCATCGGCATCGCGACGGTGGGCGCGTTGCTCATCGGGCTCGTCTTGTTCGGCCTGCTCGGGTAGACGCCTCAGGCGTCCACGGTCTTGCGCGGTGCGCCGACGGCCTGTCGGACGGCGAGTTCCACGTCGCGTACGCGATCCGGGTCGAGCGCGAAGACGGTGACCTCGAAGCGGTCGGCGTCGAGCACGGCGATCTCCGGTTCCCGTGCGATGGCCGCCCAGTGGCAGGACAGCGCGCTGTCCCGGATGGCGCGTTTGGTCTCCGAGACGGTGGCCTCAGTCGTCAGCGCGAGCTCGAAGACGTGCAGGGTGCCGCGCTCGGCCACGGGGGTGCGGTGGACCGCGTCGGCCGCCACCTTGCTGAACGGGATGATCGCCTCTTCCCCGCGGGCGGTCTCGACGACCAGCACGCGGTGGCCCATGCGCTCGACGCGGCCCTGCACGTCGCCCACGCGCACGTAGTCTCCGACGCGGCAGACACGGCCCGCCTTGAGGAAGATGCCGCTGACGAGGTCGCGCACCGCGAACCAGGAGGCGGCCATCGAGGCGCCGAGGATGACGGCCACCGCGATGGGGAAGTGAGACGGGTAGCGCTCGAAGAACAGTCCCGAGGCGAAGAGCAGAAAGAGCACACCCGTGATCGCGGAGAACAACGGGAACGCCCGCCGGAACTGCTCGCGCCGCGCGCCGGACAGAGGCGCGATGTCGATGGCGTAGCGCGCCCCACGGAGGACTGCCCACAGCAGGGCTGCGAGCATCAGCACCCAGGCGAGGTCCCAGCCGGAGGCGCTCATGTCGCCGATGACGGTGCGGCCGTTCACGGGATCACCCGCCTCTCACGCAGGCGCTCGGTCAGCGCGTGGGTGATGTTTCGTGTGAGTGACAGGACCCCCTGGGCGGAGGTCTGCACCAAGCCCATTCGGCGGAGCACGTCGAGCTGCGCATCGAGTTCGCGCTCGGCCAGGCCGGAGACGTGAAGCAGGCGGTCTTTTCGCATGCGCTTGTGAAGCAGCAGCTGGACGAGCAGCGCCACCCACTCCGCGCGCAGGCGGTCGAGCACTTCCCAGCCCCGGCGTTCGGGGGTGCGCACGCGCAAGACGCGGTCGTCGGCTTCGTCGGTGTGCGTGATCCAGGACGTGAGCGCGGGGCCGACCAAGCCGCGCGAATACCGAAAGTGCGCGCTGAACAGGCGCGCCATGCGCCACTCCGACAGCTCATCCTCGGCGACCCCGTCGATCTCGAACGACATGCCGGTCGACCCGTGTCGCAGCATGACGATGTCCTTGAGCGACTCTGCGGAGACTGGACCGCACTCGACGACCGAGAGCGCGTGGTCGGCCAGCGGGCGGAAGCGGTTGATGAGGGAGAACGGATGCTGACCGACTTCGATCATGAACAAGACGCGGCCGCTGTGGCGCTCGAACAGGCCGATGAGCTCGTCGATGACCTCGAGCCCGTCGGGGCTCCGCTCCCAGTAGAGCTCGAGGTCTTCGATGACGACGACGCTGCGTTCGGGCAGCGAAGCGAGGATCTCGTCCGATTCGCCGCGCCGGCCGGTCGCTTTGGCGAGCTGATCACGGAACACCTGCGGGTCGGCCCGCGTCGCGTCCGCTGAGGCGCTGCCAGCTTCGGGAGGCGGCATCCAGACCACATTGCGGGACGAGAGCACGCGGCTGGCGATCCGGCGGCAGAGCGCGGTCTTGCCGCTGTCTGGCTCGCCCGTGACGATGAGCACGCCGCTGCCGCCGCGGTCGTGCTGCGTGATGCCGCGCCTCGCGGCGCCCATCTCGTGCTCACGCTCGACCCAGAAGGTCTCGTTGAGCGTGTTCTTCCCGAAGAACAGCTGGCGGTAGTAGAAGGGCAGGTCTTCCAACACGCCGGGTTTGGCGGCCTGTTCAGCCACGAAGTGGAGCACCCGGTCGACCAACGCGCCGCCGCCCGGCGTGTCCTTGAGTCGACGCGCCAGAAGCAGGCCCGCGCTCTGTCCGTACACCGCGCTGACGAGCGCCTTGCGGACTCGTGCGACGCCCGAGAGGAGCAGCGACTGCGCGCCGGAGACCGCGCGCTGCCCTTGATGGCGTCGGATGTGTTGACCGAGCGCCTGCGCCGACCCGGTCAGCTCGTACACGTCGGTGCCGCGCAACACCGCCCCGAGCCGCGCCGACAGCGTGTCGTGAATCGAGGGGATGACGGCCTGAAGCGGGCCCAGCTCTTCTTCGATGCGCCCGAGGCCGTTCTCGACGACAGGGCGCGTGTGCTGAACGAGGGTCTGCTCGTTGCCTTCCGGGTCGTACTCGTTCTGATGGAAGCGGATGAGGCGCACCACGTCCTCGGCCACGCCCACCGCGCGCTGCTCCTCTGCGGGCAGGCGGCTCAGAAGCTCGGTCAGAGGGCCCACCAGCTCCGCCTCGAGGAGGAACTGCGCCATGCGCCGGAGCGGCAGTTCGACCATCTCGACGTCGTCGTCGTCCCCCTCACTGAGGTGCGCGATGGAGTCGTCGCTCAGCGTCTCGGTGATCTCCGGCAGGTCTTCGGCCGAGCGCTGCCCCTCGCGCAGCAGACTGTCGAGCGCGCGCTGCGGATCGAAGCGATGCGAGATCTCGAGCTTGAGGCGGAGCGGCTGGTTCGCGGTGTCGTTCTCGCCCTCCTCACCCTCGGCCTGCGCGTCGTCGCCCGGCTCCTCCAGGTACGTGGCGAGCTGGTCGCGGAGCGCGGAGTAGCCGTGCAGGACGCCGTTCTTCACCTCGAGCGTGAGCGCCTCCTCCGTGCGCTGCACGATGGTCGCGAGGCGGTGCTGGAACGCCGAAACCTTGAGACCGATCTGCGCCCGCTGGAGCAGCGCCCGCTGGTGGGTGAACAGGCTCTCCGGGAGCTCCCGGAGCGCGATGCGCGTGGCCTCCCGGTTGCGGTAGAGCCTCCGCTTGGTTTTGAGCGTGCGCTCGATGTCGATCGCCGCGAGATCGTCCGTGAACGCCTGCCCCAGCTGCCGCGCCGCGTAGAGTGTCTCCCGCCGAAGGCCCGCCATGCGGGTCTCGTCGAGCCCCATGAGCTCCTCGATACGCTCGTCGGCGCCCTCCTGTTCCTTCTCTACGAACGCCCGGAGCGTGTCCAGGTCCGTGTTCTCTTCCAACAGACGCAGGCTCGTGCGCGACGTGTTGAGCACCCGCCCGAGCTGAATGGCGACCGACCACGAGTGCGCTGCGAAGCCGCGGACCGCGTCCGAGGCCACCTCCGCGACGAGCGCGTCCACGTGGAATCGCTGAAGCAGCGTCGTGTCAACGTCGTAGCGCACCGTCCCGCCGTCCGCGCGCTTGCGGCGCGTGGCCTTGAACCGCGACAGCTCCCGCGAGTCGCCTGGGGTGGGGGAGAAGTCCGCTGCGGCGCGGGACAGCGTCACCACCCCGTCGGCGTCCACCAAGGAGACGTCGTCGAGCAGGCCGTCGATGCGCCCTTCGAGGATGTCCCGCTGGTCGATCAGGTCCTGCGCCAGGAACTCTTCGAGACGCTTGCCCGTCTCCATCAGGAACGCGCTCTGAACCCGGTTGACGGTCCTTCGTCGCTTGATCGGGTTCGGCTCGTCGAGCCCGTCCACCAGCATGGTGAAGTGCCGGTGGAGCAGCTCGCGGTTTCGCTCGAGCAGCGCGCGGTTGCGGGCGGCAGCGCGAGCGATGCCTTGCTCGAAGAGATCGGCCGCGGTCGTCTCGAGGCGCTCGGAGAAGGCCTCCGCCAGCGGCCCGATCCCTTCGATCTCCGCGACCTCGAGCGGCGGCAGTTCGACCTCTTCACCCGCCTCAAGCTCCCGCTCGTCGACGTCCTGAGACCGGCCGCGCGCGACCCGACCAAACGACGCGAAGTTCTGGTTGGGCGCGACGAACAGCACGCTCGGCACCTGCTCCCGCACCCCGTCGAGCGCGGGCAGCGATCCCTCGATGGGCGAGTCCGGCAGCTCGACCACCGCGAGAAGGGCATCGGCGGAGCGCTCGCTCACCCACTCCTCGAACTCGCGCGGCTCGACGCTGTCGAGGATGACCTCGACCTCCGCTGTCACGCGGGCCTGCTCGAGCATGCGGCGCGCGGCGTTCTTAAGCGCGTCGTTGATCGCGCTGTCCCGGCTCACCGTTAGAAAGCGCAGCTCCGCGTTCCGAAAGTGGTTCGACGCAGTGATGAACCGCAAGAGGGAGATGCCGAGGCTCGGTGTGCTGTGGGCGCGGTACCAGACGTCGATGCGCGCTGGCGTGCCTGGCGGTGGATCGTGCGTCGCGTCCGAGTAGAGCAGCGTGTTGAGGTCGAGCGCGCGCAGCCGATCGATGAGGGTCGCGAACCGGCGGTTGTCCTCGTGGGACGCGTCCCAGTCGAGCAGCACGGTGTTGGGCTCGAGCCCGGAGTAGCCGTGGTGCTGCGCGATGGTCTCGATGGTCGCGTACCGGTCGTCGGTGCCGACGCGCGCGCTGAAGTGGCCGACGGGGGCATCGTCTTCTTCCTTGTCGTCCTCCGCCTTCTGACCCGGCCGGTGAAGGACCACGTCGGTCAGCATTCCGCTGCCGGCGATCAGCGTGCGCGCGGTCCGGCGAAGGGCTTCACGCGGCTCGCCGTCGTCGGGCCGAAACATCAGGATGTTGGGCCGCCAGTTGCGGTGCTGGCGCTCGACCCGCGCGAGGCGGTGGAGGCCGGCGCGCACGAGCGACGACCAGATGCCCTCCCACGCGTCGCCGCTTTCCAGGCGCAGCTGCCGCCGCTGGAGGTAGACGTAGAGGCCCGCCATGAGCACGGTCGCCCCGGCCATGGCGGCCACATCCATCACGATCATCAGGAGCAGGCAGATCGTCGCGCCGACGACGCTGATCGTCTTCGGGATGCGGAAGTCAGGGCGGAAGTCCGGGCTGACCCACGACTCGATGGCGGCGGCCGCGTTGAGGAAGCCGTAGGTCGCCATGAAGACGATGGAGACGACGCGCGCGATGACGTCGAGTTCGGCGATGAGGATGCCGGCCCATCCGATGACAAACGCGAGCAACAGCGCGTTGCGTGGCTCGTTGGTGGGACCGTAGCCGCGCGCGAACCAGCGCGGGGTGATGCCGTCCGCGCTGATGGTCTGAAGGATGCGCGGTGCGCCGAGGATCGAGCCGAGCGCGCTCGAGAGCGTGGCGCCCCAGATGCCAGCGGTGACGGCGGGGGCCCAGACGGCCAACTCCTCCAGCACGCGCGGGTTGTTGACGAGCGCGTCCTGCGGGACGCGCAGCGCGAGGAAGATGGCCAGCGCGATGTACACGACGAGCCCGACGGCGATGGCGGCCATCGTGCCGGTGGGGATGGCGGACTTCGGGTCACGGAGGTCCCCCGACATGTTCACGCCCGCGGTAAAGCCGGTGACCGCGGGGAAGAAGATGCCGAAGATGAGCGGGAGCGCCTCCCCATCGTCGGGCGCCGAGAGGAGCGGGGCCTCCACGCCGGCGGGCGAGCCGAAGAAGATGGCGACAATCGACAGCGCGATCAGCCCGAGGATGATGTACTGCGTCTTGATCGCGAGGGACGTGCTGATGAACGTGATCACCGTCAGCAAGACCACGGTCAGCGTCCCGCAGACGCGGATCGCGTTCTTGGTGGCTTCGATGTCGAGCGACGCCAGCATGCTCTCGGAGAAGCCGATGATGTACAGGCTGATGCTGAACGAGAGCCCCAAGAACAGGGCGAGCCCGAGTGTCCCGCCGATGGGCAGCCCGAGGCTGCGCGACACGATGTAGTAGGGACCCCCGGCACCGACGCTCTTGTCCGTGGCGATGGACGAGATGCTCAGTCCCGTGCAGATGCTGACGACATGCGCCGCCATCACGATGCCGATGGTCTGAACGAGGCCTGCGTTGCCGACGATCCACGGCAGACGCAGGTACATGATGACGCCGAGGATCGTCAGGATGGACGGGGTGAAGACCCCGCCGAACGTCCCGAACTTCTGATCGCTCTTGGCCACGCCGCCCGAGCATACCGCGCAGGGCAGGGCGCCCGCGCGAGGGATTTCAACGGTGAGCGGACCCCCAGCGGAACCCTACCGCGAGGGCGGATCGCGCTCCGTACGGCGCCTACGCTTGCGCGAAATCGGCGAGCACACCCTGTTCCGCGTCGCGGAGCTTGCGGAGCGCCTGCACTTGAAGGTGCCGGATTCGCTCGCGGCTGAGCCCGAACTTGTCGCCGACGTCGGTGAGCGTGTGCTCCTCTTCGCCGTCCATGCCGAAGCGCATGCGGAGGATCTCCTGCTCGCGCTCGCTGAGCGAGGCGAGCGCCCGCGCGATGGTGGACTCGAGCGAGTCGGTCACCAGTGGCTGCATTGGGGTCTGTTGATCGGGGTCGACCACGAGGTCCCCGAGCGTGGAGCTGCCGTCTTCGCCGACCGGGATGTCCAAGCTGACCGTGTCGCGCATCGCCTCGAGCAACTCCCGCACTCGGCGGGTCGGCATCTTGAGGCGCTCGCCGATCTCCTTCGGCGTGGGTGTCCGGCCGAGCGTCGGGGTCATCTCGTTCATGATGCGCATGACCCGATGGAAGCGCTCGAGCGCGTTCACCGGCACGCGGATCGTCCGGCCTTGCTCCTGCGTGGCGCGGTTCATCGACTGGCGAATCCACCAGCCCGCGTACGTCGAGAGCCGGAACCCCTTGTGGTAGTCGAACTTCTCGACGGCCCGCATGAGGCCCATGTTGCCCTCCTGAATCAGGTCCAGGAACGGCAGGCCGCGGTTGCGATACTGCTTCGCGATGGAGACCACGAGGCGCAGGTTCGACTGCACCATCTCGGACTTGGCGTCCTCGATGTCCTTCAGGCCGGCGCGCAGCTCGGTGCCCAGCGGGCGAAGGTCCGCGCAACGCAGGCCCGACTCCGCTTCCACGCGCTCCCGCATGCGCCGGACATCGGCTGTGCGACCCGTCCGGGCGGCGACGCGGGTGTAGCTGCGCACGCGGTCGATCACGCGGCTCAGCACACGCTCGTGGAAGTTCACGCGTCGGAGCGCGGCGGCGCGTTCCGCCCGCAGATCCACCTTGCGCGCGGGGCTCCGGCTCGCCTGGATCTTCGCGTCGAGCGTGGCGACCCTGCGGAGCACCGACAGTGTGGCCTCGAAGGCCGCGGTTTCTTCGGGGGTGTCCTTGCGAAGATGTTCGGCGACTACCTCGCGTACGCTGTGGCTTCCGTCCTCGAGGCCCTCCCGCAGGGCGTCCAGCTCGGGCATGGGCAGGCCGCTGCCAAAGAGCACATCCAGCACGCGTCCGCGGCCCTTTTCGATGCGTCGCGCGAGCTCGATTTCGCCGTCGCGGGTGAGCAAGGCGACGTCCCCGAGGCGGCCGAGGTAGCGCTCGATGCTATCCAGCTGCCCAGGCCGGGGGCGGTACGTCTTGGTGGCGCGCGGACGGGCGGGGGCTCGGTTCTCGCTCAGCGTCAGGGCGATGCCGTTGTCCGCGAGCACCCGCATGACGCGGGGGAGCGAATCGGCGAGGTCCGCCGACTCCGCCAACGCCGAGGCGACTTCGTCGTAGGTCAGAACGCCGCGCTCGCGACCGCGACGGACCATGTCGGGGTCGAGGAGGGCGCCGCTCGTGAGGGTCATCGCGCGCTCGACTCCCGACGTCTCCGAGGCCGCGCGGGCGGTGCCTTCGGTGTCCTTGTTCGTGGGGTGTTGCATTGCGTGCTTCCTGCCTTCCTTCACGCGAAACGCCGTGGGCGGGCGCCGCGCTGGTCCTCGGCTTGGACCTTCAAAACCCGAGAGCCTTGGGCCGCTCTGTTGGATTGGATGCGAGGGGCGATGAGACCCTTCACCGGCTCTGCCCCCTCGGATCTCTGGGGCCGGTCGCGTCGATCGTCGATGGCTGCGACCCGCGGTGGGCGGGGTCGAGCCATCGGATGATGTGGAGCGCGTCACGGAGGTTCATACGTTTGTGAGCGCGATTTGTTTCAATCGCGCACGCAGAGGAACCCCCGAGGGGCGGAGGATGTTCCCGATGAGGGCCCCTCAGCCGCAGAACTACTCGACGCGGAACTGGTAGCGGGCGGGGTCGAGGCTGTGCGTGGTCGAGACGCTGAGATGACCGTCCCGGCAGCGGTACCGCTCGCCGCCCCCCTCCTGCCAGACGCAGTCGCCGAGCGCGTCGCGAATCGCGTGAATGTGGGACTCCGTGGTGAAGACCTGATCGGCGAGCGAGACGCCGGGGAGGTCGCCCAGGAACGCCTCGATACGGTCGACTGCGCCGTCGTCCATCTGCACGCGGTAGGGCCCGAACGCGCGGGTGCGTGGGTCGACTTCCGTCGGCTCCAGGTCGAGTCCGGCCAGCTCTTCCTCGGTCATGCCGAGTCGCACCGGGCCGATCGACTGCCCCGGCTCCACCACCACAGGTTCGGGCTCGGGGGGAGGCGGGGGCTCTTCCAGGGGTGGCGGTTCGGGCGGGACCTCCGGCTCCGGCGGTGGGTCTTCGGCGGGGGGCTCCGGTTCCTCGGCCGGAGCGCGGGGGGCTTCGGAGCGCGGGCTCTCGGTGCCGCAGCCGACGGAGAGGGCGACGAGGGCGAGGAGGACCGCGAGGGTCCGGCAGAACGGGGGAGAGTGGGTCATGCGTCGGGGTCGTCCTGGTCTGCCAGCGCGCTCAGCGACGCCAGTCCGATGCGCAACGCTGCGCGGAGGGCGGCTGCTTCCCCGGTCTCGCCGTCGCGCGGGCTGAGCACCCGACGCGGGAGGTGCGCCGCCAGCGTCTTGGCCTGGGCCAGCTGGTGCGCGGTGAGAGGAAGGCTCGTCAGGTCCTTCTTGGGCGGAGCCTCGCTGATGACCGTCTCGAGCGGGGGGCCCGGGGGCTCGCTCACCGGCACGCGGATGGACGGCCGGCGCCGCCCCGGCGCGGAAGGGCTGGTGACCTCCTTCCACTCGGGCGTCTCGGGCAGCTCCGACTGCGCGGTGCCCGCCTGCGGGGCCGAATCGACTGCGGGTTCGGGCTCGGTGCCCTCGACAGCGCGTTCCGCGGCGTTCGCGATGGCTTCCTCGAGTGTGCTGGCGCCGCCGCGCCCCTCATCGGAAGCCGTGGGGGCCGGGCCGGTGCGGGTCGGCTCGGGAGGCAGCGGGCGCTCCCCCACCTGGGTCGATGGCCCGCGCTCGAGCGCGTCGAACGCGTCGCCCACCGCGTCCTCAAATGAGGAGCCCGCGCCTGTGTCGTCGTGCGCCGGCAGCTCAGCTGAGGGCGTCGCGGCCTGCGCCTGCGCGGCGGCGATGGCGCTCAGCGCGCGCTCCGCTTCCTCCCGCGCAGCCTCCTCCGCCGCCCGGGCGGTGCGGGCGCGCTCCTCCTCGGCGAGCCGCTGCTCCTGGCGGCGTGCTTCTTCGGCGCGGCGTTCTTCTTCGGCGCGGCGTGCTTCTTCGGCGCGGCGTGCTTCTTCGGCGCGGCGTGCTCCTTCGGCGCGGCGTGCTTCTTCGGCGCGGCGTTCTTCTTCGGCGCGGCGTTCTTCTTCGGCGCGGCGCGCTTCTTTGGCGGCTTGGCGTGCCTCTTCCGCTTCCTTGGCCTGCTGAGCGGCTCGGATCTGCTCGACCTGGGCGGCGTGTTCTGCCGCGCGCAACGCCTCCTCCGCGGCCGCGCGCTGGGCCTCCGCTGTGCGCAGCGCCTCGGTGGCGGCGGTCCGCTGCGCTTCCGCGATTCGCTGCGCTTCGGAGGCCCGTTCGACCTCCATGGCCTGCGGCGTCGGTGGCTGCGGTGCCGGTGGCTGCGGTGCCGGTGCCTGGGGTGCCTGCGCCTGTGCCTGTGCCTGAGCCCTGGCACTCGCCTTCGCCAGTGCCTCGCGACCTTCTTCGGCTCGTTGCGCTTCGGCTCGCAGCGCCGCCTCTCTGCGTCGCTGCTCGGCGGCTTGCCGGGCCTCCGCGCGCTTGGCGGCTTCGCGTCGGCGAGACGCCTCGGACCGCGCTCGCTCCGGGGCCTCGCCTGGCGTCGAGGGCAGGGCGGGCCGCGCGGAGGGGCGTGGCTCGGCGGCGCGCGAGCGAGGGGGCGCGGGTCGGGCGGAGCGAGCCGGTGCGACCGGCGGACGGCTCGGCTTCGCCGCGGGGCGGGCCGACGGATGGCCGGGGGGCACCGCGGAGGGAATCGGGGGGCGCGCC
>JBGCFC010000152.1:0-42271 GCA_045106715.1 Sandaracinaceae bacterium
GCGAAGCGCGCCGCGCGAAACGCCCACGTCGTCGAGGTCTTCCTCGGCCATGTCGGGCATGTCGGGCACGACCGCGCTCCAGCGGAAGTGCGCGATATGCGGCGCCGCCGTGGCCACCATCCGGATCTGCGCGCCGTCGCCGATGCCCTCGAGGTCCACGATCGCCACATGGTGGTCTTCCTCCGACCACGTCGCCGCCAGCGGACGCCAGTCACCGACCGGCTCGCCGCCCACCATCCCGCGCGCCTCGAGCGCCGGCAGCGGGCCCGCCTCGTCGAGACCCAGAAGCGTACCGACCCGGCTCACCCCGTCGTCGGCGTGCAACTCCGGCGAGACGATCCACTGCCCGTCCGGCGTCCAGTCACCCAAGTCCGCCGCCGAAAGCCGCATCTCGTGCTGCTCGTGCGACAGGTGCTCTTCGCCGGAGCCGATCTGCGCCGTGCAGCCCACCAGCGAGAGGCAAAGACTGAGGCTGAGACCCAAGGAGCGGCGGAGCGTCGTGGTGCGCGTCATGCCCACTGACTCATCACACACCGTGCCAGGTCCGCTCACCGGACGAGCGGAGGACGAGTGCGATCTCGAGGCCGCAGATCAGGTGTACGAAGCCCGCACAGCGCACTGTACTGGGTGTGCACAGTGTCCAGAACTTGGACAATTCAGAATGTGAACGGGCCGGGCACGGGGGTTCGCGCGGTGGTCCGGGACACGACAGGTGTGACAGATGCGCACTCGTCACTACATCGGTCGGACTCTTCGCAGGCGTTGACCCGGGACAGGCAGTGCGCGCAGCCGTGGAGGTCGGGGTTGTCGCGCCACGTCGCGCGGTCCAGCCGTTCCCGCGCGACGTTCGCACGGCAGACCTCGCGGGCTTGGCCGAGGCAACGCTCACGAAACTGGCAGACCTCGCCATCGTCGTCGCTGACGAGCTGGTCAGGCGCCAGCGCGTAGATCGCCGGCACGCAAACCGCGACGCCCACCGCGACCAGCACGAGGAGGGGCGCGAGGCGCGCCCAGGGGTCGTCGCGCGTCACGCCGTTGAAGCGGTCGACGGCGACGAACGCGCCGAAGAGGTCCGCGGCCATCAGGAACGGGAGCCCCAGGACGACCGAGCCGACCCCTTGGAAGAGCAGCGTGAGCGCCAGCACCTGGGTCACGAGCAGCAGCGCGCCCATGCGGTACGAGCGCGCGTAGAAGTGACCGCAGCCAAACGTCATGGCGAGCGCGCAGAACGCGGCCACCCGCTTCTTGCGCGGGCTGTCAGGGACGCCAGTCGCTGCTCCTCCTTCGTCCTCGTCGCACGCCTCGGCGTCGGGTCGCAGTTCCCCTCGAACCTGGTCGACCAGCTGCCGCGCCTCCTCGAGGCGGTCCTCGGGGACCTCGATCACGATGTCGACAAAGCTGCCCGCCATGCCGAGCATCCCGCGGTGGTTCAGCCCGGGCGACGAGACTGGGATGTCCTGGCCCTCGAGCAGCTCCTTGATCATCGCCGCCACGATCGGATCGCCGAGCTTCACGAGCTTCACGAACTTCATCGTTGCCTCCGGTAGACCGACCAACGCGGCGAGTCCCAGATTCGTTCGAATCCCGGATCCCGCGCGATGCGGCCGGGGCCTCCGCGTACGAGCACGTAGTCGTACCAGGCCAGGTCGACGGCGGGGTTCACGCGCTCGGGCGTCCACTCCCACCGCGGCTGGACGCGCGGAGGGCGAAGGTCTTCGCGGTAGGAGAACGGACTCTGCGGGAAGTCGGCGAACGTGAACATGACGGCGCCACCCTGGCGCGCCTGCACCCACGCCACGCTGTGGATGAAGGGGGAGAACTTCACTTCCCGGGAACCGCGGTCGTAGATGAGGCCCGCGACACGCGCGCCCGACGGCATCTGCTCGATGGCCTCTTCCAGCGCGCCCACCTCGTTCTCCTCGAACGCGGTGAAGGCCCGCGTCACCTCCACGCTCGACGCGACCCCGAGTCCCAACCCAGCCACGAGCACGAGCGTGCCGAGCACCCCGCGCTGCCGCGGGAGCGCGACGATCCCGAACAGGAGCGCGAGCAGCGGGAAACGCGCGTTGATGGGCCAGATCCAGTCGTAGGAGACCGGTGTCACGAAGTACAGAGTCGCCGCCAGCGGCCCGAGCAGGGTGATCCGTCGCAGGACTCCATCGTGAGGCGGGTCCGGCACGTCGGGCGCTCCTTTGCGCGCGCCACCACCGACCGTCGCGAGCGCATACACGAGAAGGAACGCGACGAGCAGCTCGCCGTCCAAATCCGCGTGCAGCACGTCGGTGAGCCAGCCGGGGAGCTGCCGAACGTTGTCCATCGCCGAGACGAACACGGAGTGGCCGCGCTCCCCGCCGCCGGACGCCGCGCTGACCGTGGACTCGCCCGCCGGGCTGAGCTGCGTCCACACCAACATCGCGACCGTCGCCGGACCGAGCGGAAGCCATCGGCGGAAGGTCGTCTTGAAGTCACCCCACTCGATCGCGACGAGCGCCGCGCCGAGCCCGAGGAACGCAAACGGGACGACGTGGGTGTAGAAGCAGAGGAGCGTCGTGACGCCGAGGCCGATGGCCCGCGCGCGCGTGGGCGCGGCTCGGTAGCGCACCGCCAGCGCGAGCCCGAGGAACGCCAGCGGGATGGCCGCCGCGAAGTTCATGAAGCCGAGGATCAGGTGCGCGTTCCACGTCAGCGGGATCGCCAGTAGACAGAGCCGCTGGTCCCGGCCGAGCGCACGGAGCAGCGCGCGCAACGAGTACGGCGTGCCGACGATCGCCGCGGTGATCAGCAGCTTGTTGGCCACCACGACCCCAAACGGCCACGTCAGCACGATCGCCGCGAGGTAGTACGCCAGGTACTGCGTCCGCAGAAGATCGATGGTGAAGTACTGCGTGAAAGCCAGGTCCGGGTCACCGTAGTTCGCGAGCACGCGGACGGCGGCGAGGTGCTGGGGCAGGTCCTGGATGGCGGGGTGCTCGACCGACCAGACCGGCCAGCTCGCCCCGATCGCCACGAGGGCGAGAGCGAACTCGAACCCCCACTTGTTGGCGCGGTCCCAGGGCAACACGGCGCGGACCATACCGTGCGCGCCCCGATCCGACACGGCGGACGGCGCTCGTCCCTCGCGAGCCTGCGTTTGGCCTTCGTCAAAGGCCGCGAGTCGTCCTACGGTGACGCTCGTGACTGGCGTGAGTCGAAGAGCATGGTTCGGAGCGGCCGGCCTTTTGGGGGTCGGCACGGCGGTCGGTGCGCTCTCGTGGATGCGCGACGAGACCCCGCCTCGCCGTGGGCCCTTCGGCGGGCTGCGCCCCGATCCGAGTGGCCGCTTCGATCTCCTCGAGGGTTTCTCCTACACGGTGCTGGACCGGGCTGGCCGAGCGATGACCGACGGGCGCCGCGTGCCAGCGCGCCCTGACGGGATGGCCTGTTTCACGGCAGACGACGGCGCCTGGGTCCTGATGCGCAACCACGAGATCCCCGCGGGTGGCCGCTTCCTCGGCATGGGATCGGGCCAGGCCCCGCTCGAGGCGTACGACCCCGACGCGGCCGGCGGCGTGACGCGGCTGGTGCTCGACCCCACGACGCTCGAGGCGCGCAGCAGCAACCTCGTGCTGGCCGGGACGAGCATGAACTGCAGCGGGGGTCCTTGTCCGGACGGCTGGATCACATGCGAGGAGGACCCTTCGGACCTTCATGGGTTTGCGTTCCTCTGCGACCCCGACGCCACGACCGTGCAACGCCCCGTTCGACTGGACGGATTCGGCCGCTTTCGCCACGAGGCCGCGGCCATGAACCCCGAGACCGGCGTGACGTACCTGAGCGAGGACCGCCCCGACTCCTGCCTCTATCGATTCGTCCCTCACGATCCGGCGAGCCCGTTCGAAGGCCAGCTTCAGGCGATGCGCGTCCGTGGGCGGAGCGCCGAAGACACAGCCCCACTGCTCTCCGGAGCGCGACGCGAAATCGACTGGGTCGACGTCCGTCACCCCACCCCCGAAGACGACACGCTCCGGCACGACATGCAGGCCCGAGGCGCAGCGGTGATCCGGCGGGGCGAGGGCATCTGCTTCGGGGATGGCGGCATCTATCTGTGCGCGACCAGCGGAGCGCCGACCGAAGGCGGGCAGATCTTCCGGCTGACGGACGAAGCGGACGGGGGCGTGCTGGAGGTCGTCGCCGCGTCCGAAGGCCCCGGGCACCTCGAGATGCCGGACAACGTGGCGATGAGCCCGTCGGGCACGCTGTATGTCGTCGAGGACGGCCCGGGCCGCGACTACCTGCGTGGGGTGCTTTCGAGCGGCGAGGTGTTCGCGCTCGGGGCGAACGCGATGAGCGACGGCGAGATCGCGGGGGTCTGCTTCTCCCCGGACGGCAGCACGATGTTCCTGAACCTCCAGGAGGAGGGCCTGACCCTCGCGATCCGCGGCCCGTTCGCCGAGCTCGTCTGAGCTGGGTGGGCTGAACACCGTTCGATTCTCGCGCCGCCGAGGTGTCCCCAGCCGGGCTCGTTTTTCGTATGATGCGCCGCGGGATGCCCTACTCCGCCAACGATGACCAGTGGCCTGTGTGCGTGGACCGCATGTCCGGGCAGGGGACGGACGCGGACATCCGGGCGTACAACGAGCAACGTGAGCTCCGTCTCGCGCGCGAGGAGCTCCACGTGCAGGTCATCGACGCCACACGAGGCGCGACGCTGAACGGCGACCTGCGGCGCACGATCGCGGCATTCAACGCCAAGAACGCGGACGCGCAACAGCGGTGGGTCGCGGGGCTCGCGTTGATCGGGGACTCCGCCGTGGTGCGCGGGATCCTGCACGCGATCTATTGGGTGGAGCCACCGCCCTACCCCTACGCCGTCTTCGCGGACCGAAGCGAGGCTCTCGCGTGGGCGCTCGCACGACTGCAAGACCGACGAGGCGGAGAGCTGTGATGCGAATCGGTGTCCAAGCGGCGGTGCTCCTGACGATGCTGGCGGCGGCGCCTCGAGCGCAGGCGGACTCGCCATCGCCCAACCAGCAACTCTGCGAGCTGGAGATCCAGCAGCGGGATGGAAGCCAATGCCTCGCCTGCCAGTACGGCCGCATGAACGAGGATCAGCAGCTCGAGAACTGCGGTACGGCGCTGGCGCGGGGCTACACCGAGCGATGCGCGTTCGGCGGAATGTGGGTGCGCGCGGTCTATTGCGACCGAACCGCGAACTTCGTTCAGGTCGCTCGCGGTCCGGTAGCACCTGCAGCCTCCGCCGATACCGCTTCGAGCGAACCCACGTCGACTGAATCGCCGGCGGCCGAACCTGCGTCGGCCGAATCCGCAAGCGTGGCGGAAACCGCTCCCTCCGCCTCGACTTCCGGTGACTCGCCATCGCCCGCAACGGACGACGTGGCCCCCGAAACAGCGGAGCCCTCACGCAGCGAGCCGGAGAGCGCCGAGACGACAACGGGGTCACGGAGCGACTCGAGCGCAGGCTGCAGTGTCGCGTTCCACTCTCGGTCCGCACCGACCTGGCTGCTTGCTCTCCTTGCGCTCGCCTGGTTCAGGCGGCCTCGCGAAGGGCGGCCTCACGCTCCTTGATGGTCTCGATGATGCGGAACGATTCGTTCCCCGTCATCCCCTCGGGCGCGTCGAGTTCATCGTCCTCGTCGTCGAGAAGGAGCTCCGCGGACAGCAGCTCCTCCCGGGAGGGCGTGTGCCGCGCTTCGCTCGCTTCACGGAACGTGCGGGAGACCGGGATGAAGTCGTCGTCGAGATCGGAGGCGGAGAGGAAGGGGGTCATCGAAAGGCTCCAGCGTCAGGGGTGTGGGTCCCCATGCCTTTCGCAAAGCCCGTGCCGCCCCTCTTTCAGCCACGCCCGGCGGACACGACGGGCCCGCATGACAAAAGGTTGGCGCCCCCGGTCGCCACAACGACAACCTGACGACACCAACCCTCGTCGGCAGGACAGGAACAGGAGCGCCCCTACCACGTCCACGAGGACGTGAACCTCCACCAGCACGTCCGACTACGTGCACGTCCACGTCCACGAGTACGAGGACGCCCGAGTATGTGCACGTCCACGGGTACGAGGACGGGTACGAGGACGGCTACGTGCACGTCCACGAGGACGGTAGCCCAGCTATGCCGGGCAAGCGCGTTAGCGCGCACATTCGAAGGATCAATCGCGGCGCCGAAGGCGACGCCAGCAAACATCGTGATCCTTCGAATGTGCGAAGAGCGCGCAGCGCGCACATTCGAAGGATCAATCGCGGCGCCGAAGGCGACGCCAGCAAACATCGTGATCCTTCGAGTGTGCGAAGAGCGCGCAGCGCGCACATTCGAAGGATCAATCGCGGCGCCGAAGGCGACGCCAGCAAACATCGTGATCCTTCGAATGTGCTAGGAGCGCGCAGCGCGCACACTCGAAGGATCAGTAATAGAACTCTTCCTTGACGATCTTGCCGCCTTCGACGGTGAACACGGCGACCTCGTCCATCTGCATGCGCTGGCCGCTCGGCTTGTTGGTGATGTCGTAGTTGAAGCGCACCGCGAACCGGTCGTCCCCGTGCGGGTAGGCGTTCGAGACCTCCGCGCTGTGCACCTCGTGGTTCTCCGCCCACCACTGGCCCTTGGCGCGAACCGCCTCGATGCCGTTCGAGATGCGGTCACCACCAGCGGGAGGCGTGGAGGCCTCGATGCTCACGATGCTGTCCGCGTAGAGCGTCTCCAGCGCCTCGCGGTTCTTGCCTTCACGGCACAACGCAACGAGCTTCTCTCCGATTTCCTTGGCACTCATGTCTTGACCCCTCCTTGGGTTGGTTGGGCCGGACTCTCCCGCCTGCGAGTCATTTCGACAAGCCTCGGGGCTCACGTCTCCTGACAGCAGCGTGTCAGGAGCGTGCATGAGCCCTGCTGCTCGACGCCATCTGCTATGAGGCGCGCATGCGCGACAATCCTCTGCAGTTTGCCGTCGTCCGCGAGGATCCCCGCGTGGAGCAGGCGCTCATCGAGGCAACCGGAGCAAGCCGGGTGCTGCTGGTCGCCTCCGGCGGGTGCACCGCGCTCACGCTTCGGGCCACCCACCCGGAGGTCGCCCTCCGCTTGTTCGACTTCAACCCAGCTCAGCTCGCCCACGTGCGCGCCAAGCAGGCAGCACGGCACGCCGACGCCCCTGTCTTCAACGTGGGCAATGCGAATCCCGACGGCCTCAACGCGGCCGGCAACTTCGAGTCGCTGTTCGCGGGGCTCCGGCGCTTCGTCGAGGACTTCTGCGTCCCGCCGGAGGAGCTCACCACGGCGTTCGAAGAAGAGTCGAAGCTCGCCGGGACCGTCGCTCGGCTGACCGAGCATCGCTACTGGCCGGTCGCCTTCTCGCTGTTCCTCTCGGACCCTCTGCTCAACACCATGTTCGGGCCGGCGGCGACCCAACACGCCGCCCCAGGCAGCTACCCCGGCTACTTCCAGCGGGCGTTCGAGCGTGGGCTGCGGCGCCCCGACGCGTTCAACAACTACTTCCTGCATCACCTGTTGCTCGGTCGCTATGTGGAGCGGCCCGCGGCATGGCCGGACTACCTGCAACATCCCGCGAGCGGCGCTCCGCTCGACCTGGTCGAAGGTGCGCTCGAGGAAGTCCCGGACCTGGACGGGTTCGACCTCATCGCCCTCTCGAACCTGCCCGACTGGATGAACGACGCCGAGATCACCGCGCTGGCAACGACGCTGGAGAATACGAGGCCGGGCGCACATGTGCTCTTTCGGCAGCTCAACAACGACCGCGACCTCGGCGCGGCACTGGGTCCGCGCTGGACGCCTCGACCCATGCTCGCGGCCGAACTGTTCGAGCGCGATCGCAGCCTGTTCTACGACCGGCTCCTCGTCTATCGTCGCGACTCATGAACGCGCTGATCGACCAGGTGCTCGACGACTCGGGCTTCCGCGACAACCCCTACTTCACCGCGCTGCGCGACGGCTCGTTCGAGCGCGACGACTTCCTCGAGACGCAGGTCCAGTTCTACTTCGCGGTCGTCTTCTTCAGCCGCCCGATGGCCGCCGTGGCCGCGAAGATCCCGGAGGCCCAGCGCCGGGTCGAGGTGCTGCGCAATGTCTGGGAGGAGCACGGTGAGGGCGACGCGTCACTCATGCACGGCGCGACGTTTCTGACGTTCCTCAACCGGCTCGGAGGGCTCGACGAGGCGGCCGTCGATGCGCGCGCGCTCTGGCCCGAGGTGCGCGTCTTCAACACCACCCTGGTCGGCGCCGCGGTGCTCGACGACTACCTCGTCAGCGTGGGCATGCTCGGCATCATCGAGCGCATGTTCTCCGAGATTTCGGCGTGGATCGGCGAGGCCGTCGTCGCGCGCGCCTGGTTCGAGCGTGAACGACTCATCCACTACACCCTGCACCACGAGCTGGACATCAAACACGCCGACGACTTCTTCAAAGTCCTCGCGCCGGTATGGGAGTCGGACCCGGAGAGCCGCTACGCCATCGAGCAGGGCATCCGCCTGGGCGCCACCGTCTTCGACGGCCTCTATCGCGGGCTCCATCGGGCGCGGGCGCGCCGCTGGATGATGCCCGGCTGACGATGGGCCTCTCCGTTCACACGCTGACGGCAGACGACCGGCCGGACTACGCATCGCGCGTCGCGGCGCTCGAGGCCTCGGCGCGCTACCCGCTGGGCGACGACTTCTTCACCCTCGATCACGGCGCGGACTACTTCGCGTTTTTCGATCGCATGGGGCAGACAACGCACGACGTGGTGCTGGACCGCGACCGCGTCGTAGCGGTGAGCGCCCGTGTCCTCCGCCGCATCGGGGACGAGACGGCGTGGTACCTCTGCGACCTCAAAGTGCACCCGGACTACCGCGGCCGACACCTTCCCTTTCGCATGGCCGCACACGCCATCGCCGGCGCGTACCGACGCTGCTCGCGCGGCTACGGCATCAGCATGAACCCATCGGGCGGGCGAGAGAACCGCGTGGTCAGGCTCCTGAACCGCATGCGCGTCGTCCCGCTGAAACACGCGGCAGAGCTGGTCCTCTTCTCGCTCGACGCGGCTCAAATGGCGGACGTCGCCGCGCTCGTCACGGCGCACCGCGGGCCGCTCTCGTACCTCTCGCTCCGCGGCGTCAAAGACGTCGTGCTCGCCTCGACCGGCGCGCCCATGCCGCTGCTGCATGTTCAGTTCGGGCCCTGCGCCGAGACCGGCCAGGCGGACGTGCAGCCCGGCGCGGTGCACATGTTCTGCTCGCCGAGAGGCGACGCGCTGACGGACGCCCTGCTCACGCGCGGCGTGCCCGAGGACGCGAGCGCCGCCGTCGTCCAGCACGGGATGGGCGAGGCCGACTTTCGCTTCGTCCTGACGAGCGAGATCTGAAGCCCTCCAAGACTGCGCAAGCGCCACCCGCAAACATCGGAGTCGTCTTTCGCGCTACCAAGGCGCGCGACCGCGCGACCGCGCGAAAGACGACTCAGCCCAAACCGGCGAGCCAAGCGTCCCGCGCCGCCCGCAGTTTCTTGGAGTTGACCTGCTTCTTCACGCGGCGGAGGGCCCAGGCACGGTCCTCTTCCGACGCGGCGCGCACGCGCTCGGTCCACTCGGCTTCGAGAGCCGCGAGCTTCTCCCGCTGCGAGCCCGTGTGCGTGTCGAACCACGCCACGAGCGCGTCGGTAACGGGCGCGTCCCGAGGTCGATCGACAAGCGGCTGGAGGCGGCCGGGCACCGAATCGAGATCGCCCGCCTGCGTCGCCACGAGCTTCTCGAACAGCGCGGGGAGCCCAAAGGGCTGCGCGGTGCGGGACGCCTCGAGGCCCGCTGCGGCGCCTTCCGCCGTCCGCGCCAAGCGTGCCAGCTGCAGTACGATCACGGCGATGTGCCGCACCCTCGCGGGGCTCATCGGGCCCAGCGCGAAGACGTAAGCCCGGCTCAGGAACGCGCGCGCCGTCTCGACCGTGGCGACGCCGCGCGCCGTCCCCGCGAGCGAGACGAGGGGCTCCGTGGCCGCCCAGGCCGCCGCGTCATCGCTCCCGTCGTCGACACGCGATGCCAGCGCGCGCGCGGCGGCTTCGAGCGATGCGTCCAGCGGGAGCGCCGACCAGCCGAGACACCAGCGCGCGATGCCCCGCAGGCCGCCCGCCCCCTCCGCAGGAAGACGCTGGAGCAGCTCATTCACCCCAGGGTAGCCGGCCGGCCAGGCCCCGCGCTGGAACACCCCCGCGAGATAGGGGTCGACGATGCCGCGCCCATCGAGGTCGGCCTGGATGCGCTTGACGATCGCCGTGACGACCGCCGGGTCTTTGGTGTGCGCGAGCACAGGCCCGAGGCGCGTGGCGACGTCCGCGTCCCAGACTCGGTCCGCGCGCTCGAAGCGCGTCCATTCCTTGGCCGGGTCGAACGGCGCGCTCGGCGCGCGGGAGAGGCTCTTGGCCACGCGCATCATGGCCACCCGGTCACCGCGCCGGACCGCCGTCTCGAGGCCACTCGCGAACGCCGACAGCAGCGCGCTGAACGAGGGCACGCTCCCCTGCAGCACGCCTCGTGCGTCCCCCGCGACGAAGCGGTCGGGGTGGTAGAGGCCGATCCCGTCGGGCCCGATCGCGTAGCCGGGACCAAAGGGCGCCGTACCGACCGACGCGATCAACGTCAGCTCCCGCGCCGCCTCCGAGCCCGCGTCGATCGTGTCGTCGAGGTGCTGGTAGGCCGCGAACAATCCCTCCGGACCGAGCATGCGAAACCCGCTGTTGCCCGCGGGCAAATCGAAGGGCGTCCCGAGGTCGGGCACGCGCAGCAGACCGCGCGTCTCGACGAAGCGGAGCAGGTCGGCCGGCGGCTTGCGCCCCAGCTGCACGAAGGCCCGCTGGTACGCGGCCGCATCGACCGGCTCGAAGCGCACGTGCTCGGCCAGAACGGCGAGGGGAGAGTCGGCGAGCGCGGCGAGCGCGCCGTCCAGGGCGGCGAGGGCGTTGTCCAAAGTCACGGCGCGAGCTTCGCGCGAGGACGGCCCCCCGTCGAGCGGCGGCGTGGCCAAATCGTCGAGCGGTGGCGTGAGCAGATAGTCGAGCAGCGCCTGCGGGAGCGCCGCGAGCACGTCCGGCCCGTCATGACGCACCGGCGTCGGCTTCGCAGCGCCCTCGTCGATCGTCGCGATCAACCGCGCCCGCCCGAGGTCGACCGACAGCGCGCGCACCCGCTCGGGGGCGTCGGGACACGCCATTCGGAACAACGCTGCACCAAGCTCGAAGGCTCTCCTCGCCGCGGCGCCGCGCAGCGTGACGCCCGTCTCGGCGCCCGCCCGCATGATCCACACGTGCTCTTCGTGGCGGCGCAGCTTGAAGGAGGTGAGCACGCCGCAGAGTAAGGGACTCGGGCGGCGACGCACGCCTGTGCGTCCTTCCGTCGACGCGATGCTGCGCACTCTCGTGCACTCGGCTTCGCCGGAGAGGTAGACTCCGCCGCGCTGTGCTCCCCCGACGCGCGTCTGCTTCCGTCCCTGCGATCGCGGTCGCGGCGGGGCTCGTGGCGTTGCTGATCTCGTTTGCGCAGGCGGCGCAGCAGTACAACCCGCAGACTTGGATCAAGCGGGACGGCCGGTTCTACGTCAACATCAACACGACGCTCGTGGAGTCGGGCTCGGTGATCCAGGACGAGTTCGCGGCGAGCTGGTACGAGCAGAACCTCGGCTGGAACCGGAACCTCGACCAAGGGTGGAGCAACGTGGCGCTCGGGCGCGACGGGCACCGCATGCCCAAGCACCCGGTGCTGATGCCGCTGTTGTCCACGCCCCTGTTCTGGGCGCTGGGGCTGCCTGGCACGCTGCTCTTCAACCTGCTGCTCTTTGGCGTCATCGGAGGCGCCGGGTTCGCGCTCGCGCGGCGCTATGGGTCCGTCTCGGCGGCGGCGTTCGCGGGGCTGTCGTTTGCGCTCGCCGCGAGCATGCGAGACTACGTCTACGACTATCACGTCGACGTCTTGATCCTCGCGCTGTTCACGCTCGGGATGGCGCTCGCATCCGAGAAACGCGGCTTCTGGGCGGGAGTGATGGTCGGTCTCGCGGTGGCGGCCCGGCCCACCGTCCTCTTGTGGCTGCCGTCGCTGGTGCTGATCATGCTGGATCGGCGCGCGGGCAGGCAGCTGGCCTGGGCAATGCTCGGCGGCGCCATCCCGCTGCTGCTCTACGCGGCGTCCAACACGTGGCTGTACGGCATGCCGTGGTGGGCCGGCTACAACCGCGTCATCGTCATGGTGAACGGCGAGGCCCAGATGGCCGACCACGCCAACGCCTTCGGGGTGCCGTTCGACGAGGGCATCATGACGCTCTGGGAAGGGCGCTACGGGGTCAAGACCAAGCTCCCGCTGCTGTTCGCGGCGGCCCCGGGGCTCGTGCTGCTTCTCCGCAGGCGCCCCCTGTATGTGCTCGCCGCCATCTTGGGCGTGGGTGCGTCGGTGCTGATCTTCGCGCGGTACCAGTGGTACGGAGACCGGTTCCTCTGGCCGAGCGCCGCGCTCTTGGTGCCCGCGCTCGCGGCGACGGTCGATGTCGTCGGCCGCCGATGGACCCGCCTTCGCACCGTGCGCGCGCCGACCGTCGCGGCGCTCGGCTGCGCGATCGTGATGGCGGCCTTCGCGTCGGTCGGCGCGAGCTACGAGGCCCGCTTTCCCGACGGGTGGACGCAGGTCGCCGAGGTGCTGGCGGGCGCCGCGGCGTTGGGATTCGGCGTGGCCACGCTGGGCGCGCGCGTGTCCCGCGGCCCCATGGGCACGCTGGCGCCGTTTCTGCTGCTGCTGTTTCCGGGCGTGCGCACGCGCCTGCTCGACCCGGGCGCCGACCTCCAGTTCGCGGTGCTCCTGTCGCTCGCGGTCGGCATACGAGACTGGCGCATGGCCGGACTCTTTGCTCTCGGGCTGGCGGCCCCGGTGCTGAACGCCGCGACGTCGGACACCACCGCGCTCGGCCTCTTCGAGCGACTCGGTCAGGACGCGGGGCGACCGCTGCTCGTGCTCGTGGCCCTGCTGCCGGCGGCGGTGTTCGTGATGGGTCGGCGCGCGTGGGTGCTGCTGCCGCTGGGTCTGTTGGCCGTCGAGCGCCTGGCAAGCCTGGGGGAGGGGAAGCTGCCACTCTTTGCGCTCGCGCTCCTTTCGGTCGCAGCGGTGGCCGTCTGCCTCGAGGCTGGCGAGCGGCTGCAGCGGGCCGCGCGCGAAATGTCGGCCCGACGCCGCGTGGGCGTGCTGGTCTATGGCCTTCTCGTCCTGCTGGCGTTTGGTGTCGGCCGGCGGCTCGACCCGCCCGCCTTCCGCATCGCGAGCGAGCGAGGCGTGCGCGCGGCCATCGTTCTCAACGGCGACCGTCCGTGCGACTTCCTCGCCTGGGAGCACCTCAACTGGGAGTGCGCGACCGTCGACCATGGCGTGCATCAAGAGGTGGGCCTCGCCACCAGCTCGCCGCCGCTCGTCGCCGGCGAAGACCGCGGGCTCCTCCTCATCACGACCCACCGCGGGCGCGCGCGCATCGTGCGCTGGGAGGACGTCGACGCCGACCGACGCCTCCGACTCCGCTACGCCGTGCCGGACGGGTTCCACGGCGGCGGGACGCTGACCGTGCGCCTCGATGGAGAAGCGATCTACACGGTGGAGCTGCCCCCCGAACCCGACCGCGTGGTGCACGAGGTCCTGCTCGAGACCGCGCGCGTCGACTGGAGCGGTCAGCTCGAGCTGGAGCTGTCACAGGGCACCGTGGCCCTCGACGGCAGCTTCGAGCCGGACGACGGAACCCCCGCGATCACGCAGGCCCCCGACGACGTCACGCGGGGAGACGAAGACGCGCCGCCCACGTCGCAAGACGGCGGTGTGAACGTCCTCGATGCGGGTCGAGAAACGGGAAGAGAGCCTCCAGACGCACACATGTGATTTTTTCGCACGATTTGGCGTAACCAAACCAGGCGTGTCACATAGGGATCCGAAATGACCGGACGCACGCCTGCCTTCTTCGCTCTTCTCCTGGCTTTGCCGCTCGCGCTCGTGGGCTGCGATGACGGCGACCCGATGACGGGTCCCGAAGGGCAGGCGGTGTACGACAACCCGCTCCCCACGGGGAACTCGTTCGCGTGCTCGACCTGCCACGCCCTGAGTGAGCCCGCAGCCGACGGCATCCGGCGGCCCGGCCACAGCATTGGCGACGCCGCGAACCGGCCGACCTACAAGAACGGCCAGCTCACCGAGCTGCGCGACGCGGTCAACAGCTGCGTGGTCGAGTGGATGGGAGGCGAGCCGCTCGCCGCCGAGTCGACCCGTTGGCTGCGCCTCGAGGAGTTCCTCGAGCAGCAGGCCGGCGACGCGCCCGCGGAAGCGCTGACCTTCGAGATCGTCGCGCCCCCCGCCGACCTGACCGGAGGCGACGTCGCGGCCGGCGAGTCGCTCTTCAACACCTCGTGTTCCGGCTGCCACGCCACCGACGGAGTCGGTTCCGACCTGGCGCCGGGCCTCGTGGCGACCAACCTGGACGCCGACTTCATCGCGCGCCGCATCCGCCTCAGCGGAGACCCGGACAGCACCGTGTACGACGGGCTCACCGAGGGACGCATGCCCTTCTGGGCGGCGGACCGGTTGAGCGACGACGAGACCCGCAACCTCATCGCCTACGTCATGGAAATCAGCGAGCAGGTCCTGCCGGCCGATGGCGGCATGCCGATGCCCGACGCAGGATCCGACGCCGGCCCGCCCGGGCGGACCTGCGCGTCCACCCACTCCACGGTCGGTCACATCGCCGAGCTCAGCACGCTTCAGCACGGCGTCTCTGGGACGGCCACGATCCTCGACGACTGCACCATCGAGGTCACCAACTTCAACTACGACGCGAGCGGCATCGACGTGCGCTTCTACGGTGGCATCGACGGCAACTACCGTGACGGCTTCGGCATCGGTCCCGATCTCGTCCGCCCGGGCAACCCGTACTTCAACGAGACGATCCGCGTGCAGCTGCCGACCGATCGCACGCTCGACGACATGAACGGCATCAGCGTCTGGTGCGTCGATGTCTTCGTGAACTTCGGCTCCGGCAGCTTCATGCCCCCGAGCTGAGGTCCACCCCCGATGGACCTCCACTACGTCAGCGTCGGACCCGACACCTATGTGATGCGCCAGCAGGCGGTTCGGCTCACCACCCACCTCGACATCGCGGAGTGGGAAGCCCTCATGCGCGAGCGCAGCGAGACGCTGCTCCTCGAGCGAGGCGGTGCCAAGTGGTGGTGCCTCATCGATCTGGGTGAATACGAGCTGAACCCGGAGCTCGCCGCCGACTACGGGGAGCGCGCTCGGACGTTCGTCGAGCGCTACTTCCTCGGCTGCGTCCGCTTCGGCGACCCCGAAGGCCTTTGCTCCAAGTCCGCCCTTCGGATCGGCGCGCTCAAGAACCGCTTCCCGTCCAACCTCTTTCGAGACGAAAACGCCGCGCAGGTCGCGATCGCGGGCATGCAGCGCTTCGACGCGTGAGGCCGGGGGGCCCGTTCAGTAGGGCGCAAACGCGGCTCGGCTCTCCCGCTGCGCGTTGAGCTGAGCCAACTCCTCGGGTGCATAAGCGTCAGTCGCCCCCGCCGGCAGGTGGATGCGGACGAATGTCAGCACCGCGGCGCGCAGTGCGTCGGCCGACCCGTCCTCTGGAAAGGCGTCCCACAGCTCAAAGATCCGCGCCCGACGCGCCGACGCCGAACGCGCCGCGGCCCAGACGGTGCGCAGCCGACCACGCAAGCGGCGACGCGCGACGTCGAGCTCCCGCGCGTGGTGCTCCTGCTCCAGTTGAAGCCGGAGAGACTCCGTCTCCCGCATGAAGCGCGCCTCCTCGGCGCTCCTCGGGTTGCCGCCCTGCGCGCCCATCAGGGCGTCGTTCAGGTCGAAGGTACCGGTGCCGCGCGTGAGGTCGAAGCTCGCCGCGTCCCGGACTTGAAAGTCGACGCTCCCGTCGCGCCGCACGACCCCGACGAAGAGGTGGCCCTCGTGGCGGTAGCTGCCGTCCGGCTGCCGTTGGAGCTCGAAGACCTCGCGTGTGAGGTGGGAGCGCTCCAGGGCCCGGTCTCTCAGATGATCGCTGTGCACCGCCTCGGCCTCCGCCTCGGTCAGCGGCCCGAGGCGGCCCACGTCGAGACCAGCAGGACCGCTCGGACGGGAGGGACCGGGGCCTTCGATGACAAACGCGCTCCGCGCGACCGAGCTGGGCGCCAGCAGCGTTCGCATTGCGGAGCGCGAAATGGGCGCTGTGGTGGTCTCGGCCGCTTCGGCGGCGCCCATCTCCATGGCCGGGCCCCCGGTCACGTCGCCGGTCGTCGTGGCCTCGACCGCGGGCGCATTCCCCTCGGATGCACGCGCCGCAGAAACCGGCCGCGAGCGGACAGCGGACCTTGGCGCGGGAGCGACGTGGGGCTCTGGACGGCTCGGCTCGACCTGGGAAACCGGCTCGACGTCGTCCTCGCGTGAAGGCCCGACCAGGTCGAACACAAACGGTGCGGACGACGACACCGCGGGACCGGGCAGCTCGGGGAGCGACCAGACCATTGTCGCGAACGCGCCGTGAAGCGCGAGGGAGACCGCCACCGCGGTGCTGGGCCGTCGGAGGTGCACCTGCACGGGCCCTCAACCCACGTGCGCGACGCTCGATTCTCGCGAAACGAGGAAGTGGGTCTTACGGGATCCCGATCCACTTGTGGGTCTGCAAGCTGAGCGACCACGAGGGATTCGCCTGGCAGTAGGCCACGGCCCGTTGCGTGTGGAGGATGCGGTCCGGGCCGTCCATCGGCTGCAGAAAGAAGCGCTCGAACGCGAGGTCCGCGTACCGGGACGGCTCGCCGCGCTCCTGTGGAAACACCAGCTTCAGCTCGTCTCCCTGCTCGACCACCAGCGGGGCATCGGCCTTCGGGCTGACGCACACCCAATCGACGCCATCGGGGACGGGCAGCGTGCCGTTGGTCTCGATGGCCACCTCGAAGCCCTCGGCGTGAAAGGCCAGGATGAGCGCGCCATCCAGCTGGAGGAGCGGCTCGCCTCCGGTGCAGACGACGTACGGGCGCCCTCCGCCCGGCCACGCCGACGCGACCGCAGACGCCAGCGCCTGAGCCGAGTCGAACTTGCCGCCGCCGTTCCCGTCGGTCCCGACGAAGTCTGTGTCACAGAACCGACAGACCGCCTCACTGCGGTCGGCCTCGCGTCCCGTCCACAAGTTGCAGCCCGCGAACCGACAGAACACCGCGGGGCGTCCGGCGTGCGCGCCCTCCCCCTGCAGGGTGTAGAAGAGCTCCTTGATGGAGTAGGTCATCCCGTCTCGAGCGTGGCGCGGGCGCGCCTCGCATCTCGGAACGCCTCTACGAGGATCAAACCGACGCCCACCGCGACCAGCACATCGGCGATGTTGAACGTCGGCCAGCTGCCCCCCCAGGGGTAGTTCACCCGGATGAAGTCGACGACCGCCGTGCCGTTGGGTGCGGCGCGGAAGAGGCGATCGACGCCGTTGCCGATCGCGCCCCCGGCGATGAGCCCGAGCCCCACCGTTTCGAGGGCCGGCCGTTGCTTGGCGACCCCCCAGAGGAGCATCCCGACCGCCGTGACCAGCGCGAGCACCCCGAGCACCGCGCGCGCATCGGCGAGGTCGGACACGAAGCTGAACGCGGTGCCGTAGTTGTACGCGAGCGTCAGGTCCACGAAGGGGTCGACCACCGACATCGTCTGATGCGGAAGGTCGCCGAGGGTCTGTTCCGCCCAGTCCTTCGAACGGAGATCGCAACCCGAACCGAGGAGGCAGGGCGTCGCGAAGAGGGCCAGACGGGTGATCCAGGAGCGGCGTTCCATGGCGACAAAGCTAGCAGCAACCGAGAACGCCGCACGAGCTGCGCGGCCATCATGGGCGCGAAGGCCCGGGCCGCTCCCAGCGTGCGGCCGGGAGCCTCCTGACGACGCGATAGACATGCGTGCGGGACTGGCCCCGGCGGAGGAGCTGGACCTCGGTTCGCTCGGCCGTGAGCAACTCGGCGCTGATCGAGGACATGGAGTCGACCGTCACGGGACGCCCGGCGATGGTCTGGATGCGGTCCCCGCTCTGGAGCCCCAAAACGGACGGCATGCCGGCACGACGGACTCCGTACACCGCCATCCCCTCGGGGCCCGGGATGAGCCGCGCTTCCTCAGTCACCCGCGGGGGCTCGCCCTCGAGCAGAGCGGACCGCGCGTCGGGTGTCATGACCCATTCCCGCTCCCCCACGCGCGCGATCCCGGCGGCGATCCGGGCGCGTTCACCGTCGTCGAAGCGACTCGTCCTATCAGGACGAGGCCGTGAGCGCCGAGGCAGACCGGGACGAGACAAGCGCCGGGACACTTCGCAGCCGCCTCCCGTAGGCTCAGCGGCCGTGTGCCGAACCACGGTCCCCGACGGCTGGACATCGAGCTGGAGCCCGCTCGGCTCGAGCGCCGCGCTCAGCATGGCGACGAGGTCCGCCGACGGCGTCCCAGCCGGGGTGACGATGGAGAGCCGCGGGCAGCGCGCCCGGCTCATGGCTTCGGGCGCGACCACGATCGGGCGCTGCATGGCCCGCGACAAGGCCGGCAGGGCCGCGTGCACGCTCGACTCGCTGAGCACGAGCTCGGGGGTCGGCGGCGGGGGCGGGTCACCCTCGTCGACTTCGCCCTGCAAGGCCGGACATCCAAAGAGCAGGGGGCACGAGAGGCTCAGCACTGTGAGGAGAACGGCGGTCTGAAACCCTTGCGCGCGACTCGGCATCCCCGATGGCGTACGCGGCGTGTCGGCATCCTTCCCAAGAGCTCCTCCGTGTTCCGGTCGTGGCAGTACACGGGCGCGGGACGTAGGTCACTCCTTTCGCCACGCAACCCGCGTCGCGACGCGCCGATGGGCAACGGCATGTGCGCTGCTACGCTCCGCGCGATGGTTCGGATCCGCTTTCACGCTGGCACGATCGAGGTCGAGGGCCTCGAGCCCGAGTCGACGCTCGTGCCCGAGGCGAAGTGGGATCCTCGGAGCGCCCGGCACCGCGCTCCCGCGATGGCCTACGCCAGCGTGGTGATGGCGATCCGAAAGGCCGGCCTCGAATACGAAGACGACGCCCGCGCCTACGAAGAGCTGACGTCGGGCGCGCTCGTTCGGTACGCGCCCCGCCCCTACCAGGCCGAAGCGATCGCCGAGTGGAAGAAGCGACGCGGTCAGGGCGTGGTGGTGCTGCCGACCGGCGCGGGCAAGACACACGTCGCGGTCATGGGCATCGACATGTGGCGCCGCTCGACGCTGGTGGTGGCGCCCACGCTCGACCTGGTAAGGCAGTGGTACGACCTTCTGCGCACGACGTTCCGCACCGAGGTGGGCATCGTCGGGGGCGGCGAGCACGACGTCCAGCCGCTCACCGTGACGACCTACGACTCGGCGTACATCCACATGGAACACCTCGGGAACCGCTTCGGGATGGTCGTGTTCGACGAGTGCCATCACCTTCCGGGCTCGACGTACGCACTGTCTGCGCAGCTGTGTCTGGCCCCCTTCCGGCTGGGGCTCACCGCGACGCCGGAACGCTCCGACGGACGCGAGAGCCGCCTCGCGGAGCTGATCGGACCGACGGTCTACCGGCGCGACATCGTGGAGCTGAGCGGCGACTTCTTGGCGGACTACGACACCGTGCGCATCGTGGTGGAGCTCTCGCCCGAGGAGCGCGCCGAGTATGAAGCGTCCCGCGCGACGTACCGCGGGTTCATCCGCAGCCGGGGCATCAACATGCGCGCGAACGACGGCTGGTCGCAGTTCATCATCCAGTCCTCGATGTCCGACGAAGGCCGCCGCGCGATGGCCGCCTATCGCCGTCAGCGCGAGCTCGCGTTCTGCGCTCCAGCGAAGCTCGACGTCGTCGAAGAGTTGCTCCACCAGCACCGGGCGGACCGCGCCATCCTGTTCACTCAGGACAACGCCACCTGCTACGAGGTCAGCCGCCGCTTCCTCGTACCCGCCATCACGCATCAGACGAAGGTGAAGGAGCGCAGCGACATCCTGTCGGGCCTCGCCGAGGGACGCTACGGGGCGGTGGTCACGTCGAAGGTGCTCAACGAGGGCGTCGACGTGCCGGACGCGAACATCGCGATCGTGGTGAGCGGCTCAGGCTCGGTCCGGGAGCACGTCCAGCGGCTCGGTCGGGTGCTGCGCAAGAAGGGCGACAAACACGCGACGCTCTACGAGCTGGTCACGGCGGAGACGACCGAGACATGGACGAGTCAGCGGCGGAGAGAACACAGTGCGTACCGCTAGAAGGCTGCTGCAAAAGGCTTTTGGATGGAGCGCGGAGCGCGATGCGGTGCGATTTCGATGGGACCGACGACGAAATGATGAATCATTTCGGAGGAGCGACCCAGCGGAATCGCGCCGTATCCCGCCCGCCGAGGCGCCGAAATTGGCTTTGCAGCAGCCTGCTAGATGTCCTCGGCGCACCGATGCGGAGCTGCGGAGATGCTGAGCCCAGACCACGTCAACGCCCGGCGGCGCAAGGGCCAGCTGACGCTGGTCACGCTCAAGCCCGACCAGGCGGCGCGCGCGCTCGCGTTGGCCGAGCAGTTCCACACGCTGGCGGAGAGCTGCGTCGGCGGCACCCGGGACGCGCTCCTGGAGTCGTGGCGCGCCGTGAAGGTCGGCGCGCGGGAGCGCAAGCTCGCCGACGGGCTGAAGAAGCTCATCGACGACAAGCTCGAGTTCGAGCTGGCCCTCGACACGGACCCAATCGCGTTGCGCCGCCAGGTATTCGAGCTGTCTACCGCCCGCCGGAAGGCGCTCGGCGAGGCGGACCGGTTCGACCGCGACGCGCTGATCGAAGAGGTCGCCGCCGAACACGGAGCGACCGTCCAAGCCCTCGAACGAGGGCTCTACGGCGATCTCAAGGGCGCGCACGTGCTCCGCGAGGTGAAGTCCCCCCCGCCGGTCGCGCTGGTGCGCGGCTACGATCTCGAGCAGGCGCGCGCCATCATGCTGCGCGCCGCGAAGGTGACGGCCTGGGTGCGCGGCGCGAGCCCGGCGGCCATGCGGGTGCTCTTCCGCAAGCTCAAGTTCCAGCGCCTGTTGCACACCGTCACCCGTGAGCCCGACGGCGCGTTCCGCATCGACATCGACGGGCCGTTCAGCCTGTTCGAGAGCGTGACGAAATACGGGCTGGCCTTGGCGATCGCGCTGCCCGCCATCACCGCGTGCGGCAAGTGGGAGCTCGAAGCGGACGTACGCTGGGGCAAGAAGCGAGACCCGCTCGTGTTTCGCCTGGCCGGCAACGCGCGGGGTGAAGACGCCGTGCCTCCGCGACTGCCGGAAGAAGTCGAGCAGCTCATCGAGCGCTTCAACAAGCGCAAGAGCAAGTGGTCGGCATCCCAGGCCGATGACCTTCTGGAGCTGCCCGGCGTCGGCATGAGCATCCCGGATCTCGCGTTCGAGCACGCGGGGACAGGCGAGGTCATCCTGCTCGAGGTGATGGGCTTCTGGAGCCGGGACGCGGTGTGGAAGCGGGTCGAGCTCGTCGAAGCGGGCCTCGAACAGAAGGTGCTCTTCGCGGTCAGCAAGCGACTGCGCGTCAGCGAAGACGCCCTCGGCGACGACCTCCCCGGTTCCCTCTACGTCTACAAAGGCACGATGAGCGCCAAGCAAATCGAGGACAAGCTCAACACGCTGGCGTCCCGGTGAGTGCGGACTGCACGGCGACGCAACCGGGGAACCGAGGCTCCGGCGATGAACCCGCTCCGGGTTGCAACTGGCACTCAAGCAGACGTGCACGCATTCGTGAACAGCCCCGTACTCGTTCAGCACGCGGGGCCTCAATCACGCGCCATCCGTTCGCCTCGCAGGATCGCTCGAGAGCAACTCCTCAGTTGACCGTGACAGGAGCCGAGATGGTGTCGTCGTTGTTGAGCTCGTTGCCCTCGTCGACGACGTCGGCGCTGTCGACGAGCGGGCCGAAGTAGCGCGTCCCGGACGTCGGGACGGGAACGAACCCACCGCACGTCACCGTCCGGGACGTGCGCGCGGCGAGGGCGCCCGTCGAACAGGTCGTGATCAGCGTGTCAGCGGTCGACAGCACCGTGTTCGTGCTCATGCGCAGCTGGTACTGGAAGCTCGGCGCGGCTGCTTGGCCGTCGTTCCGAAGGGTGATGGAACAGCTGATCACGCTGCCGTCGTTCACCGACGACGGGCAGCTGACCGAGGTCGCGAGCACGTCGGGCGACGCGGTCACCGCGACCTCCGTGTACCCGTCGTCGTTGTTCGTTTCGTTGCTCTCGGCGGCGGCATCCGCGGAGTCTGCGATGACCCCGAGGTAGTAGGTGCGGGTCGTGAGATTGGACGGGAGGTCGCCCGTACACGGGTCGGTCGTGCTGCCCCCAATGGGAATGGCGCCCGCGCCGCAGGTCGCGACCAGCGGATCGGAGGCCGAGATGATCGTATTGGTCGAGACGCGCAGCTCGTAGGAGAAGGCCGGCATCTCTGCCTGCCCCACGTTCTCGAAGGCGACGTTGCACCCCGTCCGCCCACCGGCCAGTCGCGTCGCGGGGCAGGACACCGACGGGACGATGACGTCCGGGCGTCCCGCATCGACGACGACCGCGTCGAACGCGATGTTGTTGCCGTCGTTCTCCTCGACCACCGCGTTGGTGCGGTCGACGATGACCCCGAAGTACCACGTCCGCGCGGAGGTCGCGGCGGGCACGGTCGCGACGCACGTCACGCTCTGGGTCCCGCCGGCCACGATGCCGGCCGAGCTGCAGGTCGCCAGCAGGGCGTCGCTGGTGCTGATCGTCGTGTTGTTCGACAGCCGGAGCTCGATCCCGAAGGCGCCCGCGTCACGATCCCCCGTGTTCGCCAGGTTCACGCGACACGAGATCTCCTGGAGCGGGTCCACGGGGTCCGGTGTGCAGACGACCGAGTTCACTTGCAGCTCCGCGAGCCCGACCGACATCGGCACGGTCGCGACGTTGTCGGTCTCGTCCGACTCCGTCACTGCACCCGCCGTGTCTGCACGCCCCCCGACGATGTACTCCCCGAACGGCGTGCTCGGCGGGACCGTGCCTGCGCACGTGACGCTCGTCGACGCGCCCGGAGCGATGCTCGACGACACGCACGTTGCGATGAGCGCGTCTGCGGAGTCGACCGCGCCGTCGTCCGAAAGCCGGAGGTCGGACATGAACGCGCCCGACGGCAGCCGACCCCCGTTTGCGATCTGCAGTGTGCACGACAGCGGGCCGCCGATCGCGACGTTGTCGCTGGGCGTACAGGAGATCGCGGTGACGTGAAGGTTGGGCTGGCCCGTGCGCACGTCGACGAGGCCGAACGCGGTGTTGTTGGCTTCGTCGCCCTCCATCACCTCGTCCTCGGTGTCCGCGATGGCACCGAAGCGCCAGCCCATCGTCGGAAGGGCCGGCGGCACCACCCCACCGCAGACCAGCATCTCGCTGGCACCGGCCGCGAGACCCATCGCGGGGCAGCTCGCGATGAGGGTGTCCGCTCCGTCGATCGTGTCGTCGTCGGACACGCGGAGCTCCACCGTGTGCGCCGCGGCCGAGAGCGTGCCGCCGTTGACCACGGTGACCATGCACGAGATGGCGTCGCCCCCGTCGATGGGGTTCGGCGTGCACAAGACCTGCGAGATGTAGAGGTCAGCGGAGGGCGGCGCGGCCACCGCGAGGCTCGCGACCCCCACGTTGTTCGTCTCGTCCACTTCGTCGACCACGCTCGCCGAATCCGTGATCACGCCGACGGTGTAGTCGCCGCTCGACGTGGCCGCGTCCACCACGCCCGCACAGCTGGACGGTGCGGTGCTCCCGGATGCGAGCGAACCCATCACGCAGCTGCCGAGCAGCGGATCGGTGCCGTCGAGGGTCGCGTCGGTGGAGAGCCGGAGTTGCACGGTCGAGGCCGGCGCGGGAGCACGACCCGCGTTCACCAGGTCGAAGACGCAACTGATCGTGAGGCCGGGAGACACCGGGTCCGGCGTGCACACCACACCGGCGGCGCGGAGGTCGGGTCGGGCCGGCGCGATGGTGATGGGCGTGGGCGCCGCCCGCGTGTTGTTGGTCTCGTCGCTCTCCGCGTACTCGTCCTCGTCATCGACGATGAGCCCGAGCGTGAACGTGCCTGGGTCATCGAGCGCCGGGCAGCTGGCCGTCCGTACATCGAAGCCCCCGGCGACGAGTGTCTCTTCGGTCCGCCCCGCGCACAGCTCCGGATCGGTGTCGTCGATGGTGTCGTCCACGCTCAGCCGGAGTGACCAGGCGTAGCCCTCGAGCGGCGTGACGCCGGCGTTCTGAACCTGCCACTCGACCTCGATCGCCTCGCCCACCTCGACGTTCGCCGACGTCAGCAACAGCGACGCGGTCGTCAGATCGCAGGGCGCTCCCTCGGTGCACGGAAGCACGCTCGCATCCGGCAGGCCCGCGTCGGCGTCCGTACCGGCGTCGACGGGCGGCCCCGTGTCGGCTGGATCCCCCGCGTCTCCCGCGTCCGGCGTGGCGCGCCCCGCGTCCGCGTCCATCGACCCGCGGGCACACCCCACAAACACCACGGCGAGCGCCAACAAGCTTGCGAGATGAATTCTCAAGATACGTCTCCGAGGCGCCGAAGCGCCGCTCGCAAAGCGTGACCGTTGGGTCGTGGTTCCGCCACCCGAGACCGGGCGGAGAAGCCGCGCAGCATGCCGCCGTGAAGGACGTCCAGATGGACGCCCTGAGCGGGTGAACTCTTCAATCCACCGTGATGCAGCGGACATCGGTCAAGACGGCGAAGTTGTTGCCTTCCCAGCACTCATCTTCAGTGCCTTCGGGGTCGACGACGACGTAGAGGTCGGTGCGCTCCGCCGTGGGGAGGGTCGCGGTGCAGGAAACCTCCGTGCACATGCCCACCGTGAGCGCGACCGGCACGGGGGCGCTGCAGAGCTCCATTCCGTCCACTCCATCCAGCCGGAACTCGATCTCCGTTCCGGCCGCGAGCGGGAGGGTGCCTCGGTTGCAGATCCGCGCCGGGAGCGTGGCGTCCCGGTCCTCTTCGCCGTCGCACAAGACCTCGAGCGGCCCCTCTTCGCTCGCGGCGGTCAGGTCCGCGAGGCCGAGCGCCTCGAGGTCCCCCTGCACGTTCTGGCGAAAGTTGTTGAGGTCGGGGTCCGTCCAGTTGCTGGTCACCGCGCTCGTACGGGGGATCTGCCCGAGATCGCCGACGTGGGTGACCGCGTACGCGTGCTGATTCCAGACCGGCCGCGAGGCGGCCCAGCGGTCCTCGGTGTCACGCAGGACCACGATGCCCCGGTTGCGCTCGTAGGTCGTCGAAGGGCGGAGCGGGTCCGTAGCCGGGCAGACGAGGTCGGCGTAATCGTTGACCGCGCTGACGATCTCGGACTGGAAGTCGCCATCGACGTCAGCGATGACCGGGTTCTCGTAGGTGGTGCCGCTCGAGCGCGCCGCGCTAAAGACGACGTCCCCCGTCGCGCCGTCGTAGATGCGCAGGAAGCACTCGTCGGCGTAGACCACCTCGGCCGCGCCGTCGGCGTCGAAGTCGAAGACGCTCGAGCCCGTGACGTTCGAGCTGCGGTCCTGGCTCACCGCGGTCCACAGCACACCGTCGGTGCGCGAGCTGCCGCACGTGCCCGTGCCGCCCCCGTCCACGCAATCCAGGTCGTACACCACGTACTGGGAGCCGCCCGCCGTCGCGAACTCACGTCGGCCGTCCCCGTCGAAGTCCGCGATGGTGGGGGCGCCGCCGGTGAAGCCGGGGTCGATGGTGTACGGGCCGAAGACGGTGACACCGTCCAGGGTCTGCACGCGCGCCTGGCCCGCCGACACAACCACCACCTCGGGGCCGTCCGCGCCGCCCAGCGCGGCAATCGGGAAATTCCCCATCTCGGCGACGGCCGTCTGCCCGCGTGATGCGCCGGGCACCACCCAGCTCTCGGCGACCCAGTCGCCCATCGCGGGATCCCACTCCCAGACGCCATCACCCGAGACCAGCTCCATCCGACCGTCTGCATCGACATCGGCCACCACGGGCACGAGTCCCTGGGCGTACGTGTGGTAGCCGAGCGTGCTGCTCAGCACACAACCGTTCGTGTCGTACACGACGCCACCGAGCAGCAGCTCCGGCACCCCGTCATCGTCGAGGTCGTGGATGGAGGGCCCTGACCACTCGTCGCGTCCCCCGGTGTTGTCGGCGACACGTCCTCCCGTGCCGTCGCACACACCGCTCGTCCAGATTCGAGTGAAGTCGGTGCCGTCGAAGCGGAACGCCTTGAGGCCGCCTTCGAAGCCCACCGCCACGATCTCCGCGCGGCCGTCTCCGTCGAGATCCCCCGCCGCGACGCCAGCCGGACTCATGACCGCGTCGGCGGGGTCGGGGAAGCTGTGCTGGAGCGCGCACGTCGCGCCGTCGATCACCCGAAGGATGCCAGGCTCACGGTAGAAGCCGACGGTGGGGAAGCTCGCGAACACGATCGACGGGGCCAGCGTGGTGGGGTCGCTGTCGAGATCCAGGTCGATGACAACAGGAGTGGCCATGACGTGAACAGAGACCGGGGTGTCGCCCGGCAGCGGCCATCGGCACTGGACCTCAGGTGTGATGGCGTCGATGTCGATGGCGCGGCTGCAGGTCTCATCGAACAGGCGGTCGTCCGGCACCCCGTACGGAATGCAGCGGCCCTCTCCATCGCAGTAGCTGTCGCCGCCGCAGTCGTCGTTGGTCGCGCACGGCCCGAGGTCCGAGACGCACGCGTCGAAACGGCACAGCTCCCCCGCGCCGCAACAGGCGGTCGGCCCGCACTCCGTCTCGTCGGCTTCACAGCGGGGCATGAACGCGTCGACGGGCGGTGGCCCTGCGTCGAACCCGGAGCCGCCGTCGACGGGCCGCCCAGCGTCGAGGCCGGGCACACACAGTCCGTCCCGACACAGCTGCTCCGTCGGACAGTCCATGTCGTTGACGCACTCGGGCTCGGTTGGACCTTCGCAATCACAACCGGCGAGCAGCAAGAGAGGCAACAAGAGCGGGGTAAGTCGACGCATGTCCGGACAGCGTACCCGCCTGCTTGCGAATGTCATGGGTACCGAACGCCGCTTTCTTGGTCCATCACCCACATCACCTCACAGTGTGGGCATGAGCGCCCCCTCCCCGGACTGGAACGACCCCCGAAGCACTTGGAAGCTGGCGAGCTACCTCCCGCCGACGCCGCCTCCCGCAGAGCGACGCCTGCGTGCCGACCGGCGGACGGAGCCCCGGCGCGCGACGCTCGGTGAGCGGCGAACCTCGATGCGCCGTTCGCTGCGAAGCTTGCTTCGACTCTGAGTCGTTTGCGCGAGTCCGCTCGCGGCGCTTGAGCGCACGTCGAGCGAGCTACGCGGCGGCGTGCATCGCGAGCCCGACGATGGCCAGGAGCCGGCGCATGGTGGGGTCGTCGACATTGCTGGCGACGTAGCTCGACAGCGCCGGCTGGGTGTCTGCGAAGCGCGCGGACGGGTCGCCGGTCGCCGCGTGGTCCAGCATTGCGAAACCCAGGGCGGGCAAGGAGCGACCGAGGTGGGCGCGGAAGCACTCGTTCAGCACCTCGGCGTGAAACACAGCGTGAACCACACCCTCACTTCCGCCGAGTTCGTCGGCGTGCGCGGTCAGGAAGCGCCCCGCGTCAGCATGCTCCTGCGCGAAGCTGCCGATGGCGATCTGGGCATACTGCGGGTCCGCCATGCGCTCCGAGACGCTCTGGACGACCTGGGTGACGGTGGCTTCGTCGATCATCGTGCTCCTCCGAGGACCTTCCTCGTCAGTTTGCGCCGGTGGGCTCACGCGCGGCCACGACCTCGTGTGCAGTCGAATCACCGATCGACATCGGCTCCACACGCGGCGGTTCGTTCGGCCAGCGCGCTCCAAACGCGGTCGGGTCCAGGTGGGTTGGCCGCTGACGCTCCACCGCAAACCAGACCCGCGTGAGCGCGGCCAGGTCGGGCGTCGAGCTGAGCTGATCACGCAACGCCGCAGACAGCTCGCCGGCCGACGTGAACCGTGCCTTCGGGGTCTTGGCGAGGGCCCGACGGACGACAGCGTCGAGCCGCACGCGGACCGCGCATCGCTCGGTGAGCGACGGGACCGGGCCCGCGACGATGGCCTCCCGCGTCTCTTGGGCGCGCGCGAACCGGTAGAGCGGACGCCCCGTGAGCGCTTCGAAAAGGCACACCCCGAGCGAGAACTGATCGCCCGCCGGCCCGCACCGCTGCCCGAGAAACACCTCCGGCGGAAGGTAGGACAGCACGCCTCGGGTCATCCCCGGCCGCGTTTGGGCGCGCGCCTGCGTGGACTTGGCGATGCCAAAGTCGAGCAGCCGCACCCGGCCGTCAAAGCCGATCATGATGTTCTTCGGCGTCACGTCGCGGTGCACGATCTGGAGGGGATGCCCGCGCTCGTCGCGCAGCTGATGAACCCAGTCCAGCGCGGCGGCCACGTCGGCCAGGATGGCGACGGCGTGATCGACCGGGATGCCGCCGTAGCGCCCCGCCCGCGCGAGCAGCACCTCGAGCGTCACGCCCTCCACGTGCTCCATGGCGACACACGGCACGCCGTCGACGCGCGCCGCCCCGTAGAAGCGCACGACGTAGGGATGGGCCGTGCGCATGAAGACGCGGGCCTCATGCAGAAACATGGCCACTTGGTCGGGCTGACGAGCGAGCGAACGGTGCATGCGCTTGAGCGCCACCCGTCGCGCGCCGTGCTCGAGCAGGAACACCTCGGCCATCCCGCCCGATCCCAGACGTCCCAGGACGCGGCATCGTGCCAGGTGCGCCAGCACGTTGGCCTCACCGCGCTCGCTGCGGTCCATCGCCGCCGCCGCTCGAACGCTCCCCCGTCCATCCCCCCGGATCATCGAAGGCTACGGAGTAGCAGACCGCGGGGGTGACGCCAGCGGGACCGTCAGTGGCAGTCGGGATCGGACTCGGGGCAGACGAAGCGGACGTGGAAGTGGTCGCGATGATGCGGGTGGTGACGGATGACGCCGTAGCGGTTCTCGACCGCGCGCGGGTATTGAAACCACCGGCTCAGATTCCGGCGCGAGACGCCGATCGACCGCGCGTGCTCCCAGAGCGCCCGTTGCAGCGAGATGTCGACGAAGATGACCTCGGCCTGGCCGTTCTCGATCCAGTGGCGGAACAGCGCGAACTGGCGGGCGACGTCAAGCTGCTCCGGTCCGATGCGGCGGAACCGACAGACGTCGGAGGGGCAACGCTGCTGGAAGTACGAGATGTCGGCATCGCGCCCACTCTCGTGGCTGTGATGGCCGTTGATGGGGCCGCCGTGACGAAAGCTCAAGTCGTGCACCTCGACGCGCGGCGCGTCCGGGTCTGCGTCACGGAGCGCATCGAAGGCCTCGTTGATCCAGCGTACCGATTCGTCCGTGCCGTACGCGCGACCGGGCCGTCGCACACGGAAGCCCGGGTGGGCGCGCAAGGGGCGGGACTGTTCGAGACGGCCGTGGTCGGGGCGCCCGACAGAGCGAGAGCGGCTGGTCGGCTGGCGCGTGAAGATGACGAGCTCACGGCCCACGGGGATGCGATCTCTCGACAGCCGACGGTTCCAGTCGAGGATCTCGCTGACGCGCACTCCGAAGCGCGACGCGATCCGGGAGAGCGACTCCCCGCGGCGCACCGTGTGCACGACCCGGCGCAGCCCGTCCTCGACGTGGATCGTTTGGCCGGAGCGAATGAGCTCCGGGCGCAGGCCCTCGTTCCACGCGACCAGGTCGTCGACCGAGACTTCGAACCGCACCGCGAGATCGCTGAGCGTGTCCCCCGATTGCACCGTGTAGTCGAAGCCCGTCTCCGTCGGCTCGATGCCCGGACCGCCGCGCGGCGAGTTCGCAGCTCGGTCCTGAGCGGCCGCGGGAGACACGACAGACAGGACGCTGAGCAAGGCGAGCAGGGCGGTTCGAGTACACATACCCCCTAGTCCTACATGTAGGCAACTGTGGTCAAGTTCCTGAGCGGCGGCGCGGGAATCGATCGGCCCGGCGTGAGTTGGGACGGCGTGGCTCACCCGCGCGCACTCCTCCTGTCATTCGTTCTGTTGACCGGATGCGACACCCGCGGGGCCGAGCCTCCACCGGCCGAGCCTCCACCGGGCACCGAGCCCCCCCGGGTGGCCCTTTCTGCGACGGGAGCCCGCGCACTCCGCGAAGACGCGCGCTGGATCCTCGAAGCCCACTGTGGCCAGTGCCATCTCCCAGACGGGGACCGCAGCCTGCCTCTTGCGCTCGCCGTCTTCGACCTCTCGGCCCCGGAGTGGGCGGCCACCATGACCGACGCGCAGCTCGAAGACGCCGTCGGGCGCTTGGCCAGCGACCTCACTCCGGACGGCGAACCGCTCGCGGTGCTGGAGGCCGACCGGCGGCGCTTCGGCGCCTACGTCTCGTACCTGCAGGCGACTCGCTAGATGGCTGAGGCGGACGTCGTGATGCGGATCGACGAGCGCGAATGGGCCCACCTGAAGTGCGGCGTGACGAGTCGATGCGGTGCATCGGCGAGGAGCGACGCGCCGCAGGGGGGCCCGGTCCCGCCGCCGAGGCGCGCCGCGACTTCCGCCGAGGACATCGAGTCAGCTCAGCTCGAGAGAGCAGCGCCGGCAGACCTTGCGCTGCTTGGCGAACCCGTAGATGAGCCCGCCCGACGTCAGGTACAGCATGAACGACGGCAGCGAGCAGAACATGTCGCCGGCGAAGAATGGGAAGACCATCAGGATGGGGACGAGACCGAGCATCCATGCGCGGAACACCGGCCGCCAGTAGGGCCATGGGTCGAGCGTTCGGACGTCCGCGGCGCAGCGGCGGCAGTGGGAGAGGCGAGCCATGCTGCTCCAAGGGTGGGGTCGTTCGGTAGGCAGGGAAAGGGTGATCCATGTCCGCCCGCGGCGGCATCGGGCTGCTATGCTGCCGCCCCGTGAGCGAAGTGAGCCCCACGCGTGTCCTCCGGCGCACCCTCGAGGAGGCCCTCGACACCGATGTGGCGTCCACCGTCTTGTTCGAGGCGCTCGGGGAAAGCGCGACGGGGGTGCCGCGCACCCGGGACGAGGTGCTGTTTGTCGTGCAAGGGCCGCTCCGGGAGGTCCTCACGCGCCGGCTCGACGCGGTCCAGGCGGAACGCTTGGTGCATCGGGTCGAGCATCAGCTGAGCCCCGCGGAGCCCGTCACGCTCGAGATGCCCCTCGAGGACCTCGCTTCGGAGGGGCGCCGGGAGGACGCGACAGCGACGGTGCCCACCTCAGCGGCGGTCCCCGTGTTGGTCGTGGCCTCCGGCCCCGCCTTCGCGGTGAAGCTGGAGCTGGCTCTCGGCGAGCGGCGGGTCTCTCCCCGCACCGCGAGCGACCCGGCTTCCCTCGAGGACGCGCTCGGCGACGCGACGCCCGCGCTGATGATCGTCGACGCCACGTCTCCTCCGACGTTGTCCGACACGATCGTGATCCGGGCGGGCCATACCCTGCCGACCACCACGGCGTGTGTGCTCTTCGGGGTCGAGCTGCCGTACGGCCGACGCCTCCTCAAGTCGATCGACGCGCAGGACCGCCCCTGGGTCACGCTGGAACGCAGGGAGGGCGTCGCGCCTCTGTTTGATCTCGTGCGGTCCCGGCGCCGCTCGCCCGTGACATGACCGGCACGAAGCGCCTCCACTACGAGGACCCCCTGGCGCTCGACGCCGGGGCATGCGTGCTCGCCCATGAGACGTTTCGCGACGCGCCGAGCGTGGTGCTGGACCGGACACCGTTCTACCCGGAGTCGGGAGGCCAGCTCGCAGACCGGGGCGTGCTCCGTTTCGAAGGCGGCGAGGTCCGGGTCCGCGACGCGCAGCTGGATCCCGAAGGGCGCGTGCACCATCTCGTCGAGGGCACGCCGCCTCCCGTAGGCGCCGAGGTCGAGGCGCACGTCGAAGGGGTTCGTCGGCGCGTTCACATGGCCCTTCACTCCGGCCAGCACGCCCTGAGCCGCGCGCTGCTCGACACCCTGGGCGCCGTCACCGTCTCGAGCCGCCTGGGCGCGAGCGCCTGCACGCTGGACGTCGACGTCGACCGGCTCTCCTTGGACGACGTGCGCCGAGCCGAAGATGTCGTGAACCGTGTGATCGACGAGGACCGCCCGATCGAGTCCAAGTTCGTGAACGACGCGGAACTCGCGACGCTCGATCTTCGCAAGCCGCCGACGGTGTCGGAGCGCGTCCGGGTGGTCGTGATCGACGGCTTCGACATCACCCCGTGCGGGGGCACACACGCGACACACACCGCGCAGATCGAGCTGCTGCGCATCGGCTCGGTCGAGCGGTACAAGGGCGGCACGCGCATCACCTTCGAAGCGGGGCCGCGCGCGCGGTCCGCTCTGGGCGTCGACTCCGACCGATTGCGGGAAGCCGCCCGTGTGCTCGGCTGCGCGCCCGCCGAAGTCAGCGCGATCCTCGAGGGCCAGCGCGCCAAACTCGACGCCGCGACGCGGGAGGCCGGCCTGCTCCGCACCCAGCTCGCCGAGGCCTGGGCGGGCGCGCTGCCGGACGCGCGGCGTGTGTTCTTCTCCGTCGATGGGGGTGACGCCGCGCTGCTCAAGGCCATCGCGCAGCGGGCCGCGACGGGAGATCGTGTGTTGGTCCTGACCGCGCCGGTCGCCGGGGCGACGCACCTCTTGGTGGCGTGCGGTCCGGACGCCGACGAAGACGCGGGGGCGCTTCTCCGGAACATCGCCGAGGCCCACGGCGGGCGCGGGGGCGGACGGAAGGCGCTGGCTCAAGGCCGCCTCCCGGAGGGGATCTCGGCCGCGGAGCTCAACGAAGGGGTGTAAGCGTCACTGCGCGAACACGTTCGTTCACCATGAAACACGACTCCCTGCGCCGCCTCATGCGCAAGATTGCACTGGGCATTCCCTTCGCCATCCCCGTCATCACGGCGCCGTTCAATGTCGGCGGCTGCATGCTCGGCTACGAGTGCGCGGCGACGCCCGCCCCGGTGGTCATCGAATACGAGGTGTCGGACGCCCCACTGAACTGCCTCGAGATCTGTGGGGAGGACATCTCCTGCGCCGCGACGGATGCCCACCATGTCCAGTGCGACCACGTGAGAGTCGGACAATGCGGTGGCGCGGGCCGCCGCCCCGAGGCCGGCCTCTACGCCTCACGGGGCCCCCGAAACCCGGTGACGGCCTGGCTGCACGACACCGCCGTGTTGGAGGCGGGCAGCGTCGCGGCGTTCGAGGCGCTCGCCGACGACCTAGACCGCCACGGCGCACCGCGCTTCGCGGCGCGCGCCCGGGTCGCTGCGCGCGAGGAGAGCGGTCACGCGAACCTCGTGAACCGGCTCCTCCACGTTCGCGGTGTGCCAAGCCCAACCGTCCGGGTACCGACGAGCGAACCGCGCAGCCTCTTCGCCATCGCGCTCGAGAACGCGACTGAGGGCTGCGTCGGCGAAGCGTGGGGGGCACTCGAAGCACACGTGCAGAGCGAACGTGCAGACGACGCGGACGTGCGCGGCGCGCTGAAGACCATCGCGATCGAAGAGGCCGCTCACGCGCTCTTCAGCCTCGACCTCGCGGCGTGGCTGCGAACCCGTCTGACGCCCGAGGAGAACCGCGAGGTGGAGCGCGCCGCCGAGGCGGCACGAGACCAACTTCGCCAGCGCCTCGCGACGCGTGCACGCCCCTCAGGGCTCGGCCTGCTTGCGCCCGCCGAAGCCCTCGCGCTCAGCGCATAGATCAGGCGGGAGGCTCGGGGCTCTCAATGCCCTCGAGCTGGAACTCGCCACCCCCGACGACCTTGAACTTCGGGGTCCGCACACGCGGATCGCCGAAGCGGTTGACGTACTTGTTCCAGTTGGACGCGCAGGCGGCAGCGAGCTGGAAGAACACGTCTGGAGTGAGCCGCACGTTCGACACGATCTTCGCGCGCGGCGCCTGGTTGACCGGGGCGTTGCCGCGGCCGGGGAAGCCCACGAAGTCGGTGAAGACGACCGCGAACTCGCGCTGCGAGTTGAGGATCTGGGCGCCGTTGGCATAGGCCGGCGTCGGCTCGTCCGACCAGTCGATCTCGATGACGATCTCCTGCGGAGAGGCGGTGGAGGGCGTGGGTGGATCCTGTTCCGTCATGCCGCCCGCGTATCACGGGGCCCGTATGACTGTCACCCTCGATTGACGGTCATCCTCGATTGGGGTCCACCCGGTTCGCGCACGTGTCTTCCTCCGCGCACGAGACAACGCCGCCCATCACCTGAACGCCGCACGTGGCCCGCGCGGCGTCGATGCACTCGGCTTCGCTGGAGGGATCCGACGGAGCACCGCACGCGATCCACTCCCGGAGCGCACAGAGCGCTTGGGCCGAGAGCGGGCTCCCGCTGAGCGGCATCACGCCCCCGCACGCGCGCTCCGGCTCGACCTTGCGGTAGAGCAACGACGCATCGGGCTCGCCCGGGGTGATGAGAGGCATCGACGCGAACGCTTCGTCGTCGCCGCACTGGCACTCGCTGCACCCCTCGGTGGCGGCGGTGGTGCCGCTCGTCAGTCGGCTCAGCAACGCATTCAGCCCACCGGTGTCGGTGAGGTCGAGGCGCGCGGACGGCTCGTCGGCATCGTGGCACGCGCCGGTCGCGCAGCTGCGCTCGAGCACCGCCTCGTGGAGGTCCGCAAATGTGGGGTCCACACAACGCCGGTTGCACGCGCGCACCGTGAAGCCGACGGGCGCGAGTTCGTCTCCACGCGGCTGCGTTCGCTCGACGACCGGCGCCCCGCAGGCCAGCCACTCCCGCAAGATCGTGCGGCCCTCTTCCACGTCCAGCCCGGGCAAGTCGCGCGCCGTGACACCGTCGTCGTCAACCCGCGCGTAGAGGTCATCGACGACGACCCCCTCCCGCTCCACGTTCGGCGGCATCCGGCCCGAGTCTACCTCGGCCCAGATCTCCCCTCGCATCCGCGCGATGCGCGCCTGGTGAACGGCGAGCCGCGCGGTCGCTCCGTCCTGGGGCTGCGCGCTCGTGCTGGCGATGGTCACGTCGAACGCGAGCCCGCTGGGTGCGTTGAAGCGGTCGGGCGCGGCGATGCCCTCGGAATGGCAGAACCCGCCTCCACCGCAGCTCTCGATCATCAGCGCTTGTCCGGCCATCGCCGGGGTGCCGAACTCGTCGTAGACGACCTCGAACGCGGGCCCTTCCGGATCGCACGCGCCCACGTCGGGGGTGCAACCAAGGACGAGCAGCCCCACGGCGCAGGCCCGTGCTGTGGCGATTCGGATCATCGCGCGCGGTAGCTCAGGCCCAAGGACGTCGAGATGTGATGATCGATCGCCCCGCCCGCGACCCGGTCGTCGCCGGGCAGCGCGTTCATGTCGAAGAAGTAGCCGCGCCAGTCGAACAGCAGCGTCGCGTTCAAGCCCTCCGCCAGCGGGACGTGCACTTCCGCGCCGGCACCGGCTCCCGAGGAGCGGTTGCGACGGAACCACGAGACCTGCTCGATCTGCCCGGTCTCGACCACGAACGCCGCCCCGCCGCGCACGGCAAACGCGAGCACGTCGAGGTCAAACCACACGTGCGCATCGAGCCGCACCTCGTGGTAGTGCACATCGGGCACATCGACCCGCGCCTGGGCCGGCGTCTGCCGCGTGATGAAGAACCCCCGCTCGGCGTACGCGGCCGAGATCGCGACCGCGTGCTGATCGATCGGCAGGCGCGCGCGCGCACCGAGAGACCACTCGAAGCTGTAGGTGGGGTAGAGATTCTCGCCGACCTCCGTCGCAAGGCCAAACGGCAGCTGCGCGTCGACGACGACCCCGATGATGCTGGCCCAGAGCTCATCGCTGAAGTGCGTCAACGGGTGCCAGTCGCCGCGGATCCTGAGCATGGGGACGGCGGCCACCGAGTAGCCGCGCAGCGAGAGAAAAAGGTCATCCACGTAGGAGAAGTCGCGCGAGTAGAGGCCCATCGAGACCGACGCGCGGAACGCGTCAGGGACATCGGTTGTGCGTTCCAGAGGCCCCGACTCCGAAGGCTCTCCGTCGTCGCTCGAACCGGATGTCGGTCGGTCGGAGTCGGCGGCCTCGGGGGACGGTGCAGAGACCGGTTCGGAGGCGGGCTCGCGGTCCGTCTCTTCGCTCATCGCGCTCACGATCGGGACGCCGAGCTGCTCCCAGAAGCCGTTTCGAATGGCACGCCGCAAGGACCCCGCGTTCCGCCCGCGGAACGCGGCCGACGCGATCTCTCCGTCCGGTCCGGTGGCGGTGAGCGTGAGGCGCGATCGTCGGATGCGTCCGGTCACGCGCACGGGGCCGTCGTCGGCGGCGCGAAGCTCGTCGTGATCTTCGAGCACGCCCTCGATCTCGCGTGCGGCAACGCCCGCTCCGGCACCGGAGAGGTCGATCGCCACCCCGGTCTGCGCCTGCACGACGGTCGTGAAGGACAAGACTGAGAGCACGGTCGCGATGAACAGCGGCCTCATTCGCCCGCCCCCGCATCGCCCGGCGGTCCACCGGAGCGCGCCGCCGACGCGATCCAATCGGCGAGGCACGAGCGCTCACCGCGGCTGAGGAAGCTCCCCGCCAGCGGCATGCGCGCCCCGCACGTCGGAGAGGTGCCCACCTTCTCGGCGAGCAGGCTCTCCCCGGGAGCGGACGGATCGATCAGCATCCGGTCCGCACAGTCACCGGCTGGGTCCGCGGCGACGCCGACGAGCGCCGCTTCGAGCCCCGTGGCCTCGAGCACCAGATTGGACGCCTGGTCGGTGGAGTCGTGGCAGCCCGCTGTTGCGCAGCGACGCTCCAAGATGAGCGGGATGTCCGACGCGGTGCAGTCGGGCGCCGCCGCTTCCGTGAAGAAGGGCTCGGGGTCGTCGATGGAGCCGACGCACCCACCGAGCAGAACGGCGCCGGAAAGCAGCAGCGCTGCGGACGCGAACAGGACGCGGCTTCGCACAGGCAAACTCGCGGTCAGAAGGAAGAGCGGTCCAGAGGGACGCTCAGTAGAGCTCGTGAAGGCGCCCGGTGAGGCTGATGCGCTGCCCCGAACGTCGCCCGCCGCGAGCGTACACCGCATCGATGTCGAGGTTGTCGATCTCCACGCCGAAGCCCTGCAGAATCGAGATGAGCAGCTGGTTGTGCGGCTGCCCCACCCAGGGGCCCATGGCGTTCATACCCGGGCTCGGGTTGTTCCGCGGGAACCGCACGTAGCGGCCTGTGCGGAACTCGCCACCAAATCCACCGACGAGCACCACCGGCCACTGATCGTGACCGTGGCTGCCGTGGGAGATCTCGTCCATCAACACGATGAGGGTCGAGTCGAGCAGGTTGCCCTCCCCGTCCGGCGTGTCGCGCAGGCGCTGCGCGAGCTGAGCGACCTGCTCCATGTGGAAGCGGTTCTTGTTCGCGATGATCGGCGAGGCGTCGACCCACTTGTCGTAGTCGGCCTGGGCGACGTTGGCGCCCTCGACGCCGCGCCAGCGCGTGGGCGGGTTGGTGCCGTGCGAGTACCACTCGTGGAAGTCGCGATCCTCCGCGCCGTAGCGCGTTCTCGACACGGCACCGTTGTTCAGGAAGATGGACGCGAAGCGTGTGATGTCGCAGCTCATCGCGATGACCACTTGGTCGATGAACTGCTCCATGTGCAGCAGGTAGCGCTCGTCGGCGGGGATCTCCAAGCTCGTCCGCGGAGGCTGCTCGAGCGACGTGCACGAGCCGCCGGAGAGCGTGGCGATGCGGCGTTGAATGTCCGCGATGCGCTGGCGGTGCTGGTCGAGTCGGTTGCGGTCGTCGCGGCCCAGATGCGGGTAGGTCGCGCGGTAGCGGTCCTCGAGCTCGGACAGGATGCGGGAGCGACTTCCGCCGCGGGTCGAAGTCCCGAAGAGGCGCTCCCAAAGCACGCGCGGATTCCCGATCGTCGGGTAGCGCTCCATCGCGGTGCCGGCGTCGTTGAGGTCGTGGTACCAGTGGTGGAAGCCGCCCGTGCCGCCGCCTCCTTCCCATTGGCTCACGTCCAGACGCAGCGTGGAGAGGTCGGTGAGCTCCGCCTCCGTGGCCTCGAAGTGGTGCGCGAGGCGCCGATCGAGCGACGGGGCACCACCCACCGCGCGCTGGCCGGTGATGTACGAGGCCGAGGGGTGCCCCGAGAGCGCGTGGTTCCAGCCCTTCGCGTGCGCGTCGCCGTACTGGTCGGCGCCGATGCTGAGCATGCCGAGCCCGTCGAGCGCGAGCGTGTACTCCCGCATGTCGTACAGCGGCCGAAGCGTCGGGCTCCACTCCTCGCGGGGGGTGTTGACGAGGTCGATCTCCCAACGCAGCTCGTCGGGGTCGTCCTTGTACTGCGGGTGATAGGCGCTCCGCAGCAACACCTCGTCCGGCGCGCCGGGCGGGGCCATCCGGAACTCGTACGGGTTCCAGCCCAGCTCCGTCATGATGAAGATGGCTCGCTTGGGGCGGCCCGTCTCCTGACCCATCCCGAGGTTGGGCATCGCCCCGGACAGGCCTGCGCCCACCCCGGCCAACCCCGCCGCCTTGAGGAACGTGCGGCGGTCGAAGGCCCTGTTGCGCGGGGCGCGGCTACGCGAGTTCCCGTTTCGGTTGTGCTTGTTCACTGCACCGGCTCCCGGCTTCGCAACACGCGCTGGACGAACGGATCGTCGCCGCCGGCGTGCTCGGTGTAGAGGACGTAGAGGTGACCTGCGTCGTCGATCGAGAGACGCGGGTGGCTGGCGCGTACGTCCGGCTCCGCGTCGAGTGGCCCCTCGGCCAAGCGCTGCCATCCGGGGATGCGCAGCGTGTCGTTCCATCGTGCGACACGAAGGACTCGGTTGCCCTCCTCGGGCCCCTCGGTCCACGCGATGATCTGGGTGTCCCCGTCGACGAGCAGGGCGACCTCGCCCACGGACGCCCAGGGGTCCCCCTCGAGGGGGAAGCCGCGTGTGCTCCAGCGGTCACCGTCACCGAGGAAGACTCGGAGGTCGCCCCCCCGCACGCCCGCACCGAGGACCTGGTCACCCGCGGCGGCCAACGCGCGCAGCCCGCGTGACCCGTCTTCGATGGAGGTCCAGGCGCCGTCCGCGAAGCGCACCACGCCCGACTCGCCTTGCTCCGCCGTGACCGCGGCGACGACGCGGCCCGATCCGTCGGTGATGGCGCTCTGAAGCTCCGGCAGGACCGCGCCCTCGAACGCGTGCCGAGGCGCGACGTCAGCCCACGCGCCTCCATCCCAGCGGCGCACCTCGATGCCCCAGTCGGTGCCCGGGACGGGACCCGTCAGCATCGCCATCGCGAAGCCCGCGTCCGTCGCCAGCGGCTGCGGGTCTGCGCAGTCGTTCGTGCGGGTCGTGTCGGCGCCCGCGGGGAACTGGTACTCGTCCAAGTTGCCGAGGGAGTCCGGGTGAGGGAGCCGGTAGAGATAGTCCCGTCCGCTGTCGCTCAGGAGTTCGTATCCACCGGCGCCGTCGTGTCCCGCCGACGCGCTCCACTGCGCGCCGTAGCAATCGAACCAGTAGTGCGCCGGCATCGTCTCGAGGTTGAAGGAGGTGCGGGCCTCCTGGTTGGACCACACCACGCCTACGTTGCCGTCCATCACGGCCAGGCGGGGGTCCCGCGCGGACCGCGGCGGCCAGCCCCACCCAACGAACTTGGGCAGGCTGAGGTTCGAGGTGTCCCGGATGTCCTCGGTGTACCCGCTCGGGTTCTGCCAGTCGCCCTGAGAGTCCCACTCACGTTGCCGATAAGTCTGAGCCTGCCACTCGGTCCCGTCCCACCGGTGCACGTAGGTGCGGCACTCGCGCTGGCAGTCGTTGGCGACGCGGTAGAGCACACCGTCGTGCATGAGGATGTCGCCCTGGTCGCCCGGCTCGGACTCGCCGAGCACCTCGAACGTGTCGGCGCGCGGTGCCACCGTCAGCCCGAGCCGCGCGCTGGTCGCCGTCTGCCCATCGGCCTCGACGCGCACGGTCAACGTGTGCGCTCCTGGCGACAGGCCGTCGAGGCTGACCGTGCCGCGCGCCTCGCCAAAGCTGGCGCTGAGGGAGCCGAGCACCTGGTCGCCCGCGCGAACCTCCGCGAGGCTGGGCGTCTTCGGGAGGCCGAACGCCGACGGGCTGCCGGCGGTCAGCGTCTGGACGCGCACGGCCACGTGGAGCTCGGCCGCGCCGGCGACCGGACCGCTCGGCGCGACCCAATCGACCGCGAGGTAGGCCCCGTCTGCGACGAGCACATCGATGGGCGGGCTCTCGATGCCGGAGTAGACGGCCGTGACCGTGGTGCTCCCCGCCGCGCCGGCGGTGGCGTGGCCCTCTTCATCCACGGAGAGGACGCCACCGTCGGCCACCCGCCATTCGATGCGGGGTTCGGGCACACGCTGGCCGAAACCGTCGCGCACCTCGGCGTTCAACGTGCTCTCGCCGCTCGGTGTCAGGACGAGGCGGTCCTGTTCGATGCGCACGGAGGGGTCCCCGAGGTCATCGATCATCACGACCTGGATTTCGACCGGCTCACTGGTGATGTCGCCGGTCGACGCCGTGATCGAGACGGTGCCCTCGGCGACCCCTTCCAGCGAGCCGTCGTCCTGCTCGTCGATGACGCCATCGGGAGAGATGGCGAGCGTGTACGTCGGGTTCGTGATGGTCGCGCCGTCACCGTCGAGCGCGGTGACGGACACGAACGTGGACTGGCCGACCGCGAGCACGGACATCGGCGCGGACAGCGAGAGCGACGCAATCTCCGCGCTCGGACCGTCCGGCCCATCATCGGGGCCCGTCGGATCGGACAGCCCACCACGACAGCCCACGAGCAGCACGAGCGCGAGCGCGAACGTCGGGCGAGCCCTCACTCCGCGACCTCGGGGCCGAGCGTCTGCGCGAAGGACGGGTGGGTCACGATCGACATCTGCAGGTCGCGGAAGCTGCCGCCTGACGCGGTGAAGTCCTCCATCAGGTCGTCGAGGTAGCAGGAGGCCCGCTCCATCGGACCGCCGCCGTAGGCGAAGCGCACCCACTTGCGGACCGCGCAGCGCTGCACCGCCTCGGACGCGGCCAGCTCGTGGGCGAGCTCGACCGCGTTGTTGTACTCCCACTCCCGGAACTGAGCCGATGCGTCGATGGGCGTGCCGGTGTTGATGTCGTCCGTGATGTAGCGGCCCATCATGTCGTAGTTCTCGAACGAGAACCCGATCGGGTTGATGCCGGCCTCTTGGTGGCAAGAGGTGCACCGCGCCTCGGCGGTCATCAGGTCGTAGAGCTGCCGGTTGGTGAGCGGCCCCGTCGCCGTCTCGACCGCCGACTGGCCCGCGGCCTCGGCGTCGGCCGGCGGCGCGCCGAGCTCGCTGCACATGATGCGCTCGAGCATGAAGACGCCACGCAGGATCGGCGACGGCTTGTCGGGGTGCGCGTGGCTCGCGAGGAAGGTCGCCTGCGTCAGGACACCCGCCCGGTTGGGCAAGGTCACCTCGCTCCAGTCTTCGGCCGGCGCGTCCACGCCGTACAGGGTCGCCAAGCGCGCATCGATGAAGCTCCGGTCGCTGGTCAGGAGATCGTTCAGCGTGCCCCGCTCCTCGAACATGACGAGCTCGACGAACCGGGTGGACTCCTCGAGCATCGACTGACGCATGGCGTCGTCGAAGTTGTCGGCTTCGGCCTTGGAAACGCGGTCGAGGCGCCCGAAGTCCAGCCACTGCGAGTGGAACCGGACGAACGCCGCCGTGGCGCGCGGGTCATCGAGCATGCGCTCGGCCTGTGCCTCGATGCCCGCCTCGGTGCTCAGTTCCCCGGCTTCGGCCGCGTCGAGCAGCGCGTCGTCCGGGCCGCTCTCCCAGAGGAAGAAGGACAGCCGGCTGGCGAGCGAATACGCGTCGAGCGGGCCACGCTGTCCGGGCGCGAGCTCGCGGACGGGAGACTCCATCCGGTAGAGGAACTCGGGGGCGGCGAGCATCAGCGTGATCGTCGACTCGACCTGGTCTTCGTACTCGCTGTCGGGCTCGGGGTCGCGGAAGAACGTCGAGTACGCCTGCACCTGCTCGGCACTCAGCGGGCGCCGGAACAGACGGCGGCCCAGGTCGCGCACGAAGTCCTCTCCGGCCGCCACGGTGTTCTCCGCCGGCATCAATCCTTCGGGCGGCGCCTCCACGATACGCGCTGCCACGGTCTCCCCGAGGTCGACGTAACTCTCAACCAGGTTGCCGTCCGTGCCCGCGGCGACGTCGTTGTCGAACTCGAAGCGCTGCTGCTCCCGCGGGAGCTGGAGGTCCGTGGTGTCGACCCCCGGGAAGTGCAGCGCGACGGTGTTCTGGTACTCGGAGTGGCTCAGTCGACGGAGGGGCGCCGG
>JBGCFC010000153.1:0-7911 GCA_045106715.1 Sandaracinaceae bacterium
CGTGTTGGGATCGCAGTCCTGGTCGACCGCGTCACAGATCTCGGCGTTGCCCGGGAAGCGCGCTCCGTCGTCGTCGTCGCAGTCCGCGCCGCCGCATCCGATCGCCGCCTCCCCATCCCCGTCGTTGTCCGGGTTCTCGCAGCTGCAGTCGTCGGCGTCCTCGTCGCATCGCGCGGCGGCACACGGCATCGCACCAGGCACGCAGCCGCGCGCGTCGGCATCCGCTCCGCCCGGCTCGCAGGTCTCTTCGCCGTTGCAGTAGAGCCCGTCATCGCAGTCCGCGGCGCGCGCGCAGAGGGATGGCCGCGTGCCGGCATCGACCTGGACGGTGGCGTCCGGCCCGGCGTCTTCGGGGAGCGGGTCGTCCCCGCAGGCGCAGAGACTCAGAGTGGCAAAACAAACGAACAAGGGGACGCGCATCGCTGCAGCGTCCCCCAGATCGAGCGATGGCTCAAGCTCTTCAGGTGCCGGAGCTGTCCGGCAACGCGGTCTGTGTGCCGGGCTCGGAGGGCTCGGCGCTGTTGTCGCGGAACACGAGGTTCCCCTCCGGGTTGACGCAGAAGTCCAGGCGCTGGTCACCTGCAACGACGGTGTTGCCTTCGATGCTGTACGCCGAAGTGACATCACGCAGACCGCTTACGAAGCTGACCTCGCAATCGCATCCCATGCCCGAGGACGGGGCGGTGCAACTCGACACCGTGAGGCCAAACCCGGTCACGGGGTCGGCCGGCGCAGCCTCAGTGAGAGCGGACCGAAGCAGGTTGCACTGAGCATCCGGGGTACCGAATGGCAGCGGGTTGCAGGCCGGGGGCAGATATACGCTACCCGAGGTCGTGTTTGTCGCGTTGCGGACGATCATCGTCTCGGTGACCATGATCGTCCCTTCGATGGTGCCACCCCCGGTGAACACGATCTCGTCGCGGGCCCCTAGACAGGCGTCGATCACCGACTGGAACGACCCGGCGTCCACGTCGAGCAGCTGGTCGATGAGTTCAGCTGGCGTCACGCACACATCCGAGTAGCACCAGTTTCCAACGGGGTCACCACCGCAGGCGGTGAACGAGCCGCAGCTATCCTGAATCCGAATTCGCCCCATGTCGCACGGCGGAGGCGGCCCTGCGTCGGTGTCCATCGGACCCGCGTCGCCGGGACCCGCGTCCACCATCGGGCCCGAGTCGACACCCGGGCCGGAATCGACACCCGGGCCGGAGTCCGTTCCGGGGCCGGCGTCGATGCCGGGGCCAGAGTCGGTTCCGGTCATCATCCCGGAGTCGGTACCGGGGCCGGAGTCGATGGGATCTTCCTCGCTGTCGCAACCGGCGAGGACGAGGAGGCAAGCGAGAGCGCAAGCAAAGTGTGAACGACGCATCCTCTCGATGTACAGCATCCGAGCCCGTCGGGAAAGGCCCCGACCGTGCATCATTCGGACGGTGTATGGGGCGCCTCGGGCGGGAACAGGCGGCCGACGTCCAGTTCGATGGCGTCGAACGGGGGGATCGCGAGGACGTCGCCGTCGGTTGCGCGCGCGGCTTCGACCCAGCGCCCGGTCTCGAGCACAAACGCCTCCAGCACCCGGGTCTCCGGGTCGACGAGCCACAGCGCCCCGACGCCAGCTTCGCGGTAGAGCCGGGCCTTCTCGACCCGGTCCCGGCGCGCGGTGGACGGCGAGAGGACTTCGCACACCCAGTTGGGCACGACGTCGATGGGCCGGGTGTTCCACGGATCGGGCAGGCGCGCGCGGCGCCAGCCAGAGAGGTCGGGGCGCACGATGTCGTGCACGCCCAAGCGGACGTCGACCTCGAGCAGGATCCACCAGCCGCCGGGCCCGCCGTGGCCGTCGTCGTCATCGAAGGGGCCGCCGACGAAGCGGCGGAGCGAGCCCTGGACCTTGGCGTGCCGAGGCAGAGGCGCGGGGCTCACCTGGACCTGCCCGGCGATGACCTCCGCGCGGACGTCCTCGGGCAACGCGAGCAGGTCGGCGTAGGTCGCGAGTCGAACGGCGGGCTGCACGCAACCAAGGTAGCACCCGGCCGGGGCGGGCTCACCCTCCGCTCAGCGCCTCCACGAGGATGTCGAACACCACCCGCACGCGGCGGCTGGTCCGGACCTCGCGGTGGCTCGTGATCCACATCGGAACGGGAAACGAGACGAGCTCGGGCAGCACGCGCACGACCCGCCCGTCGGCGTCCCCGAAGTCGGCGACCATGACCCCGATGCCCGAGCCCTGGGTGATGAGCGACCACTGCACTTGCTGGCTCGAGGTGACCCAGGGGAAGTGCGCGGGCGTCAGCGCGAGGCCCATGGCGTTGAGGCCATCAAGGAACACGCTCGTGTGGTCGAAGGCCACGAACTCGGCGCGGGACAGGTCCAGGAGCGTCTCCGGGTCGCCGATGGACGCGAGGTACGCGGGCGTCGCGTACAGGAAGCCCTGGTCTTGCCGCACCTTTCGCGCGATCAGATCCGACTGCTTCGGGCGAAAGCTGCGGAGCGCGATGTCCGCCTCCCGCCGCTCGAGGTCGCTGACCTGGTTGCTGGCGATGATCTCGATGGTGATGCCGGGGTGCTGGGCGCGGACCTGAGCCACGATGGGCGGCAGCAGCGTGGCGGCCGCGACCTCTCCCGCGCTGATCCGGATCGGACCGTCCAGCGAGAGCGATTGACCGGCCGCGACACGCGAGAAGGAGAGCGCCGCCTCGGCCATCGTGCGCACGTGCTCGACCAGCTCCACCCCGGTCGGGGTCAGCTCAAGCCCACGTCCGACGCGCTCGAACAGCGCGACATCGAGCTCCGCCTCGAGCGATGCGACCTGACGCCCCACGGTGGGCTGGGTCGTGCGGAGCGCGCGGGCGGCGCCCGAGAAGGACCCCGTCTCCGCCGTGGCGAGAAACGCGCGAGCACGGTTCCAATCGAATCCGACGGGCAGCCAATCCATGCGATATCGCATACAACAGGCTCACATTTAGGCAAGTGTCAGAACGATAACGAACATGCATGCTTCACAGCGAGGGAATCGAACCGCCCTCGAGAAGGAGAAGCTGAATCATGCGCGCCGCAACCCAGACGTCGTACGGAAGCCCCGAGGTCCTCAGCGTGACGGACCGTGCCCGCCCGGCTCCCGGTCCCCGGGAGATCTTGGTGGAGCAGCATGCGAGCGCGGTCACGCAGGGGGACCGCCGCCTCCGGGAGGCGGACTTCCCGGGGGCCTCCGCGCTGTTCGGGCGGCTCATGTTCGGCGTGTTCGGCCCCCGCCACGCGACCGGTGGTGGCAGCTTCTCCGGTCGGGTCGTGGAGGTCGGTGCAGAAGTCCGCCGCTTCGCGGTGGGCGACGAGGTGTTCGGGTCGGTCATGCACGGCGCCTACGCCGAGTACCTCGTGGTCAAGGAGGACGAGGCTGTCGCGCACAAGCCCCAGAACCGGAGCCACGCCGAGGTCGCATCGATGCCCTACGGCGTCCTGACGGCGTGGGTGTTCCTGTTCGAGATGGCGAAGGTGCAGCGGGGCGAGCGGGTGCTGATCGTGGGCGCGACTGGAGGCGTCGGCCGCATGGCGGTGCAGGTCGCGTCGCACCTCGGCGCCCACGTCACGGCGGTGGGCAGCCGCGACGAAGCGCTCGTCCGCTCGCTCGGCGCGGACGCCTTCGTCGACTACACCGCCGAGGACGTGACCACACGAGACGAGCGATGGGACGTCGTGTTCGACACGAGCGAAGGGGCCAACTTCCGCCGCTTTCGCGGGTCGCTCAACCCAACCGGGCGCTACCTCACGCTCTACGCGAGCGTACGGGTCTTGTGGGAGATGGCGCTGACCCGGTGGTTCCGCGGGCCGCGCGCGATGGTGGGCGTCGCGATGGGCACGCCCGAGCAAATGGACACGGTCCGGCATCTCGTCGAGGCAGGAGCCGTCCGGCCGGTCATCGCCGAGCGCCACCCGCTGACGCGGATCGCCGACGCGCACGCCGCCCTCGAGCGTGGGCGACTGGCCGGCGACATCGTCGTGGAGGTGCGGCCTGACCCCGCGTCGCCGCGCCGCGCTGACGGCAACGGCGTGCTTCGCGTGGCGTGACTACCGGACCGGCATGGCCGCGCTCGCCAACACGTCCGGGGCAAGGTGCCCCGTCTTGACGTAGAGCCGCGCGCCGCCAGGACCGGCCTTCCCTTCCAAGGTCCCCGCGTGGGGGATGCGCAACCACGAGTGGGTTTGCAGGCGCTCCCCGTGCACGGCGAGCTCGCCCTCCAGAACGAGCAGCTCCGCTCCCCCCGACGCGTCGATCGCACAGGACGCGCCAGGTCGCCAACCCTCGATCCGCACCGTCTCGCGCAGGTCCGAGAACAGCGGCACGACATCGCAGCCGGGGCGCGTGTCACTCGGCACGGGGGGCACCGACATCGCGTCCACACGCACGTCCACGCGGTCGTCCGGATGAAACTGCCACAGCTTCACGAAGATGACGCAGCCCTCGCTCGAGCCCGGTTGATGCCGGGACGTCGGAGGGTTGCGAACGTACGAGCCGGCCGGGTAGGCGCCGTGTTCGTCCTCGAACACTCCCTCGAGCACGAGAAACTCCTCGCCGCCGCCATGGGTGTGCGGCGAGAAGTGGCTGCCCGGTGCGTACCGCACGATCGACGTCGCGCGCGCCACCTCATCGCCGATCCGGTCCAGCATCCGGCGGTGCACACCCGCCATCGGGGAGGCGACCCATTCGAGCGAGCCGGCGTGCACGAGCGCGGCCTTGGAGAAGTCGGCGTTCACTCTCATCGGTGGGTTCTCCCGCTCCGCGAGGCGTCGTCGGCGCTCCCTCGTGGCCCGTGGAGTGTGGCACGAACACGCCTCGGCACGGACCCCGACCGCCGATCGGCCCACACGGCTGCGAAGCCGGAACCCCGCGTGGGACGCCGCCGGCACGGGCCTATTCACCTTCGGAGATCGCGTTCGGTCGGGGTGTGCACCCGCGTGATCTTCGTTTGAATTTCGGTAGACCCAACGACGAAGTAGAGCGTCCCAGGCACCGATGCGCTGCCACCTCCTGCTCGTCGTGCTCGCCCTCACTCCGCCCCTCTATGACGAAGACATGGGGCGCGACAGCGAGGTCTTCATCGGCGTCTCGATCGGAGTTGCGGGGGTGCAGATTGGCACACCGCTTCCACCCCGATCGTGGAGCGGAGGCTGGCCGTCGTCCTGACCGCTCTTGCTGGAGTCGACCATGCACCACGCACGACCTATCTTCTTCCTCCTGTTCACCCTCTTCGCCCCCGCGTTGGCGGCTGCCCAGTCCGGCCGCCTGGCTGACGCGACCACGGAGAACGGCGACGCAGTCACCGTCGTCTGGCTCACCCCACGCGTCGCGTACGCCCGGGTCCCGCTCGTGTCGGTCTGCTGGGATGGCACCTGCGCGCCGGTTGTCACGAGGCAGTCGTGCCAGTCCCCGGACTGCCCGGCCGCGGGGTGGAGGCTCGCGACCGAAAACGACCTGGCCGAGGTTCCCCGCTGGCGGGCTTCCGCCTGGGTCGAGCAGATGACGCCGATCCTGGATGATCCCCGGGGTGCTCGACTGCTGGACGGCGTGCACATTCATCCGCCCGTACCGAGGCCGTCCGATCGCATGGGACGGGCGCTGACCGCCATCGAAGCTCAAACGCGGTCGGTCGCACCCGATGTTCTCTTGGACTGCGACCGCCTCTGCGGAGACGGGATCGCCTGCCATCGCCTGGGCACGGACGCCGCGGACCGGCCTCAGGTCGAGTGCGAGGCGGGGGAGGTGGAGTCGCCGCTGATCTGGCTGACGCCCCGAACGGCCTTCGCGGAATTCGACGCCGAGCGCGCCTGTTTCGAAGACCGATGCGCGCCCGCCATCGCTCACGAGCATTGCAGACCGCCCGAGTGCCCCGGCACCGGCATTCGAATCCACGTCGCGGTGGACCTCGCGGACGTCGATCCTTGGCCCGCCGACCCGACTGCGTCCGATCGCGTTGTCGAGCGCATACGGGCCGACCCGCGGGCCGCTCAGCTCAGGCTGCAAACCTACCAGGAGCAACACGAGATGAACCTCGCCCTCGCCTCGGAGGGTTTGGACTCCTTCATGGTCGGTCACCCTTCTTATGCGGTCGGCTGGGTACACCATGACCGCCCCACCCTGAGCGTCGAGTTCGCGGGGGGCTTCACTCTCGGCTCGTTCGTCAACGCCGGCGGCACGTGGGTCGGGGGGTCCTTCAGCACCACCCTTCAGCTCGATCTCGACACCGACGTGTCTGATGGCGACGCGTACCGGGTGATGGAGGCGTTCCTCTTCGACGGAGCGGGGTTGAGCGTGACGGCGCAGGCCCTCTCTCGAACGGATGGACCTGCTCAAGGGAACTGGCTCATCTCGGTGGGCGGCGGGATCGCACTGAGCAATCGACTGTCGCCGTCGGGTGTGCGGCTCCCCACGCTGCTCGGAGCGATCGTACCGGAGGTCGGAGCCGTCTTCCGACACGACCTGGACGCATCGGCCTACCTCGCGTGGTCGGCTCCGCTCGCGTGGATGCTGCTCCCGCACTTCGGTGTCGACGTCCGGCCTCGGGTGCTGCTCGTGTTCCCACCGGACGACACCACGGGTGACATCGACGTCTTCGTCGGTATCACCGTGGGAGTGATCAGCCCGATGCTCGGCTCGACCGAGCTGCGGTTCGGCACGGTCGGTGGAGGAGGCCTCGTCCGCTGACAACGCAGCGAATGGCGCTCACTCTTCCGGGGGGGCGCCGAAGGTGGCGCGGAGGTACGCGAGGATGCCCGCCATCTGCGCGTCGTCGTAGTCTTCGGCCCACGAAGGCATGCCTCCGCGGCCCTGGATCAGGGTGCGCAGAATCGACGCATCGTCGCGCATCGGCACACGCTGAAAAAGGGACGGAGCCCGCGCCGTTCCCGTGCCGTCGTCACCGTGGCAGCCGGAGCAGGTCTCCTCGAAGATGCCTTCGCCAACCGAGGCGTCGCCCTCGAGCTGGGCGATGTCGTTCACCCGCGGGCGGACCGCGTCGGCGTCGCTCCGCTCGAAGAAGTCGACCTCGCTGCGGATCATGCCGGCGAAGTCGTCCACGCGGTTGAAGGCGTAGAGGTAGTCGGAGACAAACGCCGAGCGCTGCTCGAGGCGGCCCGTCAGCGGGTGCAGCGACTCGTTGTCGATGACGGCTTCGAGATCGAACGCGTCGAACTGTCCGTCGAGGTCGAAGTCATGCGCGACCGTGGCGCCCGCGTGCTGGTGGCAGCCGATGCAGTTGGTCCGCGCGTTGTTGCGGCCGTGCTCGACATACGGGTTGCTGCACCACGTCGGCGCGCCCCCGCCTGAGCCCGTCGCGCGAAGCGCCGCAGCGAGGCTCGGGTAGTCGGCGTCGTAGCGGGCCGCTGGGTCCGGATCTTGTTCGTCGTACCAATCGACGACGCACATCTTGTAGTTGCCCCACACGGGGTCGATCCCGTCCATGAAGCTCTCAGGGCGGTCCTCGCCGAAGTCGCTCTCGGGCGTGTCGCTCCACCACATCGTGATCCACTGCCAGTGACGCAGCTCCTTGGTCATGATGTGGAGCCCGGCGAGACGGTAAGTGTCACCGTTCCGGAGGCGGATGGTGAGCACGTCCTCGGTCGTCGGGTCGACGAGCCGGTCGCCCGACGTCTCCCAGGTGCCGGCCCCCTGGAGGCGGCGGGTCATCGCTTCGGCGTCCGTGTCGAAGGCGGGGAACGTCATGCCGAAGTCGGCACGCACCCACTGCGCTTTGATGAGCACCGCGTCGGCCGGGAACTCCTGGTCGAAGCCGGCGCGGACGGTCTCGTCGGCCGGGAGGGGGCCGTGGATGCCCCGCGCTCCGGGCGGGGCGAGGCGGGGCATGCCCGGCCGGTAGGGCGCCGCGATGTGGCGTGCGGTCTCGGGGGAGTAGAGGATGC
>JBGCFC010000154.1:0-3193 GCA_045106715.1 Sandaracinaceae bacterium
TCGAGTTTCGGCGAGCGCATGAGCGTGCGCTGCATCGCGGACTTCTTCACCCGTCATGGCCTCCCGGCCGACGCGCACGCCGTCTGGGACCTCGGGTTCGTGACCGATCGGCAGTTCAACCGCGCGCGTCCGCTCCCGGGCTGGGAGCAGGCCGCCGAGCGCGCGTTCTCCGCGCTGCCAGAAGGCCGCGTGCCCATCGTCACGGGGTTCGTCGGAAAGACCGAGTCGGGCGAGATCACCACGGTCGGGCGCAACGGAAGCGATCTCACCGCGACCTTGCTGGCCGCCGCGCTCGGCGCGGTGGAGGCGCAAATCTGGACGGACACGGACGGCGTGATGACGGCCGACCCGAGCGTCGTGGACGGCGCGCGGAACATCCCGGCGATGCGCTTCGAGGAAGCGGCCGAGCTCGCCTATTTTGGCAGCCGCGTGCTCCACCCGTCGACACTTCTCCCTGCGATGGCCGCGAACATCCCCGTCCGGGTGCTCAACACCAACCGCCCCGACCACCCGGGCACGGTCATCGAGGAGCTCGGCGCGCCGAACCCCGATCGGGTCACCTCCATCGCCTACAAGGAGCGGCAAGGCGTGTTGACCGTCAACGCCGCGCGCATGTTCGGCGAGGTCGGCTTCTTGGCGCGGGTGCTCGACGTGCTCGCCCGGCACGGCATCGTGGTGGACGTCGTCAGCACGAGCGAAGTCAGCGTGTCTCTCACGGGGCACGACCCGGACGCGCTCGAGGCGACGCTGCCGGAGCTGTCTTTGCTCGGGCGCTGTCATGTGGACCGCGACCGCACCATTCTGGCGGTCGTCGGCCAGCACCTCGCCGCCCGCCGAGGGCTCGGCGCCGAGGTGCTGCGCGCCGTCGCCGACGCGGGGGTCAACGTGGAAATGATCAGCTACGCGTCAGGCAGCATCAGCCTGCAGATGGTCATCCCGGACGCAGACATCGGTCCGGCGGTGAAGACTCTGCACGGCGTGCTCTTCGGCGGCTAGATGTCCTCCGCGGGCTATACTGCAGTCGTGGTGGAGGGGGGCGAGCCGGCGGAGGTCGAGCTGGGGGGCGTGGCGACGTCGCCCATCGTCCTGCCGTTGTGCACGCTGTACTTGGCGAGCCCGGGGCCCGGCATCCTCGCGACGCACGTCGAAGGCATGGGCTCGCTCCAGATGGTCAAGCGCGTGGTCGCATTCGGCGACGAGCTCATCCGCACGCACCCTCCCATCCAGATCTTCCACGACTTTCGCGGGGTCACCGGATACCGGGCTGACGCGAGGAAGGAACTCGTCGACTGGGGCGTGCGAAACCCGAACGCCATCGCGATGACCAACGTCTTGTTCCGCTCCAAGGTGGTGGCCATGGGCGTCACGCTGGCCACCGCGCTGCTCGGGGACCGCCTCACCGGCTACTCGAAGCACGCGTTGTTCGAGGCGGCGCTGATGAAGGCCGTGCGGGACGCCCGCTGAGCCCTCACTCGTCGAAGACGACCTCTTCGAGCTGAACGACGTCGGGAGCAGGCTCTCCTTCCGCCGACTCCGCCTCGGGAGCAGCCGCCTCCGCCTCGGGAGTAGCCGACTCCGCCACGGGTTCCACCGGCTCAGGCTCCGCGGGCGCCGCCGTCGCGCTGGGCTCCTCCGTCCCGAGCAGGAACGAGCCGGCCACGATGCCGAGCCCGCCCATCGCGAGGACCACCACGACCGCCAGAAGGTACATCAACGGACTCGACTTCTTCGGCGGCAAGGGCGGCGGCCCAGCACCGAGCCCGCCTGGCGGAGGCGCGATCTCCTCGAGCTGGTCCACGACCGCATCGAGCTCCATCGTCTGGCCGCCGCCGGGCAGCGACCCTTGGCTGTTCCTTCGCCCCACGCCCCAAGCATACCGCCTTTTTGGCATGCTCCACCCCATGGACGACGAGATCCCCGAGGCCTTGCTGCGCGCGGCCGAGTCTCTGCCCGGTTTGTACGCCGACCCCGCGCACTACGACGTGCTCGCCCAGATGACCGCTCCCGACGACATCGGCTTCTACGCCAGGATCGCGGACGACACCGGTGGACCCGTCTTGGAGCTGGGCGCCGGCACCGGGCGCGTCATGCTCTCGCTGGCGGAGCGGGGTCATGAGGCCTTCGGTGTGGAGCTGTCCCCCGCGATGCTCGGCTTCGCGCGGGAGAAGGCCGCGGCAAAGGAGCTCGGTGTGACGCTTGCCCTCGGCGATCTCCGGAGTTTCGACTTCGGGCAGACGTTCCCCCTCATCCTGCTGCCGTACAACACCCTCAACCATCTGCTCGACGACGACTCGCTGGGCCGTGCCATGACGTGCGTGAAGCGCCACATGACGCCGGACTCGCGCTTCGTCATCGACACGTTCCAGCCCAGCCTCGCCTTCCTCGCCGCGCCTCCGAAGGCAGCGCCGATCCTGCGCTACCTCGACCCGTACGATCAGCGTGAAGTCCGGATCACCGAGGACAACCGCTACCAGCCGGCGAAGCAGCTCAACACCGTCACGTGGCGCTATGCCATCGAGGGCATCGAGGACGCGCGCATCGAAGAGCTGACGATGCGCATCTTCTTCCCGCGTGAACTCGACGCGCTGCTCTCGGCGCACGGCTTCGAGCTGCTCTCGAAACACGGCGACTACGATGGCCTGCCGTTTGGCGACGACTCCTCGAAGCAGCTTTGTGTGTGCCGCCTGAAGCGCTGAATCGCGGCCCCTGCACACCCGCGCCGTGCGATGCTCGGGGCATGCGACACTTGGGATTCGCCGTCCTTCTCTTCGCCGCCGTGGGCTGCGCGTCGGAGTGCCCGGCTGACCAGGTCGCGGTCGTGGCAGGCGAGAGCTACTGCGGCGAGACGTGCCGGGCGTGCAGCGATTGCGGGGACGGCGCGACGTGCCAGTTCCGCGGCGACCGCGGCGTCTGCGTCGACGACGACTTCCTCGTCGCCCGCTCCGTGTCGACCTCCTGCACCGACCCGTGCGCGCCGGAAGAGGCTCGCTACCAGGGCGAATGCCGGCAGATCTGCAACGTGGACGGCGAGTGCGGGACGTGCTGCATCGAGCCGAGCGACATCGAGTTTCGGATCTGCGCGCCAACCGCGGACATGTGCCCCTGAGCAAACAGGCCGTTGCCAACAGCCCATTGAAGAACCGTTGTGCCGCGCCTCGAACCCGGGACCCACCGCCCAGGCCGCCTGTCGCTC
>JBGCFC010000155.1:0-23656 GCA_045106715.1 Sandaracinaceae bacterium
CCCGTCGAAGCCGCTGTGCCCTTCGAAGCCGTGGTGCCCGTCGAAGCCGCGTCGCTCGTGTCCGTCAAAGCCGCGTCGCTCGTGTCCGACGAAGACGCATCGCTCGTGTCCGACGAAGCCGCATCGCTCGTGTCCGACGAGCCCGCAGTGCCCGTCGAAGCCGCGTCGCTCGTGTCCGACGAAGCCGCATCGCCCGTCGAAGCCGCAGTGCCCGATGAGGCCGCGATCGCGTCGGCTCAGGCCATCGCCACGGCCGAGGATGTCGCCGCGCACGATCGTGTGACGCCGGTCCCGGTCGCGGCCGGTGCGGCTGACATGGACGCGGATCCCTCGAAGGCAGACGACGCCCCCGAGGCCGCGCCGGCAGGGCGCCCCAGCATCGACGCCGACCTGGATGATCTGTTGGGCGACATGGACGCGCCCGCCGACTCCTCGCCCGGGATCGCGCTGGACGAGGTGGACGACGAGCCCGCGGTCGATGCATCGCCTTCGGCCGTCGACGCAGACGCGGAGCTGGACGCCGCCTTCGCTTCGTTCGACGACGAGGACGAAGACGCCACCTTCATCGTGGACACGGAGCTCGAGGACGATCTCGGTGAGGCTGAGATCAGCCAAGAGCCGGACGACTCGGACGATGACGAGCCGGAGAGCTTCGTCATCGAGGCGGACGACGAAGACGGCGCCATCACGATCGAGGCGGACGAAGACGAAGACGCGCTGGTCGTCGAAGCCGGCGATGAAGACGAGGACGACTGGGACGACGAAGCCTGGGCGGAGATCGCCGCGGCAGAAGAAGCCGCCGATGCGGAAGCGGACGACCGTGGCGCCCAGGCCGCCCGGCGTTCGGTGCGTTCCCGCAAGCCGCGCGACGAGGTCTTCCCGATGGTGGGCGGGTCGCCCGAGGCCCTCCGACTGCGACGGCGGCTGTTGCTGGCGCTCGCCCCGGAACGCGGGGGCGGTGAGCGAGCGCGCCTGCTGGTGAGCGCGGCGGAGTTGGCCGAGAAGCTCGGCGATGCCGAGGACGCTGCGGCGCACTACCGCGAGGCGTACGAGGCCGACCCCGAAGACGTGATCGCGATCCGCGCACTGCGACGCCTCGCGGTCGCGGGAGGGCGCTGGCAAGAGGTCGCCGACCTCTTCGGCGCGGAGGCCAAGCTCGACCTCTCGACACAGGAGCGCGCCTCGGCGCTGACCGGCCTGGCCGAAATCTGCCTCGGACAGCTCGACGATCCACGCCTCGCCGCAGCCGCCGCCCAACGCGCGCGCGCCATCCAGCCGGCGTCCGCGGTCGCGACGTTGCAGCTCGCCGAGGCCCGGTGGCGACTCGGAACGCCCGACGCCACGGAGGGTTTCGCCGCCCTTCGCGAGTCGTGGGACGACCCGGACGCGCGCGCTGCGTTGGCCGTGGACGAAGCCCGCCTCTTGGAGCACGCCGGAGAGCAGGAGAAGGCCCGCGAGCTGTATGCGTGGGCCAACGAGGTCGATCCCGAAGCGCTGGACGCCTGGTTCGGCCGTGCGCGAACCGCGACCGGGGTCGAGGAAGAGGCGATGGCCGCCGTCGAAGCCCTCGCCGCGCTGGCCGCGTACTGCCCGGGACCGTTGGGCGAGGCGATCCTCACCCGTGCCAGCCGGATCGCCACGCGACTCGCGGGCGACGCGCAGCTGGGGATCCGCCTACTCGTGGAAGCGACGCGGGTTCTGCCGCTGCAGGCACGCGCGCAGGCCGCCGCCAAGCTGGGCGACGCCACCATCGAGGTGAAGGCGCTCGACGCCGTCGCCCGTGCCGCGGGCGGGACGGACCGCGCGCTCGCCCTGGTGCGCCTGGCCGAAGTCCACGGGCGGCAAGGCGACCTCGACGCCGTGGAGGTCGCCCTCCGCGACGCTGCCCTGGCGGACGGGTCACTCGGCACCATCCGGGTGGTCCGCGAGCTGATCGCGCGTCGCAGCGGAGACGTATCGCGGCTGGCCGACACGGCCTCGGGAGGCGGTCTGAGCGCAGCCGCCCGGGTCGCACGCGACCCCGATTCGCTCGAGCGCGAGCGCGAGCTTCTCCTCCAGGCCTCCTCGGAGGCCGAGGCGCTCGTCGCAGCGGACGTGCTGCTCCTCGACGTGGTGGCCGGCCTCGACGACGAAGAAGCCCTCGACGAAGCGCTGCGGCGTCAGGCCGACCGTGTCCCGCCCGAGCAGCGCGCAGGCTCGCTTCTGTTGCTGGCGGAGCGCGCCATCTCACGGGACGACCTCGACGGAGCCGAGGCGCTGCTCGCCGAGGCCCACAAGCTGATGCCCGGCGACCCGCTGGTGCTGCGGCCCCTCGGTCGCCTCGCCGGTCGACGCGACGCCGACGCCGCGGCCGCACTGTGGATGGAGGAAGCCCAGGCCGCCTCTGGAGATCGCGCCGCGCATGCGGCCACACAGGCCGGGCGGACCGCAGCAGCCGCCGGCAGCGACGCCCTCGGCGCCTACCGCTCTGCGCTCGATCTCGTTCCCGGCTACGGGCCGGCCGCCTGGGCGCTCAAGCCATTGGCCGCCGAGGTGGGCGACGCGCTCACGCTGGGCGAAGTGCACGAGCAGCTCGCCGACGCGGCCCACGGGGACTCGGAGAAGGCACCGCACCAGGTTCGGGGCGCGCTGCTTCGTGCCGAGGCCGATCCGGCCGGCGCTTCGGCGCTACTCGCAGAGGCGCTGACGGCCACGCCGGGCGACATGGTGCTTCAGAGCCTCGTCCTCAGGCTGTCGGGCGGCGGCGCGACAGCGGAGCTGGGTGCGATGCTCGCCGGCGCCGCGGAGTCAACCGACGGACCACTCTCGCGTGTGTTCCAACTGCAAGCGGGCGCCGCGTACGAACAGGCGGGCGATGCCGCACGAGCCGCCACGTTGTACCGGCAGGTCGCCGAGGCGACGCCGGCCGATCCGTTCGTGGAGCTGGCGTTGGACCGGGCAGAAATCGCGGCCGGCGAGGAGGCGCGTGTCGCGAGCCGACGCTTCACCGCCGTCAAAGAAGCCACCAGCGACGAAGACCGTGTCTTCGCGCTCGAACGGCTGGCGGAGCTCGATGCCCATGTCCGCAAGGACACGGCCAGCGCGATGTTGTCGTTGCAGTCGATCTTGGAGCTCGCTCCCGGGCACCTGCCGAGCCTGCGCACCCTCGCCCGTTACTTCGCGGAGCAGGGTCGGCTCGAAGACGCGACGCGGGTGCTGACCGCGCTGGCGCTCCACGTCGAACGGGGACCGGACGTCAACGCGCACCTCCGCCTCGCGCGGCGGCTTTCGTTCGCCGATCCGGAGTCTCCGGGCGACGCGCTGGACGACGCGCTGCGGAGCGCGGGCGCCAAGGCGGTGCTCGACCTCTGGCTCGCCCCGCGTGTCTTGGCCGCGGCGGAAGCCGGCGACGATCAGGAGCTCGCCTACCGCGCCACCCACGCCCTGACCGAGGCCTTCGCCTCTCCGTTCGAGGTGGCCTCGCTTCACCTCCGCGCCGCTGAGCTGGGGGGTCCGGACACCGCGCTCGCCAACCTGCGCGCCGCCGTCGAAATCTGCCCCACCCATCCACTCGCGGCCGAGGCGCTCGGTCACACCGCGCAGGCCGAAGGCGACCTCGAGGCGGCAGCAGCGGCTTTCCAAGCGGCGGCTCCGAACGCCGAGGTCCGGCGGCGTGCGGCGGAGTTGTTCTACCGCGCAGGCGTCATCTACCAGGACGAGCTGGGCGATCTCGAACGCGCGCGGACCGCGCTCGAGCCCGCCAGCGAGCGGGACGTGACGTACGAGGACGTATTCGACCGGCTCAAGCAGCTGCTCGAAGAGATGGACGACCTCGAGGGCCTCTCCAGCCTCTACGCGACCCGGCTCGCAGCCGGCGGAGACACCGCCGAACTCGTCGAGCTGTACATCAAGCAGGCCGGCCTCCGGCAGCGTGTGTCCGACCTGGCCGGCGCGAAGAACGCGCTCCGGTCGGCCCTCGCCCTGGCGCCCGAACGCGTCGAGGCGCTGCGCGATCTGGCCAACCTCTGCCTCGACGACGAGGACTGGCGAGGCGCCGCCGAGGTGCTCATTCGCATCGCCCGTCTCCGCAAGGAGAGGGAAGAGCTGCGGTGGGTCTTCTTCACGCTGGGCGACATCTACGACCAGCACATGCCCGACCCGCGCCGAGCCGAGGCGGCGTTCCGAAGGGTGCTCAAGCTGCTGCCGCAAGACACGCCAGCGATGGAGCGCCTGGCCGCGCTCTACGAGCGAGAGAACCACTTCGACAAGGCGGCGGAGATGTTGGCCGAACTCGCCCGCGTCGACCTGGACCCAGACGCGAACCGCGCCCATCGCATCCGCTTGTCCGCGCTGCACGAGCAGCTCGGGGACGCACGCAAGGCCGAGTCCGTGCTCGAAGAGGCGCGTCGCAACGCCCCAACCGACCTCGAGGTGATCCGCACCCTCGCGGAGTTCTATCAGCGTCAGGAAGCCGCGAACGCGCTGGCGATGCACCTCTCGCGCGCGGTCAACGACTTCCGCCACGCGCTCGAAGCCGACCTGGGTGACGCGGCCGCCTGGCCCGGGCTCGTCGAGGTCCTGCGCTGGAAGGGCGCCGCCGATTCCGCGGCCGCCGCCGCATCCGCCGCGCAGGCGCTCGGCATCCTCGACGTTGAGATGTCGAAGCTCGTCGACAGCCGAGGTGCGGCGCCGCCCGCCGCGGCCAAGGCGGCCAGCGAGGTGCTCGACGAGCTGCTCGCGCCGGAGATCCTCAGCGCACCGACGCGCGCGGTGTTCCGGCTCGCCGGCGAGGCGCTCGAGAAGTCGCTTCCGTTCGAGCTCAGCGCGTACCACGCCGAGAAGGTCGGACCGCGCGACACCTCCATCCGGCCCATCGCGATGGAGGTCGGCCGCTGGTTCGGCGTCTCCGACCCGCAGCTCTACGTCACCAGCGCCGCGCCGCGCGTGTGCGTCCCCGTGTTCAGCAACCCGGTCACCATCCTGATCGGGAGCGAACTGCTGGGCATCACCGACGACCGCGAGAAGGCGTTCGTGCTCGTGCGCGCGTTCAAGATCGCCGTCGCGCAGCTGTCGGTGGTCGTGCGCGCGCAGCCGCACGAGGTGCTCGCCCTCGTGGGTGGGCTCGTTCAGAGCTACGACCCCCACCACGCGGTGCCGGGCGTCGACGAAGCGCACATCGCCGAGGCCGCGCGACGGGTCTCACGCAACGTGAGCCGCAAGGCGCGGGACGAGCTCGGCCCGCTGGTCTTCGAGATGGCGGGGCGGCCCGGGTACGACCCGAGCGCGTTCGCCATGGCGGCCTCAGAGTGGGGCAACCGCCTGGCGCTGGTGGCCACGGGCTCCGCTCCGTCGGCGGTCAGCGCACTCGCGAAGCTGAGCGGTGAGCGCGAGCTGCCCGCGGACCCGATCTCGCGGCTGAGCATCCTGCAGCGCTTCCCCGAAGCGGCCACGCTGCTCGCCTTCGCGGTCTCCGACGCGCACTTCGAATCGCGCCGACGAGTCGGACTCGAATAGCGCCGTGCGGATCGGTCTCCTCGGGCCGGCGCAGCCCACCGATCGAGATGCGCTTCGCGACGGGATCGAGTTTCTGCTCGGGGACGTCGAGGTCGAGCGCGTGCTCTATCTCGGCGCGGACCCCACCGTGCTGCACGAGGAGCTCGCGTCTTGGGGACAGGAGCTGGGGGCGGAGGCGGCGCACGGCCCCGAGCTGGCGCGGCGGGCGAGTGAGCTCGCCGCGAACGGGTCGCCGGAGGACATCGACGACCTCCTCGCGCGCAACCACTGGCATGGCTTGTTGGCCCGCGTGCACACGCTCCCAGCCCCGCCCGCGCGCGCGGTAGAGATGATCACCGACCGAATCATGCTCGGCGTGTACGACAAGTCCGTGCTCGACGAAGAGGACATCGCCAACGCGCACCTCATCGTGTACGGACGCGCCGGCGAAGCCGGCCTCAAGCGCTTCGGCCGACGCTACTTCCTGACCCCGGGCCCCATCGGCGCGAGTCGGGTGGCGGTGGTGGACGTCGAGGACGATGGCCAGATCAGCCTGGTGCTGTTCGAGACCTCGGGTGTGCCCGTGTGGCGGGAGAACATGGCCCGCGGCACCTCGAAGATGTCGGTGGCGCGGTGACCGGCCCTACCTGGGCGGTCTTCGGCGGCAGCTTCGACCCGCCGCACATGGGCCACGTGATGGGCGCCACCTGGGTCGCGAGCACGCAAGGCGTCGACCGTGTTCTTGTGGTGCCCGCCTTTCAGCACGCGTTTGACAAGCGACTCACCCCCTTCGCGCACCGCCGCCGGATGGCCGAGTTGGCGTTCAGCCGGCTGCGAGGCGTCACCGTGACCGATCTCGAAGCGCGCCTCGGAGGGGCGTCCTATACCGTGCGCACGCTGGAGTACTTAAAGCAGAGCCATCCGGGCGTCGCGCTCCGGTTGATGATCGGCACGGACCTCGTCGACCAGGTGCCTCAGTGGCGTGAAGGCCCTCGCATCCCGGAGCTCGCCGCACTGCTGGTCGTCGGACGTGGCGGCTACGCCGATGAGGGCGGCGAACACGAAAGCGTCGTGATGCCGGAGGTCTCCTCGACCGAAGTGCGGCGGCGCCTCGGCGCCGGAGAGAGCGTGGCGCACATGGTCCCTCGGGAGGTGGCCGCCTACGCAGTTCGGCATGGGCTCTACACCTCCTGAACGCGGAGGTTGTCATCGAGACGGAGCCCGACCATGCCTGGGGCATGAACGTCGTGATTCTCGGGCGCGGTCGACTGGGCCACGGGCTGCGCCGGCGCCTGCAAGAGACATCGGTGTCGGTCCGGCTGACCTCCGGCCACGCGCCACGCGGTCCCTTCGAAGGCGCCGTTGTCTTGGCCGTTCCCGACCCGGCGGTCGCGGCGGTGGCCAGCGCTCTGATCCCGCGGCTGTCCGCTGGGACCCCGATTCTGCACTGCTCCGGCAGCCTCGGCCCCGCGGTGCTGGCCCCGCTGCGAGAGGCCGGTTGCGCGGTCGGCGTCATGCACCCGCTCGTCTCCTTCGCGTCGCCGACGCGTCCCCCGTCGTTGGTCGGGACGAGCTTCCTGATCGACGGTGACCCGAAAGCGGTCCGCGCCGCCACGACGATCGCAAAGGCGCTAGAGGCGCGGCCCGTTCAGGCCGAGGTGCACGGCCCCGCTTACCATGCCGCGGCCGCGATGAGCGCCAATGGGGCCGCCGCGCTCTCGATGGTCGCGGTGCGGGTGATGGAGTCGATCGGGCTCTCTACACGAGACGCCCAGCGTGCGGTGGGCGCGCTCCTTCGCACGGTCGGCGAGAACATCGAACGCGTGGGCGTGCCGGACGCCTTGAGTGGACCGGTGCTGCGCGGCGACCACCGTGCGGTCGAGCGCCACCGAGACGCCCTCCAGCAACTCGACCCGGACGCGGTGCGCGCCTACGACGCGGTCGCGCCCGCCATCCTCGACTGCGCGGTCCGCACCGGGCTTCCCGCAGACAAGGCCGAGCGCGTGCGCGCCGCGCTCCGGTCAGTCTGACGCGTCGGCCTGACCGCGCCGTCGTCGCCACACCCAGATGCCGATCGCGAGGACGATCACCGGCTCCACCGGAGCCGGGATGATCTGCTGACGGTGGTGAACGAGCGGCAGAGGGCGCAGCTCGTCATTCTGAACCGGCTCGAAGAACGCGTCGCCAGCGCCCCGTCGGCTCGAGGAGCGGTCGAGGAAGCTCGACAACCAGGCTCCTTCACTCACCGCTCCCTGCGGCACGATCGACGACACCAGGCTCGGGTGCACAGGTCTCGCGTACTCGGGCGAGCCGCTCCAGCCGGCGCCTCCTTCGTCGGAGAGCGACCCCATGCGATTCGGGCCGACCAGCCAGACGCGAAGGGAGCGCGAGGACGACTCCGGTTGGTCGCTGGGCTCTCGGAACGGATAGAAAGGACGGTCAGTCTCGAAGGACATCCGCACCGATCGACTGGCCACGGTCGACTCCTCGCCGGCGCGGTAACGGAACGCGGTGACCGCGAATCCGTCCCGGACGTAGGGCGCGAGCCACTCCACGAGCGCAGGGCGGTTCGCATAGCCGTGCTCCCCGAGCCAGGCCCCCAGCGCGTCCGGATCATTGGCCGCGAGCACGGTGGCGTCCATGCCCGCCACGCGCTGCTCGCTCAGAACTTGAACGCCGCCGGCCATCCCCAGCCTCACCTCGGCGTCCGCCCCAGACATCACCAGCATGAAGGGGGACGTGCAGCAGGACACCACCGTCCAGTCCGTGTCGGTGACCTCCTCCGGCGCCGTCTCGAGGCGCAGGCTCTCGAACACGCTGTCGCTCACCTCGGCGAGTTGGGGCGGGCTCGGGGTCGGCACCAAGAAGCCGAACTCCTCGGCCTCCGTGCTGAAGTCGGCGCGGCGGATGAAGTGCTCGGTGTGGCGCGCCGCGTCCCAGACGATGAGCGCCTCTTCGGCGGCGATCCGGACGGTCATTCCCTCCGCCGTCACCGGCGCGCAGGCGCTCACGCCATCGGCGCGCATCAGCGTCAGCAGAGTCACCGAGAGCAGAAAGGCAACGGCGTGCCGGTTGCGTGGTGACGTCATCGCGTCAGGACAATCGCAGCCATCGCCAACGCAGCGAGCACGATCATCACCACGAGCACCGCGAGGACCGCCCGCCCCTTCTTCTTCGGCGGCGCGCTCGGCGCACTCGCCAGCTTGCGGGTCGACTCGCCCCGCTCGGGCGCGGGGAGCGCCGTCTGCTTCTTCGGCTCCGCCGGCGCACTCGGGGTCTCCTTGGGCGGCGGCACGTCATCCAGTGACGCGGTGACCGCCGGCCGTCCCAACGACAGAGACGGCGGCTCGACCATGTGGAGCGGCTTCCCCGTGACCAGCGTCTCGCCGCCCGACCCGTCGTCGAGCGCGAAGTCGTCCGTGAGTCCGGGGTGCGCGTCCTCCGCGTTCAGTGCTGCTCGCCCCGGTGCGAGCGGCGCAGGTGCAAGCGGCGTGGGTGCGACGGGTTCCGCTGGAGGAGCGTCCTCCATGTCCACGATCGCGCGCTCTCGCTCGCGGCGGGCGACCACCACGTCGCTCTCGAAGTGGTCGGTCAGGAACGAGGCGAATCGCAGCTGTGACGCGAAGAGCTTCGAGCCCATCATGTACTCGTCGAGCGCACGAAGCATGTCCGCCGCGCGCTGGAAGCGGGCTTCCGGATCGACGGCCAACGCGCGGTCGAGGATCCCCTGGAGCGCCTCCTGGTTCGGCAGTCGCCCCTCCGGGAGCGGCGGGATCTGCGCCGCGCGCGCCAGCTCGAGCATCTTGGCTTCGGACCCCTTGTAGAGGCGACGCCCCGCGGACAGTTCCCACAGCACGATGCCGGCGCTGAAAAGGTCGCTGCGTGCGTCCACCTCGTTTCCGTTCGCGTGCTCCGGCGACATGTACGCTGCTTTGCCCGCCACCTTCGACCGCTCCCCGGTGTCGTCTGCCTCGCCGCCCGCGACCGCGCCTGAGCCCCCCTCCGCCACGTCAGAACCGAAGGCCCGCGCGATGCCGAAGTCGCAGAGCTTCACCTCGCCCTCGAAGGAGATCAGCACGTTCGACGGGGAGACGTCACGGTGCACGATCCCCAACGGCTCGCCGGCGTCGTCGCGCTTGCGGTGCGCGAAGTCCAAGCCGGCGAGCACCTCGCGCACCACGAACAGCGCGAAGTCGGCGGGGAGCGGGATCCGGCGCTTGGAGAGCTGTCTCAGGAGCTGGTTGAGGTCGAAGCCCTCGACGTACTCCATCGCGATGAACAGCCGGTCGCCTTCGCGACCGAGGTCCGTCACACCCGCGATGTTGGCGTGGCTCAGGCCCGCGACGAGCTTGGCTTCGTCGACGAGCATCTTCGCGAAGCGGGGGTTCTGCCCGAGCCCGGGCAGGATCTCCTTCACCACCACCCGACGCGGCGCGCCGATCTCCGTCTTCACCTGCGCGAGGTAAATGTCCGCCATCCCGCCTCGACCGATGCGGTCGAAGAGGGTGTATCGGCCAAATCGGCGCGGCAGAACGTCGGCGGTCCCGTGCTCGGTTCCGGCGCTCCCCCGCGCCCCTGCTTCCCGGGCTCCAGACGCCATGCGCTCTTGACCGGGTTTGCCAGCCGCGCGCGCCAAACGCAAGCCCAGACAGCGTCAGCGGCACCCTCGCCGGATGCTATTGTGCCGCCATGCTGGACCTCGGAGAACTGCTTCGGCCGGCCGGCGGCGGGATTCATGTGGTGACCACGGGCCTGTCGTCCCAACGCGCGCTGCAACGGCGGCTCTATGGCGTCGATGACGACGGCGCGATCGATGCGGCCTGGAGGCGCGCGCTCGACGGCATCGAAGGCGCTCGCGTGGTGGTGCTCGGCGTGCCCAGCGACGTGGGCGCGGGGTTCGCGCGCGGGGCCTCGTTCGCCCCCCAGGCCCTGCGCGAGACGCTGCTCGAGAGGGGCGACTCGGCCTACCACGACCCGGCGGTGGTCGACATCGGGGACGTCCTGGTCGTCCCGCAGCTGCTGCACGACGAGATGTTGGACGCCTCTCAGCTGCGTGCCTCCCGCGAGGCGATGTTCGGCGACCCGGGTTCGCCGCTCCCGGTGTCGCCCCTCTCCGCGGCGGAGGCCGCGCTGCTCGAGGTCCGTCGGCGCGCGCCGGACGCCCGGGTTCTTCTGCTTGGCGGGGACCACTCCGTCGGCTGGCCGGGGCTCGCTGCGGTGGCCTCGGGTCGTGAGCGTCAGGTCGGCATTTTGCACTTCGATGCGCACACGGACCTGCTCTCTGAACGGCTCGGCGTCCGCTATTGCTTCGCGACGTGGGCCTACCACGCCAACGATCGCATCGGCCGAGGCGGGCGCATGGCGCAGGTGGGCGTGCGCGTGTCGGGCCACCCACGCGAGCACTGGGAGCAGACGCTCGATCTCCGGCAGGTCTGGGCCGACGAGGTCGCGCGACGCGGTGCCGACGCCATCGCAGAAGAGATCGCGGAGCGCTTCCGCGACGCCGGCGTCGAGGGCCTCTACCTGTCCAACGACATTGACGGCACGGACCCGCGGTGGGCTGCTTCGACCGGGACGCCGGAGCCGGGCGGCCTTCACCCGGACGACGTCATGCAGATCAGCGAACGCGTCGCGCGGGACCTCCCGCTCTGGGGCAGCGACCTCGTTGAGGTGGCGCCGCCCCTCGGTCATCGCGATCCCGAGGAGCCCGCCCGGACGCTCAGAACCGCGGCGCGGTACCTCGAGTGTCAGCTGCGTCTGTCGCTGCGCAGCTTCTGATCACTACTCCGCCGCCTCGACCTCGGGGCGGGGCTCGACGATGACCTTGTCCCCCTCCCCGCGGAGGACCACCACGGAGCCGCGGTGCACCTCTCCGGACAGCACCGCACTCGCGAGCGGCGCCTCCACGAGACGGCCGACGCAACGACGCATGGGACGCGCGCCGAGCTCGGGGTCGAAGCCGCCGCCAGCGATGAGCGCGTCGAGCGCGGACGGCTCGACCTCAAGCGCGACCTGGTGCTCCCGACGCATGACGTTGGCCACCTCGTCCAGCAGGCGAGCCGCAATGGAGCGCACCTCTTCGGCGCCCAGCGCAGAGAACCAGAGCGGCTCGTCGATGCGGTTCCACAGCTCGGGGGGAAGGGAGCGGCGCGCGGTGGCCAGAGCCCGGTCGCGCTCGCTCTTGGAGGGCGTCGCGTCCCGCGCCCCGAACCCGACCCGTCCGCTCGAGCGCGCAGGGCCCGCGCCGAGGTTGGAGGTCATCACGATGACCGTGTTGGTGAAGTCCACCGTTCGGCCCCGACCGTCGGTCATCCGGCCTTCGTCGAGCAGCGGCAGGAGCGACAGCAGCACCTCGGGGTGTGCCTTCTCGATCTCGTCGAGCAGGATCAGCTGGTAAGGGCGGCGTCGGACGGCCTCGGTCAGCTGTCCACCGTCGTCGTGCCCGATGTACCCGGGCGGAGCGCCGAGCAGGCGCGCCACGGCGTGGGATTCGCTCAACTCGCTCATGTCGAACCGGGTGACCCCGCTGGTGTGGAACAACAGGTCGCTGATGGCCTTGGCCGTCTCGGTTTTGCCGACCCCGGTCGGACCGAGCAGCAGGAATGTGCCGAGCGGACGCTTGCCGCGGAATCCGGCGGCGCCCTTGCGAAGCGCATCGGCGATGCGGCTGAGCGGTTCCCGCTGCCCGACGACGCGCTCTCGAAGGTGGGCGTCGAGGCGCAGCAGACGGTCCGCGTCCCGCAGCAAGAGGCGGTCAACAGGGACGTGGGCCTGCTCGCTGACCACCCGGGCCACGGAAGCCACTTCGACCACCGCGCCACCGCGCCGGCGAACCCGCGCCGCCGCCAGGTCCAGCACGCTGATGGCCTTGTCGGGGAGGTGCCCCTCGGGGACGAAACGCACCGTCAGCTCCACCGCCGCCTTGAGGGCCGCAGGCTCGTACGCAACCGCGTGGTGCAGCTCGTATTTCGGCACCAGCCCACGAAGGATCTCCAGCGCTTCTGTCGGGCTCGGCTCGCCCACATCGATGCGGGAGAACCGTCGCACGAGGGCCGCGTCGCGTTCGAAGTAGCGCCGGTATTCGGTCTCGGTGGTGGCGCCCACGCAAGGCAGCTCGCCACGGGCGAGCGCCGCCTTGAGCTCGGTCGCCAGGTCATCGGGGCCTTCGCCGCCGACGATGGCGTGGATCTCGTCGAGGAAGAGCAGCACCTGCCCTTCGCTGCGCGCGACCTCTTCCCGGAGCTGCCGAAGCTTCTCCGCCAGAGCGCCGCGCACGCCGGTGCCGCTGACCAGCGCGCCCGCGGAGATCTCGACCAGGATGCGGTCCGCGAGCCGGCCGCAGCTCTCTTTGTCTTTCACGATGCGGAGGGCGAGGCCTTCGACGATCGCGGTCTTGCCAACCCCCGGCGGACCGACCAGCACCGGGTTGTTCGCGCGCCGGCGGCCCAGCACGTCGAGCAATCGGTCAAGCTCGTCCTCCCGACCCACCACGGGATCGATCTCGCCGTTCTCCGCCGCCGCCGTGAGGTTGCGACCGAGCCGGCAGAGCAGCGGGTAGCTCTTCGGATCCAACTCGAACGGGCCGAGCCGCGGGGTCTCCGGCGCGCGCGCGGCCGGCGGGGTCGAACGACGTGATGCGCTCGGACGCTTCTTTCTGGGCTTGGCGACCTCGGGTGGAACATCCTCGCTCGGCCCTCGATGGCGCGCCACCGCCCGCATGGGCGTGCGCGGGGCCAGCTCATCGCGATTCGCGGCGCGGGTGCGGGGCACCGGCGGCACGGTTGGGCGCGCGCGGGTGCGGCCCGGCGTCCGGGAGAGAGTGCGCTCGTCGTCGACCCCGAGGGCCGCCATGACGTCTTCGCGGAGGCGCGTCGCGTTCGCACCGATGCTCGCGAGACACCGGCTGCCGGCGGTGCGGGGATCGCGCACGATGGCCGCCAGCAAGTGCATGGGACGTGGACGGGAGGCACCGAGGTTCGTGGCGATGCGCGTCGCCCGCTCGAGCGCGACCTCGATCGCGCTGGTCGGCTCCTCGTTGCCGAGCTTGATCGCACTGACCAAGTCCATCTCGCGAACCCCCCGCGCGGCAAGCACGTGCGACGTCTCTCGGTCCTGGTTGAGCATCACCAGCAGGGCGTGGGCGGTCGAGGGACGCTGCTTGCGGCGGAGCGCCGTCCGTCGCGCGTTCGCCATCAGTCCACCGATCGTCGTGGGTGTCGTCGCCATCCTCGCGTCCTCCGAGAACCCGAACGAGGCCTGCGTCGACGGGTCGTCGAGAGACATCGATGGGGTCCACGATCGCGATATCGGACCGCGCCCCAAGAGGACAAGTTTTCGACAAGACGCGCACCCTTTGGGCCGAGACCGCAGCAAGAACGCGCCGCGTGAATACCGCCGCGTGTCGGGCGTCGACGTTGCACCTCCCCTTCTGGTACCGTGGGCGCGCTCAGCGAGGAACGAGAGATGAAAAGCCGTACGAAGCTCATCACCCCCCTGACCGTCGCGCTCGCCGGATTGTGCGCCGCCCTGGTCTTCATGCCGCAGCTCGAGGCACAGGCCCAGCGGCTCCGCTGCTCTGTGTTCATCACGCAGGCGCGCATCCCGAACAGCCTGAGCGAGCGTGGTCTGGTCCGCTTCGTGCGCGGCCATCGCGCGGCCCGCCTGCGCGAAACGGGGGAGCCGGAGCTCAACGACCGGAAGTGGCTCGCCAACGCCGTCTTCCAGTTCAACCGGTCTCCCGGGGATCTCGAGTTCCACGCGCTCTTCTACGACATCACGGACGGCCCGCGTGACTTCGTCCGCGAGATGAGCGTGTTCGTCAGCGACCGGAACCAGCGCACTGTGCTCCATCGGTTGCTTCTTCCGCGGCCGACGTTCCGGCCGAACCGGCGGATGGAGATGGTCGTGACGGTCCGCCGCAACGAGGTCGGCACGCTGCGCTTCCAGACGGTGGGCGAAGAGGTCCGCCACAGCGGCGTCGTTGACTTCAGCGACGGTCAGTAGCCCGCCAATTCATGGCGCGCGGCGCGGACATCCAAGACCTGATCTCCCGCGCCCGCGACGGCGGGTACGGGGCCGTGCATCTGCTGGTCGGCACGGAGGGCTTCCTCATCGACCGAGCCATCCGGCTTCTGCGCTCCGCGTCGCTCGAGGAGGGCACCGCGGGCTTCAACGACGACGTGTTCCACGGGGCGTCGTCCCTGAAGGGGCAGAGCGTGGTGTCGGCCGCCCGCACCCTCCCGATGATGGCCCAAGCGCGCTTCGTGCTGGTGCGGGACGTCGAGAAGATGTCGACCGCGGAGCAGGAGCCCCTCGCTGGGTACGTCGCCAAGCCGAGCGAGAGCACATGCCTGGTGATGACCGCCCAGAAGGTGCACGCGTCGAGCAAGCTCGCCAAGGCCGCTAAGAAGAGCAAGGCCTGGGTAGACGCCAAGGCCCTCAAGGGTGCCTCGCTCCGGCGGTTCGCCACGCAGGAGGCCAAGCGACGGGGTCAGCCGATCGGCCCCCGCGCGGCGGAAGCGCTATTGGACGCCGTGGGCGACGACCTCTCCGCGATCGACGACGCGCTCGAGCGGCTCTCGCTGTACGTGGGCAGCGGCAACCGCATCGAGGTGGGGGATGTCGAAGCCTGCGTCAGCCGCATCGCCGCCGACTCGATTTGGGCGCTCGTCGACTCGGTCAGCATGCGCAACACCGCCGGGGCCCTCAGTGCCGCGGGCTCCCTGCTGGCCGACCGCGAGCCCGCCCTCCGCATCCTCGCCATGGTCGCCCGTCAGCTCCGCATCGTCGCGCGCATGCGCGAGGCCCTTGCGTCCGGCCTCCGCGGGAGTGACGCCACCGCCCAGGCGGGTGCCCCGCCGTTCAAGGCCAAGGAGCTGACCGAGTCGGCTCGACGGTTCACCCAGCGCGACCTCGCGGCGGCCTTCACCACCCTCGCCGACGCCGACCTCGCCCTGAAGGGCAGCAAGCGCCCCTCCGAGCGCGTTCTTGAAGAGGCGATCCTCCAGCTCTGCACCGGTCGGTACCAGATCCGCGAGCCCATCCAGCGCCGGCTGCGCAGCTACCGCTGATCGCCGACAGCAGCTCTATCCGCCATCGATGGGACCCGAGTCGAATCGGCCGGCATCGAATGAGCCAGCATCGGGCGCAAACTCGCCTCGCCTGAACCGGGCGCGGCGGTCCCAGTCGATGTCCGGCGGCGGGGCCTCGAGGGGTGGGCCGCGCCAACGGAGCAGGCCCGCGTCAGCAGGCCCCGGAGGCACAGGACCCCGGTAGCACAGCTCGAGCCGGCCACACTCGGCCAGAGCGATGCACTCGTTCCGGCCCGGCTCGGTGCAGCGCCCCGCACAGGACAGATAGCCGATCTCCTCCATGCTCGGGACACACCGCAGTTCGCGACGCAGGCCTGCACCCGAGGGTCGGTGGGCGGCATCGGAGGCATGGATGCGTCCATCATCAGGATCTCAGGATCCGTGCAGCCCAGCAGCGATAGCAAGCCAAGTCCGATCCAGCGGGACACGCCGCAGTGTGGCCCACATTCGAACGAGAGCCCACACCAACGCCAAGAGCCGCTGCCCGGAGAGGGAAGCGGCTCAGAGGTCGGATCGATCGAACAGATCCATCGGCCAGACAGCGGCCGAGAGACCGTCTAGAGGGCGGAGACCTGCGCGGTCAGGCGGCTGATGTAACGCGAGCCCGTCTTGCGGTGATAGATGCCCTTGTGCACCGCAGCGTCGATCTTCGCGACCGCGATGGCGAGGGCAGCCGAGGCCTCCGTCTTGTCCTCCGCAGCGACGGCCTCTCGGACGCGCTTGACGTAGGTGCGGACGGTGGTCCGGATGTGCTTGTTGCGCTCCGTGCGCTTGAGAGTCTGGCGGATGCGCTTCTTCGCCGATGCGTGATTGGCCACGTCTTGCTCCTGCATTCCCTGGGTCGGATGACCCTTCTTCGGGGTCGGGACTAGTACCCGTGGCCCCTGCGGTTGTCAAGGCGAGGCGGACCCGAACTTTACCACTCGGCGCCCCGGACTCGATACTCCCGCCGTGAGCGACGACGCGCCCGACCCCGACCCCACCGCCGAGAAGCGAAGCGGCACAATCGCCAAGCGCGCAGGGATCGTCGCGGCCGGCACCCTGTTGTCTCGCGCGCTCGGTTTCGCCCGCGACATGGTCTTCGCGGCCGTCTTCCCCACCGGGGCGACCGATCTCTTTTTCGTCGCGTTCACGATCCCGAACGCCCTCCGCGTCCTGCTGGGCGAAGGCGCCGTCTCCGCCGCGGTGGTCCCCGTGTTTTCGGAAGTGCGCAAGACCGAAGGCGAGGAGGCGGCGCGGCGGTACTTCGCGGCGTTCACCGGACTCATGGGCCTCGTCCTGATGACGGTCTCCGTGGTGGGAGTCCTCGCCGCGCCCGCGCTCGTGTCGGTCTACGCGACCGGGTACATCGACGAGCCGGAGTTGTTCGACCAGACGGTGTTGCTCACGCGGATCCTGTTCCCGTACATCTTCTTCATCGGTCTGGCGGCCCTGGGCATCGGCGGCCTCAACGCGTTGGGGCGCTTCTTCGTGCCTTCGTTCGCACCCACCCTACTGAACGTCGCGCTGATCGTGGGTGCCTTCACTCTGGTTGGCCCCGCCGTCGGGCTCGGGTGGCCCCCGATCGCCGCGCTGGCGCTGGCCGCGCTGGTTGGGGGCGTGGCGCAGTGGCTGATCCAATGGCCGAGCCAGCGCAGCGCCGGGCTGCTTCGCTGGCCGCGGTTCACCCTGTCGGATCCCGCGGTAAAGAAGAGCCTCCGGCTGATGGTCCCGCTGCTGGCGGGCTTCGGCATCTACCAGCTCAACACCGTGCTCGGTCGGAGCCTCGCCACGTTCCTGCCGACCGGCTCACAGAGTTATCTCTATTATGGACAGCGGCTGGTGGAGATCCCGCAGGGCATGTTCGCACTCGCCATCGCCGCGGCCGCGCTGCCGACGCTGTCGAACCTGCGCGCCGAAGGGGACGAGGATGCGGTCCGTGAGGTCTTTGGCGACGCGCTCCGGTTCACGCTGTTCCTCGCCATCCCGTCGACGGTCGGACTCGCGGTGCTGGCCGAACCCATCATGACGGTCGGCTTCGGGCGCGGGGAGTTCGACGGCGTGGCGGAGGCGGCGCGCTCCCTTCGATGGCAGGCGCTCGGGGTCTGGGCGATCGCATCCGTCCGGACGGTGGTCCCGATGTTCTTCGCGTACAACGACACCCGCAGCCCCGTGCTCGCCAGTGGCGTCAACCTCGTCGTGTTCGGCGTGACCGCGGTGACGATGATGGGTCCGTTCCAGCACGTGGGGATCGCCATGGCCCTCAGCGCGGCCGGCATCGCCCAGCTGGCCACGCTTCTGTTCCTCCTCCGGCGCAAGGTGGGACGCCTGGGCCTGACGGCCGTCGTCTCGAGCGCGGGGCGGGGCCTCGCCGCGTCCCTTCTCATGGGTCTCGTCGCCTACGGCATCGCGCTCTTGGGTGACTGGTCCACCGGCGGAAACGACCCGCGCAACATCGCGATCCTCGCAGCAGCGGTGATCGGCGGCGCGCTGACGTTCGCGCTGTTCGCCAAGCTCTTCCGATCCCCGGAGCTCGAACAGTTCGTCCGCGGGGTCCGCCGGCGGCTCGGTCGATGACGGCGCAGTCGATCACAGCTCAGCCGACCACGGAGGGCCGCGTCGTGCCGACCGCGCAGTCGTGCTAGGCGTCCCGCATGCAGGTGCTCGAAGCGCGTTTCCTCGCGGCGGCCGACCGAGAGGCGGCGCTGCCTCCGCCCGCCTTCACTGAGATCGCGTTCGCCGGCCGATCCAACGTCGGCAAGTCGAGCCTCATCAACCGGCTGACGGGCCGCCGGAAGCTGGTTCGCACCAGCCAGACTCCGGGGTGCACGCGCGGGCTGGCGCTGTTCCGAGTGCGGCTCCGTCTCGACGGCGGAGACGAAGCCCACCTCGATCTGGTGGACCTCCCCGGCTACGGCTACGCCAAACGCAGCAAGGTGGAGCGCAAGTCGTGGGGCCCGATGATCGAGACGTTCCTCGAGACGCGGGTGGGCCTGCGTGCGGTGGTGCTCATCGTCGACGTGCGGCGCGGGCCCGAGCCCGATGACCTCCAGCTGATGGAGTACCTCGAGCACCTCGGCATCACGTGCATCGTGGTGGCCACCAAGACCGACAAGCTCCCGGCCAACCAGCGAAAGCCTGCGCTCAAGAAGCTCAAGCCACGCCTCGGCATGGTGCCGTTCGGGTTCTCGTCAGAGACGGGCGACGGAATGGAGCGGGTGTGGAAGCGCATCCTCAAGGCGACCCACATCGGGGCGGTCGTCGAACCGACCGACAAGGACTCGCCGGACGTCGCGGCGGTCGACGCTCAGCCGACCGACACAGCGCAGCAGACCGACTCAGCGCAGCAGAACACCAAGGCCGACAACGCCAAGGCCGACAACGAGACCCATTCAGCGTGACGCGGTGGTGTAGCGCCCGCGGCCGGAACCGTTGAGGTAGTTCCGAACCGTCTCCGGCACGCGCAGCATCCACTCGCGCATCTGGGGCCGCACCAGTCCGCCGAGCGCGCCGCCGCCGGGGTCGGCCATCGCACCGAAGCTCAGCAGCGTGCGGGATTCGTCGTCCTCGTAGGGCTCGACGTGGATGAAGCCCCACGCGGCGCGGAGATCGTTGCGCCGCTGCGGGTCGAGCCGAAACGAGATGTCGCGGCGGTCATGATCGAACCGCATGCGGAGGTGGTACTGCGCCGAAGCGAAGCCGACACCATGCCGGAGCTGCACCACGCGCTCGCCAGGCTGGTGGGCCACCACGCGCGCCGACTCGGTCGCCGGCAAGAGCCGCGGGTACGCGGACGTATCCGCCAGCGCGCGCCACGTCTCCCCGGGAGAGTGCTCGAGGACCTGCCAGGAGCTGCCTCCTGTGAGCGTATGCTGGCCTCGACGCCGCTCGACGGGTCGGGTGATGAGCTCCCCGGCCCCGAGTCGTCGACGTTCGTCTGCACTGAACCCGTCCTCGGCTTGCTGCGCCGAAGCGGAACCCAAGAAGCAAAGAACGGCCGCGAGCGCCCAGACCCCCGTGCCGCCCGGTCGTCGGAACCGAGTCAGCAGCATGGAGTCAGTGTGTCATGCGTTTGCGGCCCCTGCACGGACAGGGCGTGTTTCGTTGCCGAAGCGACACGGCCAGATGTGCGAGGCGCACTTGCCAAACCTCCTCACGAGGGCCGTCGCGAATCCCAGACTTAGGAGGCTAGCGTGGGGGCGTTCCCGGATACCAACCGTGGAAGGGGGCACGATCGCGACACCCCCCCTGCTCGTGCGGGTTGCAGTAGATGCGGACGTGGAAGTGGTTTGCGTGAGCGTGGTGGGACGGCTGCGTCATGACGCGCTCAGCGCGATTCAGCACCGACGCCGGCGCACCTCGGCGGCGCCCCTCCCGCAAGAGGCGGCGCTTGAGGGCGCGGGACACGAAGATGCGCTGCACCCGCGCGTCGCCGTCCGCGACGAGCTTGCCGACGAGCTCCCAGTTTCGTGCGTCGTCGAAGCGGAGCATTGCGTTCGGGCCGCGTCCCTCGCCGTCTCCGCCGAAATCCGCGTAGGCGAACGGCTCGCGCGGATTGCCGCGGGCGTCGGTCATGTAGAACGAGAGGTCCGCGTCCCGTCCGTTTTGGTGGCTGCGGTGGCCGTCCAGGTGGCCTCCCTCGGGTCCGCTGAGCTCTCCGACGGACAGGCGCGCGCCTGGGAGGCGTTGCTGGACCCGCTCCGCCGCGCGCTCGAGCAGTTGGACCAGCTGCCAGGTCCCGTAGTGGTTCCCGCGCTCGGCGTACTCGGGCAGGTAGCGGATGTCGTCGGACTCCTCGAGCCGGACGCCCCGGATCAGGCGCCCCTCGAAAGGAAGCCCTCTCGATCGGCTCCGAGCACGACGGCGCGCCCGCCGGGTCCTCCCCGCATCACACATGGCGCCCGCGCGCGGCCGCAGGCCGGGTCGGGACGTGCGCTCCGCCTCGGCCACGCAAGGCGAGTGAGCCTCGGGAGCTTGCGTCACGACAATCAGGAGCGCCCCGAACGAGGCCATCAGGGCGAGTGGGACGAGGCGACGCATGACCGATAGACCTCGGAAATGCGCAGAGAAGGCAAGAAAGCGGCGACCCGGTCCTTCTTCTTGGACCGGGTCGCCGCCGCGGATCAGGCGGCCGCCACCAGGCGTGTGCGCTCCGCGTGGGGCTTCCATCCGTCCCGCTCGAGCCGCCACCAGAAGAGGGCGGCCGCCGCGGTGATCTCGATGCTCAGGCCGATCCAGCCGCCCAGCGCCCCGAGGCCCGCCTGGTGACCGAGCAGCCACGCGAGCGGCGGGGTCGCCACCCACGCCGTCGCCACCCCGATGACCGCCGGGTACCGGACGTCCCCGGTCCCCCGCAACACACCGCGCGCCACCACCGCGCCGCCATCCGCCACTTGGAACAGCGCCGCAGCGAACAGCAGCTGCACGGTCGCCGCGACCACGAGCGGCTCGTCGGTGAACGCCGTCGCGATGAGCGGCGCGCCGATCAGCAGCACCAAGGTCGAAGCCGCCGTGTAGAGCCCCGCGCCCGCCATAGCGTAGCGCGCGACCCGCTTGACGAGCCCCATCTCCCCAGCGCCGACCGCCTGACCGGCCATCACCGATCCCGCCTCACCAAAGGCCACGCAGGGCAGGAACACGATGTTCACAACCCGGAGCGCGATCTGATGAGCGGCCAGTTCTACGTCTCCGAACGACGCGATGATCGTCGTCAGGAGCGCAAACGAGCCCACCTCCATCCAGAACTGGAGCCCCGTGGGAAGCCCGGTGCGGACCAGCTCACGCAGCTGCGCGACGCTGACGCGCGCCGGCCGCAAGCTGCTTCGCCGGAGCCACACCAACACCGCCAGCTCCACCGCGTGCGCGACGACCGAAGACCAAGCCGCGCCCGCGACGCCGAGCTCCATTCCCAAGATGAACACCGCGTCGAGCGCGATGTTGACCAGGTTCGCCAACAGGGCCGCCACCATCGGAGCCCGGGTGTCCCCCAATCCGTAGCGGTACTCACGAACGGCCACGAACGTCGTCGCGATGGGCGCAGCGACCAGGCGAACCGTGAGGTACGTGTCTGCGTTCTCCGCCGCCTCCACGCTGCCCGCCATCCACGGCAGGAACAGCGCGACCAGCTGCCCGACCAGGATGGCGCCGAAGCCGAGCCCCACCGCCAGCAGGACGCCGCCCGTCAACCACGCGCGCGTCGAGGACCGGCCCGCGCCAACCGCTTGGCTGGTCAGCACCTTGACGCCGCGAAGCATGCCGAAGCCGAAGCACAAGACCGTGAAGGCGAAGACGCCTCCCAAGCCCACCCCGGCGAGAGCCGATGCCCCGAGCCGGCCGACAAACAGGGTGTCGACCAGGGTCATGACGCCGTAGCTCAGCATCGAGACCGCGATCGGCCATGCCAGGCGGACCAACTCGGGGAAGGGTTTGCTCCGCCACACTAAACTCTCTCGATCGATACTTTGCTCGTTCACGGCGAGCTCCAAACTCAATGAGGCCAAAAAGGAAAGGGAACGACGGAATAGAAAAAGCCGCGGGCGGAATGCCCACGGCTGCTCGGTCAGGAACGGTGCTCAGCTCAGACTCAGTCTGTCAGCACTCTCCATGACCCCCGCAGCACGCGGACGTACGGCTTCGCGAGGCCCTGCATCGCCCAGCCGGAGTCGGCGGACGGTCGGGACGCGAAGGCGTATGCATTGGTGCGGTGGTCACCCATAGAGACGAACTCCTGAAGTTGGTGATTCGCAGACGGGTTTGAGGTCGTCAAGCGAGAACGTTTCTCGAACGGTACTTTTCTTGCCGAACGTTCACTTGATGCCGAAGTCTCGGCGGAACTCCAAGCACTGACGCGAGCCGCGCTCGAACTCGCGACAGGTGGTCCCGCGTACTTCGTAGATGGCGCACGCGTTCTCGGAGAGCGCGGTGCCGAGGTGCACACACGCCCCGGATGCATCGGTCGCGAAGGCGGCCTCCCCGAAGTGCCCCGGCTGAATCTGCTCGGCGAGGTCAGCCCGCCCCGTGGCGCGCCAGCGCACGAGGTCCTCGGCGGGGATGAGGATGCGTCCGTCGTGGCCGGTACGGCAGCACGCGCCGCAGGTGAGACAGTCCAACTTTGGCTCGGTCATGAGACTCCGGGGGACACACGAACTTCCTGGAACAAAGGCCCGCTCGGGGGTGTGGGCAGCGTCACATCGGGGCGCGCCGGTTTGCGCGACTCCCGCCCCTGGGTTTAGCTCCGAACCGTCTCATGAAATACCTCTGCGTCCACTGCGACAAGACCTTCGAGCACGACGACGACGCCCCGAAGAAGGCCCGTTGCCCGGAGTGTCTGCGTGTCAACGGCCTCGAGGAGGTCAAGAGCGCCAAGCCGGGCGAGGCCGCGCGTCCGCCTTGGATGATGTGGGCCGCGGCTGGCGCTGCGTTGGTCGCCGCCGGCGTGGGGTACACGCTCTGGGCCGGAGAGGCCTCCGAGACGGTGACCGGCGACGTGCCGCTGGCGCCGCTCGACCAGGGCGCCATCGACGCGCAACTCAACGCGCGGGCCGTGGACGCCCGCGAGTTGGCCCGCATGCTCGTGCCGAGCGAGACGGTGACGAGCTGGGCGGAGGCCAACACCAGCGGAAGCACACCGGCCGCGAAGGCCGAGTCGCTGCTCGAGGCCATCCGCTCCCGGGCCGAGGCAGGGGCCTTCGAGCGCTGGTCCATGGGCGTCCCGCGGGACACCCCGATCTCCGGGTCGGACGACACGTTGGAGGCGCTCTCGGAAGACGGCGGTCGCCACCACCTCTACCCGCTCGAAGTCGCCACGTTGATGGCGGCGGGGCTGCGCTCCGTGGATGTCGACGCCATGGTGGCAGAGGCCATCGCGTTCCCCGGCGATCGCACGCCCCCCGACCCCTCCGGCCAGTTCGGCTACTACGTGGTCGCCATGTACCCCAACGGCGCCGGCGAGGGGGATCCCGCCTTCTCCGCCCCCTACTCGGGCCGGGAGGTCGCGCCGGGGGACCACCGGGTGTTGACCGATGTGCAGGCCATCGCGGCCGGCCTCTCGACGCGATCGCTGCATCTGCTGTCGCGTGAGAGCGACCCTGAGCGCGCGATGGAGGCGTCCAGCC
>JBGCFC010000156.1:0-31696 GCA_045106715.1 Sandaracinaceae bacterium
GAGATCCCGCGTCATCCCGACCGGGACCCCTCCCGCCCGCATCAGGACATTGAGGGTGTACCGGTAGTAGCGAACCACCGGCTCCCCGATGCGTTCAAACAGCTCCTCGAATGGGCCGCGGTCGGGGATGAGGCGGAGCAGCGAGGACAGCGGCGCACCAAAGAGCACCCAGTCGCTTCCGATCTCCGTCCCCGACGCCGCGATGCGAACCCCGGACGCGGTGCCCCGTCGGACGCGGAGGGCGTCGATGCGTTCCGGCTCCCGCACCACGCCGCCGTGCGTGTCGATGCTCTCGAGCAGCATCTGACGCAGGCCCGGGTAGCCGCCTTCGAACACCGCCGAGCGGCGCCAGGCATTGAACAGCCGCGTGGTCCGGAGGCCACTCGTGTGGTCCGGGTCCATCCCGTCGGCGAACCGGGCGGGCAGCTGGACCACGTGTCGGAACGGGTGGTCTTCGGGGAGCTCCGCCAGGGGATCAACGGCGCCGCCGTTCTTGCCGAAGGGCTGCAGGGCCGCCGTTCGCTTGTGCTCCCGCCGCTCGAAGAAGGTCTGTGCAGGCCAGACGACATCGCGCTCGAACACGCGGTCCAACTTGTGGTCGTGGGACGTCGCGGCGCGGAGGAGGTCTTCGATGGGCCGGCGGACCTCCGGGAACTCGCGATCGATCTCCCGCTCCAGGCGCTCGGTCTCCTTGGCCATGTCGAAGCGCGCCCCAGGCATGCACACCTGGAACGAGGGGTCCGTCGTCGAGGCGCGGCGCCGGAACCCCTGGAACAGCGCCAGCTCGCTGAGAACGCGCTTGACGATCGGGCTTTGGGTCGGGCCGAACCGGAACGGCGCGCGCGGAAAATGACGGCCCTCCACGGCTTCGTACGTGGGCAGGTGCGTCTCCTGAGAGAGCAGCAACACGCGGAACCCGCGCTTGGCGAGCAGGGCTCCGGCGAGCAGCGGCGCCACGTCGGTGCCTACGATCACGACGTCGTAGGAGCTGGCCGGACTGGTCATCGCGCCGGCTCAGGTGCCCTGGTACCGCAGGCTCGCGGGGCCCTCGTGGGCTTCGAGGTGGCCGAGCACAAACGGGGTCTCGCCCGCCCGGTGCAGGGCCGCGAAGGCTTCGTCCGCGCGGGTCTCGTCCACCACCACGACCATGCCGATGCCCATGTTGAAGGTCCTCCGCATCTCCTCCTCGCTGACGCCACCGTCCGCGGCGATGCGTTCGAACAACGGATGCGTCGGTACGGCGCTGGGCCGCGCCACGGCACGCACCCCGTCGGGCAGGACCCGCGGCAAATTGCCGGGGAGGCCGCCGCCCGTCACGTGACACAGGGCGTGCACGCCGCCGGTCTCGAGTGCGGCCTGCACCGGGGATGCGTAGATCCGCGTGGGTGTGAGCAACGCCTGGCCCAACGTGCCGTCCAGCCCGTCGAGCTCCGCGTCGAGACGGTGCCCGGCGTGCTCGAGCAAGACCTTGCGCGCCAACGAATAGCCGTTGCTGTGCAGGCCCGAGCTGGCCAGCCCGATGAGCACATCGCCCGGACGCGGTCCGGTGCCGTCCAGAAGCTTGCTGCGCTCGACGACACCCACGGCGAAGCCCGCGAGGTCGTATTCCCCGTCGGGGTAGGAGCCCGGGAGCTCCGCGGTCTCGCCTCCGAGCAGCGCACAGCCCGCCTGCTGGCAGCCGTCCGCGATGCCCTTGACGACCGCCTCGGCCACATCGACGTCGAGCCGCCCGGTGCCGAAGTAGTCCAAGAAGAAGAGCGGCCGCGCGCCCACCGTGATCACGTCGTTGACGCACATGGCGACCAGATCGATACCGACCGTGTCGTGCACGCCGGTCATGAACGCGAGCCGGAGCTTGGTGCCGACCCCGTCCGTGCCGCTCACGAGCACAGGTTCGGACAAGCCCGCCGGCACGCGACAGAGCCCCGCGAAGCCCCCGACGGACCCCAACACCTCAGGGATGCGTGTCTTGGCGGCGAGCGGGCCGATGCGGGAGACGAGGCGCTCCCCCGCGTCGATATCGACGCCCGCGTCGCGATACGTAATTCCCTTTTCGGTCACGGGGCGCACATAGCACCCCGTCCGCGATCGTGCTTGACCGCGGCGAGGCCCGCCACCAGGCTCCTGGTGAGATACCCGACGGTATCGATGGGAAAACTGTAGATGATGCTCTCCAACCCGGATTTCACCACTCCGCCGCTCGAGCTCGGGCTGCCCGGCTTCGTGTGGGCGGACCTGCACGACGCGGCGGGCCTCGAGCGTTTGCTCGCGGCGTTCGACGCGTGGCTGGCGGAGCGTGACGCGACAGGCCTGACGTTGCTTCGGGAGGCCCGCCAAGACCCCGATGCGTTTCCGCGAAAGGCGCACTCGGCGCTGGTCGTCCGGCTCGCGCCGTTTGTCGGGGCCTTCCTCGCGCAGTTGTTTCAGGTGGAGAGCGAGGCCGAGGCGCTCCGCGAGAGGGTGCTGTACGACGAGCCCGTGTTCCTCTTTCGCAAGCGCTTCGTGAAGAGGCGGCTGCTGAAGTTGGGCGCGGGCGAGCGCTTCTTGGGCACGCCGGACGAGGCAGCGGCGCTGGCGGCGCGCGCGCTGGACGCGGCGTTCCGCGAGGGGGACCGCGCCGATGAGGAGCGCTTCTACGCGGTAGGCGCGCTCCGGCTGCTCGATCTGCACGAGACGGCGCGCAAGGTGGCGCGGGCGGGAGGCGCGACATGGACCGACGCGCTCTCCGCCCGGTTGGCCGTCACGCGCGAGGCGCTGCCCGAGTTCGATGAGCTCGACGACGAGGCGTTCACCGGGCGGCTGTGCGACGCGGTCGAGGCCGAACTCGCGCATCGGAGCGCGACGCTGGGCGACGCCGCCTACCATTGGCCGAGTTTGCGGGCCGTGCACAAGCGGGACTTCGCGTCGCTCGTGCCGCTTCGCCGCGGTCGCGCCGAGCTCGAGGGGGAGTGGGTGGGCGAAGGCCACCGCCGTACGCGCGCCGAGCCGTTCGCCCTGACCGATGACCGGGGCAGCGCGCGGGAGGCGGCCGCGCACATCGACGCGTGTCTCTATTGTCACGAGCGCGAGAAGGACGCGTGCGCCGTCGGCCTCAAGGACAAGTCGGGGGCGCTGACCAAGAACCCGCTGGGCATCGAGCTCGCGGGCTGCCCGCTCGACGAGATGATCGGGGAGGCGCAGGCGCTTCGGCGGGCGGGCGAGGTGATCGGCGCGCTCGCCGCGGTCACGCTCGACAACCCGCTCTGCCCAGGCACGGGCCACCGCATCTGCAACGACTGCATGAAGTCGTGCATCTTCCAGAAGCAGGACCCGGTGGATGTGCCGAGGGTCGAGACCAAGGTGCTCGACGAGGTGCTCGGGCTACCGTGGGGCTTCGAGATTTGGTCGCTCCTGACGCGGTTTCACCCGCTCGCCCCGCGCCGCTCGACCCCACGAGCGATGCACGGCAAGACCGCCCTCGTGGTGGGTCTCGGGCCCGCGGGCTACACGCTCGCCCACTATCTCCTGAACGAGGGGTTCGGGGTCGTGGCGGTTGACGGACTGAAGATCGAACCCCTGCCGCGTGCGCTGTTCTCAGAAGACGGCGGCCCACGTCCCATCCACGACGTCGAGGTGCTCCGCGTGCCGCTCGAGTCGCGCAGCGTGCTCGGGTTCGGCGGCGTGAGCGAATACGGGATCACGGTGCGATGGGACAAGAGCTACCTGACGATGCTCTACCTCAACCTCGCCCGCCGGGCGGGGTTCCGCGCCTACGATGGCATTCGCTTCGGAGGCACCGTCACGCTCGACGATGCCTGGAGGCTCGGCTTCGACCACGTCGCCATCGCGGCCGGTGCGGGCCGTCCGACGCTCGTGAACATGAAGAACGGGCTGGCCCGCGGTATCCGTCAGGCGAGCGATTTCCTCATGGCGCTCCAGCTCAGCGGGGCGTTCCGGCGGCGCTCGCTCGCCAACCTCCAGGTGCGTCTGCCCGTCATCGTCGTCGGCTCGGGGCTGACGGCCATCGACACCGCCACGGAAGCGCTCGCGTACTACGTCGTGCAATCCGAGCGAACGCTCGAGCGGCTCGAGGCGCTGGTCGCGTCCTACGGGGAGGCCGAGGTGCTCGGCCGTTTCGATGACGAGGAGCGGGCGACCCTCGAGGAGGCGCTGTCTCACGGGCGTGCGCTTCGGGATGAGCGTCGTGATGCCGCCAACGAGGGACGCGAGCCGGACTTCGGCCCGCTGCTCGACGCATGGGGCGGTGTCTCGATCGTGTATCGGCGCGGCTTGACGGCCAGCCCGGCCTACCGGCTCAACCACGAGGAAGTCGAGAAGAGCCTCGAGGAGGGGGTGCGCTACGTCGAGTTCATGACGCCGACAGAGGCGCACGTCGATGCACACGGGGCGGTGGAGGCGGTGACCTTCGAGCAGACCCGCATCGAAGGGCGTCGCGTGGTCGGTACTGGGGAGTTCCGACGCCTCCCCGCGCGGAGTGTCTATGTGGCGGCGGGCACCAAGCCGAATGTCACCTACGAGCGCGAGTTCCCCGGCACCTTCGAGCTGAACGACTGGGGCTTCTTCCAGCCGCATGCCGCCTCGGGCCCCGTCGACGCGCCAGAGCTGTCGGCGGGGGAGGGCTTCTTCACGAGCTACGTCGGTCCGTCCGGGCAGACGGTGAGCTTCTACGGGGACAACCACCCGACCTATGCGGGCAGCGTGGTCAAGGCGATGGCGAGCGCGAAGGACGGCCACCGCTCGGTGGTGGACCTATTCGGGGCAGCGCTGGACGTTCCCAACCCGGAGGCGAAGACACACTTCGCGAGGCTGGCCGCGACGCTGGACCATCAGTGGAAGGCGGTCGTGCACGAGGTGCGCCGGCTCGCGCCCGAGATCGTGGAAGTCGTGGTCCGGGCGCCTGCCGCGGCCGAGCGGTTCAAGCCGGGGCAGTTCTTCCGCATGCAGAGCTACGAGGCGCATTCGGCGAGCGTCGACGGCAGCCCGCTGACGATGGAGGGCCTCGCGCTGACGGGGGCATCCACGGACCCGGTTTCCGGACTGCTGTCGATGATCGTGCTCGAGATGGGGGCGAGCTCCCGTCTGTGCATCGAGCTCGAAGTGGGCGAGCCCGTGGTCGTCATGGGGCCGACGGGGCGGCCGAGCGTGATCGCGTCCGACGAGAGTGTGCTGCTCGCGGGCGGCGGGCTCGGCAATGCGGTGCTGTTCTCGATTGCGCGCGCGTTCCGCGACGCGGGCTCCAAGGTACTGTACTTCGCCGGCTACCGTCGCGGTGACTCGCTCTTCAAGCGAGAGGAGATCGAGGCGGCCACGGACCAGGTGATCTGGGCCACCGATGCCGGCCCCGAGATCGCGCCGGCGCGCCCGCAAGACCGTCACGTACGCATGAACATCGTGGAAGCGATCACGGCGTACGGCCGCGGTGAGCTCGGCCCGCAGGTCGTGCCGCTGGGCGAGGTGGACCGCATTCTCGCCATCGGCTCGGACGGCATGATGAACGCGGTTCGAGGGGCGCGTCACGGTGTGCTCGCGCCGCTGCTGCGACCTGACCACGTCGCCATCGGAAGCATCAACTCCCCGATGCAGTGCATGATGAAGGAGGTCTGCGCGCAGTGCCTTCAGCGTCAGGTGGATCCCATCACCGGCGAGGTGACGATGGTCTACAGCTGCTTCGACCAGGACCAGCCGCTCGATGCGGTGGACTTCGGGTTCCTCAAGCAGCGGCTGCGTCAGAGCTCGCTTCAGGAGAAGCTCACCGACCTGTGGCTCGGGCATCTGCAGCGCGACGCCGCCGAGTCGTTCCGAGGGTGAGGGTCAGGCGTCGAGCGCGGCGCGGAGCTTCTCGGCGAGCGCCGCTCCGTCCTCCAGCGAGCCAGCCGGCCAGCGGATCCCGAGGCCGGATTCGCCGAGCCTCGGGATGATGTGAAAGTGCACGTGGAACACCGCCTGGTGCGCGGCCGCGCCGTTGTTCTGCAGGATGTTGTACGCGGTGGCGCCGCTCACCGACATGACCGCCCGCGCGATGCGCGGCAGCACCCGGCCGATCGCCGCTGCCTGTTCGTCGGACAGCTCGTGCAGGAACGCCTTGCGCTCCTTGGGGATCACGAGCGTGTGGCCTTCGCTGAGGGGGTTGATGTCGAGGAACGCGAAAACATGCTCGTCTTCGTAGACGCGGTGGCAGGGGATCTCCCCGTCCAGGATCTTGTCGAAGAGGCTCGGCATGTTCACTTCTCAGCGAGGCGCGGCCCGGCGGACTGCCAGCGCGCAAGACCGACGAAGAACGGGCCCATCTGCGTGATGTACTCAGACGTTTGCTTGGTGCGGCGCATGCGCTGAACGACATGGCTGAGCGGATGCAGCGTCTTGCCAACGAGGCCGATGAGGAACTCGTTGTCGTTCGCGTCGAGCCCATGGCACGCGAGGCGGACATCGTGCGCCAGCTCCTGGCGGCCGTAGGCCATACCGATGGACGCGTGCTCTCGCAGGATGGTGGCCTGTTCGGTGCGCTCGAGCTGCGAAAAGGCCCCGGATCGGCGGAGCGGGTACCAGACGGCCCACGGCCAGTCGGGCTGCGTGACGTTGTCGACCGAGCGCTGGAGCATCGTGTACGCGAGGTTCGGCTCGTAGCCCCCCGAGTACGTGCGGCCGATCATCGTCGCGTCGTGGCGCGGCACCAGCGCGCGCAGGATGGGGTCGCGGAAGACCGGGCGCACGTTCTTCACGAAGTGCGTCGGGTCGTCGCTCCAGGTGAGGAGCCCGAAGCCGAGCGGGGCGTTCGCGTCCTCGTACACGACCCCGGGGACCTCTTTCTCCTCGAGGCCGCGGATCAGCGCCTGCGCCGCATCTTCGGGGTCCACGTCGCGGGGGCAATCCAGCACCAGAAGCTGCATGAACAGCCGCCGGTCCATGGCCTGACGCTCCCCGTCGCGTTTGCCGCCGTATTCGTTGACGTCGATGTCCGGCAGCCCCGGGGGCCGTCGTCCGCCTGCGCTCTGTTCAGCCATGCGTACTCCCCTACCGCATGCGCGCGCCCGCGTCACGCGCGTTGGAACCGCGCTCTGCGGAAGACCCGGCGAGCTACCGGGCGAACCGTGCACCTTCGAAGATTCAGTACGGGCTTTCGGTCACGAATCCGGCGCCCCGGCCACCGCGTCCGGTTCGGTTGCCGGGGGTCCGGCGCCCGCGGTTGCGCTGCCCTGAGGCCGCGCGAGGACGGAGCGTCAACACGAGGCTCTGGTTCTCACTCACTTCGACATTGCGGCCAGCCGGGCGGTGTCCCGCGGCCTCGGCGGCGAAGCGGTGGCGCGTGCCGACCGTGAGACTGCCGGTGTACGGGTTGGAGACAGGTTCGCCGTCCAACGTGAGCGACGCGAACGCGGGGCGCGTGCGCACCGTGAAGCGAACGGCACTCGGCGCGGGCTCGGGAGCGACCTCCGGCTCGGGCGCGACCTCCGGCTCAGGCGCGACCTCCGGCTCGGGCATGACCTCCGGCTCGGGCGCGACCTCCGGCGTTGCAGTCGCGCTCGGCTGAGGAACGGGAGGTGCGGGAGTGGGGGCTGACTGAGGGCTGCCGTTTGCAGGGATGACCGCGGAAGGAGGATCACCTTGCGTCTCGGGCGCGTCATCTCCGCCGCCGAGCAGCACGACGGCTGCGATGACGCCCAGAAGCGCCGCCACCGCGACGATGGCGAGCAGAAGCATCGGGCTGCTGCGCGTGGGCAGGGTTGCCGCCGGCTCGACCGCCGCAGCAGGCGGGCTCGAAGACGCCGTGGGCGGGGGCGCGGGACGCGACACCTTCGCGCCGAGAGCGACCTCATCGACGATAATGCTCGCCTCGGGCTCTCGCGGGCGCTTCTTCGCCGGCGCGGCCTCCGTGGCCTTCGCCTTCGCAGCTGTGGCCTTCGCAGCTGTGGCCTTCGCAGCGTCCTCGCGGGGAGGGCTCGCCGGGGTCGCGCCCGCCTCCGCCGCGCTGACTGCGCCGTGGCCCACCAGCGTCTTGTTGCGCTTGCGGCCCTTCTTGTTGCGCTTGCCCTTCCTGCTCTTCGAGGGTGCGGCGCTTGCCGTCGACGCCTTGGGTGTGTCCTGCGTCTCTGACGACGCGGGCGGGGCGTCGCCCACCGGCTGCGGGGGCGCGGCGACCTGAACCGTCGGGCCGGTCGCAGCCTCGGCTTGCTCGTCGTCGTTGGCGTCCGACGAATCGTCGTCGCTCTTCGAGGCAGCCTCTTTCGCGCCGCCGGGCCCGCTCTTCGCGGCAGCCCTCTCGGCGGCGGCGGCCTTTCGCTCGGCCGCGGCCTTCTTCGCGGCGGCTGCCTTCTTGGCGTTCGCGGCGGTCTTTGCGTCGGCGGCTTTCTTCGCGTCGGCGGCTTTCTTTGCGTCGGCGGCTTTCTTCGCGTCGGCGGCTTTCTTCGCGTCGGCGGCTTTCTTCGCGTCGGCGGCTTTCTTCGCGTCGGCGGCCTTCTTTGCGTCGGCGGCCTTCTTTGCGTCGGCGGCTTTCTTTGCGTCGGCTGCCTTCTCCGCGTCGGCGGCTTTCTTTTCGTCGGCGGCCGTCTTTGCTTCGCTGGCTCCGTTCTGCGACTCCGCCGGGGCCTCATCTGCGGACCAGGCCGCGGACTCGTCGTCCGCTTCGGCGCCCGGACCCTCGGCCGGGTTCATCGCAGAGAACTCCCCGCCCAGCTCCCACAGGGCGAAGATCTTGGAGGCGTGCTCTTCCGCGACGCTCTCGTCGAGGTCGTTGGCCGCTCCCCAGAAGCCGGCTTCGGAGTCCGACGGGTCCTTCGACTCGGTGCTCATGGGCCCCGGGAGGGTATCACCGCGTGAGGGCGCCGTCCGCCACTTCGTTGCGAGCCCCCGATCCGAGGTCGCCTCGCAGGCGGGCTGGCCGCGGCTGCGTGACGACGATCAATCGTCCGGAAACAGCTCTCGGAGCCGGTCGTCCCATTCGTCGGCCACCGTCGCCATCGTGTGCAGAAGGTCTTCGAACTCTTCGAAATCGAGCCCGCTGAGGCGGCGCAAGGCCCGGAGGTAGAGGGCGTCTTTGTCCTTGTCGATCGCGAAGGCGGCGTCGCTGGTGACCAGGAAGTTCAGCTCCAGGAGCCGTCGGTAGAACCCCTCCCGACCGTCCTTGGGCACGTCCATGATGCGAGAGAGCAGGAGCAGGATGCCGTGCTCCTCGAGCACGTTGATGCCGACCGTGGCGGAGCCACGACGGATGTCCGTGTAGCCATCGTCGTCGAGCGGAGAGAGCGCCACCCCGACGGACGTCCCAAAACGGGCCAGGTAGTCGTTGAGCATCTCCGTGGCGTTGAGGTAGCTGCGCCCCGAAGCCCGATCCTGGTAGGTCGGCTGTTCGCTCATGTGTCTCCTCCGCGTGCCCGCGTGGTATGCCGGCTGCGTCGTGTCCGGTCGGCCTTCATTCTACGACAGCGGCGGACCCGCAGGCGAGCCGCGCATGGCCGTGGCGTTGCTGCTCGTGTTCCTCGCGGGGTGCGGGTCCCCGGAGCCGGCGCCGACACCCGAGCTGGCGCCCGTCGCCATCGACGATCCGTTCGCCGCGCCCCTTGCGGATCTCCGCGCAGCCGCGCTGCGACACGCCACGCGCGCCGCGGAACAGCCGGGAGAAGCGAGCGGGGTGGAGGCGGCCCTCCGCGCGAGCGAGCTCGCACGCGTCCTTTCCATTCGGGACGCGGACGGCGCATGGCTCGATCGCTCGCGCACGTGGCTGCGCGAGGCGAGCCGCGACCCGAGCATCGCCGGCGCGTGCGAGGCGGCATCGCGTGGGATCGACCTCGAGGCGCGAGACGCGGCCGATCCGACCGCGGCGGTGTTGCTCGCCTACGTCACGTCATTGCGCTTCGGACAGGACACCCCCTGCGCGCAGCACGCGCGTCAGGTGATGACGACACTCGCGCCGTGGCGCCCGTCCGACACTGCGCTTCAGGCGATGCGAGAGGATCTCGGCGTGCCAGCCCCCGAAGCGGCTTCGAATGCAGATGGGATGGCCGCCTGGGCGCGTCGGAACGCCGACGGCGAAGCGGCCGAGATGAGTGGGCTGGCGGTGATCGTGCCGCCTGTCTCCGAGGGCGAGGTCGCCTCCGTCCGGGTTGTGTTGCGGTTCGACCGCGTCGTCTCGTTCGAACACGGAGAGGCGCCGGCTTCCGGTAGCGCGCCGCGCCGCACCTGGCTGGAACTCGCCTCGGTGAGCCCTGCCGATTCGGTCCTCGCGGAGACGGGGGTGAGCGCGGGGGGCCTGCGGAGCGTCGGCGTGGCCGCGCGTGGTGGCAACACGCGGGTCAGCTTTCGACTCGATGAAGAAGCGCGCTTTCGCGTGTTCGCGCTGCCCGAGCCATTTCGCATCGTGGTCGACTTCGAACCCGGTGGGCCCCAGGCGGACGGACCGGTGCAGCGCGTGATGCTCGACCCGGGCCACGGCGGCGACGACTTCGGCGCGCGCGCGTACGGGATGCGGGAGTCGGACCTCACGCTGGATCTGTCGCGCCGCGCCCGGGTCCTGCTCGCTCGGCGGCTGCCCGACGTGCAGGTCTTGCTCACGCGGGAGGACGACACCTTCGTGTCGCTGGAGCAGCGCGTGGCGATGGCCAACGCCGTGAGCGCGGACCTCTTTGTCTCGGTGCACCTGAACGCGGCGGACGAGGAAGTGGATCGGGGAGGGGTCACCACCTTCGTGCTCGACACGTCCAACGACCGGCAGGCGCTCCGCCTGGCCGCGCGCGAAAACGGCACCTCCGTTTCGGAGGTCGGGAGCATCTCGCACCTGCTCGCGTCGCTGCACCGAGAGGAGCAGGTCCGCGAGTCACGGGGTCTGGCCGAGCAGATCCACCGCGCGACCTTGGCAGGCGGACGCAGTCATCTCCCAGGGCTGCACGACCGTGGCGTTCGCAGCGCAATGTTCTACGTGCTGGTGGGCGCGCGCATGCCCGCGGTGCTGCTCGAGGCCTCGTTCCTCAGCCAGGCGCAGGAGGCCGAGGCGCTGCGCGAGTCGGCGTACCGGCAGGCGCTGGCGGAGGGCCTCGTCGACGGGATCGTTCGCTACGTGGGTGGCTGAATGCGTCGAATGTCGAGCCTCGGTGAGGCTCTCCGGTTTGCGTCGGGCTTTCCCCGCCCGAATACTCCGGCACCGCGATGCCCGCGTCCCCCCGCCCCGCGATCGACCTCGGCCGACTCGCTCCTGACCTCCGCGAGACCTGCGGAGACTACTGTGGGACGTACAAAGAGAAGCTCGCCCGGATGGTCGCGGACGGCGCCGGCGGCGTCGACGTCGCCACCCAGCACAGCCGCATCCTCGACGGTCTGCTCGGCGCGTTGTTCTGTGCCTCGGACGCGGCTGTTCGAACGAAGGGCCACACGTTGCGCGGGCGCATCAGCCTGGTGGCGGTCGGCGGCTACGGTCGCGGGCTCGTCGGCCTGGCCTCAGACGCCGATGTCCTCGTCCTCGCTGAGGACCCGTCCGACCCGCACGTCGCGGAGATCGCGGAGGGGCTTCTCTATCCGCTTTGGGACCTCGGATTGGACATCGGTCACGCGGTGCGTGGGATCGACGAGACGATCGCGCTGGCCCGGGAGGACATTCGGACCGCGACGACACTGCTCGACATGCGGCGGGTCGCCGGTGACCGAGGGCTCATCGAGGAGCTGACCTCCCGCGCGCGGCGCGAGGTGTTCGACGCGGGACTGGAGCGCTTTCTCGACCAGCTCGAGCACGACCGGGTGCATCGACACGACCGATTCGGCGGCTCGCTGTTCCTGTTGGAACCGGAAGTCAAACTGGGCTGCGGGGGGCTGCGGGACCTGGACATCGCGCTCTGGGCGGCGAAGGCGCGCTGGAACGCGTCGGGAACCCAGGACCTCGTCCGGCAAGGGGTGCTGCTCAGCCGTGAGGTCGAGGAGCTGGAGACGGCGCGCGAGACGCTCTGGCGCGTGCGCAACCACCTGCACCTTCGCGCCGGCCGCCGCCACGATCGACTGACCTTCGAGGATCAGGAAGAGATCGCCACGCAGCTGGGCTTTGTGCCGGGCGTCACCCTCGCCGTCGAGCAGTTCATGCAGGCCTACTACCGTCACGCCCGCATCGTGGAGCAGACAGCGCCGCGCATGATCGAGCGCGCGCGGCGCGTGTCCCGGACGAGCGCACCGTCACGGGAAGACCTGGGTGACGGCCTCTTGTCTTTTGGTGGAGAGGTCACCTTCCACGACTCCGAGCGGCTGCTCCGGGACCCGGTGCTCGCCCTGCGGCTCTACCAGCAGGTGGCCCGCCGCGGCGCGCGGCCATATCACTTCGCGCGCGACGCGGTCATGCGGGCCGCCGCCGATCCCGCATGGTGCGAGGCGCTTCGTGCCGAGCCAGCGGCCTCCACGCTGTTCCTCGACGCGCTGACCTGCACGGCACGTGCGCCGGTGAAGCGTTCGTCCGTGCTCGCGGAACTCCACGAACTCGGCGTGATGCTCGCGATGGTGCCTGAGTTCGAGCCCGTCACGGGGCGCGTGCAGCACGACGTCTATCACGTGTACACGGTGGACGTTCACTCGGTGGCGGCGGTGGACCGGCTGCGTGCGATCAAGCGCGGCGACTACGCTACGGAACTCCCGCTGGCATCGCGGTTGGCAGCCGAGTTGCCTCGCGCGGCGCCCCTGTTTCTGGGCCTTCTGCTGCACGACATCGGCAAGGCGCACGGCAAGGACCACTCGCAGGCGGGCGCCCGCATGGCGGGGCCCATCGCGACACGTTTGGGCCTGAGGGCGGTGGACGTGGCGCACGTCGTTTGGCTCGTCGAAGAGCACCTCAGCCTCTACCACTGGGCGGTTCGGCGAGACACGTCCGACCCGGAGGTCATCCGTGAGGTGGCCAGGTTGGTCGGGAGCGTCGACCGTCTGCGTGACCTCTATCTGCTGACCGTCGCGGATGTCTCCACCACGAACCCGAGCGCCATGACGTCGTGGAAGGCGCGCATGCTCGAGGACCTCTACTTCGCCGTCGCGGCGGAGCTCGAGGGGGACGGGACGCTCGGCCGGGAGGGGCGCGCGCAGGCCATTCGCGACGATGTGCTGGTCGGCTTCGTCGGAGACGCGCGGCAGACGGAACTCGAGGCGTTCGTCCGGGAGATGCCCGACCGCTATCACCTCGCCAACCCGGTGGACGCCATTCGGCACCACGCCCGCGTGGCGAGGGACCGGGGGGAGCGCCCGCTGCACCTCGCCGTGGCGCCCGGTCCGAGCGTGGACGTCTCTGAACTCGTGGTGGTGACGGACGACCGGCCGCGCTTGCTGGCGGATGTGGCGGCGGCACTCGCGGCGCAGCGCCTGGCCATCGCGTCAGCCCAGGTCTACACGCGGGAGGCCGCCTCGCGGGCTCCGGAAGCCTTCGATGTCTTCCATGTCCGACGGGAGTCGGCGAGCGCGGAGGGCGACGTGCTCGACGAGGTTCGGCTCCGCCGGCTCGAAGCCGATCTCACGGCACTGTTCGACGGTAGCGTGACGGACTCCGAACTCCTCGCGCGGCGCGCCCGCACGCCAGCCTGGCTCGAGCGGCACAGCCCGGACGTGCCGACTGAAGTGCAGGTGGACAACGACGCGTCGGACCGCTTCAGCGTCATCGATGTGTTCACCCGGGATCGCCCGGGCCTGCTGCACGCGATCGCGCGCACGCTGCATGCCGAAGGGTTCACCATCGCGCGCTCGCTCGTGAACACCGAAGGCGAGCGGGCCGCCGATGTCTTCTATGTTCGGGATGCGGCGGGCGAGAAAGTCCACGACGGCGCGCGGCTCGAGCCGCTCCCCACGTTGCTGAAACACGCGATCGAGGCGCTCGACGCAAGCGAGGAGTCCTCCTGATGAGAGCCTGGATCGCCATCGTCGCCGCGCTGTCGAGTTCGATGTGGGGGGCGTGTGGCCCGGCAAGCACAGGCCCCGGGCCTGAAGAGGCGCCCGTCATGTTCGAGGACGAGGCAGCCCGGAGCGCGGCGCCCTCCGCGTCCGAGTCCGTGGGCCGCGCGGAGTCTCTGTTGGCGCAAGGGGAGGCGGCGGAGGCGGAAGCCATTCTGCGAGAGGCGCTCGCCGCCGATGCCCAGGACGAGCGGGCTCACCTGGACCTCGGCCTCGCCCTCGAGATGCAGGAGCGCTTCCAAGAAGCGGAGCAGTCGTATCGCGCCGCGCTCGAGGTGAACTCTGAGTTTCCCGAGGCGCTGAACAACCTGGGTGTCTTGCTGCGCGACTCCGAGCGCACCGACGAGGCGCTGAGCAGCCTGCGCGCGGCGATCCGTGTCCGGCCGGGCTTCGCGTCGGCGCATCTCAACCTCGCCTTGGCGCTCGAAGATGCGGGTGAACTCGAAGACGCGGCCCAGTCCTATGAGAGGGTCATCGAGCTCGCGCCGCAGGCCGCCACCGCCCGGATTCAGCTGGGGCTGCTGCAGCTCGCTTCCGGGGAGCGCGACCAGGCCCTCATCACGCTGCGTCGTGCGGCGCAGCCCTCGGCGGGCAACCGTGCCCTGCTCAGCGCGCTCGGCAGCGGGCTCCGCCGGGCGGGGGACGCCGAGATGGCGATGCGCACCCTCCAGGAAGCCGTCGACGCGGACGAATCGCCGGCTCCGGCCGCGGTCGTCGCGGAGCTTGCCCTCGCGCAGTTCGCGGCGGAACACCGGCCCGAGGCCGAGTCGACGCTGACAGGGCTGATCCAGCGTTCGCCGGACTTCGCCACCGCGCACTATCTCCTGGCGAACATGCTCGCGGCGCGGCGCGCTTTCGCCGATGCCGGTCGCTCCTACCAGGCCTACCTTCGTGCCGAGCCCGACGGACCGCACGCCGAGCAGGCGCGTGGCCGCCTTCAGTTCGTGCGCCAGCAGTAGCCGTCAGGGCGCGTGTTCGGCCCGCTGCGCCCGCCGGCCCGCTGCGCCCGTCGGCTCGCTGCGCCCGTCGGCCCGCTGCCCGTCGGCCCGCTGCGCCCGTCGCCACGCGGCGGGTGTGACGCCGTGCACTCTTCGGAACTGCCGGATGAAGTGCGTCTTGTCGCGCCATCCGACGCGTTCGGCGATCTCCTGGAGCGTCTCGTTCGTGTGCGCGAGACGCGACGCGGCCTCCGCCACCCGGGCGGCGCGAAGCCAGTCGCCGACGGAGTGACCGGTCTCCTGCTTCACCGCGCTCGCCACGTGCGCGGGCGTGCGGTGCACTGCTGCAGCCACGTCTCGCAGCGAGATCGGCTCGAGCGCGCGTTGTTGGATCACCTGGAGCGCTTCCGCCACCAGCGAGCGCGAGGGAGCCGCCAACTCGGTCGCCGGCATCGCGCGACACGCCTCTCCCAGCAGCGTGAGCACCAGGGCACGGACGAGCTCCGGACTCTCCGCCTCGGCGCGCAAGCACTCTTCGTGAAGCTCTCGGTACAGCCGGACCACCCGACGACGGCGTGATTTCTTGACCGTCAAGACCGGCAGCGCGCCGCAACGAACCTGACGAAAGGGCCGCATCAGAGGCTGGCTCTCGTCGAGGCCCAGGCAGGTCGCGCAGAACCCGAGGAGCCAATAGTCCATGTCCCGTCCGTCCAACGGGCGGTGCGGGACCCCCGCCGGGACGACCGTAAACGTGCCGTTTTCCGCCTGAACCGGGCCGCCGTGGTCCATCTGGAACCAGCCGTCGACCAGGAACGTCAGCCCATGCTCGGTGTGCGAGACCTCCCCATGCGGGGTGTAGCGGTCCAGGGTGCCGTGGTGGACGTGCACCGCGCCGCCGATGTCCCCGTGGCTCATGGGAGGGGATCGTACCGCGAATCCGAAGATCGGCCGATCGAATGAGAAGGCACGCTCTGTCGTGGTTCGCCCCACCGTCGCAGACTGCATCCATGGAAGAACCCACCCATGAGCACGACGGCCTGCCCGACGACTTCGACTGGAACGACATCTACACCGGCAGCGCGGCCGACTACATGCCGCCCGACGCGCTGACGCTCGAGCTCACCGAATCGCTGCCGGTCGGCGATGTGCTCGACGTCGGATGTGGTGCGGGTGGTCTGCTCGTCGCGCTGGCTGCGCGCGGCTGGAGGCCGAGCGGTGTCGACGTCGCGGGGAAGGCCGTCGCCGCTGCGCGCGCCGTGTGTGCCGCCCGCGGCGTGAAGGCGACGCTCGTGGTCGGGGACGCATCGACGTGGCGTCCCTCCCGCACCTACGACCTGGTGACCAACACGTTCGCCTTGCCCCTCACGCGCGAAGCGCAGGTCGGTGCGTACTGCGCCATCCGGGAGGCGGTGGCGCCAGGAGGCACCGTCATCCTCAAGGACTTCGACACGGGTATGGCGAAGGTCGGGCCGTTCGGCGGGTGCGACCTCATCGAAGTCGCCCACCTGCGCGAGGCGTTCGAGGGCTTCGATATCCAGCGGGCTGAGATCGTGGCGACGCCCGCTCACGATCACGGGGCGGGTGGCTACGGAGAGGCACGGTGGACCGCGGCGCTGCTCGTCGCGCGCCGACCGGGTTGAGCCCAGGACCGAGGCTCAGAACTGACCCGCGCACGCGACGCCGGTCAACCCGGGCGCACACCCCAGGGTCGCGGCCTCGGGGTCGTCGCCACTGTCGGTGGCCGCCACGATGGCCCACGTTGTGGCCAACACGGCGAAGGCGCCCAGCGCTCCGATGAAGAGCCCCAGCCCGACTTCTTGTTGGCCCTCGATCAAGCGACGGTTAACGCAGCCTCGCTCGCTCTCTTCGAAGGCCTCCGCAGCCGCACAGGTGTCGACCTGGCCGGTTCGGTCAAGGAAGTAGCCCAGAAAGCCCGCCGTCACGACCCCGAACACGACGGTCGAGGTGCCCAACACAGCCGCGGCAGGGGAGCTGGACTCGGTGGTCACGTACACCTCGGCGTCCTCGGAACGCATGGTTCGCGGTCCGTCGGAGGCTTCTGCACCAGGCTCGGCGGTTTCGAGATCCTCGGCTCCGCCCTCCTCCGTGTCGCCGGCAGCGGGCGCTTCACCTACGCGGACCGACGCCTCCTCGTCAGCCGAGGACACGTCGGCTGGCTGCCCGACCGGACTCTCCGCGGCCGGTTCCTCAGACGCTTCGGCGGAACGCTCACTGTCTTCTTGAGCGCGGGCCGCTCGTAGCGGCACCAGCATGCCCAGAACCAGAAGCGCCGTTCCGACTACGCTGCCGAGCGGGAGCCTCACGACCCACCGTCCACGTGGGCTGAGCCGTCACATTCGCCCAGCGCGGCGCAGAGTCCCGAGGGTAGCTCTTCGAACCGCGCCTCCGCACAGCCGAGACCGCCCCAGGGAAGCCGATGCTCCTCGGGAAGCGGGGAAGGGCACTCCACCCGCGCGCTGGAGCCGTACACACACCACACGCTGTCGTCGAGGCGGATGAAACGGCCCTGGTCGCGCGCCAACGCGGAGGGGCGTGCACAGTCGACCAGCACGGGGCTGTCGCAGCCGACCAGCGCGATGCCTACCACCCACAGGGTGGCCGCGAGTGTGTTCCGCCGCATGAGCGCAGACTAGCAGCCGCTTGATTTGCTGACCGGCTGAATCTCGGGCGCGAAGAGCGGCGGGAACCAAATCGTCCACGTCGGCGGTCGATCCGCCCGGCGAGCGGGCTGATTCGCTCGCCATTTGGTCGGTTTTCGGCCCTGCGAGCCGGGATTGGCCGAAACCGCACTTTTTCTTTAGATAAACGACCACCTGCAACCCCCTGAAATTCATCGGTTAAAGCCGTTGTAGGCGTTTTTGGTAGTCGTTATCAGTCCAAAACGACCGTTTTGTCTTGAAGTCGGCTTTCGGACGAGTATAGTCACTTCAAGCAAGACGAAACGACCAAAGGGCCTCCCATGCAGACCACCACCACTCCCGTGACCTCGATCAGCCGCTACATTCGCTCGCTTGGGGACCGGCCTCCACTGGAGCCCGAGGTCGAGCGTGACCTGGCGCGCGCCTGGGCGGCAGGGGACAGCGACGCGGGTCGTCGGCTCGTGGAAGCGAGCCTCCCGTTTGTCATCAAGGTGGCGAAGGGCTACCGGCGGTGGGGGATCCCGCTCGAGGACCTCGTCCAGCAGGGGAACCTGGGCCTGCTCCGCGCGGCGAAGAAGTTCGACCCCAACAAGGAGTGTCGGCTCATCACGTACGCCAACTACTGGATTCGGGCGGAAATTCGCGACTACGTCGTTCGCGGCTACCGGATCGTTCGCTTGGGAAGCACGGCGACCGAGCGCCGCGCCATTCGCGCGTTCCGGCGCAAGGGCGCTGAAGGGCCGGAGCAGCTCGCGGAGATGAGTGGCATGCCGCTCGCCCGCGCGAAGAAGCTGTGGCCGCTTCTCACCGGTTCATCCATGCCGCTGGACGCGAGCCGCCCGGACGGCAGCCCGACCGTCGAGCGCATGGTCTCTTCCATCGAGAACCCCGAGGAGGTCGTCGAGCGGGAAGTCCGCCTCAGCAAGGTTCGCGCGCGCCTGCCCGGTCTGATGAAGCAGCTCAGCGAGCGTGAGCGCGCCATCGTGAAGTCGCGCCTCCTGACCGACGAGCCGTGCACCTTGCGTGAGCTCGGACAGCAGCTCGGTATCTGCCGTGAGCGCGTCCGCCAGCTCGAGTCGCAGGCGAAGGCCAAACTCCGCGAAGGTCTCGCCGACTGCGCGCCGGACGCCTGATCGCCGGACTCTCTCGCTCCGCCCTCCTTCGGCTTCGCCGTTGGGGGGCGTTTTCGTGCTGACGCCGGCTCAGGCTGCGAACTCGACGCGAGTCACCGCCCCGCCGATGAAACCCGACCCCCGCCGTGGTGGTTCTGAGAGGGGGTCACGCGGAGCGTTCGGCGGCCGCCGATCGCTGCTCAGCCTTCAGGAGCTGGGGGCTCGGCGCTGCCGGCTGTGTCTCGGTTGTCCTCGGGGACCGTCGGGCGCCCCCGGAAGCCTACCCCGCAGACGAAGATCTCGATGCTCTCCGAGCGGGTGGCTTTGGGCCGGACGATCTTGACCGTCTTGAAGTGCGCGCGGACAGCGTCCCTCGCGACTTCGAACTCGCCGCCCTGGAAGAGCTTGGCCGCGAACGCACCGCCGGGAACGAGCACACCGACGGCGACGTCGAGCGCCCGCATGAACAGGTCGTGACTTCGCGCCTGATCCGTGAAGCGATGCCCGCTCGTGGCCGGCGCCATGTCACTCAAGACGACATCGAACGCATCCTCCCCGAGGGCGACCACGTCGAGGTCAAACGCGTCCCCGCAGCGGATCTCGGCGTGGGGCGGCAACGTGCCTCGGAAGGGCTGGAGGTCGACGCCGAGAACACGGCCCTCGCGCTGCACCTTCTCCGCCGCGTAGGTCGTCCACGACCCCGGAAACGCCCCGAGGTCGAGCACACGGGCGCCCCGGCGCAAGATGCGGAGCTTGTCGTCGATCTCTTCGAGCTTGTAGACGGAACGCGCCGCGTAGCCCTCGCGTCGGGCTTTGCGTGCATACGTATCCTGATGACGCCTGCGACGTCCTTTGGAAGAACGACCTCGCGCCATGGGGATTCTCCGATCTGGGCGGCCGACTCAGTCCGATGCGCTCAGTGCGATGCGCTCAGTGCGATGCGCTCAGTGCGATGCGCTCAGTGCGATGCGCTCAGTGCGATGCGCTCAGTGCGATGCGCTCAGTGCGATGCACCTCAATCCGATGCACTCAGCCCAGTGGACTGGAACTCAGCCGCCGGCTCAGTTCGCGCGGTCGCGACGCTTCACGGCGCCACGCACGGTCACGTAGCCGTTGCGCGGGCCCGGGACGGCGCCGGTGACCAAGAGCAGACCCTCGTCGTCCATCACGCGGGCGACCTTGAGGTTGAGGATCGTCACGCGCGAGTTGCCGTAGTGGCCGGGCATCTTCACGCCCTTGAGCACGCGACCCGGCGTCATGTTGGCGCCGATGGAGCCGCCGTGCCGCTTGTACTCGTGCGTACCGTGGCCGACCGTGCCCGCGCCGCCCATGTTGTGGCGCTTCATGACGCCGGCGAAGCCGCGGCCCTTGCTCGTGCCCGAGACGTCGACCTTCTCGCCCACGGTGAACAGCTCGCTGGGCTTCGGCTGCTGGCCCACCTCGTACTTGGCGACGTCTTCCGGGCTGAGCCGGAACTCCTTGATGACCCGCTTGGGGGTCACGCCCGCCTTCGTGAAGAAGCCACCTTCCGGCTTGTTGACCAGCTTCTCCCGCTTGTCTTCGAAGCCAAGGATGAGCGCGGAGTAGCCGTCGGTCTCCATCGTGCGCTTGCCGAGCACGGTGCAGTGGCCGACACGCAGGACCGTGACGCGCTGGACGTTACCGTCTTCGCCGAAAAGCTGAGTGTTGCCGAGCTTCTTGCCGATCAGGCCGGGGTGCGTGTTCATGTCTCTACCGCGAAAGTTGGGCCGCTGGGTGGTACCCAGTCCGGCGAAGGATGACGGGGCGCGCGTCGACGGACGACGGGGCACCGAGGGCGCGGACCATGACGCGGTGTCCCGCGTCGCGCAAGTCCTATCGTCTGGCACCGAATTCGAGGGCGAATCGGGGTCCTCGACCAAACTCAGGACGTCTCGGCTCCCTGGGCGGCGAGAAGCTCACGTGCGACGCCGCCCGACTCGTCGCGCCGCTGCCCCAAGGCCTGCAACGCGGTCCGGGCTCCCTCGTGCTCGGGCATCAGCTGGGCGAGCGTCTTGGCGATCACGACGCGGTCGGCCCCCCGCGGTCGAACCGACAGCGCAATGATCTCGTCGGCGAGCGCGACCGCGCCGAGCTCGCCCACCAACTCGACGGCGTAGCTGCGGGCGTCCCATCGAACGGCCTTGAGCACGGCGCGGAGGGCTGGCAGGCCGCGCTCGTCTCCGAGTCGATGCAGCGCCGCGGCGGCGGCGGCCTTAAACGCGAGGGGCCGGAGGAGCCCACGGGTGGTCTGGGCGAGCGGCTCCCGCGCGGACTGCACGTCGAGTTCGCCCAGCCCCCACGCCGCCTCGAAGAACCGCGCGTCGTCGCTGAGTGCGTCGATCAGGGAGTCCGAAGCGCGGGCATCGCCGATCCGGGCCAGCGCCACGGCCGCCGCGTACCGGACCCCGTCGTGTTCGTCTTCGAGCAGGCGTGCGAGCGGGTCGGCGGCATGCGGGTCTTCGAGCGCGCCGAGCGCATCGGCGAGATGGGCGCGGACCTCCGCGTCGGGATCGTCGGTGAGCCGCCCGAGGGTCTTGGCGACGCCGTCGGGTCGAAGCGCGGCCAACGACGCGATGGCCTGGAAGCGCACCTCCGCGGCGTCGCTTCGCAGCGCGCGTTTGAGCGCCGGGACCGCCTCGTCCGAGCCGATGTCGCCGGCAGCGATGAGGGCGATCTGGCGGACGCCGGGATCCAGGTCCTCGAATCGGGCGAGGATGAGGGGCAGCGCGGATTGGGCGCGGAGCTGGCCGAGGCTCGCCATGGCTTGCGCTCGCACGCGGGATACGGGGTCGTCTACGAGAGGTCGAAGGGCGAGAACAGCCTCCTCGCGGCGGTCCTCGGGTGCGCTCGACAAGGCCTCTGCGGCGGCCTCCCGCGACGCGGGCTTGTCGCTTACGCTGTCGCGCAGGGCGGCGTCGAAGTGGGGCCGGAGCGGCGGAAAGAACGCCAACGCTCAGACCCGCGCGCCGTACAACAAAGCATCGACCACCACCTGAGGGTTGCCGTTTCGCTCGAGGGCGATCTGGGCCTGGCCGATCTGCGCGACGCGGTCCGAGGCACGCGTGGGGTTCACGCGCGTGGCGCGAGCGCGGATGTCGGCGGCGCGGTGCCGAAACGCCAGCATGTCGTCCGGGAGCCCTAGCCCTGCGGCCGCGACGTCGCGATAGAAGGCGATCAAGGCGTCGAACACAGTGCGCAGCGGGAGCTCGCCCCGCACGAGCCGTTCCGAGACGCGGACGAGGGTGCCAGGGCCACCGACGGTGCAGGCCTCGTCGACCTCGAGCGCCATGTCGAGCAACGCGGTGGCCTGCCCCTCTGCCAGCACGAGCGCCCGGTCGGCGCGCCCGTCGGCGAGGGCGATGGCGGCTTCGCGGGCGTCCTCGGGGACGTCGTGCTCGGACAGCACACGCCGAAGCAACTCGGAGGAGAGCCGCGCGAAGCGGACCCGCTGACAGCGGGATCGGATGGTCGGGAGCAGGCGGTCGGGGCGCTCGCTCAGCAGGATGAAGTGAACGTTGGCGCGCGGCTCCTCGAGCGTCTTGAGCAGCGCGTTGGCCGACTCGGGAGGGAGCTCCGGGAAGCTGACGTCCGCCTCGGGAAAGATGAGGAACGCGGCGCGCGCTTCGAACGGCGCGAACTGGGCGATGGGCAGAATCTGCTGGCGAAGGGTGTCGACCTGGATGTTGCGCTTGCCGTCCTCGCGCGGGAGGAACACCCGCACATCGGGGTGGGAACCCCCATCGATGCGCTTCTGCGTGGCCTCGTCCGCCCCGAGGACCACTTTGGCGAGGGCGAGAGCGGAGCGCTGCTTGCCGACGCCGCTAGGGCCTTCGAAGAGGTAGCTCGATGCGACCCGGTCGTTGTCGACCGCATGGGCGAGTACGTCCGTCGCAGCCGATTGCCCCTCGACCTGTCGAAACGCGTCCGCCGCGCTCATGCCTGCGCTCCCGAGGGCGGACCGATCTCGAACAGCGCGCCGGCGATGAGCTCGACAGCCTGCACCAGCTCCTCGGGGTCGATCGCGTCCGGCTCCACAAACACCTGCAGCACCAGGCCATCGAGCAAGCCCAGCAGCAGCCGCGGGATCAGCTCGGGCCGGACCTTGGGGCGAAGACCGTAGGACGTCAGCACCGTCACGAGATGTTCGGTCGTCTGCGCGGAGGCGAACTGGTAGTAGCCCGCGAGCTGCGGCCGAAGCGCGTCGTCGTGCAGGGCCTGGGCGAGCAGGTCGGCAACCACCGCGACCTCGTCGCTCCGGCTCACGCGGACGGCCCAAAGCTCACGCACGGCGGCGCGCAGGGCCTCGAACGGGTTGTCCCCGCCGCCGACCCACGCCAGCCGAGTCCGCTCCGCGACCGCGTCGCAGGCCGTCTCGAGGACTTTGGCAACGAGCGCTTCCTTCGTGGGGAAGTGGTAGTGCACCGCGCCCTTGCTCATGCCGGCCTCACGCGCGATGTCGTTGAGACTGGTGCGCACGTATCCCTTCCGCGCGATGGCGCGCGTGGCCGCGGATACGATCTGCGCGGCGCTGATCGCGGACTTCTTGTACCGCATCACTCCATGGTGTCGTCGGACGGGGGCTCCGCGTTCGGGTCCGGCTGGCAGCTGCTCAGCATGGTCCCGGTGGCCCGCTGGCAGGTGAAGCCCGCCTCCGTGCACTCCGCGTTGGTGTCGCAGAGCTGCCGACATACGAACGACTCGTTGTTCGGGTCGTCCGGAGGGCTCACTTCCTCGGACGGCTCGAGCGTGCAGATCGCACCCTCGTCGCAGTCGTTTTCCGCGGCCCCACCTTGGCAGGCATCGCCGATCGCGCCTGGGCCGCAGGCGATGAGGAAGAAGAGGGGAGCAATCGTGATGAGGAGCCGTCGCATGAGACCTCCGGAGGAGGCGGACGGTAGATGACGGGCGGGCCCGCCGCAACCGAACCCCGTCGCCGCCCGGCAACCGCGCCCGCACGCTGCTAGGGTGCCGGTCCCGCGCACACGATTGCGAGCCCCATGCCCACGAGCCGCATGCCCCCGAGCCGTCTCTCCGAACTCGATCTGCACCTCTTCAATGAGGGCACCCACCGACGCCTGCACGAGTGCCTCGGCGCGCATGTCAGTGAGGGAGGCACGCAGTTCGCCGTTTGGGCGCCCGCCGCACGGTCCGTGTCCGTAGTCGGAGATTTCAACGGGTGGAACGGGGAGGCACATCCGCTGACTTCCCGGGCGAGCAGCGGGGTGTTCGAGGGGTGGGTCCCGGACGTCGGGCCAGGCGCGCTCTACAAGTACCGGGTGGTGGGGCAGGACGGCCAGACGGTCGACAAGAGCGACCCGCTGGGGTTCGAACACCAGTGTCCGCCCGAAACCGCGTCGGTGGTCGGGGCGTTGGACTACGTGTGGGACGACGCACCGTGGATGGGCCGACGGGCCGAAGCGCAGGCGCCGGAGAAGCCGATGAGCATCTACGAGGTGCACCTCGGGTCGTGGCGGCGGGTGCCAGAAGAGGGCGCGCGTTCACTGGGGTACCGGGAGATCGCGCCGCTGCTCGCCGACCACTGTGCCGCCCACGGGTTCACGCACGTCGAACTCCTGCCCGTGCTCGAGCACCCGTTCGGTGGGTCCTGGGGTTACCAGGTCACCGGCTACTTCGCGGCCACCGCGCGCTACGGCAGCCCGACCGACCTGATGGCGTTGGTTGACCATCTTCATCAGCGGGGCATCGGCGTCATCCTCGACTGGGTCCCGGCGCACTTCCCGACGGACGCCCACGGGCTGGGCGACTTCGATGGCACCCACCTGTACGAGCACGCCGACCCACGTCGCGGGTTTCACCCCGACTGGCACAGCTACATTTTCAACTACGGCCGGCACGAGGTGCGCTCGTTCCTCGTCTCGAGTGCGCTGTTCTGGATGGACCGTTTCCACATCGACGGACTGCGCGTCGACGGCGTGGCGTCGATGCTCTACCTCGACTACTCGCGCCCCGAAGGGGAGTGGATCCCCAACGAACATGGCGGTCGGGAGAACCTCGAGGCCATCGCGTTCCTTCGGCAGCTCAACGACGCGGTGCACGAGGACTTCCCGGGCGTGGTCACGCTGGCGGAGGAGTCGACGTCATGGCCGATGGTCAGCCGCCCCACGGAGTTGGGCGGGCTCGGCTTCGACCTGAAGTGGGACATGGGCTGGATGCACGACACGCTCCGCTATCTGGAGCGCGACCCGATCCACCGCTGCCACCACCAGAACGAGGTCACGTTCCGCTCGCTCTACGCGTTCCAGGAGAGCTTTGTCCTGCCGCTCAGCCACGACGAGGTCGTGCACGGCAAGGGCTCGCTCCTGAACAAGATGCCCGGCGACCGCTGGCAGAAGTTCGCCAACCTGCGGCTGTTGCTGGGGTCGATGTTCGCGCAGCCCGGCAAGAAGCTCTTGTTCATGGGCGTCGAGCTGGCGCAGTGGCGCGAGTGGAACCACGACGGCAGCCTCGACTGGCACCTCCTGGACGAGCCCCCGCACGCCGGGATCGGCCGCTTGCTGAGCGACCTCAACAAGCTGTACCGGGAGGAGCCCGCGATGCACGTCGGAGACCTCTCTGCCGAAGGTTTCGAGTGGGTGGACGGCAGCGACGCCGAGAAGAGCGTGGTGAGCTGGCTGCGACTCGGGTGCGACGGCGACCCGCCGGTCTTGGTGGTGGTCAACTTCACCCCGGTCGTCCGCTACGGCTACCGCATCGGTGTACCCATGGGCGGGGTCTGGCACGAACGTCTCAACACCGACGCCGAGAGCTACGGGGGGAGCGGCGTGGGCAACCTCGGCGAGGTCGTCGCCGCATCCGAACCGGCCCACGGGCGCCCATGTTCGCTCGAGCTCACGTTGCCGCCGCTCGCCGCGCTCTTCCTTCGCGCACCCGGTTGAGCGGGGGGCGTATGCTCCCGGTCCATGGCCTTGCAGACCGGCGACCGCTATCGCGAACTCCTCGACGTGGTCCGGCGCCTCCGCGCCCCGGACGGCTGCGCTTGGGACAAGAAGCAGACGATGACCTCGCTCCGCGGCTACGTGATGGAGGAGGCGTTCGAGGTGGTCGATGCCCTCGACCGGGGCTCTCCGGAGTTGCTCGAGGAGGAGCTGGGGGACCTCTTGATGCAAGTCGCGATGTTGTCGGTGCTCGCGGAAGAGAAGGGGTGGTTCGGCCCGGACGACGTGGCCGAGGGCATCCGCGACAAGCTCGTTCGCCGACACCCGCACGTGTTCGAGGCGGGCCACGAAGAGACCGATCCGGCGGTCATCGAGGCGCGCTGGGAGGCCATCAAGGCGGAAGAGAAGGCCGGTCGCGGCGCCCTCGAGGGGGTGCCGGTGGCGCTTCCGGCGCTGACGCGCGCGGTGAAGTTGGGGAAGAAGGCGGGACGCGTCGGCTACGACTGGGCGGACGCGGCAGGCGTGCGCGAGAAGGTCGACGAGGAACTCCGGGAGCTCGACGAAGCATGCGACCGAGAGAGCCAGGAGAAAGAGTTGGGGGACGTGCTGTTCGCCCTGGCGAGCTGGGCGCGGCACCGGAAGATCGACCCGGAAGCCGCGCTTCGCGGCACCCTCAACCGGTTCACGGACCGTTTCGAGCATGTCGAGGCCGAGGTGCGGGCCGAAGGCGGCTCCCTCGATGCGCTCGACGCGGCGGAGCTCGACGCTCGCTGGGAAGCGGCGAAGCGGGCGACGGGTCAGGGCTCCGAGTAGCCGTCCGGTACGTGCAGCGAGTGCAGCCGGAAGTTGTGCAGGCGGGCGGCCCGCTGGGCGCGCAGCTGTTGGCTTGCACGCTCATGGGCGGTGAGGGCCTCGAGCGCGTCGCTGTAGCGCCGCGTTGGCTGGAGCCGCACGGCCCGTTCGAGCGCGGCGCGGGCCGAACCGAACCGCTCTGGACCGCCGGGCGCGAAACGTCGAATGACCCCTAGATCATAGAGCGCGCGGGCGCGAATCTCGGGCGACCACGAGTCCGGAGCGCCCGAAGAGAAGCGCGCCTCGACCTGCTCCCGTGCGTCGCCCCAGCGTCCCTCGGCCGCCGCCTCGAGGGCTTCGTCGAACGCGACATCGTCGACCGGAAGAAGTCGCACCCGCACCCGCTCGAGGCGCTGGTCCATCCAGCCCAAGACCCGTCGGGCGAGGCGCTCTCTGACGCGGAGACGCGCGCCGAGCGGGTCGTCGCCGGACTCGAACGCCTCCGCCGTCATGTCCTGAAGCGTTCGACCCACCGCTCTGCCGCGAACGCGGAGGCGAACCGCGCCTTCGACCACCGTCACCTCCGAGAGGCGAGGGCGCAGCATCTCCACGCATCCCCCCGGATCGCACGTCACATCCGGCCGCCTCTGCCACTCCGTTCCTGAGCGATCGCCGATGTTCACTGTGATGGAGACGACCACGCTGGCCGGCCCGAGTGACGAGCGGCTCGCCTCCAGCACCGAGCGGGACCGCAGCTCCACGCGGACTTCGTCGCTGTCGACGTGGCTCGCCAGCCGACGCGCCATCGCCCTCGACTCCGGGCCTTCGGCGGGCACGAAGACGATGTGGGGAAATGAGCGGATGGGCACCGCCGCGGGCCGCATGACGACACCCGGGGCCATGACGGCCCGCCCGCATCCTGAAGCCAGCAGGAGGCAGGCACACACGACACGACTGACCCGGGGCCCCATGAGGAGACTGTAGAGCTTGCGAGGCGGACCGTCAGAGGCGGGATTGAGGGAACGGCAGCGCTTGCTCGATGTGGTCCAGACCCAGCAACAACATCAGCAGGCGATCGAACCCGAGCGCGTTGCCACCCGCCCTCGGGATCCCTTCTTCCAAGGCGCCGACAAACCGCTCATCGAGGGGGTACGCCGGCAGGTCTTCGGAGCGCCGGGCCTCCCGGTCTCGGACGAGGCGTGCGCGCTGCTCCACGGGATCGATGAGCTCCCCGAACCCGTTGCAGAGCTCCATGCCGTCGACATACGCCTCGAAGCGTTCCGCCCAGGCGGTGTCGTCTGGGCAGAGCCTGGCTAGCGAGGCCATCGAGGCGGGCCACCGGGTCAAAAAGACGGGGTGTGGGTGACCGAGGTGGGGCTCGATGTCCTCGATCAAGATCCGAAAGAAGCGCTCTTCGTCAGGAAGCACGTCCGTGACCGACACCCCCGCGTAGCGCTGGAAAGCCTCGGCGACCGTCACGCGCTCCCATGGAGGGGAGACGTCCACGGGGCGCCCCCGGGCCGGGATCACCGTCGAGCCGAGCAACGACTCCGCGCACGACGCAACCAAGTGTTCGGTGTCCCGCATGACGTCGTCCGCGTCGCCCGGGGCGCGGTACCACTCCAGCAGCGTGAACTCCGGTTCGTGCCGAGCGCCGCGCTCACCGCGCCGGAAGCACCGCTGAAGCTGCACGATGCGCGGTAGGCCGGCGGCCAGCAGCCTCTTCATTTGGTACTCGGGGCTCGTGCCGAGCCAGCGGGGGGCGCCCAGACCGCGTGCTTCCACCGCATCCAAGTGGAGATCGAGCCCTGGGCTGGGGACCGCGATAGGGGTCTCCACTTCGAGAAAATCGGCGTGCTCGTACCACGCGCGCACGGCGGTTCGAAGAGCCGCGCGGGCCTTCAGCGCTTCGAGACGCCGCCCGCCGTGCACCGCGAGCCAGTCGCCATCCGGCACCGGGAACGGCCGCATCGGTGGAGCGCCGAGATGGATCACCGACGCTCCGCTGGGACTGAGCGCCACCTCGATGAAGCTGCCGATCGGCACGGGGTCCGCGAGCCCGACCTCGAGCGTGCCTGAATCATCGGCGATCAGGGTGCTGCCCGGCTCACTGAACACGACACGCCCGGCGACCTCGATTCGGTCGACGGGCGTGTGGTCGAGCTGGTCGCGCGCACGGGCGCAGCGGATGAATCGCGGCGGGTCGCTGACGAACCGGGGAGACTCGGGTCTCCCGTCGGTCACTTCTTGACGCGCTCGCAGTACGTACCAGTCCGGGTATCGACCTTCAGCCAGTCGCCCTGGTTGACGAACAGAGGCACCTGCACCGAGAAGCCCGTCGTCAGCTTGGCCGGCTTCTGCACGTTCGAGGTCGTGTCCCCCTTGAAGCCGGGCTCGGTCTCGATGACCTCGAGCTCGACGAAGGTCGGCGGGGTGACACCGATGGGGGTGCCGCTGAAGAACAGGACGTCCACCATCATGCTGTCGACGAGAAAGTTCGGCGTGTCCGCGAGCACATCCTCACTGAGGTGCAGCTGCGAATAGTCGCCCGTGTCCATGAACACGAACTGCTCGCCGTCCTTGTAGAGGAATTGCATCTGCCGCTCCTCCATGTCGGCCTTCTCGAGCTTCTCGCCGCTCTTGAAGGTCTTCTCGAGCACGGCGCCCGTGATCATGTTCTTGAGCTTCGTCCGCGTGAAAGCCTGGCCCTTGCCGGGCTTGACGAACTGGTGGTCCACAACCGCGTAGGGCTGCCGATCCAGGACGATCTTCAGGTTTTTCCGGATGTCGGAGGTCTCTACCATCATGGCGCTGTTACTCCGCGCTGACGCGCTGGTTGAAGATGACGTTCTCGCCCGGCTCGACCACGTTGCCGTTGCGTTCGACGGTCACGATGGCCTGGAAGCGGCCCATCGGCGTCGTGGCGGTGGCGCTCGCGGTGCGCGAATCGGGATCGTACTCGAGAAGGCTCGCCTTGGTGGACTGTCCGCGGGCGTCGCGGAACCAGAGCACGAAGGTCGTCAGGCCGGTGCCCAGCCGCGCTGGCGGGGTCATGTGGTCCAGGGAGACCGTGACCAGTCGGTTGCCGCCCTAGATGCGCTCGACCTGGATGACGCCTTCGGCGCCGGGGTCGCGGCTGCTGCCGACGACGTTGTAAGTCCAAGAACCGCCTCCGCAGCCCACCGAAGCGAGCGCGAGGACCATCCCGAGCAACCAAACCGAGACCTGTCGATGCATCGAATCCTCCTCAGGGGAACGCCGGCTTGTAAGCCGCAGCCTCCAGCGCGTCAAGCGCGGCTGGACGGGGTGCCGACGTCTCCGATCATGACCGCATTCAGGGGGGATGGCACCCCGCCGGGGCGCACCGGCGCGACGGTCCCGGAAATCGAGGCCTTGCCGCAGGCCGCGGGAGGGAGTACGCCGGCCGCCCATGCGCGAGGTCGACGAGGAGATCCGCGAGATCAAGACGGAGATCATCGAGTCTCGCGGTCTCACGATCAAGACAAACAACCTCACCAACTCCCTGGCGGCGGACATCAAGTCGATCGCCAAGCGGCAGGCGGGGTACGAGCGTCGATTCGTCTGGAACAGCTGGATCGCCTACATCCTGTTCGCGAGCCTCTCGTTCGTTGGCCTCTGGCTCGCGACCAACTACCGCATCGCCGAGATCGAGGCGGAGAAGACGCGGCTCGAGGGCGACCTCGCCGAGGCGCGACGAGAGCTGACCGACGTCAGCCGGCAGACGGAACAGCGGCGGACGGCGGAGAACGCGGCGGCGGAGTTCTACCGCTCGATTCGCGAACGCAACCGCACCGAGGTGGTGGAGACCTGGCCCGAGCTGCGGGACGAGCAGCTGTCGCGCCCCGAGCAGGCGTTCTTCCGGGACACGGTGGACCGCTTCCACCTGGACCTCTCTCTCGAGGCGTACCAGACGGGACTCAACCTCATGCGCACCGGGCGCTACTCGGAGGCCGCGGAGGCGTTCCAAGAGGCGATCCGACTCAAGGAAGAGGCTGCACATATCCCGCGCGTGAAGCTGAGTCTGGCCCGCGCCCTCCGGCGGCTCGACCGTAACGAGGCTGCGCGGGTGCTGGCCCAGCAGGTCGTGGACCAGACGATCGATCGCGAACTGGAAGACGACGCGCTGCTGCTCTACGCGGCGGCCAGCGAGGACCTCGACGACATCGACGAGGCCCGCAACGCGCTGCGCACATTCCTTCGTCGCTGGCCGCGCGCCGCCGAGTCGGTCTCCGTCCGCCGCCACCTCTCGGAGCTCAACCGGGCGGTCATGCGGGGCGAAATCGGCGGCACGCGCTAAATGGCTCAGGCGGAGGTCGCCTGACCCCCGGCCTGTCCAGTTCGAGGTGAACGTGAGGGCCGGGAGTTCCTCCGTCGCGTGGTCTCAGTGCGTTGCGGAACCAAGACGAGGACGTTTACGAATACGAGTACGTGACCGTTTACGAGTACGTGAACGTCTACGCGTGTGAGCCGGGCTCGACGACGCTCAAAGACTGTCGATCCATCGGAGACGGGGAGCTCGAGGGGCCGCGCCCCTCGTCCGTGGCGCGGAAGCGCCACCAGAAAATGGTGAGTTTTCGAACGTGCAAAAATGCGCGAAGCGCGCACATTCGAAAACTCAGTGCAGCAGCCAGTCGGCGACCTCGCGCGCCAACAGGGAAGGGCGCTCGGAGTGCATCGCGTGGCCGGTGTCTTCCAGGAACAGCGTCTGGCCGCCGCCCAGGTGCGGGGAGAGCCGGCGGGCGAAGGTCCAGGTTTGCATCGGGACCGCGTCGTCGGCCTCTCCCGCGAGCAACATGACGGGCACGTCGATGGACTCGAACCGCGGGGCCCCGGTGGCCGGGTCGTCCTCGAGGTGACTGAAGACCAGCTGCTCGTGGGCGACCCGGAAATGCCAACGCCGGAACCGGTCGTCGTAGGTCTCGCCGATCTGCAGCAGCCCCTCGTCCACGAATCGCTCCGCGCACGGCTCCCAGTCTTCGCGGTACCAGTAACCCGCCTGGTTTCGGATCGAGGTCAGGCCGCCGACAAAGAAGTCGCGTCGGCTGTCCTCGTCGGCCGGGCGGACGGCGCCGTCGAGGGTTTGACGCACGGCCTCGCTCTTGATGAGGTCGAGCAGCTCGGAGCGATCCCAGGAGTAGTCGATGGACGCGGGGGACCAGGACACCACGCGGCGCACCCAGGGAAGCTGTCGTTCGGCGAGCCGCAGCACCAAGTTCCCACCCAGGCTTCCGCCGGCGATGGCGTCGAGGCGGTCGAACAGGTCGGGGGCGTCGGCCGAGAGCACCTCGAGCAGTGCCTCCACGAACGCCTCGTAGAACCGGAGCACGGCGTCTGGCTCCCCTGAGGCCGAGGTGATCTCCTCG
>JBGCFC010000157.1:0-23271 GCA_045106715.1 Sandaracinaceae bacterium
TCGTGAAGAACCGGGCGGTACGCGATTGGCGCCCGCGAGCCTTGGAAGTACACGGCGGCCGGTGCGCGTCAGGGGGCGCGCCTGCTCGACGACCACCATCGGACTCTCCGGGGGTGGTGCCTGACCGGCAACGTCCCGCCACCAATCCGCCCATCGTGACGGCCCGTCGGACACGAACCCCAGCTGCAGCTCGGCTTGTTACCCAAAATCCGATTGACGACCGGATATTGTCCGTCACCGTCTTGTGATGGCTCGCGACGATTCTCTGCCCACGCTTGGCGACCTAGAGCTCGAAGTGCTCGATCACCTCTGGGCCGTGGGAGAGGCGGATGTCACGGAGACGCACGCTGAGGTCGGCCGGGCTCGCGGGAACACCGTCAATACGGTCGGTTCCGCGCTCGAGCGACTGCATCGCAAGGGGCTCGTTCAACGTACGAAAGTCTCCCATGCCTACCGCTACCGCGCGGCACTGGAGCGCGAAGCGTTTCACGCTCGCCGCATGGTGGACGCGGTTGGCGGAGCCGGTGCCCTGGCAGACATGGGCGTTCTGGCGGCGTTCGTGGACGCCGTCGCGGAGACCGATACGCAGTCTCTTGATCAGCTGTCTGCGCTCATCGCCGATCGAAAGGGGAAGTCGAAGTGATCGGTCTCGCATTCCACCTTGGGGCAGTGTTCGTGGCCGCCTGGGTCACGGTTTCTTTGCTGGTTGGGGCCGCCACTCGCGCTATGGGCACGCGGCTCAGCCAGGTGGAACCTCGGGCACGCGTCCGACTTTTCTTTGCCGCGCTCGTCAGCCCTCTTGTGGTGTCCGCGCTGGTCGTCATCGGAGTCGCCTTTCCCCACAGCTGGCTCGGCCTGGTCGACCACTGCTCTGACCATCCAGGCCATCTGCACCTGTGCTTCCTGCACGGCGCGCCAGCGCCCGACCCGCTCGTCGGCACAGTGGTGATGTTGGGGGCAGCGTGGAGCTTTTTTCGCCTCTCAGCGTCGGCTCATGACGCCTGGCGCGGAGCGGGCGCCGTTCGCCGTGTGCTCTCGGCCTCACGCCGCCAGGGCTCGCTCCGCGTCCTCCCCGGCGAAGCCCCGCTGGCCTTCACCGTCGGCCTGCGTTCCCCTACGGTTGTCGTCAGCAGGGCCGTGCTTGCCGCCCCTCATCGCTGGCGGGCGGTGCTGGAGCACGAACGCTCGCATGTGGAGAATCGAGACCCTCTCATGCGTTGGCTCGCGGCCCTGTGCACCGCCTTCCACGCGCCGGGCATCGGCTCGGAGCTCGTCGCCTACCTTCGCGAAGCTCAGGAGTTCGCAGCCGACGATACGTCTGCTCACGCCGTCGGCTCTCGAATCCTGGTCGCCGAGACGCTGGTGGAGTGGATGCGCTGGAACCACGGGTCCGACTCCGTGGGCTTCCATTCGGACCCGCTCGCGGCCCGCGTTCAGCGCCTTCTCGACCCTGGGCAGCAGGTGGCCGGGCCGTCCAATAGCCAGCTGATGACAGCTACGGCTGCGCTCGTTGCGGCGATTGCACTCAACATGCTGCCGCTTCACCACGCCGTCGAGACGCTCCTCGGCATCATCCTCTCCTGACGAAGATCCCATCGCATGACACGCCGACACGTCGCGTTCAAAACTCCGGCCGCCGGCCGGATTCTCGGTCTCGTGATCCTCAGTGTCATCGTGCTCCCGACGCCAGTGCAGGCTCAAGAGCCCTGGACCGACGCGCGCGTCAGCGAGCGTGCTCGCACGCATGCACCGTTGGCCCTGTTGGCACGGGGCGAGGCGCGTAGGGTCCGAGGAAGGGTCGAAGGGGTCGGTCTTCATCCGAACCCATCAATCGACTACGAACGCCAAGAGTCCTTCGCGCCAAACGCGCAGACACAAGACCTGGCTCGTGTGGTGGTTCCGTTCGAGCTCTCAGGCCGCCGTGATGCAGCTCGGCAACTCGCCGAACTCAGCGCAGAAGAATCCGAGACGAACGCGTCCCGCGTGGGGCTGGAGGTCTCGGCACAGGCGCTCTCGCTCTTCTATCGGGCTCTCGCGGCAGAGCGACGCGTCGCACTCCTCGACCACGCACAGGAGGCACTGGACGACGCAGCCCGCATCCTCGCCAGCCGGGAATCGGCCGGCGAAGCCTCCGGCTACGAGAGCGCGCGGTTGTCCCTCGAAGTGGAGCTGGCACGGAGTCGCTTCGCACGGAGTCGCCTCGCGCAGGAGGTCGTGAAGCAGGAGCTGGCGGCGCTCCTTGGAGAAGAGACCACCAGCTCGCTCGCTGGAGACTTCGACGTCGCAGTGCCTCCCTCGGTGGATGAGCTGATGAGTCGGGCCGAGCGGACGCTCCCAGAACTCGCGTCGCTGGACCAGCGCCTCAGCACGGCGCGCGGCGCGCGAAGCGCGGCGGACTCGGCTTGGTTTCCCGGCTTCGCAGTCTTTGGTGGCTACAACCGACAAGAGGGACCGCTCGTCGGTCACGGCTACAGCGTGGGTATGCGCGTGGACATCCCGCTCTTCGACCGCGGTCAGGGCGAGCAAGCGGAGGCGGAGGCGGCCGTCAGGGCGGTCCAAGAGCATGGCGACGCGCTGAGGGTTTCCCTGCGCGCCCAAATCGGCGCAGCGCGAGCACGCCTCGAAGGAGTCCTAGCGGAGCGCAGTCGCTTCGGCGATTCCACAGCGGAGGCCGTGGAGCTCGTCGTTCGAGCCGCTGCAGCGGGTTTCCGCGGCGGCGAGCGCACACTGGTTGAGCTGCTCGACGCTCGGCGCGCCGCGCTCGAGGTGGCGGAGCGCAGGGTCGCTCTCGACCTCGCAGTCCGGCTCGCGGATGTCGAACTTCGGCGAATCACGGGGACACGATGACGAGGGCGTTCTGGGTCGCATTCGGACTCCTGTTCCTGGGCTGTCATGGCGACGCGCATGAAGGCGATCACACCCACGGTGAAGAGGGCGGGCACGGCGACCACGGGCACGGACATGGAGACGGAGTGGCGATCGGCATTACGCGCTGGAGCGACACGCTCGAGCTCTTCGCTGAGCACCCGCCCGCCGTCGCCGGGCAAGAAGTAGCCTTCCTTGCCCACGTCACGATTCTCGATGGATTCCCCCCGCTCGATGACGCGCGCGTGCGTCTCTCGCTCAGCGGACCGACTGACGTTGTTGCGGAGGCACCGATGCTCCGCTCGGGCATCTACCGGCCAGTGTTCACTGCTCCCGCGCCCGGCATCTACCGAGGCACACTGACCGTCCTTGAAGGTGGCGGGGGCAGCGTTGGCGACTTCGAGGTTGAGGTCTATCCCACCGAGGCCGTCGCCCACGCCGCGCACCCCGGTGATGAGGAGGACGACGGCTCGATCTCGTTCCTCAAAGAGCAGCAATGGCGGGTCCCGTTCGACACCGCCTTCGCAGAGCGCCAGAGCATCCGGCCGAGCGTGGAGGTGACAGGGGAGATGACGACCCCGCCGGGCGGCGTCGCACACGTGCACGCGCCCATCGCCGGTCGACTCATCGGGCCCGGGGCCGGCTTCCCAAGCCCAGGCACGTGGGTGGAGGCAGGCCAGCTGCTCGCAACCATCGCCCCCACGCCGGGCGCGCCAGAAGACGCCGCGCGGGCCAGCTTGGCCGTCGTCGAGGCGCAAGCTCGGCTCGAGGCTGGTCAAATCGAGGTGGAGCGCACACAGCGCCTGGCCGCCGACCAAGCCATCCCGAGACGCCGCGTCGAAGAGGCACAGCGCCGGCTTCGTGTCGCAGAGGCAAGTGTCTCGGCCGCACGCAGGGCCCAGTCCCTCTACAGCGCCGCGCAGCGCGGGCGCGGCCGCGGCTCATGGCGAATCACGGCGCCCATCGGGGGCGTCGTCGATGGAGTCGATGTGTCCCCCGGTGAAGCCGTGGGCGCAAACGAACTCCTGTTCCGAATCGTCGACCCGAGCCTGCTCTGGGTGCGCGCGGACGTCCCGGAGGCATGGGCGAGTCGTTTCGTTGCAGACGCCAATGCGTCGTTCCAACTGGTGGGTGACGCGACCTGGCACACCATCGAACTCGAGAGCGACGAGAGCGCCTCGTCGCTCGTTCATGCGTCCCGCACCGTGGATGCGGGCAGCCGGACGGTGCGTGTGGTCTATGCGCTTGGGCAGACGGAGGACGCCTTTCGTGTCGGCGCGGCGGTCCACGTGCTTGTGCCCGTAGGCCCTCCTGTGGACGCGGTCACGGTGCCTCGGTCAGCGATCCTCGAGGTCGAGGGGCGGAGCGTCGTCTACGTGCAGGTCGAGGGGGAGTCGTTCGCCGAGCGCTCGGTGCGTACCGGCGCCACCGAGGGGTCCCGCATCGCGATCGCTGGAGGCATCGAGGAGGGAGAGCGCGTTGTCACGCGCGGAGCGCACTTGATTCGTCTCGCCGGCAGCAGCGGAGCCGTTGGCCACGGGCACGTGCACTGATGCGAGAAGCAGCATGATCGACTGGATTCTTCGCACCTCGCTTCGACATCGGGTGTTCGTGATGGCCGCAGCCGTGCTGCTGACTGTTCTCGGCGCCTATCGCCTGCGGCAAATGCCGGTCGACGTGTTCCCGGACCTGAGCGCGCCGCGCGTGACCATCGTCACCGAGGCGACCGGGCTCGCGCCGACGGAGGTCGAGCAGCTCATCACCTTCCCGCTCGAGACGGCGGTCAACGGAGTCGCGGGCACGCGCCGCGTTCGGTCCGCGTCTGCGGCGGGTATCTCCATCATCTGGGTGGAGTTCGATTGGGACACTCCGGGCGCCATCGCGCGACAGCGCGTGACCGAGCGGCTGCAGGCCGCCGCAGCGAGCCTCCCGTCGGAGGCCGATCCCCCGGTGCTTGCGCCACCGTCGTCCGTGATGGGCGAGATCGCCTTCGTCGCGCTCACCAGTGATCGGCTGGACTCGATGGAGTTGAGGCGCGTCGCCGAGCGCGACGTCCGCCGCCGCCTCCTGGCGGTGAGCGGTGTTTCTCAGGTCGTTGCCCTCGGAGGGGAGGAGCGGCAGTACCAAGTGCTGATCGACCCCGAGCGGCTCACACGCTTCGCGCTGACGGGGACACAGGTCGCCGACACGATCGAGGTGGGCAGCGCCAACGCCGCCGGCGGCTACTTGGTGCAAGCCGGGCAGGAGTCAGTTGTGCGGGTGCTTGGTCGTGCAGGCACGGAAGAACAGATTGGGGCGATCCGCGTCGCCACCCGTGATGACGTCCCGGTGCGCGTGCGCGATGTCGCTACCGTGCACGTCGGCCCCGCGGTGCGTCGCGGCACCGGCAGCTACAACGCACGCCCCGCCATCGTGCTGAGCGTCGTCAAGCAGCCCGCCGCTGACACCCTCTCCACCACCGCGGCGGTGGACGCGGTCCTCGATGAACTCGAACCCAGTCTCGACGGGCGGGGTGTGGTTCTCGACCGTGATCTCTTCCGGCAATCGGTCTTCATCCAGACGTCGGTCGACAACCTGATGGAGGTGCTCCGCGATGGCGCCATCCTGGTCGCGATCATCCTTCTGCTGTTCCTGTGGCACCCCGGCGCCACGGTCATCAGCGTGCTCGCCATTCCTCTCTCGCTGCTGAGTGCCACGCTGGCGCTGGAGGCCCTCGGGTTGAGCCTCGACACGATGACGATCGGAGGCCTCGCGATCGCGATTGGAGAACTGGTCGACGACGCGATCATCGACGTCGAGAACATCGCGCGGCGCCTTCGTGAACGCACGCGCCTTGAGGCTGAGCAACGGCCCCCGGTGCTGCAGACGGTGCTCTCGGCCTCTCGGGAGATTCGCACGTCAATCGTGAGCGCGACGGCGATCCTCCTTCTCGTCTTCACACCCCTGCTCTTTCTCGGCGGCATCGAAGGCCGACTCCTTCGGCCGCTCGCGATTTCGTACCTCGTCGCCATCCTCGCTTCGCTCGTGGTCGCCGTCACGGTCACGCCTGTACTGTCGTCGTGGCTGTTGCCTCGGAAGTTGAAGGGGACCGGGCCGAAAGAGCCGCCGCTCCAGCGATGGCTTCACCGCGCGTACGAACCCATCCTGCGGTTCTCGGTCGGCTCACCGCGCCTGGTCGCCACGATCGCCATCGTCTTCGTGGTTGCGGGAGTCGGCGCGATGGCAGGGACCACTCGCTCCTTCCTACCGGAGTTCAACGAGGGCAGCCTCAACATCGCCATGGTCGTCTTGCCCGGGACCTCGCTCGACGAGAGCGACGCGCTCGGGCGCCTGGCGGAGCAGGCGCTGCTCTCGGATCCGGCGGTGGTCTCGACGACGCGCCGTACGGGCCGCGCAGAGCGAAACGAACACGTGCAAGGCCCCGAAGCGAGCGAGATGGATGTCTTGCTGCGTGAGGATGACCGAGGCCGTGAAGAGATCCTGTCCGACCTTCGCGACCTGCTCTCCGTCGTGCCCGGCGCGAACTTCACGTTCGGACAGCCCATCTCACACCGCATCGACCACATGCTCTCGGGCCAGCGCTCGGCGCTTACGGTCCGCATCGTCGGAGAGGACCTCGACTCCGGGCGCCGCGTGGCGGACGAGGTGCGCGACGCCATCATGGACATCGAAGGCCTGGTCGACCTCCAAGTCGAGCCGATCGTCGACACGCCGCAGGTGGTCATCGACGTCGACGAGTCGGCGGCCGCTCATCACGACCTTTCGCGAGGCGAAGCGTCGCGCGCCGTCGGTCTGGCGCTCTGGGGTCGAGAGGTCGGTCGGGTGTTCGAGGACAGCGCCTCCACGGCTGTCGTTGTTCGGTACGGCGATGAGGTACGGGCCCATCGGGATCGACTCGACGCCGTTCGCATCCCCACTCCCTCGGGGGCCGCCGTCCCGCTGTCCACGCTCGCCACCATTCAGACGGACCGTGCGCCCAATTACATCATGCGTGAGAACGTGCGGCGCCGGGTCGTCGTGACGGCCAACGTGAGCGACCGAGACCTCCGCAGCGTCGCCCAAGATGTGCGGGGTGCGGTTGCGGCGTCGGTGACTCCGCCGCCCGGGATTCACATCGAGTACGCAGGGCAGTTTGAGCAAGAGGAAGAAGCCACGCAACGGCTCCTCCTGCTGGGGTTACTCGTCGTCTTCGGCATCGCTTTGATCGTCGGCGCCACGCTCCGCAGCGGCAGGCGCACGGTCATCGTGCTCGCGAACCTGCCTCTCGCGCTCGCGGGCGGCGTGGTCGGGGTCTACCTCGGCGGAGGTGTGATGTCAGTCGCGACCACCATCGGGTTCATTACTCTGTTCGGGATCGCAACGAGAAACGGAATCTTGCTCGCGACGCGCACGGCCGACCTCGAGGCGCTTGGGCAGTCCCGCACGGAGGCTGTGCTCGTCAGCGCGCAGGAGCGACTCTCGCCGATCTTGATGACCGCCGTGACCGCCACGCTCGGACTGCTCCCGCTCGCGATGGCACTCGGTGAGCCCGGCGCGGAGATCCAGGCGCCCATGGCCCTGGTGATCGTGACGGGGCTGGCAAGCTCGACACTGCTCAACATGATCGTCGTACCCGCGCTGCTCAGCCGGTGGGGAGGGGATGCATCGAGCCTACAAGGGCCGTTGTCGGTCGGGCGCTGAAGAGAATGGGCGCTACGTTGGCGCCAGCACTCTCGGCGGTCCGCTCAGCGCATGGACTCGGCCGGCACCATGCGGGCCGACCGGAGGGCCGGGAAGAAGCCCCCGAGCACACCAACGCAGGTGGCGAGAACCAACGCAGCAAGAAGCTCGGTGGGTCCAACCCCGATGGAGTTGCCAACGACGTAGGGCAAGTCCACGGGCACAAAGGCTGTGAGTAGCGCGAGCGCCGCCCCCAGCATCCCCCCGATGAGCCCCAGCGTGAGCGCCTCAGCCAGGAGGCTTATGACGAGTGCTCGCCGCGGAAAGCCGAGGGCGCGCAGGGTGCCCAGTTCTCGCCGGCGGTTGGCGACAGCGGAGAACATCGTGTTCATCCCGGCGAATACAGCGCCCAGCGCGATGATGAGGGCCAGAACGCCGCCCATGCCGCTCATCGCCGCGGCCATGGCCCCCGACTGCGCGTAGAAGGCCGGAGCGAGGGCGGCTTGAACACGCTCCCGCTCTTGGTGGTTGATGACCTCAACAGTGTCTTCGGCTCCCGACGTGTCCGATGTGCGGACCAGTATGGCCGAGTAGTCGTCGCGCTGCGCCGCAGCGGCCAGCGCGTCGAGATCGGTCACGAGCTCGCGGTCGTAGAGCCGCCCTGCGCTGCTGAAGATCCCTTCGACGCGCCACGACTGGCCCTCGAACTCGATGCGATCGCCCACTCCAATCGACAGTTCCCGGGCCAGCGACGCGCCGATGGCGACCGACGCCGTTCCCTGAGGCCACCCGCCCTGGGCGAGTGACCACTCTCTGTAGAACTCGTAGGCGATCGGGCGGACGCCGCGCACCGAGATGTCGAGGGCGATGCCATCGATCGATGCCTCCGTGCAGAAGTACAGCTCAGGGGAGGCGAGCGGCTGTCCATCCCGGCCAGTGGCAACCCCATCGAGCGTCTGGATGTAGGCCAGAGCCGAGCGGTCGATGTTGGAGAAGTCGGCGAAGAGCGCCCCGGCCTGTGTGACGACGATTTCGTCCGGCTCGCCGGTGGACTGAAAGGCGCTGGACATGGTGGAGCCGACAGCCAGCATCGCAGCGAAGAGGGCGGAAACAAGGGCGATTCCAAGAACGGTCATCGCGGTGCGCGCGGGTCGGCGGCCGAGGCTCCGAAGGGAGTAGGTCAGCGGTAGCATCAGTCGCTTCCTTTCAGCGCGAGCGCCGGGGGCATGCGGGCGACACGCGCGGCGGGGATCACGCCGCCGAGCAGGCCGAGGAGAACCGCGAGTGCGAGAGCGACGAGGAAGTCCGTCCACCGAAAAATGAGCACGTTCGATGCAACGGTGGAGAGCAGCGCCGTGGCGATGAGGGCTCCGGCCGCTCCTCCGGCCCCGGTCAGCAGCGCCGCCTCAGCGAGGACGAGCTCGACGACCGACTGCGTCGAGAATCCGAGCGCTTTCAACGTGGCGAGCTCGCGTTCCCGGTCCCGAACGGTCATCGCGATCGCGTTCGCGACGGCGAGCATGAAGACGAGCAGGGCAAACCACGACATGGCTCGCAGGTAGGAGACGAACCCGGAGAAGTCGTCGACCAACGCCGCGGCGAACGCCTGCGAGGACTCGGTCTGTGTCGCGACCGGGGCGACCGCGAACCGCGCATCGATTCTGCGGGCCAACGTCGCCGCCTGGGTCGAGTGTTCCGGCTGCACGAGGAAATAGCTGACCTCTCCTCGCGCTTCGCGAGCTCCCTGGAGACGGCGTCGGTGCACCAGCACGTGGTCAGCTACATCGGGAGTCTGCTCGGGCAACTCGCCTACGATACGAAGCTGCATCCCGAAGGAGGGCAGCGTGACCTGGGCTCCCAATGTCCAGCCGAGCGCTTCCATAACGCGGTGGCCGGCGAGTGCCGTTTGCGGCTCCGACTCGAAGATGGACCATGACTCCGAGGGGCGTGTCGATAGGCCGTAGAGCGCCGCGTATTCATCGGGCACGATCCCGCGGACCCAGACGTGAACGCGATCCTGCACCACGATCTCTTCCAGCACACCGGCGGTGCTCTGGACGCCTTCGGTCTCGTTGAGCTGTAGCTGGTACGACTCCGGAAGCCGGCTCGAGAGCACGAACCCACGGCCTGCCTGCCGTACGGCCAGCAGGCTGTTGTCCTCCGCACCCTCGAGGGGCGCAGTGAGGCGCGCCACGAGCGCCCCAAGCATTAGGAAAACGAAGATCGCGACTCCTGCACCGCCGGCGGTGAGCGCGGAGCGCGTTCGGTTGCGAGTGACGCTGCGAAGCATGAGCGGCAAGAGGCTCCGCATCATGTATCTCCGCCGTCGTGGGCACGCTCGACACCGTCGACTCGCCCCGCTCGCAGTCGAAGCGTTCTCGTCGCTCTCTCTGCCTTCGACGGGTCGTGGGTGACCATCACGATCGTCTTGGCGTGGTCGCGCGCCAGCGAAGTGAGCACATCCATGATCTGCTCACCGGCCTCCTCATCCAGGTTGCCGGTCGGCTCGTCTGCGAGAATCAAAGCCGGATCGGTCGCCAAGGCCCTTGCGATGGCGACTCGCTGCCGTTGCCCTCCGGAGAGCTGCGACGGGCGATGCTGAGCGCGATCAGAGAGACCCACGATCTCAAGCGCGAGCGCCGCCTGCATGGCCCTCCTTTTGCGCGACAGCCGCTTGAGCCGGAGCGGGAGCTCCACGTTCTCGGCGGCGGAGAGAATCGGGATGAGGTTGAAGCTCTGGAAGACGAACCCGATGTGCGACGCGCGAAACGCCGTCCGGGCGCGGTCGGAGAGTCTGGCGATGTCCTGGCCCGCCACGACGCACGTCCCTGCGTCGGGCTGGTCGAGCCCCCCGATGAGGTTGAGTAGCGTGGATTTTCCCGAACCGCTTGGCCCCATCAGGGCGACCAGCTCCCCGGGGGTGACTTGCAGGTTGAGTCCGTTCACCGGCTTGATCGTGACTTCCCCGGAGCGAAAGGACTTCGTTAGCCCCTTGGCGTCGACGATGGGGGAGACCTCAATGGCTGTCATGGCTGCTCCTCTCGTTCATTTGGCTCGGCCCTGGACGCCAAGATGGTCGCGCGCGCACTGAGCCCCGGGCGCAGCGAAGGACCCGCCTCATCAAGGCGGACCAGCACCTCCACGGTGTTGCTCGACCGATCCGCGAAGGGTTCGATGCGATGCACGCGGGCCGGAAGCGCCTGGCTCCCAACCGCGTCGACCACGACTCGGGCCGGCGCGCCGACAGAGACCGACCCAATGCGCTGCTCGGCCACGTCGACCCGCGCATCGACAAAGGAAAGGTCCGCGACATCGACGAACCTATCGGGGTACTCCGGACCGACCCTCTCTCCGACGTCGAGGTCGACGCGAATCACCGTTCCGCCGAATGGTGCACGGACCTCCCGAACAGCTCGCTGCGCTTCGATCCGGCGAAGGGCAGCCTCTGCCGCGAACACCCGAGCTCGGGCCTCCGTCACGTCGGCCGGACGACCTCCCACCCGGGTTCGCGCCAGCCGAGCGGAGAGCGCTTCCGCGCGGGCTTCCCGCTCTCCCTCCACGCTCCTCGCCGCATCCAGTTCCAAGGGGGCGACAGCTGACCCGGCCGCTTCCAGCCGTTCTCGCAGCTGTCGAGCCCCGTCGAGGGCCGCGTGTGCCGCGCGAACTTCGGCTGCCGCAGCCTCGACGTCCTCGTTTCGGGCTCCGCTTCGCGCTTGCCCAAGCACGGCTCTCGCGATTCGGAGGTTGGCCTCGGCTTCGGCGTGCATCGATGACACGGCGGTCCAGTTCGACGAGCAGCTCCCCTGCCGCGACAGAATCGCCGGCGGCAACTCGAATGCACGCCACGGTCCCGCTCTCTGGCGCCAGGCGAGCGACCGCCAGCGGCTCGAGGAAGCCCCCGGCTGCGATGTCGGCTTCCCCAGGCGACGCCGACACTGAGATGGACGCGGCCTCTGAGACCGCTTCCGAAGAACTCGAGCTCGACCCAACGACTGAGAACGCGACGGCCCCACCGAGGCCAAGCGCGGCGATGAGCGCCAGCACAGAACCCAACAGCAGAAGACGCCTCCACGGAGGGAAGCTGCTGCTCGGAGGGGTTTCTTCTTCAAGCCGTAGTTGGGACAGGTCCATTTTGATCGCCGGCGATATATATCGCTAGCGATCAATTGGGTCGGATGGGCCTCGCGGTCAAGTGAGTGGTTTCACTTGCTCGACTCGGGGGAGGCGAGCGAGGGGTGTGCCTGGGCCACCTGGCTGGCGTCCCCGGCCCGGAGCTGCTCCAGCGCTTCCAGGTGACGAGAAATCACCTCCTTCGTCTGGCGAAGGTCTGCGACGAGCTGGTCTTGCAGAACGGGCAGCTCACGCGTGCCCTTAGGAGTGAGGGAGTACACCCGCTTGGCAGCGGCGCTGCCGCGTTGCCAGTCCCCCTCGATGAGCCCTTCGGCCTCGAGCCGCTTGAGGAGCGGGTACAAAGAGCCCGGACTGGGACGCCACTCGCCGTAGCTCATCTCGGCCATGGCGTCCCGGATCTCGGTTCCGTATCGCGCTCCCGTCGACAGGAGCGTGAGCACGTATGTCGGCAGCATCCCGCGGACGATGGCGGGGAAGAGAGAGCTGGAGGACGGGCGCGACTCGGTCACCATCGGCCCTTCGAACATGTAAGTTTACACAAGGAACCTTCCGCGCATGACGTCTCGGCCCTACGAATACAGTGGTTTCTCAACGTCATCACTGGTGCCTCGTTCAGTGGTTGGCGACCCTCAGCCATGGCCGCCGGACTCTTCCTCAGTGTGTCGGAGCGCGCTCGGTTGCAGGCGTTCCCCGCCGAAGTCGGACGACCAGACCTCGCTGCCTACTTCACGCTCACCGAAGCCGATCGAGCGCAGGTCGTCCGGTGTCGCGGGGACCGGAGCCAGCTCGGCTTTGCCCTGGTGCTCTGCGCCATCCGCTACCTCGGGTTTGTTCCTGCGGATGTCGACTCTGCTTCCGCCGAAGTGCTCGCCTTCGTCGCCAAGCAGCTCAACGTGTCGCCCGACGTTCGCGGCTACGGCGCCCGGGCGAAGACTCGCACCGACCACATTGGACGTGCCCTCCGGCACCTCGGCTTTCGACGAGCCCGTCGCACCGAGCTGCGAGAGCTCGACGAATGGCTCGTGCGACAGGCAAGCGCACATGCTCGTCCGAGCGTCCTGCTGGCAGATGCATGTGAGCGACTTCTGCGCGCACGTGTCCTCCGCCCCGGAGTCACCGTCCTCGAGAGGCACGTCCTCGACGCACGCCTGGCCGCGGAACGCCGGACCTTCGACTCTCTTCATGCCCTCATCGAGCCCGTTCGCGACGTTCTGGAGCGTCTGCTCCGCGTGGATGCGGAACTCGAAGGCACGCGCCTGACGTGGTTGCGGGAACGCGCTCGTTCGAACTCTCCGCGTGCGATCCAGGGCATGCTCGACAAGCACGAGTGGCTGGCCGAGGCCGGCGTCGCCGAGTGGGACGTGAGTCCCATTCATCCCAACCGGTTGCGCTTCCTCGCACGGCTCGGTCGTACAGCGGATGCTCAGATGCTCGGTCGAATGCCCGAGCGACGGCGCTACCCCGTGCTCGTCGCATTCCTCCGACAGTCGCTCGTCGACATTACAGACGAACTGATCGATATGTTCAGTCAGTGCCTTGCGGAGACCCAGGCGCGCGCTCGGCGAGCCCTCCGGCAGCACCGTCGCGAGGTACAGCAGGCCCGAGACGAAGTGGTCCACTCGTTCGTCGCGATGAGTCGACTCATCCTGGACCCCAAGGTCTCCGATCGCGGCCTCCGCCGGGCCATTCACAAGACAATCCCGAAGAAGGATCTCGCGCGCCTGCTCGACGCCTGCGAAGGGCCGGCCCGGCCGCTGGACACAGAGGGCCTCGACTTCCTTCGGAGCCGCTACGCCTACATTCGTCAGTTCTCTGCTCGCTTCATCGGGCAGCTGGATGTCCGCGGAGACGCTCCAGCTGTACCGGTTCTCGATGCGGTCCGAGCTGTCCGAGACGCCGACGAGGGCGCGCGACGCGCGCTCCCGAGCGGCGTCACCACCGAGTTCGTCCCGAAACGATGGGAGCCCTTTGTCTTCAAGAAGGCAGGCGTGGACCGGGCCTACTACGAGCTGTGCGCGCTCTGGGGACTGCGCGGCGCCCTCCGTTCCGGCCAGGCCTGGGTCGAACACAGCCGCCGGTATGCATCGACCGACAGCTACCTCATCTCGCCTGGCGACTGGTCGTCGCGTCGTCACGACGCCGTGTCCATGCTCGGCGTGCCCGCGGCCGCCACAGAGGGCCTGGCCGCGAAGGCGGAGCTGCTGCGTACACTCGGGCAGAGCGTGCGCGGCCCTGAACCCGTTCGGCTGGTCGACGGAGATGTCTTCGTTCCGCCGCTTGTCGCCGAGCCGCGCCCCGAGTCGCTCGTTCAGCTCGAGGCAGTGGTCGCGGCGCGGCTGCCGCGTGTCGAGTTGCCTGAGCTCCTGGTCGAGGTCGATCGCTGGACCGGTTTCTCTCGGCAGCTGGTCCATGCGACCAATGAGACTCCCCCGCGAGGCCGAGGACTGTTTCACGCCTACGCAACCGTGCTCGCGCAGGCCACGAACCTCGGCTTCACGCGCATGGCGCAGGTAGCGGACATGACGTTCGATCAACTTGCCTTCACGAGCGCCTGGCACGTGAGGGAAGAGACGCTGAAGGCAGCCTTCGGCAGGCTGGTCGACTTCCAGCACGCTCAGCCGATCAGCAAGCTCTGGGGTGGTGGCACGCTGTCGAGCTCGGACGGGCAGCGCTTTCCAGTCACCGGCAAGTCGAGTGTCGCGCGGGCCATTCCCCGCTACTTCGGCTTCGGACGGGGGGTCACGTTCTACACGTGGGTCGCGAGCGAGTTCTCCCAGTACGGCATCCGCGTCATCCCGTCGACGGTTCGTGACGCGACCTATCTGCTGGACGCGATCCTCGACAACGAGACCGAACTCGAGGTCATGGAGCACACCACCGACACCCACGGGTACACCGACCTGGTGTTTGCCCTCTTCGACTTGCTCGGACTCCGCTTCGCGCCGCGCATCGCCGATGTCGGAGCGACGCGGCTCTACGACTTGGCGGGAAGCGAGACGGCTCTCGCAGCGTCCGGTTTGCCCGTCGCACGGAACATCAAACCCGAGGTCATCGCCGGCGAGTGGGACGCGATGCTGAGGGTTGCCGGCTCGCTCAAGCTCGGCTTCGTCACCGCGTCGCTGCTGGTCAGCAAACTCCAGGCGCAGCCGCGCCGCGGTGTCGTTCGTGCCCTCCTCGAGTACGGGCGGATTTGCAAAACGGAACACGTCCTTCGCTACCTCGCGGAGGAAGGGTACCGCAGGCGTATCGGCGCTCAGCTCAACAAGGGCGAGGCCATCCACGCTCTTCGCCGGTTCCTCGTCTTTGGAAACCTGGCGCGTCTGACGCGCAAGGACCTTGCAGCGCTCGTGAATCAGGCCGGCTGTCTCAACCTCGTCTCCAACGCCGTGATCGTCTGGAACACGGTGTACATGGAGCGCGTCATCGAGTCGCTACGTGCCGAGGGTCACGTCGTGCGGGATGCCGACCTTGCCCGCCTCTCGCCTGCTCGCTTCGAGCACATCAACCCGTTCGGCAAGTACCGCTTCGACGAAGTCCCTCCTCACGGGACCTTTCGCAGCCTCCAGACGTAGCGCCCGATTCTTCACGATTACTGCTGGATCCCGGAGTCCAACGAGTTTCCGCGCCCCGAGGACGGGGGCTGGCTCCAGCCCGAGTTCACGAACCTCGCCGGGGCATCGTGGCGCTCGAGGCGGATGGCTCACTGAGGGCGCTCGTGACGGAGAACTTCCACGTGCACGATCTTCGCTTGGACGCAGAGCTGCGCCTGCTCGAGAGCCAGGCCGTGGCCGAGCGTGCGACCGGACTCGCCGTCGGCGCCGACGGCCGCTTCGTGATCGGCACCATCGAGAGCAGGGTCTACACCACCGTCTGCGAGTAGTCCGTGGACGTCAGCGGTTGAACCAAGCCCGGAGCGCCTGCTCCCCAGACATCTCGTCTTCGGCCGGCGGTCCGGAAGTCCGACGCACCCGCACTGCATCCTCCGTCAGGCGAACCTCATACTGGTGATGCGTCACCGCTCCGTCCGCGTCCGTCATCGTCACCGCTTCCGGAATCAGGAGGCAGGCCGACGTCTCACGCACACAGAGCAGCACACCTTCGTCCAGGGCCTGCCCATCGTCCGTCAGACGTTCCCGCTGGTAGTGCGCCCGGATCCCCGTCATCCCATCCATCGCGAGCGCCTCGGCATCCGACACCTCGAACGCGGTGACCCCCGCGGTCTGGTTGCCGTTGAAGGGCCCGTCCGAGACCTCGATACCCTCGCTCCAGACTCCGTCGTCCCAGAAGAAGAACTCCGTCGTCTCACGCTCCTGGGCCCCACGCACGATGCGCGCGAGGCCGAGTGGCCGTTCGCGCGTGCCGGCGGCATGGAGCACCCGGGCATCGCAGCGCTCCCAGACTTCGTAGTACCCGTCGGGATCGTCCTCGAGCATGGCCCTCGCCCGCTCGGGCCGGGCGTTCTCTTCGGGCGAGAGCGGGTAGCGACACACCTCTCGCAGGTGCGCCGCGAGCGACCCGGGCGGCAGGTCCCCGGCGTCCAAGCGGGCCCGCGCCGCGGCGGCTTCTCCCGGACGTCCGAGTGCACCGCTGAGGTCCGCGAGCATCGTCACGTCGAGCAGGTTCGGGTCCTGAAGCAGTGGGGTCAGCGCGTCGCGCGCCTCGGCGTACCGATGCGCGGCCTGGAGCGCCGCGACGAGCCGCCGCCGGGACTCCGGGTCTGTTGTGTCGAGCGCCTCCGCCGCCTGCTCCGCCCGCGCGTCCATCCGGGCCCAATAGGCCTCGTCGTAGTCCTCGAACTCGTCCTGCGTCGACCAGGCGAGCGGCCACGTCCGAAGCCGCATGAGGCGCAGGCCGGACGCCGTCGCGTGCACCTCGGCCTCCAGCCCATAGCGCTCGCTGTCCTCGCCCATCCCCACCAAGCTCAGCGCCTCACCGCGCACCCGATGAACCGGCCCTTCGGTCTCGACTGCGACCTGCCGGTAGCCAACCTGGAGCCCATCCTCCTCTTCCGGATCCGGCGGCCCATACGCTTCACGACGCGCCGCCACCACCGCCAGGTGGTCCTCTCGGGACAGCGTGACCTCAGGCCCTTGGGCCGGGCTTCGCGAAAACACACGAGTCGCCCCGGGTGCGAGTGCGTCCGTGATGTCTGCGCCGACCTGAGCATGCCGCAGCGTGGACGTCACGAAGCGGGCCGCGGCGACCGCATCGGCCTCCAAGCACATCTCGAGCGCCACAAAGGGCGCCTCCGCATCGGGCTCGACAGGCGGGCAGCGCTCCAGCCGGATCGCCTCCCCGATCTGCGTCGGCGCTGGCCGCACGCCCCCGCACGCCACGAGAGTCAGGACGATCACCGGGCTGACGCACTGCTTCCACATGGCGTCAGTGTAGGACGCTCCGCGCCCCGTGCGACGTCCTCCGCGGCGGTTGATTCGGAGGTCGGCGAGGATGCGTGCCCGGCCCCACCAACGGAAAAGGCCGACAGCATACGCTGCCGACCCTTCTTCCGCGAGTCGCCGAAGCGGCTCGCACGCGATCACATCGCGGTGATGTTGAGCACGAAGTCTCCGGTCATGACGCTGCCGGAGTAGGTGTCAAGCACGATGATGTAGGTCGCGCCCGCCGTCGCCTCGAGGGTCAAGAGGCTGTCGAGGCCGTCGCCACCGTCGTCGTCGCACACCAGCTCGCTCCCGCTGCAGGTGCCGTCGAGCACGTACACCACGGTGTCGTAGCTGGAGCCGTTCGTGTCGATCTGGAACATGCCCGTGGAAGGTGCCGTCCAGCTGAACGTCTGGTCGCGGCCGCCCGTGACCGAGAAGACGCACTCGCCGCTGCCCACGACCGCAGGTTCACGCCGGTCGAACTCACTCACGGTGCCGGTCGCGACCATCTCGCCGACCATCGAAGCGAGGTCGTTGTCGGGGCAGGTGTCGCACGCGGCCACGCGCGCGCAGTCGGAGTCGGCGCAGTCGGTGGCGCCGTCCTCATCGTTGTCGTCGCCATCGCTGCACTCGGCGCCGTCTTCGATGCAGGCGGGGTTCTCGGCGCAGTCCGTGTCGGCGCAATCGATGGCCTCGTCACCGTCGTTGTCCAGGTCGTCGGAGCACTCGTCCCCGTCCTCGATGCACGCCGGCGCTTCACGGCAGTCGAAGTCGTCGCAGTCGATGTCCTCGTCGCCGTCGTTGTCCAGGTCGTCGGAGCACTCGTCGTCCGTCTCGGTGCACGGCGCGGACGAGAAGCACTGGGAGTCATCGCAGTCGGTGCGCGTGTCCCCGTCGTTGTCTTCGCCATCCGAGCACTCGACGTCACCGCTCTCCATGCACTCCTCGGCGGACGAACAGTTGGAGTCAGCGCAGTCCACGTCACCGTCGCGGTCGTTGTCGATGCCATCGCTGCAGAGGTCGGTCTCGTTCTCCGTGCCCTCGTTGATGCTCAGGACGTAGGCGCCCTTCGCTTCCGAGTATCCGTCGACCACGATGACGTAGGTCGTACCTTCCGTGACCGAGACGAACGCGCGGCTCTGCAGGTCGTCACCGCCGTCATCGTCGCAGTCCACCGGCGTGCCGCTGCAATCGCTGCCTTCGAGGATCACGATGATCGTGTCGTACTCCGAGCCGTTCGAGTCGAAGATAAAGTCCCCGTCGCGCGGCGCCGTCCAGGTGAAGGTGGCGTCGTCGGTGTTCGAGGTCGCGCACGCGGGCGCGACGTTGTTGCCGAGTCCGTTGGTCACCCCACTGGCGACCATGTCGCCCTCCATCATGCCCAGGTCCATGTCCGGGCACATGCCGGGCGTGAGCATCGGGCCGGCGTCGGGCATCGGCGGTGGGCCCGAGTCGGTCATCGTCGGAGGCGGGCCCGTGTCCGGGCGCCCCGCGTCCAAGGCCGGGCCCGTGTCCGGAGCCATGCGGCCGGAATCCGGGGGGATCACGGGGTCCATGCGACTGTTGTCACAGCCAAAAGCGAACAAGGGAGCGGCTACCAGCCAAGCAAGGCGACGATTCATCTTCATTCTCCGAACAGCAGCGCCCGCACACGACCGCCTGGCCTCGAACCGACGAGGCCGCACGACCGGGCACCAGCGCCGCGCGAACACGGCGGGACTGGTCTCCACGGACCCCCGACAGGCGCTCACTAGCACTTCTTAGGGAATTCGCGAGCGGCCGCGGCGTATGCCGCCCGATCCGTTGCTCTCGGAACGCGTGGGGGGTCAGACCCCGTCGGGGTCGAGGCTCGCGTCCGCCCATTGCGCCGCCAGGGCGGGGTCGCGAGGCACACCCAGGGCGACCTCACGGAAGTGCAGGAAGAAGCTCTGCGAGATGCTCAACAGCGGCACGGCCAGGAGCGCCCCGAGGATCCCGAAGGCGTGCTCGCCGGCCAGAAGCGCGAACACGACGAGCACGGGATGCACCTTGGCGGCGTCTCCCATGATCTTGGGGTTCAGGAGATTCGCCTCGAGCTGGTGGATGCCCACGATCCACGCCAGCACAAACAGCGCCGTGCCGACGGAGTCCTGGAGGCCGATCAAGACCGCCGGAACCGAGCTGATGATGGCGCCGAAGATCGGAATCAAGGACAGCACGGTCGCGATGAGGGTGAGCACGGGCCAGTACTTGAGGCCCGCGGCCCAAAACCCGACGCCGCTCAGCACACCGTTGACGAGCGCGATGAGTAGCTGGCCGCGCACCACGCCCGCCAGCCCTTGGTCGATGCGGGCGGTGAGCGCGTCGAACCGATCCCGTTGCGACGGCCGGGCCAGCGATCGGAAGAAGCCGAGGATGCGGTCGCTCGTGATGAGCATGTAAGCGCTCAACATCAACATGATGAAGAAGCGGAACACGCCGCCGACCACCTGCGCGACCACGGCCTGGACCGAGCGCACAACCGTGCCAGCGTAGGCCTCGGTGTCGCGGAACCACCGCTGCATGCTGTCGATGAGCGCGCGACTCAGGTCGCTGCCCTCCCCGTCCCCGTCCGACGCCGGCACCACCCGATAGCTGCCCTCGTCGACCTGCCGCACCTCGATGCCGTCCGGCGGGAGCTCGATGTCGTAGCCCCCGCCGGCAAGCGGCACGACTCGAACCGAGCTGGGGCGCTCCGCCGACGAGGGCGCCTCCGCCGATGCGTCGGGCTGGGGTGCGTCGAGCTGCGCCGAGGCCTGGTCGAGCGCGGTCTCGATCCGCGGCAGCCACTCGTCTTGCACCGTGTGGATGGTCTCGGGGGCCTCCCGCGCCAGGCGGGCGACCTCCGCCGCGATACGCGGGGCGCCGAATGCGAGCCCGGTGGCCAGGATCCCGATGAGCGCCGTGTACAGCACCACGACCGCAACCCAGCGGGGCAGGCCGCGTCCGGCCACGCGCCGGCTCTCCATCCACGCCACGACCGGCGCCAAGACGTACGCGAGCACGAGCGCGAGTGCGAACGGTGCGAGCACCTCGCGAAACAACACCAGCACCGCCACGGCAAACGGGGCGGTGACGCTGAAAAACAGCAACCGACGTCGACGTGAGCCCGGCGGGCCGAGTGGAGGCAGGCTGGACCGAGACGGAGGCGGCGACGTCACCTCACGCCCGTATCACCGCTGGACCTCCTCCCCCTAGTTTCTTGCAGGCTCCCACGATGAGAAGAGGCCAGCCCCCGAAGGGACTGGCCTCATCTCACTGAGTCGCTACCGCAAGCAGCAGCGGAAGAGGATCACTCTTCCTCGTCGGACGCCGCCTCGGCCTCGCCCTCGGACTCGCCCTCGTTCTCGGCGAGCTCCAGGTTGCCGAGCTTCGCGCCAAGCAGGTCACCAAGGGTGGCTCCGCCGCCGCCGCTCGGGCCGACCTTGCGCTCCGGCTGGTTGCTGCGGTTCGCGCCACGGTTCTCGTCGAACTTGATGGCCTCGACCGTCTCGAGCTCCGCCTTCTTGAGGGACAGCGTGATGCGACGATCCGACGGGTTCACGTCGATGATCTCCGCCTTCACAATCTGGCCTTCCTGCACGATGGTGCGCGGGTCCTCGATGCGGTCGTAGCTGAGCTCCGACAGCGGGACGAGGCCCTCGATGCCGCGCTCCAGCTCGGTGAACACGCCGAACTCCGCGATGGAGACGACCCGAACCTCGAGGATGGTGCCCGACGGGTAGTCGACCGGGATGCGCGTCCACGGATCTTCGTAGAGCTGCTTGATGCCGAGGCTGACCTTCTTCTCGTCGTGGTTGATCGAGAGAATGATGGCCTCGACCTCGTCACCCTTGCGGTAGACGTCGGACGGGTTGTTGATGCGCTGCGTCCAGCTGAGGTCGGACTTGTGGACCATGCCGTCCACGCCCTCTTCGATGCCGACGAACACACCGTAGTCGGTGACCGAGCGGACCTTGCCCCGGATGATGTCGCCCGGGTTGTACTTGCGGGTGAACGTCTCCCACGGATCGGGCTCGAGCTGCTTGAGACCGAGGCTGATGCGCTTGTTGACGATGTCCACGTCGAGGATGACCGAGTCGACCTCCTGGCCGATCTCGAGCAGCTTCGAGGGGTGCTTGGGCTTGCGCCAGCTCATCTCACTGACGTGGATGAGACCCTCGATGCCCGGCTCCAGCTCCACGAAGGCGCCGTAGTCGGTGAGCGAGACAACCTTGCCGTTGACCTTTTCGCCGACGGGGTAGTTCGCGGACGCGTTGTTCCACGGGTCTTCGACCGTCTGCTTGAGGCCGAGCGACACGCGCTCCGTCTCCGCGTTGTACTTGAGCACCTTGACGGTGACCTCGTCGCCGACGCTGAACACCTCGGACGGGTGGTTGACCCGGCCCCAGGACATGTCGGTGATGTGGAGGAGTCCGTCGATGCCGCCGAGGTCCACGAACGCACCGTACTCGGTGATGTTCTTGATGACGCCGGTGACGACCATGCCCTCTTCGAGGTTCTGAAGCGTGCGGGCCTTGAGCTCGTCGCGCTCCTTCTCGAGCAGGACGCGGCGCGAAAGCACGATGTTGCCGCGCTTCTTGTTGAACTTGATGACCTTGAACTCGTACGTCTGGCCGATCAGCTTGTCGAGGTTCCGCACCGGGCGGAGGTCGACCTGCGAGCCGGGCAGGAATGCCTTGACGCCGCCGCGGATCGTGACGCTGAGGCCACCCTTCACGCGGGCGGTGATGGTGCCTTCGATCAGCTCGTCGCGCTCACACGCGGCGCTGATCTCGTCCCACACTTTGAGCTTGTCTGCCTTCTCCTTGGAGAGCAGCACGAGACCGTCATCGGTCTCCTTCGCCTCGATGAGCACGTCGACGGTGTCACCCGGCGCGACTTCCTTGGCGCCGTTGGGACCGCTGAACTCGCTCAGCGAGATCATTCCCTCGGACTTGTAGCCGATGTCGACGACGACCGAGTCCCTCGCGATCGAGATGACCGTACCGGACACGATGTCGCCTTCACGGAGTTCGTCCGCGCGGGCGACCGAGGCTTCGAAGAGGGACGCGAAGGATTCTTCGCCCCCTGAAGCGCTGGTCTGAGTCTCTGCTGCCATGTTTGAGAAGCCTGAACTTTCTTGATTCGGGTGAGGGTGGTTGTACGGGTGGACCGGTTCTATCGTGAACACACAGCGGCCGGACCCCCTCGAATCTTGGGTCCGAGCCCCCTGCAGCGCCCTCACGCGTCCCATGCGGCTGGTCAGCCCATGCGGCGAGAGAAGAGCCTGCGGCGTGCTCACGGGTTCAGGTAGAAATGCCCCCGCGGACGGAGGCGACGTTTGGTAGCAGCGGCTCTGCAGCCTGTCAACGCGGGTCGGTGGGGGCCGTCGTGTCGTTCACGATCCGGATCAAGGCCCGCACCACACCGTCCAGGTCCAGCTCGGTGCTGTCGAGCAAGATGGCGTCCTCGGCCGGCCGAAGCGGGGCCACGGGGCGGTTGGCGTCGCGCTCGTCGCGCTCCGCGATTTCCTGGGCCACCCGCGCCACGTCCGCGGGCTCGCCGCGCCGGGCCAGCTCCGCGCAGCGCCGCTCCGCCCGCGCCTGCGGGGAGGCCGTCAAGAAGACCTTCACCTCGGCGTTCGGGAAGACGACCGTCCCGATGTCACGCCCCTCCAACACGACGCCGCCGCCCTCCCCCATCCGACGCTGCACGCCGAGCAACGCCTCGCGGACGGGTGGGTGGGCAGAGACTCGGCTCGCGCCCATGGAGATGTCCTGGCTCCGAATGTCGCCCCCACGGTCGACGCCATCGAGCAAGAGCGGGGGGCGCTGCCCCGCCGTGGGAACGCCGAAGCGAAGGTCCAGGCTGCGGGCCAGAGCCCCGAGGGCGTCTCCATCGGCCCAGTCGACGCCTCGCTCCTTGGCGACGAGCGCGACCGCCCGATAGAGCGCCCCGGTGTCGATCAGCGAGTAGCCGAGCGCCTCCGCGAGCCGACGTGCGGCCGTGCTCTTGCCCGCGCCGGCCGGACCGTCGATCGCCACGACGCGGCGGCGTGAGCTCATGACAGAGACTCGTTCATGATACTGCTTCCCGGACGATGTCCGCCCCGAGCTCACTCATCAGCGTGTGGAACCCGGGGAAGCTGGTGTCGACGCAGCCGACGTCCTCCACCACGGTCTCGCCCTCGGTGGCCAGGCCCAGCACCGCCGCGCTCATGGCGATGCGGTGGTCG
>JBGCFC010000158.1:0-39582 GCA_045106715.1 Sandaracinaceae bacterium
CCCGCTCGCAGAGCGAGCGAGCCCGGGGGAGCTCGAGGCGCCGCCCCTCGACGAGGCGCAGAGCGCCACCAGAAAAGAAAACGGAGTTCCCGCTCGCAGAGCGAGCGGAACTCAGTTCAGGCCGCCGGCCAAGCCGCCCAGGAACGGGAACAGGCTGACCAGGTCGCGGTCGTCGAACCGCAGCTGCGCGCCGAGGAAGAAGTCGGCGCCGTTCTGAGAGGGCACGCTGGGGTCGGCGTTCAGGATGTTGTCGACGCCGGCCATGATGAAGAGCGTGTTCACGATCTCGTAGGAACCGCGGACGCGCAGACTCGGCAGCGCCTGGTCGCCGAAGCGGAACAGGTCGGCGTTGAACTCGAGGCGGTCCTCGAAGAAGTGAAAGTCGAGACCGATGCCGCCCGAGCTCTCCAGAATCCCGAAGCGGAAGGTCATGAAGTAGAGCCGCTTGGCCAGCTGCAGCGAGAAGAGCAGCTGCTCGGTGGTCGTCGCGCGGACCTCTTCGTAGAACGCGGGTTCGTCATCGCGAGGCGGACTGGTGCGCACCTGTGTGGTGGTGAACTGCGTCTGGCCGCGCGGGTCGTCAACCAACTGAATCATGAAGTAGCGGTCTTCGCTGGTGAGCAGGCGAATCTCGATCGTGTTCCGGAACGCGTTGGACAGGAACAGGTACTCACTTCGCAGGCCCACGATCGTGCGGAGCCGCGCGAGCCCGCCGACGAGCTGGTTGATGCCCGCGATGGTCTCCTCGGCGTCGTCGATCAGGCGCTCGTCGGAGGTGAGGCGCCCGATGGTGCCCTCCCCGGCCGCCGTCCGCTCCGTGACCTCACCCACGTCTTCGAGCACGCGCTCCAGCTGCTGGGCGGCGCGGTTGATGCTCGAGATCGTCGGGCCGACCTCCCCCACCCCTTCGTCGAGGCTGTCGCGGTTGTGATCGACGATCTCCTCGATGTCCTGGGTCACGCCCTCGACGTTCGAGAGGATCGCTTCGATTCGCGGCTCGGCGCCTTGGGTGATGCGCTCCACGCTTGCGAGCGTGTTGGTGACCGCGGCCTCGTTGGCCTGGATCGTCCGGTTCACGGCCTCGAGGGCCTCGGTTAGATTGCGGAGCGCGGCGGCCATCTGCCGCCCGCCTTCGTCCGTCCCGAAGACCCGCTCGACTTGGGCCGCGACGCTTCTGAGCGACCGCGCGACAGCGCCGACGTCCGCAAGAATGTCCGCCGTGTCGCCGTTCTCTTCGAGCGTGTTGATGCGGTCGCCATCGCCGAGATCCGGCTCGTCGACCCCGCCCGGGTTGATGGCCAGGATGTACTCACCGAGTAGCGAAGCGCTCCGGCGGGCGACGGTGGCGTCGGTGTGGAGCTCGACGTCAGACTGGATGACCATGTCCACACGCGCCTGCGAGCCCTCGAGCTGGATGTTGTCGATGTAGCCGACAGGGATGCCGGCCACCGTGACGCGGCTCTTGGTGATCAAGCCGTGCGCGTTCCCGAACAGCGCGTACACGCGGTAGCCCTCGGTCGTCGACGCGCGCTCGTCCACCAGACGCCAGACGACGAGCGCAGCGACAACGGCCGCGACGACGAGAGCACCGACCTTGGCTGTTTTGACTCGGTCGCCCATGGCTTAGCGCCGCGCAGATGAGCGGCGGCTGATTCTAGAGCGGCGATCCATCCGAAACCACCGAAATCCCCGCAGAAGAGACGCGGTACCGCGCATCAAAGCAGACCTGGGTCCGGAAGGTCCGAGCTGGGCGTGCGCGTCGTCGGGCACAGAGTCAGCTGGCGGCCTCGTCCGCGGCCCGGCTTCCGGGTGACTGGCCCCGGTTCGCGAGCAGCGCCAAGCCCGCCGGCAGCGCCAGAACGGCGGCGGCCAGGCAGGTCACCTCGCTGATCGCCATGGCGGCGCCAAACGAGTTGAGCGCGTGGTTGCTGCTCGTGTAGAGCGAGATGTAGCCGATGACCGTCGTCAGTGAGCACAAGATCACCGCGCCCCCCGTGCCCTCGACCGCTGCCTTCACCGCGGCGAGCGGACGCATGCCGCCCTCGGTCTCGTCCGCGTACCGTCTCATCACGTTCACGCCGTAGTCGGCCCCGTTTCCGAACGTGATCGGGAACGCGACGAAGTTCAGGAAGTTCAGCCGCATGCCAAACCCGGCCATCGTCGCGGCCATCCAGAGGATGCCCACCAGCAGCGAGGCGAGCGTCAGCCAGCGCTGCTTGTGGCTCCGGAACGTCAGCGCGAGCAGCAGGATCGTCGCGACACAGGCGATCCCGATGGCCCGCGGTCCGTCCCGCCAGACGGTCTCGGTGAGGTCGCCGAACACGACCGCCGTGCCCGCGACGGGGGGCGGGCCGTCCGCGCCCTCGCTGCGAAGACTGCGTGCCGCGGCCGCCCAGCGCGACAGATACAGCCCGTCCCAGCTGTTCTCCTCGGGGTGGTGCTCGATGAAGATCAGGCGTCCGCGAGAGCCGTCCCGCTCGGTGAATGAGCCGGCGACGCTCTCCGGCAGGTCGTCGGGCGTGAGCACAGCGATGGCTTCAGGCGGGAGGTGTCGGTCGATCTGCGCCTGAAGCTCTTCCTCCACTCGAGGGCGAATCTCGAGCATGAGCGAGCGCAGCTCCGCGAGCACCTCGAGCTTCTGCTCTTGGTCCTCGGGCAACATGTCCCGAATGTTCTCGACCTGGCCCATCGCGCGCGGATGCGCCTCCCGGTAGGCCTCGAGTTGCGCGAGAAAACGCGGCACGTCTTCGGTGGTCGGCGCCAGCACCGCCAGCGCGCTGCCGCTCTTGGTGTCGTCGAGGATCGCGCGCGACGCGTCGATCACATACTCCACGTCGGAGTCCGGCTCCCGCTCCGAGCGCAGGTTGCGGAAGTCGTTCTCGAGCGGGTTCTCGAGCACCGCATAGCCGACGAGCCCGCCCGCCACGACCGTCACCAGCAGCGACGCGATGAGCACGCCGCGCGGGTTACCGAGCGCGAGCTTCGCGAAGAGCACCCCGTAGACCCCTCGGTGCGTCTTGTTCGGGTCGAACGTCAGCGGCCGCAAGCGCTCGCTGATCACGACCAAGCTGGGCAACAGCAAGTACGCGGCAAGCCAGCAGAGGAGCATGCCCATGCCGCCGACAATCCCGAAGTCCCGAAAGCCGCGGTAGTCGGTCCCAATGAGCGAGCCGTACGCCACGCCCGCCGCCAGCGACGCGGTGAGCGTGCCCTTCCACGTGCCGGTGTGACATCGCTTCAGCGCTTCGCCCACGCTCATCCCCTGCCGGCGCAGCTCGAAATAGCGCGCGAGCCAGATGACGTTCGGATTGATCCCGTTCCCGACGACGATGGCGCTCATGAACGCGCTCGACGCGTTGAGGTAGTCGACCGTGAGCTCCGCGAACCCAAACGTGACGAGCACCGGCGGAATCAGCGCGAGCCCGAGCAGCGGGATGGGACGAATCCGCAGGAAGAAGATGTAGATCGCCAGCATGACGAGGCCGATCGTCAGCGCCGTGGCGTTCCGCACCGCAGCGACGAGCGACTCCGTCTCCTGGCGCACCTCCATGAGGGTCCCGCCCCAGTGCACCTCGATGCTCGCGTCCTGGACCTCAGGGTCCAGCCCCGCCATCTCCGCCTCGATGGCGGCGCGCAGCGCGTCGACCTTGGCGGCGTCGCCCCCGGAGATCGTCGTCTTGACGACCACCAGCACGAGCGTGCGCTCCGGGTGCTGGATGAACCCGTCCGGGAAGCGCGACTCCATCTCCGCGCGGGCTTCGTCCGCGCCCGACTCGATGCGCTCGATGACCTCTTCGGGCTCCGGCGGCTGCTCGTCCTCTTCGTCCTCGAGGTCGATGTAGAACGGGTTGGCGCGCGCGCGCTCCCGCTCGAGTCGCGCGTCGAGCGCGTCGCGGATCTCCGTCAGGTCATCCAGCTCGGCGTAGAGGTGTTGGTTCTCCTCCACGAAATCCGCGAAGTCGCCGACGTTCCAGTCGACGGCCGCGACGCCCTCTTCTTCCAGCGTCTCGATGCGGGGGGCGAGCGCGCGCACGTACCGATGCAGCGTCTCCTCGTCGTCGGCCTCCACCGTCATGGTGATCGGCAGCTGGCCGCCGAAGCGCGCTTGGATCTCCTCCATGTCGATGACGCTCGGGGCCGTCTCAGGGAGCAACGCGGTGAAGTCGCTGTTCAGCGTCAGGCCGTCCGTGAGCCCGCCGAGGCCCAGGATGAGCGGCAGCGACAGCCCCCCGAGGAGGAGCGAGACGAGCACGAAGCCCCAGGGCTTGTCGTGCTGGGTGTCCGCCAGCCGTGAGAGAAACCCTTTCATCAGGACCCTGCTCCTTGCTGCGCAGCCGGGACCGCTCGTGCGCTGGCGGCTTCCTCCTCTGGCGCGTCCGCGGGCTTCCACACCGCACCGACGGCGAGGCTCGTGCCGGCCATGAAGAACTGACAGATGCGGTGAATCAGCGCGATCGCGATGGCGCTCGCAACCGCGTCTCCCAGGCCGAGATGGGACGCGAAGAAGCGGTAGGCACCTTCGGTGACGCCCACCTGATTGGGGACCATGTCGCCGAGGCCCGCGCCGACGAGATGGATCGCCTGCGCGACCAGGGCGCTCCCGACAGTGAGCGAGCCCCCGACCGCGAGCAGGATGCCCGCGTACTGCACCGACTGCGCGAGCCGCCCGAGCAGCGCCGCCCCGATCGGCAGGACCGGCACGGTGGGCATCTCCTTCAAGGAGCTGTCGAAGTTGTCGCCGTGGCCCGCGAGCGCGCCGATCTTGCTGCCCAGCCAGCCCCCCACCTTGCTGAAGCGCGCGCCGAACAGAATGAGCGAACCCGCCACCCCGGTGACGAGACCGTTGCCCGCGACGAGCCAGGCGAGGTCCGAGGTGGGGCCCGAGGCCCACGCCACCGCCGCAAAACACGGGATCGAGATCAGGGTGTTGCCCCAGAGCGTGACGCCCTGAAGGTAGGTCGCGCCGGCCGCCGCGCGTGCGCCGCCGAGGTAAGGAGCCAGGCTCGCGGCGCGCATCACTTCGCCGCCGGCCCGCCCCGCCGGCAACAGGATCATGATCCCGTACGCCATCATCGCGCTCCGGAGCCAGACCTTGGCGGGCACGGCCTTGGCCCGTTCGCCGTACATGAGGCGGAGCGACACAACGTCCATGCCGATGAACGCGATCTCCGCGACCATCACGAACGGCAGGTAGATGCCGGCCGCCAGCAGCGTCGCGTAGACGGCTTCCGGACCGGCGTCTCGCACGAGCATGACCACCGCGCCGACGCCCAGAACGAGCAGCGCCCAGCGACCGATGGCTTTGACCCGGTCCCAGCGGCTGGGCGCCTGGGATTCCTTGCGTCCGTCCTCGGGCGGAGGTGACGCCTCCTCGGGTGAATCAGTCTGCACAGGCGGTGAATCAGGATGCACGGCGGAGTTCGACGGGGGCGTCAGGAAGCGGGGATCGAGGGGAGCGCGGCGCGGTGGTTCCATACCTTCGCGAACGCTTCCACATACCGTTCCACCGTCTCGGTCGACTGAGCGATGAGCGGCCGCGTCTGCGAGAAGAGAACGATCGAAGAGTCGAGCAGGGCTCGGGTGTGCGGGAAGTTGGACGCTCGGTAGCTCTCACGCAACGTCTCGGGCGACTCCGAGAGTGAAAAGGGCCAGCCTCGGCCGAATCCAGCGCCCTCCGCGAAGAGCGGGTGCTCGGGCAGCGCGTGGTCCTGCCACAAGACAGCGTTGGCGCCCTCGGCGGTGAGCGCCGCACGCACGGCGTCACGGAACGCGCGCGGCGCGAGATCCACGCCCGCTTCGTTGGCGTCGAGGTGCACACGGACTTTGTGCCAGCAGCTGGTGCGATCGTTCGGAATCTCTTGAAGGCGCACGCCCGGCAGATCGGACAACCCCGCTCGCAAGCGCTCCGCGTTGGCCACCGCGGCGGCGGTCCGCGCCGGAAGCTTGCTCAGCTGAACCCGCGCGAACGCGGCCATCATCTCGTTCCCTCGGAACATGTGCCCGGGCGTCAGGCTGCGAAGCGCGCGCGTTCCGTCGAGCGGACGCACCGGGTCGAAGCTGCGCTCACGGCCGAGGTCCTGGCCGAAGTTCCGCACACGGTTGGCCTCGGCGAGCAGATCGTCGTCGTCGGTCACGAAGACGCCGCCCTCGCCGGCCGAGAGGTTCTTGCTCGACTGCATCGAGAACCCGGCCGCGACGCCGAGGGTGCCCGCGTTGTTGCCCTGGTAGGTCGCGCCGTGCGCCTGGGCGGCGTCCTCGATGACAACGAGGTCGTGCGCCTTCGCGAGCGCGCCGATCGGCGCCATGTCGGCCGGGCAGCCGTGCACATGAACCGGCATGATGGCTCGGGTGCGGGGACCGATGGCCGCCTCGATGGCGTCCGCGGCGATGTTGCCCGTCTCCGGGTCGACGTCGACGAAGCGCGGAATGGCCCCCTGCGCGAGCACGCAGATGGCCGTCGCGACGAAGCTGTAGCTCGGCACGATGACCTCGTCGCCGGCTTGGATTCCGGACGCGGCGACCGCGAGCTGCAGCGCGCTCGTTCCAGCGTGGGTCAGGAGCGCATGTTTGGTCCCAACGTAGTCGGCGAACTCCTCCTCGAAAGCGCGCGCTTCGGGCGCGTCACCACCGCTGAGCACGCCGCGGTCGAGCACGCGCATCACCGCCGCACGCTCGTCCGCCTCGACCTTCGGCCAGGACTGATGGTCATCGTTGCCGAGGACCGGATCGCCCCCGTGGATCGCCAGCTTCGTCATCGGGCACTCCCCTTCCGTGGGCCGCGCTGAGACACGGCCCCCACGCTCACCGGAGGTGGAGAGCGCACACCAGATACAAAGAGAGGGGGCCCCCGTCGGCGCGATGCGCTCGGGAAGCCCCCTCGGTCGTCGTGGTTCAGACGAACCCGACGAGCCGCGTCTAGGCATGGGAGCCAGGACGCAGCGGGACAGGACTACTTGTCGTCGGCGTGGGCCTTGGCCCAGTCGAGGAGGAGCTTCTCCTGCTCGAAGAGGTTGTGCTCCGCCTGCTCGCCGGGCGAGGTGTAGGGGCTCTTGAAGTAGAGCGAGAGCTGACGCTGGATGCCCTTGTCACCCTTGCGGTTGGCCACGTCGCAGAGGCGAACGAGGTCCATGACGAGGGGCGCCGCGAGGATGGAGTCCTGGCAGAGGAAGTTGATCTTCATCTGCATCGGCACACCGGCGAAGCCGATCATGTCGATGTTGTCCCAGGCCTCCTTCGCGTCACCGCGGGGCTTGTAGTAGTGGATGTGGACCTGGTGGTTCTCGATGCGGTAGCCGACGATGGAGTCGAGCACGGCCGCCTTCGAGAGGACCTTGGTCTTGTTGCTGGCGGGCGAGTCGAGGATCAGCCCGTCGTTGTTGCCGAGGAAGTTGATCGAGTACCAGCCCTCGACCTGGATGTTGCGCACCTTGAACATCGCGGCGAGCGCGGTCTTCAGGAGCGTCTGGCCGGTCTTGCCGTCCATGCCCGCGTACGGGTTGCCGAGCTCGTTGGCCTGCTCTTCGAGCGCCGGCACGTTCGTGAGGCTCGGAGCAAAGTTGACGTACGGCGCGTTGACCTTGTTGGCCACGTAGAAGTAGCGCATCGCCGGCGAGATGTTCGGGTCGTTGTCGTCGAGGCCCTTGTCGAACGCCTTGAGCGTCTTGTGGCACTCGGCGAGCTCCATCCACTTCTCGGTGGACGCGAGGTTGACCATCACGACCGAGTCGAGGTTGTGGTCGGCCTTGAGCTTCGTGATGCAGCCCTCGATGTGCTCGAGCTCGCCGCGGAAGTCCTTGGCCGTGACGATGTTGTCGCCCTTGCAGTTCTCGGCATACTCGCCGCTGAACACGGCGGGCCACGGCGTCATGGCCTCGAGCTCTTCCTTGATCTCGTCGAGCTGATGACGGGGCAGCACCCCGTGGTGCACGGCTGCCTCGTACACGTTGGCAAACGTCATGTCCCAACCGGCGAAGACGATGTCTTCGATCTTCGGGAACGACAGGAAGTCCGTGACCTGCTCACCGGGCGCGGGGTTGCCGCCCGGCTCCGTGAGCATCCCGAGCTTCGGGGCCAGACCACGCGCCATGAGGCGCGCTCCAGCGATGAGCGTGGAGGCGACGGCGCCGTTGACGCCAATGATGACTACACCGAGCTTCTGTTGCATCGACTTCTATCTCTCTCTCTGCGCCCGGTCCGAGACCGAGCCGTGGGCATCAGGCGACGTATGACCGAAGGATGGCCTTGCGGTCGTCGTCCAGAATGCGCGGGAACTTGGTTTGCACGCTGTGGTTGCCGATGTCCGCCATGAAGCGACGGACCGAACCGGCGGGGAGTGCGATGACCTCTGGGGGGAGGATCGCGATTTCGTTTTCCCGGTGCTCGCGGTAGACCCGGTTCTGCTGTTGCAGCTCCGCATCGAACGCGCGGCCGAAAGCGTCGAGGTCGGCGGGGGCGTCCCCGAGGAACTCGGCGAACAGGACGTAGCGGCTCTTGCTGCTTCCGTCCACCCCCACGTCCGCGGCGGCGCCGTAGTCGACCGTACGGGTTCCCGTCGCGGTGAGCGCCGATTCCACCGAGCGCTGGATTTCCACGTGTGTGGTGAGCTCCTGCGTCGTGCTCAGACAGCCGCTGAGGCGACCGGCGAATTCGATGCGGAGCGGATCAATCGACGGGAAACGCACGATGTCGCCGAGTCGGTAGCAGTACAGACCGCTCGGCGTCGTGACGTGAATCGCGTAGAGGCGGTCCTTCTCGACCTCCCAGAGCGGCACGCGCGACGGCCACGGGTCGTCGACCTCTTCGATCGGCACGAACTCGAAGAACACGCCGCGGTCCGGGATCATCAGCATTCCGGGCTGGCCGCTGTGGTCGCTGGCCGCGTAGATCCCGCCTTCTGTGGCGTTGTAGGTGTCGACGAGAACCACGTCGTCCCGGCCCATGCGCTCGCGGATGACAGGCATGTAGGGGTCGGCCGAAACGCCGCCGCCGACGAGCACGCGCAGGTTGGGCCAGATCTCGCTCACGCTCTCGACTTGGTAGCCCCGGTCGCGCGCCTTCTCGAGCAGCTTGTCGAACAACAGCGAGAACCAGCACGTGGTGCCCGCCACCGCGCGGATGTCGTAGTCGAAGTACGTGTCGACGATGCGGTCGAGCTTGACGTCGTAGTCCTCGATCTCGCGGATGTCGCCCACCGGGAGCTGCGCCGGCTTGGCGAACGCGGGCATCTTGATCGACTGGAGCGACGGGTTCGTCGTGACCCAGGTTGGCCCGTCCTTCTTCATCGAGATCGGCGGGAAGAGGCCGAGCGTGAAGCCGTTCGTGAACTCCGCCTCGCCGCGCCACGCGAGGTAGCGGTAGAGCGAATCGGCCGCGCTGCCACGCTGGAACTTGATCTGGCGATCGCCGATCGGGAGGAACTTGGGCTTGCCCTTGGTGGAGCTCCCGGAGCTGTTCCCGAAGTACTTGATCATCTCGGGAACGAGGATGTTCTTCTCGCCCCGACGCATGCGCTCGATGGACGGGGAGAACGAGTCGTAGTCGCCGACCGGGACGCGGGAGCGGAAGTCCTCGTACCGGTGGATGGTCGAGAACCCGTAGCGCTTGCCGAACTCGGTGCCCTCCGCGTGCTTCGTGAAGCTGAGGAGTGTCTTTTCCTGAGACTCTCGGACCCGACGCAGCGCCCGATCCCACATCGCGATGCGTACCTTGGCGGTCATCTCGAACGCGCGGCCCACGGCAGGCGGGTAGATCGTCTGCTTCAGCGGTCGGCGCGGATTCACCGGCCGGCCTCCGCCGATCGCGGCGCCACCCTTGGGGGCCTCGTCGAGGCCGGACGAAAGCGCTTCATTGGGCTGCGCTGAGTTGGACTGCATGAGCTTCCTTTCGAGGCCCGTTCATCGGCACCGGAGACGGTGAGAACGGCGGCGGGACTCGGGAGGTCGGTTCGTCTCCGCCCCGATCCGAAAACGTCGCGGCGAGAGCGGATAAAAACGGCGCGACTATGGCACCTCGGTTAAGGGGGGCAAGGCGCGGGCGTGCGCCAGCGCATGGACGAGCGCGGAATGCACGGACCCGTTGCTGGCCACGAGCTGACCGCTGGACAAAGAGAACGGAGCGCCCTCGAGCGAGGTGACCTGGCCGCCCGCTTCGAGCACGAGCAAAGCGCCGGCGGCGAGGTCCCACGGCGCCAGACCCTCGTCCCAGAAGCCGTCGTAGCTGCCCCCCGCGACCATGGCGATCTCGAGCGCGGCGCCGGAGCATCGGCGCACTCCGTGGGTGTGGGCGTCGAGCGTGACGAACTCGCGGTAGTTGTTGCGGGGGGCCTCCCATGGGCTGGATGGGAAGCCGCTCGCGAGCAGCGAGGCTTCGAGGTCGCTCGTCCCCGACACCACGAGGCGCTCGCCATTGAGGTGCGCGCCCTTCCCCCGTTCCGCCGCGTAGGTGCGGTGCATCGCCGGCGCGTGAACGACGCCCATGGCTGGCGTCGCGCCCGGCTGTGTGTCTGCGCAGTGGTGCCAGAGCCCAATGGAAAGACAGAACCACGGGTGTCGATGCGCGTAGTTGTTCGTGCCGTCGATGGGGTCGACGTAGAAGACCCAGCCGTCCGCCACCTCGCCGCCCTGCTCTTCGCCCACTACCGTGGCCTCCGGCGCGAGCGCGGTCAGCCGCTCTCGGAGCAGCGTCTCGCAGCGCTCGTCATACTCCGTAACGAGGTCGCCGCGCGACTTGGTGCGTGTACCCGCGTCACCGCGGAAGCCCTCCATGAGGAGGCGGCCCGCCTCTTCGGCCACGGCGACGAGGTCGGCGAGGTCCAGCGGCATGTCGGGGATGGGCACGCTAAACCTCTGTGCAACGGTTGGGCCAACCGTTCGCGTGAAACGATTTCGGCCGATCGGCCGAAAACTATCCCCGAGGCGTGTTTCCGTGGGTTCACGCTGTGACGGAGAGGCACGCTTCGTCGCGTAAATGGCCGCGCGGTGCGCAAATTTGTACGCACCTAGGGACGCGTCGACCTCATCGAGCAGAGAGGCGGGGAGCCGAAGGAGTGTGCGGCGACCCGTTGACCCGCCGTGGACACGCAGGCCCGCTCTGCACATGGTCGTTCCCGGCGAAACTCGCACGACCACATGCTGGTGCCTGTCGACCTCGACGCGGCCCTCGGGCGCTCCAGCGAATCGCCTCCGCGAGGGTAGAGGAGTAGAGAGTCCACGATGTTGCACGAGACGGAAGCCGCCGAAGCTGCTCAGAGGGCAGCCGTGTCACTTGAAGCCGTGGAGCTGACCCGCGACGCGGAGCTCGTCGATCTCCACCTCGAGACCTACATCCCGCCCCGGCTCTGGGGCTACGATCTACGGCGCCGACACGACCGCCACTGGCTCGGAGGGCGTTTCTTCGGCCACCTGGATCTGCCGCGCGCGCTCGACGGCGGGCTCACAGGCGCGATGTGGTCGATCGCCACCAACATTCTGCGAGGCCGCCGGGGACGATGGCGGGCTCTTCAGGACAACGTCGCGGGCCTGCGCCGACTCCTGGAAGAAGAGCCCCGCACCGAGGTCGTGCGCAACATCGACGAGTATCGTGCGGCGCGCGGACGAGGCCAGCACGCCGCGCTGATCGCCGTGCAGGGCGGAAACGCATACGACGACGCCCCCCATGCGGGCGCGCTCGAGGACGTGACGCGTGTGACGGTGATGCACCTTTCGGACTCGGGGTGGGGGCACACCTCCAGCCCGGCGCGCCTGTTTGGCTCCGGACTCACGTCCTCGGGGCGGGCGTTCATCGAGCAGCTCGATGAGGCGAAGATCTTCGTGGACCTCGCCCACATCGACCGCGAGGGCTTCTGGGACGCCGTCGACGTGCACGACTCCCGTCTGCCGTTGATCGACACGCACACCGGCGTCTGTGGCGTCAAACAGCACTGGCGCAACCTCGACGACCGGCAGTGCCGCGCGATCGCCGACAGCGGCGGGGTCATCGGGATCATCTTCGAGCCCAACTTTCTCCGCGCCCGCGGAATGCCCAACGACGCCGGCATGGTGATCGCGCACCTCGAACACGCCATCGATGTGGCCGGGGAAGAAGGCGTCGCGATCGGCTCCGACTACGACGGAGCGATCACGCCCCCTCCGGATCTGCGGGACGGATACGTCGCGTACTACCGGCTCGTGCAACGCATGCTCGATCGGGGCTGGACGGAGCGCCGCATTCGCCGGATCGCGGGGCTGAACTTCCTGCGCAGCTTCGAGGCGCTACGCCCGTCGAAGGGCACAACCGAGCCGTTGGTTTGACGCAGGGCCCGCATGGCGGTGAAATTGGGGAGATGCCGCCGGGAGAGGACGACCGCCCTAGCGACCCAGGAGCTTTCGAGAGCTTCGGGGACGAGGTCACCGTGCGTGACTTCAAGATCGACCCCGAGGACATCACGCTCGACGAAACCCAGGATGCGATCGCGCGGGCGGAGCGAATGAAAGCGGAGGGCCTCGGTTCTGCAGACCCGGAAGCGGGAGACCAAAGCCGGGTCGTCGCGCGACCTTCGGCGCCGCGTCCGGGCGACGACCTGGCCGCGCTGGACGCGTTCTCCGTCGATGTCGAGTGGGAAGGCGCGGGCTGGGAAGAGGCCGAGGAGGAAGCCACCCTCACCTTGAGCAGCCACAAGCTGAACAAGCTGCGGGCGGCCGCGGCCTCCGATGACGCCGACGTGTTCGACGGCCCCAAGCGCGAACGGCCCGCCCCCGTGGACCCCGCCTCGCTGCCGTTGCCGCCGGTGTTGGACCCCGACGCCTCGGAGTGAGGCCACGCCTCGGCGCCCGTGTCCTGCGCCCATCCCGATCGCTGGACGAAGACGCTGATTGACCGCAGACGCCGGGGTTTGGGAGTATGCACCCGTGCTTCGGCAGTCCAGCCTCGTGGTTCGGTGCGTCGGCGTGGCCGCGCTGGTCGCGGTCGTCGCGGTGGCGTCCAGCCAGTGGGGCTGCGGCACGGTCGACCTCGGCGACAACATCGTCCCGCCCGACCTCCAGCTGGACGAGGACTACTTCTACTGCATCGTGCAGCCGCAGATCCTCACCGCCAAGAGCTGCGCCGGCGGCATCGATGGCGAAGGCGGCATGTGCCACACGGACCGCTCGGCGCTCCGGCTCATCGACACGATGGATGGACCGCCCGAGTGCGACGACACCGGCACGCGAACCGGGGGAAGCCTCTCGGCCGACTACGTCGCCAACTTCGAGGCGGTGCGCTTCACCGTGCAGAGCGACCCGCTCTCCAGTCCTTTCTACCGACGCCCCACCGGGCTCGATTCGCATCCGCGCGAGATCTTCGGAGAAGACGACGAGTGCGCTGATCTGATCGTCGACTGGATCAATCGAGGCGCGCTGTGACCCACCGAGGCGCGCTGTGAACGCACGTCGGGCCGCCCTGGCCGGCCTCCTCGCGCTGGCTGCCTTCGGATTGGGTCTCGTGGACCGCGGCGTGGCCTTCGCGCAGGCGGAGGAGCAGTCCGATCTCGCCGAGGGGGTGTACGCCCGGGTCATCGTGGAGCGCACGCTCCTGCGGTCCGGGCCCGGCGGGAGCTTCCAGCGTGTTCGGAGCGCTTCCCGCGGCGATGTCTTCCGCGTCGTGTCCCGCTCGAGCACGGGCTATTGGTTCCGAGTTCAGCTGCCCGATGGCACGTTCGCGTGGATCCACGGAGACACGGTCTACAACCACCAGGTCTCGGAAGACGAGGCGAGCGGGGGCCGGTTCGCGCCCGATGTCTTCGCTCCGCCGGCGCTGCCCGACGCGAGCGGCGAGCTGGCGGTGCAGTTCGGCATCTTGGGGTTCTTCAACGGCTTCATGGCCGTGCGCCCGGCGATCAACGTCGCGCCCGAGCTGGAGCTGGAGCTCAACTTGGCCGGCTCCGTCGGCGACGGCGGGCGTGTGCTGATCGGGTCCGGCGGGCCGCTGATCAATCTCTGGCCCAACTCGCCGGTCGTCCCGTTCTTCACGGTCGGAGGCGGCTTCGCGCTGTCCGACCCAAACGCCGACGGCTTCCTGGTGGAGAGCGGCATGGTCGGCGTGCTCTACGGTGGCGGCGGCCTGCGGTTCGGGTTCCGTTACCGCATCACCTTCCGCATCGAGGCGCGCGGCTACGCGTTCTTCGATGAGAACCGCATCACCGCGCTGGAAGAGATCAGCGCGGGGGCGACCGTCTTCTTCTGAGGCGAGACGAACATGAACCACCTCCGCACAGTCGCCGCACTCACGGGCCTGCTCATCACCCTGGGCCTGCTGGCAGGGGGTTGCGTGACCGTGCGTCCCGAGCAGCGGGAATTCCTGGCCGACCCGGCCATGACCTTCGGCACGGACGCCACGGCCCAAGGCCAAGAGGAGCATGTGCTCAGCAACCGCGAAGGCGCATACGGCGCGGGTTCGGTGACGGGGGGCGGGTGCGGTTGCAACTGAACCGACAGCGGGCCCACGCGTGGGCGCTCCTCCTCTCGGCGGTCGCGGCCGTGCCCGCGGTCGCGCTTGGGCCGTCGATCGCCGTCGCGGACGCGTCGGGTCGGGCGGACGTGTACACGACCGGCTTCTACGAGTTCGGGGGGCCACTGAACATGCTCGTGATCACCCCCCGCGCGGGCCTGCGGGTGGATCCGGTCGAAGAGCTGACGCTGAACCTCAGCTACGAGGCTGACGTGGTGAGCGGGGCGAGCGTGGCGGTCGTGGACGCACCCGCCGCCGAGATCGACGCCATCTCGAGCGCGACTCAGCTCGATGACTTTCGGAGCGTGATCTCGGGCGGGATGGCGCTGCGGTCGGACTACGGCACGCTCACCGGCTCCTACAGCTACGGCTTCGAGAGCGACTATCGCTCCCACAGTTTCACCCTGGGGGCCTCGACGGATCTGTTCGAGCGCAACACCACCTTCGCGGTCAGCTACGGCCGCGGGTTCGACCAGGTCTGCGATCTGAACCAGCCGCGAAACCAGGAGGCGGTGGAGCGACGCCGGCTGGACGTGTCGGACGGCTGCTTCGACGAAGACGACGAGGACCGGACCGCCCGCGACATCGATCTCCAGACGTTTCAGGGCAGCTGGACGCAAGCCTGGGCGCCGATCTTCGTCACGCAGCTGACGGTGACCGGGCAGCTGGTCGACGGCTTCCAGAGCAACCCGTATCGCGCGGTCTGGCTCGGGCGATCGGCGGCGCAGGAGAACCACCCAGAGAACCGATTCCGGTATGCCGCCAGGCTCGCCGCGCGGCTGTGGGTCGAGCCGCTGAGCGGCGCCATTCACGCCAGCGCGCGTGTGTACCGGGACAACTGGGATGTGCGCTCGGTGACGGCCGAGCTGGCCTACGAGCAGTCCATCGACGGCGCCATCCGGGTCCGGCTGCGCGGTCGATACTATCGCCAAGGGGCGGCGGCCTTCTTCTCGGACGACTACGGTTTCATGCCGCGCGGACAGTACTTCACCGGCGACCGCGAGCTCGGCGAGATGGAGAGCTTCATGGCCGGCGCACAGCTCGTCTGGACGGTGTCTGGGGGCGCCGAGGGCGCGTCGCTGGGCCCGTTCTCGACGTTCCGCCTGCTGCTGAAGGCCGACTTCCTGCATCACGAGTTTCCGGGGTTCCGCTACGGCCGGGTCGCGGTGCCGAACCGTGAGACGATCATCGGCACGCTGGGCATCGATCTCGCGTTCTAGGACACTGCGGCGCAGACGCGCGGGATGGATCGGGGAGCGCGACGGCGACGCTGAAATGCTGGAGCATGCACGGTGGAGCGACTGGCGGACTGGGCGCGGCGTCCCGCCCCCGAGGCGCCCGTGGCGGCTTGTGCCGCAGTGTCCTAGCGTTCGAGGGGCCGCCACGCCGGCTCTGCCCTCCGGCCGAGGGAGCGCATGCTTGTTCGGTCTTGGGCCTGGCCGGACGCCGTGCCATAACGCTCGGGTCTCATGACCCGAACTGCCCTCCACTTCACGTTGGTCTTGCTCGTCGCGCTCTCCAGCGCCGCCTGCCAGCGCCGCCAGTCGCTCACCGCCGAACCGGGGACACCGGAGACCCCGACCGCGACGCCCAGCGAGGGAGACCCCGCCGCCGCGCGCGCTGAGGCATCACGCCGCCCGCCCGCGGGCGCGACCTGCAGCGGCCGGGACGACTGCACCAGCGACCAGGTGTGCGTCGAGGGCACCTGCCACTACCGGGCGACCACCGTCTCCGGCGAGATCCTCGCTTCCGCCGCGGAGGCGCAGGCGCGGGCCGGGGACTGGGAAGGTGCCATCGAGACCTATGATCTGGCGTTCGCTCGATTCGCCGAACAGGACGCACCGGTCTCGCCCGCCATCGCGTGCGGGGCCGCAGAGCTGATCTTGCGGACCGCGGCCACCGCCGAAGCCCGCGAGATGGGCGCGCAGCGCGCGGACCTCTGCTTCCGGACGACCGTGCCTGGCCACCCGCGCCGGGAGGCCGTTCGCAACGCCCTCGCGCGCCTGCGCTTCGAGGGGCTGGACATCGAGGCCTACGACGCCGCCGAGCCGGCTGCGCGATTCTTCGACGCCGAGTCCGCCACGCACCCCACCGTGGACGCGGTGGCCGTGGAGGTGCAGATGCCGGACCTCGAGCCGCGCGAAGTCGCCAGCCACACCGCCCTTCGTGAGTTGCTCTCCGGAGAGTCCGGGCAGCGCGCGGTGGCCGAGTGTTTCATCCAGGACTGGGACCTGCACCACGACCGGGAGGCGAGCGCAGAGCTCGTCCTTCGGTTCAGCACCCGCATGCGCGACATGGGCAGCTACGACGTGTACCAGCCGGAGTTCGCCCTCGAGCAGACGACGACGCAGGAGGACGGCTTCGAGCCGTGCCTGCAGCGCTCACTCTCCGCGGTGTTTGATCCGAACGACCGCACGCTTCGCGGTGAGGCCTGGAACCAGGCTGTGCGTTTCACCGCCCGCATCCAGTAGCCAGCCGCGCGACACGACGATGGCGGACGGCATGGACGTGGGGAGCGCGGCGCTGCTCGGCGCCGTGCAGGGCGCCACCGAGTTCCTCCCGGTCTCGAGCAGCGGGCACATCTCGCTCACCGCGATGCTGCTCGGCGTCTCCGACGAGATGCCGCTCGCGATGGTCGTGCTGTTGCACTTCGGCACCTTGGTCGCGACGATCGGAGTGCTGCGCGGCGAGGTCTGGGTCCTCTTCAAGGGCTTGCTCGACGGGCTGAAGGCGCCGCGCGCGTGGCTCGAGACGGACGTGGGCAAAGAGGCGGCGGGGGTGGTGCTCGCCAGCGTACCGACCGCCATCATCGGGCTCGCCATCGAGAGCCGGATCGAGGCGTACTCAAGGCTCTCGTGGGTGATCGGCCTCGGACTTCTGGTCTCTGCGGTGGCCGTGTTGAGCACCCGGCGCGGAGGCGGCGAGCGATCCGTCCTCCCGCTCCCGAAGGCACTGCTGGTCGGCGTGGTGCAGGGGATCGCCGTGCTTCCGGGCATCAGCCGGAGCGGGTCGACGATCGCGGTCGCGATGTTGCTCGGGCTCAGCGGGCCCGCGGCGTTCCGGTTCTCGTTTCTTCTCTCCTTGCCGGCGGTCGCCGGCGCGACGCTGCTCTCCCTTCGACACCATGAAGAGATGACGGCGCTCGGAACCGGTGGCATCGTGGGCGGCGTCGTCGCGTTTGCCGTCGGGTTGGGGGCGCTCGTCTGGCTCCGGCATCTCGTCAACCGCGGTCGCTTCTGGACGTTCGCCATCTACCTCGCGCCACTCGGCGCAGGACTCGTGATCCACCACCTCGTGAGCTTGTCATGACCTCGACGTACACCATCGTGATGGCCGGCGGATCCGGCACCCGCTTTTGGCCCCTCTCCCGTAGGGCGCGCCCCAAGCAGCTGCTCCCGCTGGCCGGCGGAGAGGAGTCGCTTTTGGCGGCCACGGTGCGCCGCGTCTCTCAGTTGAGTCCGGCCGAGCGTGTCCTGGTCGTGACCAACGCGCTGCTCGCCGAGGCGACCCGCGATGCCGTGCCGGACGTGCCCATGCAGAACGTCATGGCCGAGCCGGTCGGGCGGAATACCGCTCCGTGTGTGGGCTGGGCCGCCGCGCGCGTGTTCCGCGAGGACCCGGAGGCCGTCTGCATGGTGCTTCCCGCCGACCACCACATCGGGGACGAGGCTCGCTACGTCGAGGTCCTCGAGCAAGCGGTGGAGGCCGCGCGTGGAGGGGGAATCGTCACGGTCGGGATTCGGCCCACGCGCCCCGAGACCAGCTATGGCTACATCGAGATCGGCGAGTCGCGCGGGGACGCCCACGTGGCGAGGCGGTTCGTCGAGAAGCCGAACCACCAGCGCGCGGAGCAGTTCCTGGCCGCCGGGAACTTCCTTTGGAACAGCGGGATGTTCTTCTTTCGCGCCTCCGTGATGCTCGACGCGATCCGCACCCACCTCCCTGGCCTCGGGCAGACGCTCGACCGTTACCTCGCCGTCGACCTCGACCAGGAGGCCGCCCTGGTGGCGGAGACGTACGGCGAGCTGCCGCGCGTCTCGATCGACCACGGCGTGATGGAGAAGGTGAGCGAGGTGTTCGTCGTGCCCGGCGAGTTCGGCTGGAGCGATCTGGGCGGCTTCGCGAGCGCGTGGGAGCTGGCACACAAGGACGACGACGGGAACGCCCTCCCCGACCGCGCTCTGACGCTCGACGTGAGCAACTGCCTGGTCCGGGCACCGGCGGGCAAGCGGGTCGCCCTGATCGGCGTCTCGGATCTCGTGGTCATCGACACCGACGACGCGCTGCTCGTTGTCCCGCGCGCCCGCGCACAAGAGGTGAAGGCGATCGTCGGTCTGTTGGACGACGACGCCTGAGGCGAACACGCCCTTGCCATCTGCGCCTCGCTCTGTGAAAAGAGGCGGATGAACGCAGGCGGCATGAGTTCCATCCCGAACGCCCAGGTCTTTCGCGCTTACGACATCCGTGGCGACGCCGACCGTGACCTCCCCGACGCGCTCGCGCTGGACCTCGGCCGCGCGCTCGGCACCTTCTGGTCGCGGCGGGGAGGCCGGCGCATCTGCCTCGGCCGCGACTGCCGGCTGAGCTCGCCGCGGCTCTCCTCGGCGCTCCGGAGCGGCATCCTCGAAGCCGGCCTCACCATCGTCGACATCGGTGTCGTGCCGACCCCGTCGATGTACTTCACCGTCTTTCACGAGGACCTCGACGGGGGCGTCCAGGTCACCGGGAGCCACAACCCGCCGGGGGACAACGGCTTCAAGATGATGGCCGGCACGCAGACGTTGAGCGGTGAAGACATCAAGACGCTGCACACGCTCATCGTGCGACGCGACTTCGTCAAAGCCCCGGGCGGCCGCATCGTCGAGCTCGACCCGCTGCCGGCGTACCTCGGGTTCATCGAGGGCAACGTGCGGCTCGCACGAAACGACCTTCGCTTCGCCATCGACGCGGGCAACGGCGCCGCCGGCCCCACGGCGGTGGCCGCGCTGGAGACGGCGGGCCTCAGCCCGATGGCGCTTCTCTGTGAGCCGGACGGGGCCTTCCCCGTACACCACCCCGACCCGAGCGAGCCGCACAACCTCGAGCTGCTCCGGAAGACCGTGCTGGGGAACGGGCTCGACTGCGGCATCGCGTACGACGGGGACGGCGACCGCATCGGCGTCATCGACGACCAGGGGGAGGTCCTCTACGGGGACCGGCTGCTCATTCTGCTCGCCCGGAAGCTCCTCGAGGAGCGCCCCGGCGCCGCGGTGCTCGGCGAAGTGAAGTGCTCGCAAACGCTTTACGACGACATCGCGGAGCACGGCGGCCGCCCGATCCTGTGGAAGACGGGCCACTCGCTCATCAAGGCCAAGATGAAGGAGGAGAAGGCGCTGCTCGCCGGCGAGATGAGCGGCCATGTGTTCTTCGCCGACCGCTTCTTCGGATTCGACGACGCGGTCTACGCGACGCTCCGCCTGCTGGAGATCCTCGCCGAGACGGATCGCCCGCTGTCCGCGCTTCTCGCCGACGTGCCCAACCTCCCGTCGACGCCCGAGATCCGCGTCCCCTGCTCCGACGAAACGAAGTTCGACGTCGTGGCGAAGGTCATCGAGGACTACAAACCCACCCACGATGTGGTCACCGTAGACGGCGCCCGCATCCTGTTCGACGACGGCTGGGGTCTCGTCCGCGCCAGCAACACGCAACCCGTTCTCGTCCTGCGCTTCGAGGCGTCCACCGAGGCCCGCCTCCAGGAGATCCGCGAGGACGTCGAGGCGGCGGTGGAAGAAGCCAAAGTCTGATCCCAAGTTCGGTACAGGTAGGAAAAGAAGAACCAATGTCGCCACGCACGCTCTCCATGACCGACTCGCTCCACGCGTACCTCGTGGACATCTCCGTGAACGAGACCGACGTGATGCGGCGACTCCGTGAAACCACGGCCTCGATGCCGATGGCGCGCATGCAGATCAGCCCCGAGCAGGGTGCGCTGATGAGTTGGCTGGCCGGGCTGCTCGGCGTGTCTCGGGCCATCGAGATCGGCACGTTCACCGGCTACAGCGCGCTCGCAGTCGCGGCGGTGTTGCCGGAAGACGGCAAACTCGTGTGCTGTGACGTGAGCGAGGAGTACACGTCGGTCGGCAAGCCCTTCTGGGAAGAGGCCGGCGTGGCGAAGAAGATCGACCTCCGCCTCGCCCCGGCCGCCGACACGCTCGCCGCGCTGATCGACGAGGGCGGTGCCGGCACCTACGACTTCGCGTTCATCGACGCCGACAAGTCCGGCTACGACACCTACTACGAGCACTGCCTGACCTTGCTGCGTTCCGGTGGCGTCATCGCCGTCGACAACGTGCTCTGGGGCGGCGCCGTCGCGGACCCGGACAACACGGAAGACAGCACCGTGGCACTGCGCGCGCTGAACACGAAGATCAAGAGCGACCCTCGCGTCGCCGCGGTCATGCTCCCCATCGGAGACGGGCTGACGCTGGCGCGCAAGCGGGGCTGAACGCCTACCCTCGAACTCCCGGCTCGCCCCGACTACCCTGAAGAGGCGCGATGCACCTCATCTGGTACGCGGTTCCGTTCTTTCTTCTCTCGATGCTCATCGAGTGGAGGCTGACGGCGCACCACCACTCAGAGGCCGGCTACACCGCGCCCGACACGGCCGCGAGCTTGGCGATGGGGCTCGGCAACCGCCTGTTCGGCCTGCTGCCGAAGGCGGGCGTGTTCATGCTCTGGGTGTTCCTGTACGAGCATCGCCTCTTCGATCTGCCCACGGACGCGTGGTGGGTGTGGGCGCTCTGTTTCGTGGCCGAGGACCACTGCTACTACTGGTTCCACCGCGCGCACCACGAGGTTCGTTTCCTCTGGGCAGCGCACGTCAACCACCATTCGAGCACGCACTACAACCTGTCGACGGCGCTGCGTCAGTCCTGGACGACGCCGTTCACCGGGCCGTGGTTCTGGCTGCCACTGCCTCTGTTGGGCTTTCACCCAACCATGATCGCCGTCGCGATGACGGTGAGCCTGGCCTACCAGTTCTGGATTCACACTGAGTGGATCGGCTCGCTCGGGCCGTTCGGTTGGGTCTTCAACACGCCGTCCCACCACCGCGTGCACCACGGTCGCAACCCCGAGTACCTCGATCGCAATCACGCCGGCATCCTCATCGTCTGGGACCGGCTCTACGGGACGTTCGAACCCGAGCGGGCCGAGGTCGACTACGGGCTCACCACGAACCTCGCGACCCACAACCCGGTCGTCATCGCATTCCACGAGTGGGCCGCGATGCTGCGCGACTCGCTGACCGCCACGACTTGGCGCGGGCGCATCGGAGTCTGGCTCATGCCGCCGGGCTGGCGCGAGGATGGGACGGGAAAGACCTCGGCCGTGCTCCGCAAGGAAGCCGAGGACGCTACTCGCTGACCCAGGTCGGCGTCTCGTCGCGGTCGGACTGCAGGACCAGGTAGCGACTCAGCGTGTCGGGCTCTGGCGACCACCGCGTCAGGAGCGCCTCTCGCGTCGCCGTGCTCGGCTCGCGGGTGAGCAGGTCGAGGTCCACGGGCGCGTCCGGGTCGAGGTCGAGCACCGCTCTCCCCGCCAGCTGGCGCACCGCGGAGTACGGGTCCTCCATCATCAGCGCGAGCGCTGGCCGCAGAACCTCTGGGTCGGCGGCCTCCTCGGCGCGACTCGTGTGCCAGGCCGCGACGCCGCGCTGGGCCGCGTCTCCGCTGAGCATCCAGAGCGGCCCTGCCGGCTCAGCCTCGTTCCGTGCTGAGAGGGTCGGCCGCGGCTGCGCGTACCAGTCGGCGAGGTGATCCGCCGTCCAGCCAAGGGAACGGTCGAGGTGACACAGGTTGCATGCGTTCGGGCGCGCCTTGCTCGTCACCCCGCTCACCGTCGGGCCGTCCATCCGGTGGCTGCGCGTGCCGCTCAGCAGCCCATAGCTCGAGTGTGGCATGTGGCAGCTGGCGCAGCGGCTCCCTTCGCTCGCGGCGGCATGATGCGTGTGGCCCTCGACGTCGGACGCCAGTTCCGCGTGGCACGAGGTGCACATCGCGTCGCCGGCCACATCGGGATCCATCTGGCGCGAGCGCGGCCCGCGATGAAGGGAATGGCAGCTCGTACAGGCCATCTCGCCTGCCTCGTAGCAGCCGGAGCGCACCATCCCCGAGTACTCGCGCCCCGCCACGCGCACCGTGCCGTCGTCCCAGAACGCGCCGATGTCGTCGCGCTCCTGGTCGGTGAACCCCTCGAGGTTGTCGGCGACGCGCGCGCGCTCGACCAAGCGGAACAGGCTGGTGACGTCCGTGTAGGAGCTGAGCGCATCACCCGGCAGGAACGCGTCGAGGCCCTCGCCGATCGGATCCTCGGGGTGAATCGCGTGGCAACGCCCACAGACGGAGCTGCTCCGGTCGTGCTCGAGCCGGCGCGCGTTCTCGATGGTCAGGTCGCCCTCTTCGCTGGCGTGCTGTTGGTAGCGCCGCGCCGGAGAGCGGTTCAGCCGCACGTGCTCCGCCGCGGGGCCGTGACACGCCTCGCAGCTGATCCCGAGCTCCGTGACCGCAACCTCCTCGGCGCGCTCTTCCGGACCATCCCAAGGGCCGCCGGTCGTGTGGCAGACGGCGCACTCGTCACCCCAGACGTAGCGGTGCAGTGGCTCGTCGGGCTCGGGCGGGGGCTGCAGAAACGAGTGCGCGTTGGCCATCCAGCGCCGCTCCCGGATGAGGAAGACGAACGGGAACTGCTCGAGCCGGTCACTGGCGGCGTAGACCCAGTACGCCTGCAGGTGATGGGAGCCCGTGGTCATCGCCACGCGCCAGACGTTGACGTGCCCCTCCCACCAGCGGCCGGTGGCGACCAGCGGATCCGTCGCGTCCGGCTGACGCTCGACCACGTAGTAGCGCCCGTTGGCGACCAGCGGTGAAAACACGCGGCCACGCTCGGTGAGGATGCGGCCGTCGAACGGCGCCTCCACCGCCTCCCCCTCGGCGAGCTGGGTCATCGTGTGGTGGTAGGTCTCGCTCCACGACGCGTACTGGCCGGGATGACACGAGCGGCACGCGTCGGATCCGACGTACCCGTCCTCGTTCACGAACGCCGGGGCCGCACGCAGCAACTCGGCGTCGACTTCCGACGGGGAGATGGCCGCCGCACCTACGATCGCGAACGACCAGCCCAACACCGCGGCGCCGACCCGATGCAGGACCCGCATCTCCGAGGTCACCAGCCACCCGAGCGCCGCCCCCACCGCGCCGGCACACGCCACCGCGCCGACGATCCAGCTCATCCCGTCGGCTCCCGGAGCGACCAAGCCGTGCTCGCGACGGCGACAAACAGCGCGAGCGCCCCGAGCGGCACGAGCGCGACCCCTACGCCCGGGTCTCCGCCCGCGATTCCGAAGCCGCCGAGGAAGAAGCCGAGCGGCAAGAGCACACCCGCCGCCGACAGCAACCGGGACGCGAGCACCACCCCGCCCCGCCGCAGGACGCCGACGTGAAGCGTGCCCGCGAAGGCGACGTGCACCAACGCCAGCGCGGCGCCGTGCACATGCGCGAGCGTCCACATGAGCCGGCGCACCTCGTTCGAGACGTCGAGGTAGTAGCCGACCTTGAAGCCGTGCAGCGCTTCGAGCCCGATCCCGAGCGTCAGAAAGACCAGCAACGACCACCACCCCCAGAAGAGGTGGCGTCGAACGCGCGGCGCGTGTGGGCTCGGTTCGGGCATGGGTGAACGATGGACCGGAGCGACCCGCCCGAGCTTGGCGCGGCGGACGGTGAGCTGTAAAGCAGGGGCATGCGTCGGCGCACGCTCTGTGGGATCGCGGCGGGGTTGTCGCTCTGTGTCGGGCTGGCCGTGGCAGCCGACCGGCTGTTCGTCACGGACGAGGAGCGCGTGCTCGCGCTCGCCGATGACCTGGCTGGGACCCTCACCGCCCAGTCGCTTCGCGCGCGCTCGGAGGGCTGGGTGGATCTCGGCCGCGCCCCGCTCGAACTCAGCGCGCTCGGCGCCTCGGAACTCTATCGAGAGGGTGAGGGGCCCGACTTGTTCGCGCGCGCCGACCGCGGACTGCAGAGCGTGTACGGCACCGAGGTTCGTGTCCTCTCGAGCCGTGCCGACGTGGACGGGGACCAGGCGCGTCTGACGACTCGCCTGATGGTGCCTCGTCTGGGGCTCGCCCACGGGACATGGGACCTCGAGCGGCACGGCGACGACTGGCTCGTGGTCCGCGTCGCGCTGACACGATGAGCGCTACTCCTCGGGCTCGTAGCCTTCGAGGGTGATCTCAAGGTCGGCGGTCTTGGCGCCATCTTCGGCTTCGACCCAGTCGCTCGGGCTGACGACCTCGCGGTGAACAGGGTGGCCCTCGTGGTAGACGAGCAGCTCCACCGCGTCCTGCGCCGAGATGTTCTCCACCCGCACGTCGGGCGCGAACCCGATCAGGAGATAGACCTTGGCGCCCGGTGGGTTCGTGATGACCCGGACCGTTCCCAGGGTGGTGGAGGGGGCGCCGACATCCTGCGGCAATCGCGTCTCGCCAAGCGCGAGGTCCGCCTCGCTCATCTCGTCGTCGCCGGTTTGCATCGCCAGCTCGTAGCGCTGGGTGCCGTCTTCGAGCTCCTCCCAGGTGCCGTCGGGCGGCAGGACGGCGCGCGTGGGCACCCGCCCGTCCGCGATGGCGACGAACTCGTGCGCGACCCCGAGCGGCAGCTGCTCGGCGGTGGCCGGGCCACGCCCGACGAACATCAAGACCTGCGCCCCTTCGGGCAACACGCGCACCGTGAGCGTGCCCCAGCGGGCGCGGTGGTCCCGGAGCATTTGCGCTTGCTCTTCAGGCGTCGGCCCGGCGGGCTCCTCGGGGGCCGGCGGACGCCCGAGGGCCATGTCAACGAGGTCGGGCCGCATTAGCACGAGGGCCGCGGAGGTCGCGGCCACCACGGCCACGATGGCCAACACCCAAGGCAACGCACCGCCGCGCTTGGGCTTTTCGTCGAGCCCCATGAGCAGGTCTTCATCCGAGAGCGACCCGCGGCCGAGCGGCGCGGCGTCCTCGATGGCCGGCGCGCGGCGCTTCTTGGGCCGAGGCGCATCCTCCGGCACTTCGTCCAGCGCGGCGGCGAGCGACTCGGCCTTGGCGAGAAGGTCCGGCCCTTCGTCCAGCACGGTGGCGTCGTTGGCGGGCGCCGCGGCGGCCGGAGGCGGCCGATTGGATCGCGCGGGGGGCAGCGCGGCCGCGCGCGCAGGGGGACGAACGGAGTCGAGGTCGTCCAGGCCGTCGAGCGTCGCGTCGAGCTCCCGGTCGAGCTCGTCCAGCATGCCGAGCGGGTCGTGTCCGGGCTCGTCGAGCGAGTCGAGGCGCCCCGGCACTGGGGGCTCGGAGAGCGCGCCGCCCAAGAGGTCGTCGAGCTGCGCGTCGAGCGACGCGTCGTTGGGCGGCGGCGGCTCGGACATGGGAGGCGCCACCGAGGCACCGCTGCGCTCGGCCTCCCGGATCATCCTCGACAGGATGCGGCGGGCGGCGGCGCGGTTGAGCGGCACAAGCGACGCCTCGAGGTCGTCCCGGAGCGAGGAGAGGTCCCATCTCCCGGTGGAAGGCCCTTGGTCCAGCAACGCGACGAGCACCTTCGGGACCCCCGTGCCGGCCGCCACGAGCAGCGAGCCGAGCAACCCCACCACCGAGCGCGCGGCGTCTTCGCTGGTGGCGCTTCCGGGCGGCGCGAACACGCTGATGGTTCCGTCGCTCGCGATGCGCACGTCGCCGGGACGAGGTGCCGCCGGCCCGTCGATCAGTGCCTCGGTGACCTCGAGCGCGACAAACGCGCCGATCTCCGACGGAAGCCGCACGCGGCGGTTCTTGAGCGCATCCAACAGCTGCGCCACGGTCGTGCCGAGAAGCTCACTCATGCGCTCGCCTTTGCCTCCTCGACGGGACGCATGCAGACGCCCGCCTCGAGAAGGTACCGCTTCACCTCGCCGATGGTGAACTCACCGTCGTGGAAGATGCTGGCGGCGAGCGCCGCGTCGGCCCCGCCTTCCACGAGACCGTCGCGGAGATGAGCCGGCGTCCCCACGCCGCCGGAGGCGATCACGGGGATGCCGACCGCGTCGGAGACCGCGCGCGTCAGCGGCAAGTCGTATCCGTCGCGCGTCCCGTCGCGGTCCATGCTCGTCAGCAGAATCTCCCCTGCGCCCAAGCGCTCCACCTCGCGGGCCCAGTCCACGGCGTCGAGGCCAGTCGGGTTGCGGCCCCCGTGCGTGTAGACCTCGAAGCCGCCCTGCTCGCGTCGGCGCGCGTCGATGGCGACGACGATGGCCTGCGCGCCGTAGCGTCCAGCCACCCGCTGGACAAACGGCGGATCTTTCACCGCCGCTGTGTTGATGGCGATCTTATCGGCCCCTCTGGAGAGCAGATCCTCCACGTCCCGCACCTCGCGTACGCCGCCGCCGACCGTGAGCGGCACGGCGATGGCCGCCGCCGTGCGCTCGACGATGTCCAACAGGATCCGCCGCTCGTCGCTGGACGCGGTGATGTCGAGGAAGGTGATCTCGTCAGCGCCCTCCCGGTCGTAGCGAGCCGCGCACTCGACGGGATCGCCCGCGTCGCGAAGACCCACGAACTGCACGCCTTTGACGACCCGTCCCGCCTTGACGTCCAGACACGGGATGATGCGTCTAGCCAGCATCGTCGGCTCCCTCTCCAAGGCTGGCGCGGAGGCCTGCCTGGAGCGTGAACTTGCCCTCGTAGAGCGCACGACCACAGACCGCGGCGCGCACGCCCGCGTCGTTCAGGGCGCGAAGGTGCGCGAGCGCGCCGATCCCGCCGGACGCGATCACGGTGGCGTCCAGGCCCTTTTGCAGCGCCGCCGTGCGCTCAACCGCGGGGCCGACCCCGGTGCCGTCCCGATCGATGTCCGTGTAGAGGATCGCCGCGGCGCCCCAGCCGTCCGCCTCTTCGGCCAGCTCGCGCACCTTCCTCGATGTCTCCTCGCGCCACCCCTCGACGGCCACCGTGTCGCCACGCGCGTCGATCGCGATGACCACGCCTTCGGGATGCGCCTCGCAGAGGGACGCGGCGAGTTCCGGTTCCCGGACCGCCACCGTGCCGAGCACGATCCGTGCGGCGCCCGCCTCGAACCAGCGCTCCGCGACCGCCCGCGTTCGGATGCCGCCTCCCACCTGCACGGCCAGGCCGCTCCGCTCCACCATCTGCTCCATCAACGCGAGGTGGCCGGGCGTGCCCGAACGCGCGCCCTCGAGGTCCACCACGTGCAAGGCCACCGCGCCCGCCTCTCGGAACTCGATGGCCTGCTGCACGGGGTCCGCCGCGTACGGGGTGACAGCGTCGTAGTCGCCCTTGTGCAGGCGCACGACCTGTCCTCCGAGAAGATCGATGGCGGGGATCAGCTTCACGAGGCCTCCGTGCCGAGAAAACGACCCAGCAGCCGGGCGCCCGCCGCTTGGCTCTTCTCGGGGTGGAACTGACAGGCGAACGTGGCCCCTCGCGCGACCGCCGCGGTCACCGGCTGACCGTAGGTCGCGCGGCCTACGACGAGCGACGCGTCGTCCGGCACACACGCGTAGGAATGCACGAAGTAGTACCAGGCCCCCTCGTCGGTGAGCGGGTGCGTGCCCGTAACCTGGTTCCACCCCATGTGCGGGATCTTCAGGTGCCGCCCGGGCTGCTGGGGGTCGGGCTGGTCGCGGGGCAAACGCCGCACCCCGCCCGAGAACACACCGAGGCCAGGGGCGCCGGGCGCTTCCTCGCTGTCCTCGAAGAGGATCTGCATGCCGAGGCAGATGCCGAGATAGGGGCGGTCGCGCTCGATGTGCTCGCGAAGCGCGTCGCGGAGGCCGCCGTCGAGCGCCTCCGCAAAGCCCCCGAAGCCGCCTTGTCCGGGCACCACGACGCGGTCCGCCGCGCGCACCGCGTCGGGGGCGTGGCTGGTGACGACCGAGGCACCGGCGCGTACGAGCGCACGCTCGACGCTGCGCAGGTTTCCCATCGTCGTGTCCACGAGCAGGACGTCGACCATCAGCTCACCCTCATCAGCTCAGCATGCCCTTGGTCGAGGGAACACCCACCGCCCGGGGGTCGGCTTCGGTCGCCTGACGTAGCGCGCGGGCCAGCGCCTTGAAGCTCACCTCGATGATGTGGTGCAGGTTCGTGCCGGCGTGCTGCGTGACGTGCAGGTTGATGTTCGCCCCCCGGGCGAACCCCTCGAAGAAGACCTCCGCCAGCTCCGTGTCGAACTCACCGACCTTGGCCTTCGGGAGGTCGACCTCCCAGACGAAGAACGTGCGCCCCGACAGATCGAGCGCGACCGACACGCGCGCCTCGTCCATCGGCAGCGTCGCCGCGCCGTAGCGTCGGATGCCGGCCTTGTCCCCGAGCGCCTCCGCCACCGCCTGGCCAAGGGTGATGCCCAGGTCTTCGGTGAGGTGGTGGCCGTCGATGTGCGTGTCTCCCTCGGCCTTCACGTCCAGGTCGAGCGCGCCGTGGCGCGAGAGCTGCTCCACCATGTGGGTCAGGAAGCCGATCGGAGTCTCGACCGTGTGCTGGCCCGTCCCGTCGAGGTCGACCGTGACGTCGATGGCGGTCTCCTTGGTGTGGCGCGAGAGCGTGGCGCGGCGGGGGGCGTCGCTGGGCATGGCGCGGACTCTAACAGGCCACGAGGTCAGGAGCAGGGGTCGGTTCACGGCGTGTCGTCTAGACGGCCCGACGCTGTCCGAACCGACCTCTACCCGGCGCGCAAACGTGCTTCGACATCGTCCAGACGGGCCCGCAGGAGGGCGTTGTCGGGTTCATGCACGAGGGCCATCTTCAGGTTCAGGTGCGCGGCCTTGAAGTCGCCCTTTCGGTAGGCGTCGAGTGCCTTGGTGGCGAACGGGCGCGCGCGTGCGGACCGGACGACGAGCCGCCCACTGCCAGGCCGCGTGCTCTGCCGCTGGGCGTCTCCGTGCAGACGAAGCTTGCCGCGCCGCAGCCCCGCATCGTACCGCGTGCGGCTCGCGCTGTTCATGAGCACCCGATAGGCCTCTGCGCCGCGTCGGTAGATCTGGGCCGCGCGCTCGCGCTTGTCCGGCGGCGCGCTGGCGAACCGGTCCGGGTGGTAGCGGAGCGCAAAGAGATGGAAGGCACGGCGCACCTCGTCGGCGGACGCGCGATCCTCCACCTGGAGCAGCGTGTAGTAGTCCAAGAGATCGAGGCGGTCGGACAAGCGCTACGACCCCATGCGCGCGGCCTGTCGCGCGGCCATGCGCTGGATCTCCGCCTCGTCCATGCCGCCGACGAGACTGACACGCACCGCTTGCTCCTGGCCCGTCATCTCGTCCCGCGCCCGCACCCCGAGCGTGCCGTCCGCGTCCATGAGGAACGTGACCTCGATCTTCACCGCGCCGCGCACGCCGTCCCGCAGGCCGTGCAACTCGATGCGACCGAGCTCCTGGTTCTCTTCGAAGCGCCGTGACTCGCCCTGGTAGATCCGGACGGAAACGGACTGCTGACCGTCCGACGCGGTGCTGAAGATGCGGGTCTGCTCGACCGGGATGGCCGCGTTCCGCTCGATGACCGACTCGCAATAGCCCCCCGCCGTCTCGACGCCGAGCGTCAGCGGGGTGACATCGAGCAGGAGTGGCGGCTGCGCGGGGGGAGCGACCGCCGCGACGGCAACTCCGGCTGCGGCCGCGACGGGAGCGGCCGGCGGGAGCCCAGGCAGCCCGGGCATCTGGGCGGCATCCATCCGCATGGTGGGCGCGGTTGGGGCCTTCGGAGGCGTGGGCGGCGGCGGAGCTGGCGCGCGAGCCGCCGGAGGTGCGGGCGGCGTCGGCGGTGGCGCGGACGCAGCCGGCGGCGCGGAGGGCGGCGCGGGCACGGAGTCCGCGGTGACCGTCGCGGCGGCGACCTCGGGCGGCACCGCAAAGCCGGAGTCACCCGAACCAAAACCGAGCGTGCGGGCGCCCTTTCGTGCCGCCAGGGACCGCACGCGCTCCGGCAAGGGCGGCGGGACCGACGGCGGACGGGTCGGCGACTCATAGTCGAGCGTGTCGTGCGGGATTGCCCCTGAGGACGGGATCGCCCCTGAGGATGAGACTGCCGGTGAGGATGGGATTGCCGGCGACGGCGGGATGGGCGGCAGGCTCGAGGCCCGGACCGACTCGTAGGTCTCGCCCGCCGCGCGCGTGGACTCACCCTCGAGGTCGGTGAGGCCGGGGATGGGGGGCGGCACCGAGGCCACTTTGCGCTCGAGGTCAGACCAGGCGTCCGCGGTCGGAGAGGGGCCGATCTTGGTTGCCGGCTCGGGCGGGGGCGCCTTGGCCTGCGTCTTGGGCGCGTCGAGGTCGGCCATCAGCTGGGCCGCGAGCACCGCCTCCGCGACCCGGGTCGGCTCCTCGAGGATGGCCGGACGGTCCGGCTGAAAGGCGGGGCCTGCCTTTTTGGCGGCAAGCGTCTCTTCTTGAAGCTGTGCTTGGCGGGCCACACGCGCCCCCAGGTTCTTCTTCGTGGAACGCCGGAGGGCCACCCGGGCGAGCGGCTTGGAGGTGGCGGGCGCGAGGGCCTCGGCCTGGATGGCCGCGCCGCAGGCGACGACCAGGTCGGGGTCGATGGTCGCGAGCGGCTCACGACCGAAGTACTCGGACACCATGCGCCGGACGAGCGGGATGCGGGTCGAGCCACCGACCAACACGACGTTGTCCAGCTGCGTCGGACGGATCCCAGCGACCCGCATCGCGTCCTCGCACACATCGAAGGCCCGCCCGAGCAGCGGACGCGCCAGGCCTTCCAGCGCGCTGCGCGTGAGGCCGAACGTGAGATCCAGAGACGCCCCCGCGTCTCCGTAGGCGAGCTCCTCGACCCTCAGCTGCACCTCCTGCTGCTCCGAGAGCTGGCACTTGGCCCACTCCGCCGCTGCGCGGAGGCGTTCGTAGGCCTGCGGGTCGCTGCGCGGATCGTAGCGATGGTGAGCGAGGAACGCCTCGCACATCTTCTCGGCGATGAGGATGTCGATGTCGTCGCCGCCGAGGAACGTATCCCCTGCGGTCGCCAACACCTCGAACACGTCGCCGGCCAGCTCGAGCAAGGTGATATCGAACGTGCCGCCACCGAGGTCGAACACCGCGATGCGCTCACGCGAGCCGCGCCCGTAGCCATAGGCAAGCGCCGCAGCGGTAGGCTCATTCAGGATCCGCAGCACGTCGAGGCCCGCGACGCGGCCCGCCGCCTTGGTGGCGCTGCGCTGCAGCTCGTTGAAGTTCGCCGGCACGGTCACCACTGCCTGGCTCACCGACTCACCCAAGGCTTGCTCAGCGAGGCTGCGGATCTCGCGGAGCACAAACGCGCTGATCTCCGGGAGCGTGTAGGTCTCCCGGCGCGCCTTCACCATCACGCTGCCGTTCGGGGCCTCACACAGCTCAAACGGGAACCGCTCTTGCGCGCGGCGGACCTCCGGGCTGTGGAACGGGCGACCGATGAGCCGCTTCACGGAGTAAACCGTGTTGTGGGCGTCGATGAGGCGCCGCTCGCGGGCTCCGTGTCCCACCAGGATGTCCCCGGCCGGATGGAAACTCACGACGGACGGAAGCAGGACGTTTCCCGAAGCGTCCGGGAGCACCCGAAGGTCCCCCTGCTTCGCGACACACACGACGGAATTCGTCGTGCCCAGATCGATTCCGAGAACAGGCGGCACCAGGAGCAGATGGTAGAGCCGCGGCCCTCAATGCTCCAGCGCGATCTGGTCGATCTCCTCGTCGATCCATCGCTGCACCTGCCGATCGAACGGCCACATCCACCCGTAGGCGGGACCGGTGAACTGCTTGCGAAGGGTCGCATGCATCGCAGGGTCGCGCACGGCATCCATCCCGTGGACCTCCGCCGTCGCGCGCAGTCCCTCCGCGTAGGCTTCCCACTCGAGGCGCGCCCGTCCGTACGCCAGACCCAGCGGAAAGAGCGGAAGCAGGTACATCAGGGTCATCGGGACGAGCCCATAGCGGCGGAACTGGCGGAGGTGCACCGCCTCATGCCGGAGCGTCACGTAGCGGCTCGTTGGTGCGCGGTTCTCCCACCCCGACGGGAGATAGAGCGTCCGGGAGATCGTCGTCACGTAGCGGGTCATGTACGCGGACTGCCCGCCGAACGTGAGGATCCGAAGAGCCCGATCGACGAGCTTGGAGAAGCGATCCTCTCGCTTGTCGATGACCTGCAGACCCGGGAACTCCGTAGCCAGGTCCTCGAGATAGCGTTGATCCAGAGATTTCATCGGTAGTGTGGGAACGATAGCGGGTGGTCACCCGAGTTGCCGGGTGCCGCGCGATCGCTGGTCGCTCGATCCGCCACCGCCTGAGGCCAACCCGTGGCATGCGCCAGCCAAATCCGCCAGGGTGGCGTGGGCACGGTCTGTGCGTAGATGTGGCGGCATACCGAGCATGGGGAGCAGTGGCATGAAGCGATACGAGATTCTAAGTGCGGTCCTTGGCGCGGTGCTCGCGTTGAGCGGGTGCGTCGGAAGCGGCGGGGTCGACGACCCGAGCGCCAAGGTCGAAGACGGACCGGGCGGCAAGGAAGATCGCTGGAACTACCGCAACGACCCCGAGCGCTTCGACGGGGAGTTCAACTACCACGTCGAAGACCTGCCCACCGAGGGCACGTCGGAACAGGATCCGTGGCCGTCGTCCTACTTCCCCACGTACGAGGACTCGATCAACCACCGCTGGAACGGCACCGAGATGTCGCCGGCGGAGAAGTACGACATGGCGTTTAACGGCTGGCAGCCGTCCGAGGACTTCGACTCGCTTCGCCCCTTCAGCCGCCGCGACCCCGTGCCCGGCGACGACTGGGACACCGAGTACTACAACAGCCTCGGCCCGCTCGCGAGCCACGTGTCCGGCCAGATGGGCAACCGTCGTGACCGCGATCTCGCGGTGACCAACAGCGGTGCGCCGACCGGCGACGAGGAGTGGGAAGTCGAGACCTGGTGGGGCCTCTGCCACGCCTGGGTCCCGGCCGCGATGCTGGAGGATCGCCCGCTCCGCCCCGTCGAGTACAACGGCGTCACCTTCGAGGTTGGCGACATCGAAGCTCTGCTCATCGCCGCGTACAACCGCGCGCCGGCCGACATGATCGGTGGACGCTGCAACGCGGGCTCGGGTGACGACGAGGTCGAGCGCGACGAGAACGGCCGCCCGGTCGACGTGGACTGCCGCGACACCAACCCCGGCTCGCTGCACGTCATCGCCACGAACTACCTCGGTCTCCAGAACCGCATGTTCGCGATGGACCGCACCTACGACTACGAGGTCTGGAACCAGCCCGTCGTCGGCTACGAGATCACCCGCCAGGAAGAGGTCACCCCGGCGCGCGCCATGGAAATCCTGGGCGCTGAGGGCGAGGAGTACATCTACAACGACGACGCCGTCACGCTGTACGACGTGCGCATGAGCCTCGACTGGCTCACCGAGTCGCACGCATCGACGACGCCCAACGACACGGCGCGCTACACGCGGACCGACCGGTACCACTACATCCTCGAGGTGGACGGCGACGGCAAAGTCATCGGCGGCGAATACGCGTCCGACAGCAGCTCACGCTTCCCCGACTTCCTCTGGAACCCGCGTCGCCTGACGCGCAGCTCGGTGCCCTACCTGAACCTCGACCAGGTCCGCATGTTGCTTGAGATGTCCCGCGGCCCGGTCACCCCCGACCCCACCGGCGACGTGCTCACGGCCACCGGCGGCAGCGTCGAGATCCCCGACAACGACGCGACCGGCGTCAGCAGCAGCGCCAGCATCTCAGGCGAGGGCGTCATCACGACGGTCGGACTCGCGATCGACCTGACCCACACCTACATCGGCGACCTCCTCATCACGCTCGAGCACAGCGGCGTCACCCGCACCGTGCACAACCGTGAGGGCGGAAGCGCCAACGACATCCAGCGCTCTTTCGACGTCACCGGCTTCGAGGGCCTGGCGGCGGGCGGCGACTGGACCGTTCACGTCAGCGACAACGCGGGACGCGACGTCGGCTCGCTCAACAGCTGGACGCTCACGGTCGGCACCGAGTCGGGCACCCCGGTCGACCCGGGCCCCGGCGGCGGCAACCGCTTCGAAGGCATGGGCGGCGTGTCCATCCCTGACAACAACGCCTCAGGCGCGAGCAGCACGGCGAGCGTCGCCGGGGCCAGCCAGGGCACGGTCTCCATCGAAGTGGCCATCACCCACACCTACATCGGCGACCTCGTGGTCGAGGTTCAGGCGCCCAACGGCCAGAGCTTCACCCTCCACGAGCGTGACGGCGGCAGCGACGACGACATCGCCGAGACCTACCCTCTCGACGCCGTCGGCAACCGCTTCTCCGATGACCCGAACGGCACCTGGACCCTCCGCGTGACCGACAACGCGGGCGCGGACCTCGGCACCATCGACAGCTGGGCCGTGCTGGTCGAGTAAGACCTCATCTCTCGGTACGAACGACGCCTCTGGCCTTCGGGCCAGGGGCGTTTTCCGTTGGTACAGCGGCTCTTGGGCCGGTGCGGCGACCATGCCTCCTGCTCAATCCGGATGCTCGAACACGCGCGAGTTCGGAGTTCGAGGAGACGGGCGTCCAACTGCTCACCCGAACTCGGAGTGCGCGCGGACGTCCTTTTCTGCAACGCCCACCAAGGAGGGTTTGAGCGAAGTGCAGAGAGGCGAGGAGCAGAGGAGTTCGAGGAGACGGATGCGGAAGGAGCGTCCGACTGATCAACCCGAACTCAGAGCGCGCACGGGCGTCCTTTTCTGCAATGCCCGCCGGGGGTGCGATTTCGAGCAAGATGCGGAGAGGCGAGGAGCAGAGGAGTTCGAGGAGACGGATGCGGAAGGAGCGTCCGACCGATCAACCCGAACTCGGAGCGCGCGCGGCGTCCATTTCTGCAATGACCGCCGGGGTGCGGTTTCGAGCGAAATGCGGAGAGGCGAGGAGCAGAGGAGTTCGAGGAGAAACGGCTGTTCGAAGTTCAGACGGCGGTCCGAAGTACGGCATCGGCCTCACTCAGTCGGGGCGTCATCAGCGCCAGCGTCGTCAGCACCAGCGTCGTCAGCACCCGTTTCGCCACCGTCGGAGCTCTGCGCTCCCACGTCGGCGGACTCGACCGCCCCCTCGAGGTCCTCGGTCTCCTCCTCGTCGTCCTCGGTGACCGGCTCGACATCGACGACCCGCTCGCCCTCGGCGACGCGGATGACCCGCACGCCCTGCGTGTTGCGGCCCGCTTCGCGGATCTGGCTGACGTGGGTCCGGATGACCTGACCGCCGTTGGTCACGACCATCAGCTGGTCGTCCGCCCGCACGAGCCGGAGCTTGACCATCGGGCCGTTCCGGTCGCTGGTGACCATCGCGATGATGCCCTTGCCACCGCGGTTCTGGACGCGCCACTCGCTGATCGGGGTGCGCTTGCCGTAGCCGTTGGCGCTGATCGCCAGGACCTGCTGCTCGACCTCGTCCTCGATGATGTCCATTCCGACGACAAAGTCGCCTTCGGACAGGGCGATGCCACGGACGCCACGGGTGTCGCGCCCCATCGGACGCACGTCTTCCATGTTGAAACGAATGCTCTGCCCGCTCGCGGTGCCGAGCAGGACCTGGTCATCCTGCCGGACGAGACGCGCCCCGAGCAGCGCATCGCCCTCCTCGATCTGGACGGCGATGAGGCCATTCGTACGGATGTTGGCGTAGGCCGAAAGCGCCGTGCGCTTCGCCTTGCCCTTGCGGCTGACGGTCAGAAGGAACGCGTCCTCCGTGTCGACCTCTTCGAGTGTCAAGATCGATGCCAGCTCTTCGCCGTCGTCCAGCCCGATGAAGTTCGCAATGTGCCGGCCGCGTGCCGCGCGCGAGGAGGCGGGGATCTGGTAGACCCGCTTGAGATAACACTTGCCCCGATTGGTCAGGAAGAACACGTGGTCGTGCGCGTTCCCGAGCAGCAGCCAGCGGACAAAATCCTCTTCCTTGAGGTTCGCGGCCTTCTTGCCCTTCCCGCCTCGGCCTTGCGCCTGGTACTCGGTGAGCGGCACCCGCTTGAGGTAGCCGCCACGCGTCACCACGACCACCATCGGCTCGTTGGCGATGAGGTCCATGATGTCGATGTCGCCTTCGGCGTGCACGATCTCCGTGCGGCGCTCGTCAGCGTATCGCTCACGAATCTCCTGCAGCTCGTCGGTGATGACCTGGAGAAGCTTGGTCTCGCTCCCGAGGATGCTCCGCAAGTACGCGATGCGCTCGGCGATCTCGCCGTACTCGGCCGCCAGCTTCTCGCGCTCAAGGCCCGTGAGGCGCGACAGACGCATCTCGAGGATGGCCTTGGCCTGCACCGGCGTCAGGAAGTAGTCCCCCCGCTCGCGAGCGGTTGCGATCTCGTCCTCCGGCCGGCCCGCACGCCGAACGAACTCCTCGAGCCCCTTGAGCGGCAGCGTCTGGAGCTTGGCGTGGGCTTCCTCAGGGTCACGCGACCCCCGGATGGTGCTCACGACCAGGTCCACATCCGTGACCGCCATCCCGAGGCCCTCGACGACCTCGAGCCGCTCGAGCGCCTTGCGAAGCTCGTATCGGGTTCGCCGGGTCACCACCTCGCGCCGGTGCCAGATGAAGTGCTGGAGCGCGTCCTTGAGCGTCAGCACCTTCGGCTGGCCGTTCACGATCGCAAGGCAGTTGACCCCGAACGTGCTCTGCAGCGCGGTCATCTGGTAAAGATGGTTGAGCACGATCTCGCCGTGCGCATCACGCTTGAGCTCGATGACCATCCGCATGCCGTCGCGGTCGGACTCATCCCGCAGGTCGCTGACGCCTTCGAGCTTCTTCTCCCGCACCAGTTGCGCGATCTTCTTGAGAAGATCGGACTTGTTCACCTGATACGGGATCTCGGTGATGATGATCTGCTCGCGGTCGTTCTTCCCGGGCATCTCCTCGATGCTCGCGCGGGCACGCATGACCACGCGGCCGCGTCCAGTGTGATACGCCGCGCGAATCCCGCTGGTGCCGTAGATGAAACCGGCGGTCGGGAAGTCCGGGCCCTTGACGCCCAGGCGTCCGGTCTCGGGGTCGTCCACCATCAGCTCGTCGATGGTGAGATCGGGGTTGCCGATGAGGCGAATGGTCGCGTCGACCACCTCGGGAAGGCTGTGCGGCGGGATGTTGGTCGCCATGCCGACCGCGATGCCGGCCGAACCGTTGATCAACAGGTTCGGCACGCGGCTCGGCAGCACCAACGGCTCCGACTCGCTGTCGTCGAAGTTGGGGCCGAAGTCGACCGTCTCCTTGTCGATGTCCGCGAGCAGCTCGGATGCGATCCGAGCCATGCGGACTTCGGTGTAGCGCATGGCCGCCGGCGGGTCTCCGTCGACCGAGCCGAAGTTGCCCTGCCCGTCCACGAGCGGGTACCGCATGGAGAAGTCCTGGGCCATCCGGACCAGGGCGTCGTAGACCGCGGAGTCGCCGTGCGGGTGGTACTTGCCCAGCACGTCGCCGACGATGCGCGCCGACTTCTTGTAGGAGCCGTTCCAGCGCACCCCCTGCTCGTGCATGGAGTACATGACCCGGCGGTGCACCGGCTTGAGCCCGTCGCGCACGTCGGGGATGGCGCGGCCCACGATGACGCTCATCGCGTATGCGAGATACGAGGAGCGCATCTCGTCTTCGATCGTCACCGGAATGGTCTGCTGATCGGCCATAGTTCCTCGGTTCAGGGAGGCGCGACGTTACCACGCACCTTTCTATCCCGCACGCGCGCGCGAGGGGTGAGGGGCCGGCGGGCGGCGCAACGTCGGGACCTGCCAACGTTGTACACATGCACGACGCTCTTCGCCCAAGGAAAGGGCCGACTGGGACCGCGGCACCTTCATTGCTATGTAGGGTTCTGTGGCCCGCTTTGTCCGCCGTTCCTTGTTGGGGGCGATCGCTTCGCTCGCGCTCGCCGCGTCGCTGCCGGCGTGTGCGGCGCCGACGCTTCCTCTGCCGCCGCCCACCGCGCTCGTGGAGTCGCCACCCGACGCTGACGGTATGGTCACGGTGACCGGCGAGGCGCGGCCCGGTGCCTTCGTCGGGTGTCTCAACGAGCGCACGGAGATCGGCGTGCTGGTCCGCACCGACGTCATAACGGGCGAGTACTCCCTGCAGGTGGCAGCGGAGTCGAGCGACGTGCTCACGCTGTGGCAGTTCGAAGGAACCGAGCCCGGCGGGCAACGCCGCGAAGTGGTGGTCCCCGACCTGTGACGCTCGTGGGGTAGAGGCTCGCTCGATCGCGTGAGCCGATCTACCCTCCTGAGGCGTCTGATCGTTGTGGCCTCCGACCCTCCCTCACCCCTGCGTGATCGTGCCCCCGCCTCTTTGCGGGCGCAGGCGGCGCGAAGGGTGCGCGAGATCACGCCCGATGTCGGCGATGAGGCATTGGTCGTTCGTGCGCAGGGCGGAGACCGCTGGGCGGAGGAAGCCCTCTACCGAAGACACGTGAGGCGCATCAGCGACGCCACCATTCGGGTCCTGGGCCGCACCGCCGAGGCGGAGGACATCGTTCAGGAGACCTTTCTCACCGCGTTGACCAAGCTCGATCGGCTGCGCGACCCGGCTTTGTTCGAGCGCTGGCTGCTCCGGATCGCGATGAACCGCGTGCGCAGCCGGTTGCGGAAGCGGAAGGTCCTCCGGGCGCTGGGCTTGGATCGAGGCGCGGACGACGCGACCCTCGCGCAGCTGGCCTCCCGCGACACGCCGACCGATGTGCGGGTGGAGCTGGCCCGCCTCGACCGTGTGCTCGCCGCCCTCCCTCCGCAGCAGCGGATGGCCTGGATGCTCCACTGGGTGGAGGGCTTCACGCTGCCGGAGACGGCAGAGGCGTGCGGCTGTTCGCTGGCGACGGTGAAGCGCTGGATTCGGGTGGTCCGGATCACGCTCGAAGACCATGTGGCGGAGGAGGCCGGCGATGCCTGAGCCACTGCGAGAGCACCTCGACTCGCCGACCGACGAGGCCCGCATCTCACGCATGTGGGAGGCAGTCCGGCGAGGGCGCACGGAGCGTCGGCGCACTCCGTCGGCTCGCCTCGCCACGGCGGGGGTCATCGCAGCCGCGGCGGTTGCGGCCGCAGCCTGGGTCGCGTGGCCGGGCGCGCCCACCGAGCCGTTCGATACGG
>JBGCFC010000159.1:0-5421 GCA_045106715.1 Sandaracinaceae bacterium
GCCGCAGGAGACCCTCATCGAGCTGGGGGTCAGCCAGGCGTTCGAGGGCGGCCGCCGCGAGATCACGTTCCGCGACGCGAACGGGGAGCGACGGCGACTGACGGTGGGCATCCCGAAGGGCGTGCGCGAAGGGCAGAAGATCCGTCTGGCCGGTCAGGCCTCGACGGGTGGAGACCTGTTTCTGGTGGTGAAGCTCGTGAAGGACGCTCACTTCGATGTGCGCGGACCTGACCTCGTCACCCAGGTCCGGATCCATCCCTGGGACGCGGTGCTCGGCGTCGCGGTGACAGTGCCGACGCTCGAGGGCGAGGTGCGCATCAAGGTCCCACCGGGCTCGTCGGGAGGTCGGCAAATCCGCCTCCGTGGCCGCGGCTATCCACTGAAGGGCGGGAGCCGCAGCGACCTCTACGCCGAGCTGAGCATCGCGATCCCAGAGAGCATCAGCGACGAGCAGCGCGGCCTCTGGGAGCAGCTGCGGGACATGGCCGAACCCGACGACGCGGAAGTGTGATGGCGCCCCGAGCGCGCAGAGTGCGGTTCTGGCAGCCTCCGGGATTCGCCTGACAGACGGCGCCACGGGTCCCTCGACAGAGAACGGTGTAAATCGGCGCGCTTTCGAGGCACCATGGCGAGGCTTTGGGGCCGGACGACGAAGTCGAAGACCTGGCGACCGTGGTCGCCGACATGGAGGCGGGGTTCCGTCCGCCGCAACGCTCCCCGTCACGGGACGAGATGATCGGCAGCGCGCGCAACCGCGCCACGGTGCGACCCGGGAGCCAGCCGGCTGACCACAAGCCGCAGCGCCCTCCCCCGCCTCCGCCGCCGAACCGGCCCCCGTCCAAGGGTGCCCCCGGCGCAGGCCCGGGGCATGCCATCTCCAAGCGCCCCCCGAGCCGCAGCAGCGGGCCCCGAAAGCTGCCCACCATCGGCACCTTCGGTCCGTACGCGGTCGTCGGTCGGTTGGCGATGGGCGGGATGGCCGAGATCCTCCTCGCCCGCGAAGAAGAGAGCGGCGCTGGCTCGCGACACATCGTCGTCAAGCGCATCCTGCCCGAGTACAACCGCGACCCGACCTTCGTGGACATGTTCCGCGACGAGGCGCGCGTGATGATGCGCCTGCGCCACCCGAACGTCTGCCACGTGTACCGCTTTGGTCAGGTGGACGGGACGCACTACATCGCCATGGAGTGGGTCCAAGGGGCCTCGCTCGGCAAGCTCATCCGGCAAGCGCGCAAGGAGGGCGGCATCCCCGTCGCGATCGCGTGCCACATCATCGCCTCGGTCGCCGAGGCGCTCGACCACGCACACGCCGCGACGGATGAAGACGGCAACGTGCTGAACCTGGTGCATCGGGATGTGACCCCCGACAACATCATGATCAGCTACGACGGCTCGGTGAAGCTGCTCGACTTCGGCATCGCCAAGGCGGAAGCGCGCGCCCACCAGACGCAGGCGGGCGTCGTGAAGGGCAAGTTCGCCTACATGTCGCCGGAGCAATGCCGCGGCAAAGACCTGGACCGCCGCACCGATCTGTTCGCGCTCGGCGTGTGTCTCTACGAGACCCTGACGATGCGGCCGCTGTACCGGCGGGACACCGAATTCGAGACGATGGAGGCCATCGTTCGAGGCGCCGTTCCACGGCTCGGGGACCGCATCAAGAACCCGCCGGAGGATCTGGACCGCATCTTGGTTCACTGCCTCGCAAAGAAGGCCGACGACCGCTGGGACTCCGCCGCCGCGCTCCAGGAAGCTCTTCAGCGCTTCATTGCGAAGCGGGGCCGCGTGGTGTCGGCGCGCAAGGTCAAGGAGCTCATGGACAAGCTCTTCGCCGAGGAGCAGAGCCGGGGCCCCATCGTCGACTCCACCCCGTTCGGCAGCTCGTTCCATGCGCCTTCGGACGAGCAACCGCTGTTCGAAATTGCGAGCGGCGAGATGGAGGCGTTCCCCGACGACCTGCCCCTCCCCGACCTCGACACCGCCGCGCTCCCGAGCGGACCGAGCCCGGCGGCGCCCCCTGTCGGATCGCTGCCGCCCGCCAAGGGGACGGGCGCGCTCCCCGGTGAAAACGTCGCCCCGGGTCGCCCGGGGGTGGCAAGCCCCTCCATGCGCACCGCCCAGGCCAGCCCGGCGAGTCAGCCCGGCATGCCATCGATTCCCAAGCCGGCCGGACTGCCCTCCGACCTCGCAGCGGCCGGTGTGGCCGGAGCCGGCACGTCACCAATGGGCGCGCTGCCCGTCTCTCGGCCAGTGGCTCAACCGGTCGCTCGGCACCCCGCAGCGCCCACGCCCGCTCGCCCCGCGCCCACCGCCCCGAAGCGCGTCGTTGCGCCCGCGAAGGTCGAGTCCGGGTCCTCCAGCGGGCTGCTTCTCGGGGTCGGCGCAGGCCTCCTCTTGCTGCTGCTCGTCGGCGGCGGCGGCTTCTACTACTACCGCTCAACGCTCCAGACTGGCGCACCCACCGACACCGTGGAGGCGCCAGCCGTGCTCACCGGCATCCTGACCATGGCTTCCGACCCGGCGGGCGCTACGCTCAGCGTGGACGGGGAGCCGCGGGGGGAGACACCCGTGACCGTCGAAGGGCTGACCACCGGCACCCACGTCGTCACACTCGCTCTGGAGGGCTACGCGGCGCACGAGGGGGAGGTCGAGATCCGTGCCGACCGGACCCGCTCCATCCTTCAGACGCTGGAGGCGCTCCCCGAGGAGGGCCAGGACGAGACGCCCACCGAGATGGGCCGCATCAACCTCACCACGTCTCCCATCGTGCGGGTGTTCCACAACGACGAAGACCTCGGCGAGACGCCGCTCCGAAACCTGGAGCTGCCGGTCGGGACCGTGGCGCTCGACCTCGAGTTGCCAGATGGGAGTCGTGTCCGCCGAGGCGTGCTGGTCCCCGCGGACGAAGTTCGGCCGACGCACATCAACGTGCAGTAGGCGATCGGGCCGTTCGCGAGCCCGTTGCCCAACGGGCCATTCTCTGCCTCACAAGCTCTGCGTCCTCACAGGATCTGCGTCCTCACAGGAGAGGGCTCTCGCGATCGTTTCGGATGAGCCCCCCGCGAAAGCGCGCCGCCCCCGTCGTTGCGCCGACTTCGCTGCAAGGTGCTACGACGCGCCTTCGGAAGCGAGGTGCTCGCTGACGATCTCCGGGTAGCCTTCGCGGTAGCTCGGCACGCGCAGCGTATATCCCGCGGCCTTCATGGCCGCGTTCCGGCAGCGCTTGTTCCCGCCACGTGCACGGTCTCGCGGTCCCACGGTCGGATGCGGCACATCGAGCAGGTCCGCGACGAAGCGATGCACCTCGGAGAGCGGCGCCGGCGCGTCGTCCACTCCGATCACCACGGGAGGCACTTCATCAGCGGCCAACAGATGCGCGAGCAGCCCCGCGCAGTCGTCTCGGTGGACGCGGTTGCCGTAACGCGGCGGCTCTCCGGGTTCGGGCGCGTGGACCTCCCCAGACTGCACGCGCCGGACGAGCCAGGTGCGGCTCGGGCCATAGATTCCGCTGAGGCGCACGGAGCATGTCGAGGGCGCGCCTTGGGCGGTCAGCGCTTCGGCGCGAAGCAGGGTCTCGCCAGTGAATCGAGCGGGCTCGGCGGGGGACGTCTCGTCCACCCAGGATCCGTCGTTCTGGCCGTACACGGCGGTGCTGGAAGTGAAGAGAAGACGCTGCACGCCGCCGCGTTGGACGAGTGCGTTCAGGAGGTTGTCGAGCCCGCGCACGTAGGCGTTCTCGTAGGCCTCTGGGGTGCGCCCGCCCGCGGAGACGGCGTAGACGACCTGCTCGATGTCCGACGGAAGCCCCGAGAGTGAGCCTGGTTCGAGCAGATCCGCGGCGAACGGGGTCACGCCCTCCGCCAGTCCCTCCGGACGACGCTTGAGGCCGATGACGGAGTGCCCTCCGGCGGCGAGCTCCGCGGCCAGCGCGCCTCCGACGTACCCGCACCCTGCGACGAGGACCCGGCTCACGCGTCCTTGGGGGCGGCGACCGCGGTCTTCTTCGCCGTCTTCTTCTTCGCGGCCGTCTTCTTCTTCGCGGCCGTCTTCTTCTTTGCCGTCTTCTTCTTCGCGGTGGTCTTCTTCTTTTTCTTCTTGGCCGTCTTCTTCTTGGCCTTTTTCTTCTTCTTGCCGCCGCCCGCCGCGATGCGATCGCGCCGCATCACGAGAAGCTCCGAGGCGCGCTCGGTGGTGATGTTGTCGATCGTGTCGTCCTTGCGGAGCGACGCGTTGACCTCACCGTCCGTCACGTAGAGGCCGTAGAACCCCTCTTTGACCTCGATCTTCGTGCCCGCGACGGGGTCTTCGCCGAGCGTCTTGAGCGCGGGCTTGACCTTGCGACCTCGCTTCTTCGGCTCCGCGAGCAGCTTCTTGGCTTCGTCGAGTGTGACAGTGAATATCTGCGACTCCGACTCGAGGCTGCGCGTCTCTTTTCCGTGAATGATGTAAGGGCCATAGCGGCCATTGAGCGCGAGGATGGGCTCATCGCCATCAACCCCGACCTCACGCGGCAGCGTGAGAAGTTGGATCGCCTCTTCGAAGGTCAGCGTCTCGAGCGACATCGTCTTGAACAGCGACGACGTCTTGGGCTTCTCTTTGCGCTCCACGGACGGATCGCCGAGCTGGACGTACGGACCGAACCGTCCGGCGCGCGCCACGACCATCTCGCCGCTGTCGGGATCGGTCCCGAGGATGCGGTCGTCGTTGGGCTTCTCGAGCAGCTCCACCGCCGCCTCGAGCGTGAGCTCATCGGGCGGCATCTCCTCCGGCACGCTGGCGCGCTCTTCGCCGCGCTCGAGGTAGGGGCCGTAACGACCGACTCGGATGACGACCTCGCGGCCCTCCGGATCCGGACCGAGCGGGAGGCTGTTGATCTGACGGGCATCGATCTCGCCGAGACGGGTGTCGACCATCTCCTTGAGGCCCATGTCCATCTGCACGCCGTTCTGGTTGGCCGGCGCCTGCGTGCCCTGCCCCAGGTAGAAGCGGCCCAGCCACGGCACGACCCGCTCTTGGCCCGCGGCGATCGAGTCGAGTTCATCCTCCATCTTCGCCGTAAACGCGTAGTCCACGAGGCGTGTGAAGTGCTTCTCCAGCAGACCCACCACCGCGAACGCCGTGAAGCTCGGCACCAAGGCCGAGCCCTTCTTCCAGACGTATTTGCGCCCAATGATGGTGTCGATGATCGAAGCGTAGGTCGACGGCCGCCCGACGCCGAGCTCCTCGAGCGCGCGAACGAGGCTCGCCTCCGTGAACCTCGATGGAGGCTGCGTCTCGTGGCCGAGCGGCGTGAACACCTTGCCGTCGAGGGACTCGTCCTTCTGCACGGGCGGGAGGTGCTTCTCCTTATCTCCGAGCTGCGCGTCCGGGTCGTCGCTGCCTTCGACGTAGGCACGGAGGAACCCCGGGAACCGGATCGTGCGC
>JBGCFC010000016.1:0-183016 GCA_045106715.1 Sandaracinaceae bacterium
CTCGTCACGCCGCACCCCAGCGGGGTCGCGCTCGTCGATCCGCATCACGACTTCCGCCTCGGTCATTCGATGTCCTCGGCGGAGGTCGCCACGCGCCTCGGCGGCGGGAGCGGGCCCCGCTGCGGCGCGTCCCTCCTCGCCGATGCACCGCATCGACTCGTCACGCCGCACCCCAGCGGGACCCGGTCGCGCTCGTCGATCCGCATCACGACTTCCGCCTCGGTCATCCTACCGAGGCCCCACGGCGCGCGTTAGTTCGCGATGCAGATCGTCCTTCAGTCCGCGCTGGATCCAATGCGCGACGTTGGGGTAGGTGCGGAGCTCGGCGCGGGCACCCCGGGAGCGAAGGGTGGCGATGGTGCGGCGCTCCGAGGCCACGCTCATGATGGGGTCGTCCTCGCCGTGAAACGCGACGATGGGCGGCATGTGCGCGAGCGAGTCCGGGCCGATGCCGTAGTCCGTGACGAGCAGCCCAGCGACCGGGAACGCCTCCGCGAACGCATCGGGGTGCACGAGCGCGATGAGGTAGACGATCATCGCGCCCTGGCTGAATCCCGTCACGACCGGTCGGCCGCGGGTCGGGTGGGTGTCCATGAAACGCCGCGTCGTGGCGACGGCGCGCCGGGCCAGCAGGCGGGTCTCTTCTTCGAGCATCTCGGCGGTCTTGAACCGGAACGTGAACCACGCCCTTCCGTCGCCCTCTTCCACCGGCGCCTCCAGGTGCAGGATCCGCGCGGGGACCTCGAGGTCGGTGAAGAACCGCGTGAAGTGCGCTGGGGTCCCGCTCCGCCCGTGCAGCGTGACGATGAGCGGCAGTGTGTCGTCTGGGCTCGCGCCGCCCGTCAGCTGCACATGATGTCGAAGCAACTCCACCCGCGCGCCGCCCCGTTCCGTCACGAAGCCCGCGCTCGGGCGGTCCTCCCCGCAGGCGAGCAGCATCAGCGACAAGCCGAGACCGAGACAGAGACGCACCCTCGAGCTGTGGAGCCGAAGACGAAGAACCGCCAGCGCGTCTGCTGGCGTAGTGCGGCCCGTTTGCGCTAACACCCGCGCGTGTCGAACCAGCCGTTCTCCATCAAGTACGGACCCTGGGCCCTCGTGGCCGGGGCCTCCGAGGGCCTGGGGGCGGCGTTTGCCCGTCACATCGCGTCGCGGGGTGTGAACGTCGTGCTCATCGCCCGCCGCGAGAAGCCCCTCGAGGCGCTGGCGACCGAGCTGCGAAGCCGCTACGGAGTCGACGTCTCCACCGCCCCGATGGACCTTTCTGTGCCGGACCTCGCGACCCGGCTCGCGGCGGTCACGGAAGGCCGCGACATCGGGCTGTTGGTCTACAACGCGTGCTACTCGGTCATCGCGCCGTTCGTGGACACGGCGCTCGAAGATCACCACAAGGTCATCGACGTCAACTGCCGCGGTCCGATGACCGCGACGCATCTCCTCGTGCCGCGCATGGTCGCGCGCGGTCGCGGCGGCGTCGTGTTGATGAGCTCGATGTCGGCGTTCCAAGGCACGGCCATGATCGCGAGCTACGCGGCGTCCAAGGCCTACGACATCGTGCTCGGCGAGGCGCTCTGGGACGAGCTTCGCGGGACGGGCGTCGATGTGCTCGTCTGCGCGGCCGGCGCCACCGACACGCCGAACTTTCGCGCCGGCACGCCGGTCGACAAGCAGCGCGGCACGTTCCCGATGGATCCGGCCGACGTCGCTCAGGGTGCGCTTCGCGAGCTCGGCAAGGGGGGCCCGACCTGGGTGCCCGGCCGCATGAACCGCGCGGTGCGGGGGGCGCTGTCTCTCGTCCCCCGGCGCTTGGCGGTGCGCTTCTTCAGCTCGACCACGCGGAGCATCTACGAATGACCGGTACCCCCTGGGACCCGTGCTCGGGCCTCGACGCGGCGTCCATCGGCCCACGCTGTCTGGTGACGGGGAGCGCCGGCTACCTCGGACGTCATCTCGTTCGCGCGTTGCTCCGGCTCGGGTGCTCTGTGCGCGCCTTGGACGTCGTGCCCAGCGAAGAGGACGGCGTCGAGACGATCGTCGGCGACGTGCGGGACCGCGCGCTCGTGCGTGCGGCGTGCGAGGACATCGACACCGTCTTTCACTGCGCGGCCGTGCTCACGTTGCTGGGGGTCGCGCGGGACGCGGTCAAGGATCACGTGTTCTCCGTCAATGTCGGCGGCACCGACGCGGTGATCGAGGGCTGTCGCCACGCGGGCGTCGGGCGGCTGGTCTATGTGAGCTCGGCGAACGTGGCCATCGATCGGGAGCGGATCGAAGCCGACGAGTCGGTCGGGTACGCCACGACGTTCGTCGACCTGTACGGCGAGTCGAAGGTCCTGGCCGAGCGCGCGGTGCTCGCGGCGAACTCGGTCGCGCTCCGCACGATGGCCGTGCGCCCCGGCGGCATCTGGGGGCCGGGGGCTGGCGGCTTCATGATCGAGACGTTCCTAGCGCAACTCGTGCAGGAGCGGTTCGTCGCCACGATCGGCGACGGCGAAGCGGTGGTCGACAACACCCACGTCGACAACGTCATCCGCGGCATGCTGCTCGGCGCGGACAAGCTCGTCTCCGCGCCCGACACGGTGGGCGGGAGCGCGTACTTCATCACTGACGACGAGCGGGTGAACGGCATCGAGTGGTTCCGCCCGATCGTCGACGGACTCGGCTACACGTTCCCGACGACCGCGCTCCCCGGGGCGGCCATGTACGCGGTGGGCTACGCGTCGGAGCTGGCCCGCTACCTCGGCGGTCCGGACCCTGCGCTCACGCGGATCGGCGTACTCAAGCTGATCCGGGCGAGCGCCTTCCGCATCGACCGCGCCCGTCAGGACCTCGGGTACACGCCGCTCGTCCAGCGCGACGCCGGTCTGGCCCATCACATGTCCGACTACCGCCGGCACGCGCGGGCCATCCGGGTGGGGGGCGGTGCGCGTGAAGCGGCGCTCGACGGTGCGGGCAAGCGGGTCTTCCTCCTCTGGGATCGTCAGGAGCGAAGCCGTCCTGCGCGGCGTGAGGCGGTCGTCGATCGGATCGGTCAGCGCCTCGTCGACGACGGTGCCGACGCGCTCTCCGTGCTCGTGGCCGACGAGGGGGCAGACATGGCATCTCCCAACCCGTTCCCGCAGCGTGGCCCCGACCCTGTCGCGATGGTCAACGTGTGGGTAGCGGATGATGAGGCAGCGGAGCGCGCGCTCGAGACCTGCCGGGCCGAGGGCTTCGACGTGCACGGCTACCGCGTCGAGCCGAGCGTCTACACGGACTACGGGGAGAACGAGCACGCCTCTCCCCGCGATTGGGCCGACGGGGAGCGGAGCCCGGGCATCACCGCGCTGTCGCTGCTCAAGCGCCCCGCCCGCCTCGATCGCAAGACGTGGATCCGTCGGTGGCACAGCCGCATGTCTCCGATCTCGGCCCGCATTCAGCCGCGCACCCGCTACGTGCGCAACCTGAGCCTGCGCGCGCTCACCGACGGAGCCCCACCCTTCGAAGGCATCGTTGAGGAGGCCTGGCCGTCCCCACGCCACGTGACCGATCCAAACCTCTTCTACGGCGCGACCGGCCCGCTCTCGCTGGTGAAGAACATGGCCACCGTCGGCATGGTCGTCTCGTCCTTCCTCGACATGTGGGCCGTGCGCACCGTGATGATGAGCGAGTACTTCGTGCGAACCCCCGAGTGAAGCGGAAGACCGCTCGACGTCGGCCCCGATCGGCGGCACCCTTTCCCCCGTGGCGGGATTGGTAACGACCCAGGACGTGAGCTTCGGCGCGATGTGGACGCGGCTGCTCGGGGAACGCGCGCGCTGGGAGCCCAGCACCGGGCAGGTCGACCCGCTCCAGGTGCGTGGCGAGGACGACGTGGCCATGTTCGGCGCCGGGCTCGTCGCAGTGTGGGTCGAGGGCGACCCGGGCTCCGTGCTCGTGTGCCGTCCCTTCGAAGGCCTCGTCGCGCTGAAGAGCTTCGAGGCCCCGGTCGAGCCCGAAGCGCTACGGACCGCGCTCCGCGAGGGCGACGCCGTCGTCCGCGAGCTGGCCGCCACCCACTCCGGCTGAGAGAGCTGAACGGCGTGAAGCGTGTGGGGGCTCTCCCGGTGGGCCCGGGGCCGGCTTCCAGTAGGGTGACGGCATGCTCGCAGCTCGCGCTTCGTTGCCGTTTCGCCTCGGAATGGCTCCTTTGGTTGGGGTGCTCCTGATCGCGTGTGCCCCCGCCCCCAAAAGCGGGTTCGTCCTGGTGTATGAGGGTCCAGCCCAGCCCACCGGGTCCGTGTTCGAACTCAGGGCGGCCTTCGAGGACAACCCGCTCGCCGACATTCCGGCGGGTCTTGTCCCGGGTGGGGGGCTGCTCCAGGCGGAGGAGGGTTGCGTGCTGCTCGACCCAGACGCGTATGAGGTCAACCGTTTCGACGGCGGGCCCATCACGATCGCGGTTGACGGGCGCGATCCGGTCTCGACGGAGGGCTCCGGAGGCGAGTACCGATCCGAGTTCGACTCCCCCTCCGCGGCAGCCGGAGTTGCCGTTCAGCTGAGCGTGGAGGGCAGCGACTCCATCCCGGCGGTCGATGCGGAACTCAACGCCCCCGCCACGCTGGGCGTCACCCTACCGAGCGCCGTCTCCCGCGATTCCGACTGGGTGATCACGTGGGATGCCAGCGTCGACGCTGACCAGGTCGAGCTGCTGGCTGGCCCTCTGATCTGTCAGGTGCCCGCCACCGCGGGGAGTCTGACGGTGCGTGCGTCGTTGCTCGAAGCGATCCCTCGGGGCGATGACCGGCTTCAGGTTCAGCTCTCGGCGGTGCGTTCGACGGTGCGCAGCGCAGGTGGGTCGACGTGCGCTTTCAGCTGGGAGAGTCCGTCGCGGACATCATCCCGTTCGAATAGCCTCAGGCCAGGGTTACGCGCAGCTCGAGTCCGCCGCCTTCCCGCCCGTGTGCCGTGGCCTTGCCGCCGTGTGCTTCGGCCAGCTCGCGCACCAGCGACAGCCCGATGCCGGTGCCCGGCGCATGGGCGTGTTCGGGGCGTTCGACGCGGTGGAATCGCTCGAAGACACGGTCACGCTCCGCCTCGGGGATGCCTGGGCCACGGTCCCGCGCGACGATGCTGGGGGCCCCGTCGTGTTCGATCTTAAGCTCGATCGCCTGCTCGTCCCCCACCGCGTACTTGAGCGCGTTGTCGATCAGGTTCACCACGATTTGTTCGACAGCCTGGGCGTCGAAGCGCGCGCGCAGCCCCTCGGGTCCCTCGAAGGTCAGCGTGAAGCCCTTCTCCTCCACGAAGCCGCGCTGGCCTTCGACCACGCCCGCCACGTGGGCAGAGAGGTCTGCCTCGTCGAGCCGCAGCGTGCGCCGGCCTTCCTCCAGCTTCGACAGGCTGAGCACGTTCTCGACCAGCCGCGCGAGCCGGACGCTCTGCTGCACGAGCTCCCGATGCACCTTGGGCCGCCGGTCCTCGGTGACCAGCTCCCCGTCGAGCATCTCGGCGTGCATGCGCAAGGTGGTCAGCGGCGTGCGCAGCTCGTGACTGACTGCCGAGACGAAGGCGCTCTTCTGGCGGGAGAGCGCCTCGGCGCGTCGCGCGGCGGCGATGATCGCGAAGGCGGCGAGCAGCACCAACAGCCAGAGGCCGACGAGACCGCCGACCTGGTAGTGAAGCTCTTCGTCCAGGCGTCGCGACGTGCCCATCAGCGCGCTGGGCCCGAAGCAGAGGTCGACCCCCGCGAGGATCCGACTGGCGGGCCGCCGCACCGCGCACTCGGTGTCGTCCACGGGGGCGTCCGCGTCACTCGACACCACACGAAGCGCTGCGCCCTCGTCGGCGTGACGAGCGACCAGCGCTGGGATCCAGGACGCAACCAGTCGATCCCGGTCGAACAAGAGCCCTTGCACGACCGACACCCCCTCGTGCGTCACCAGTCGATGCAGCACGAGCAAGCCGTCTTGATCGCGGTAGACCATCGAGGTGTACGTCACCTCCGCTTCGCGCTGGACCAGATTGTCCAGCTCGAGGCTTGCGCCAACACCGTCCTGCACGGGCATGGGATCCGCGGGCACGGTGGGCGGGGTGGGCCGGCGTCTCCTCTGGCGTTGGCCCGCCCCGGACGAGCGGCCCGAGTTGGATGGGGTGGCCGGGGTCGACGGCGCCGCTGCCTCGGTGTCTGACCAGTCGACGTTGCGTCGGCTGATGCGCGGCACCTGCCGTCCCCGCTCGAGGAGCCGGTTGCCCGCGTTCACATCCCCGCCCTGCGCGGCCACGATGTCGCGGGCCTGCACGTTGCTCCACGCGTTCAACCCCACGGTGAGCGGCGCCTCGACGCCCAGGCCGTCCGCGTTCCCGTCGTCCTGCGTCTCTTGGTCGCTCCGACCCTCGGTCGCCGTTTCCTCGAGCGTCCCGTCGCCGGGCTGGGAAGGTTCCTCCACCCGGCCGACATCGGCATCGGGTTCGGTCTCCGGGCGCTCGATTTCCGGCCTCTCGATCCGCCTTGGTCGCCGGACCGGCACGACGGCCGCGGCGGGCGTGGCGGGCTCGGCCGGCGTGATGCTTGGCTGCAGCAGACTCGGCCCGTCCCCCGTGGCGAGCGCCCTGAGGGGGGCCAGCGCCGGGCTGCGGACCGACTCGCCGATCTGCGCGCCCAGCGCGGAGAGCGTGTCCCCGTCGGCGTCATAGGGCGTCTGCACCGCGCCTTCCGGGTCGATCTGAAAGTGCCCCACCCACCGGATGTCGCTCGGGGTCTGCGCCAGCGGCGACCGGGCCACTGGGTCGCTGATCGCGAGCACGTCGGGCGGCGAGTAGAAGTGGTTGTAGAGATAGAACGGCCGCTCGTCCTCCCGGGCGCGCAGCTCCTCCAGGCTCTCGTCCACGGCCGCGCGCACGAGGTCCGCCCGCCGCTCGAGCTGGCCGCGCGCGTCCGACATGCGCGCGTCGCGGTCGCGGAGCGTGGCTCGAAGCCAGCCTCCACCGAGCAGCAGTGTGGCGAGCACCACCCCGAGCGCGAGCGCCGTGACCCGACGGGTAGCCACTACCCCCGCTCGATCTCGGCCACGAAGCGGTAGCCGCGGCTGCGCACGGTCTCGATCCAGCCCGCGGCCCCGTCGATGGTCTTGAGCTTCGCCCGCAGCTGCTGGATGTGCACGTCCACCGTCCGGGTTCGGACGGTGCCATCATTGTAGCCCCAGACGTCGACGAGAAGTTCTGCGCGCGTGACGGGGCGGTGCCGGCGTTCGACGAGGTAGCCGATGAGCGAGGCCTCCCTTGCGGTCAGCCGCACTTCGCTCGCCGCGGGCTGCCGCACGAGTTGAGCCTCGAGGTCGATGTCGACGCCACCGACCGAGAAGCAGCGGGGGGTGGGCTCCTCGGTGCGCGGACGGCGCAGCAGGCCCCGGGCGCGCGCGACCAGCTCCCGGACCCCGAACGGCTTGGTGACGTAGTCGTCGGCCCCCGCCTCGAGTCCGGCGACCACGTCGTCCTCGGCGCCCTTGGCCGTCAACACCAGGACGGGGGTGTCGTCGCCCGCTTCGCGCATGCGCCGGAGCACGGTCAGCCCATCCACGTGGGGGATCATCAAGTCCAGCAGCACCAGATCGAAGCCTCCGCTCGCCACCTCGTCCAGTGCCACCGCTCCGTCGGGCGCGCGCCGGGTCTCGAAACCCTGCCCCTGAAACAGTGCGTCGAGGCCGTCGAGGATCGGCTCCTCGTCCTCCACCAGGAGGACCTTCGGTGTGGGATCGCTCGTCATCGTCGCCATCGTCGCATGCCGCCGCTCGTCTCCCCGCACTGTGGCGCGTCCCGCGGCGTCGCGCCGTAAGGCTTCGGTAAAGGACGCCTTCACACTTCTTCACCGCCTCCCCCACACGCTCCACACATTCGGTTCCCAGAGTGACTTCACACAGGAGGTCACTGAAACATGTTCGGATTCTTGATTGGGTTCCTCAGCCTCATCGGGCTGATCGCCACGCTGAAGCGGGTGCGCCGTCGCCACGGCTTCGGTCGCGGCGACTGTCACGGTCATCACGACCATCACGGGCACCGCGGACGCGGCCGTCGTGGACGCCGCGGCGGGGGCTGGATGCGGCACTTCTTCCGCCGGCTCGACACCACGCCGGGCCAGGAGAAGGAGATCAAGGCCGCGGTCGAAGAGATGACGGGGCGCGCCAAGGAGCTGCGCGGCGAAGGCCGGAAGACACGCAATGATGTCGCTGCGCTGCTGCGCACCGAGACGCTCGACGAAGAGGTGCTCGCGGGCATCTTCACGCGGCACGACGACCAGCTTCGCGAGATGCAGAAGGTCTTCTCGGATGGGCTTTCGCGTGTGCACCAGGCGCTCGACCCTGAGCAGCGCGCGCGCCTCGCGCGCATGATCGAGAGCGATGAGCGCGGCCCCGATTTCGGCGGGCCGTACCGAGGCTGGGTCTGAGGCGAAGAAGCGAAGAAGGAGAACGAAGAAAATGAAAGATCGATTGCTCATCGCGCTCTTCAGCGTCGGCACCGTCGTCGGCTTCGGCGGAGGCCTCTTCTCGATGGCGTTCCATCACGGCCACCACGCACAACGCCGCCAGGCGGCCTTCGAGGACCACATCGCAGACGTCTGCGTCGACGCCTCGCGTCGTGCCGAGCGTCGTCCCGACCGTCATGCCGAGCCCCCACCCCGCCGCGTCTACGTGGAGGAGCGCCTCGTCTTTGACCGCCGCGCCGACACCTACGACGACGACCGTGGCGACTGGGACCGCCCGCCACGCCGCGACCGTCGTCGTCGCCGACACCGCCGGCATCACCCTGATCAGCGCGAGTGAGATCCTGACGAACCGCGCTCCGTCCTCCATGACCCTTCGCTCTTTCGAGCGAGGGGTCCTCGCGCATCGGCTCCATGTCGACGCGCGGCGCCGCGCGCGGTAACGCATTCCAGCACCTCGAGGACTTCCATGACCCTTCGCGCCCTACTCATCGACGACGACGAGCGACTCGCCACGCTGCTCGAGACCTACCTCGCGGACCACGACGTCGGGGTGACCGCCGCCCAGAACGGGACGGTCGGCCTGGAAGCGCTGCGTCAGGGCACCTTCGACGTCGTGCTGCTCGACGTGATGATGCCGGGCATGGACGGTCTCGAGGTGTTGCGTCGCATCCGCGACAAGAGCCGCATCCCCGTGCTCATGTTGACGGCGCGCGGCGACGAGGCCGATCGCGTGGTGGGTCTCGAGCTGGGCGCCGATGACTACGTGCCCAAGCCGTTCAGCCCCCGCGAGCTGTTGGCGCGCATCCGCGCCGTACTTCGCCGCGCGCAGCCCGAAGCGCAGGGCGAGCGGATCGCCATCGGCGGGGTCGAGGTGGACGTCGCGTCTCGGACCGCGCGCGTCGAAGGGCAACCCATCGAGCTGACGGGGCTCGAGCTCGACATTCTGGTCGCCCTGATGCGTCGCGCCGGCCGCGTCGTGCCCCGGGACGCGCTCTTGAGCGAGGCCGGCCGCGATGACGTGATCGTCGGGGAGCGCACCGTGGACGTGCACATCTCGCACCTCCGCAAGAAGCTCGGGGACGATCCGCGCTCGCCTGCGCGCATCCGCACCGTGCGCGGCGTGGGCTACGTTTTCGTCCGAGACGCGACGTGAGACCCTGGCGTCACCGACAGGACTGCGATGGCCCGGACGCGCGCGGGGATTGGCACCGCCGCCACCGGCTCCGTTGGCGCTGGCACCACCGCAACAAGGGCCTCCAGAGGCGCATCTTCTTGTGGTTCGGTGCCACGATCGTCTTCACCGCGTTTGTCATGGGCATGCTGTTCCGGCTGCTCTCGCCGACGGAGCAGATCCAGCGCGACGCGGACGGCTTCGGCCGCTTTGTGTCCGGCCGCATGGAGGAGGTCTGGGACAACCCCCCGGCGCGTGACCGCTTCCTCGGGGATCTGCACCGGGACCTGCATATGGACGCGACGCTCTACGACGCGCGCGAGCGGGTGATCGGCCGCGCGGGCGAGCGCTGCGTCGAGCCGTGGGGTGATGTGCCGCTCACGCGTCGCGACGGCGCGCGGATGGGGCGGCTGGTGGTGTGCGGGCCGACCCCAGCCTTCGGCGGCTGGCGGTTCTTCGTCATCTTGGGGGTCGCGCTGATCATCCTCTGGGGTGCGTCCGGCATCCTCGCGCGCCGGCTGTTCCGCCCCCTTCGGCGCCTCGAGCGCATGGCGCGCCGCGTGGCGGAGGGCGACCTCGAGGTTCGCGCCGGGATGACCCCCGAGCAGTACGGCGAGGTGGGCGTGCTCGGCCAGACGATGGACGAGATGGTGGCGCGCATCGAGACCCAGCTCGCCGACCAGCGGGAGCTGCTCGCCGCGGTCTCGCACGAGCTGCGCACCCCGCTCGCACACCTCCGCGTGCTGGTCGAGATGGCGCGCGACAATCCCGAGTCCAAGCTGCTCGACGACGTCGAGGACGAGCTCAAGGAGATCGACGCTCTCGTCGGGCAGCTGCTCGCGAGCTCACGGGTCGATTTTGGACGCTTGGACACTCAGGTCGTCGACGCCGTGCAGCTCGCGGCGCGCGCTCTCGAACGCGCGGACCTCGGCGTCGAGACCCTGGAGGTCGAGGGCACGCCGCGCCCCATCGAGGTGGACCCCACCCTCGTCGCGCGCGCGCTCGCGAACCTGTTGGGCAACGCCGCTCAGCACGGAGAGGGTGTGCGGCGCCTCGTGCTGCGCTTCAACGAGCAGGTCACCTTCGCGGTCGAGGATGCGGGGCCCGGGTTCACCGAAGAGGACCGCGCGCACGTGTTCGAGGCGTTCTACCGGGGTGAACACCGCGCCGGCGGCTCGCTCGGGCTCGGACTCTCGCTTGTCGCGCGCATCGCCGAGGCCCACGGCGGCGAGCCGTGGATCGAAGACGTCGAGGGTGGCGGCGCGCGCGTGGGCTTCTCGCTCTCCCTGGATGGCAACGCGAGCGCGTAGCCGTCGGCCCTCACAGAACGAAGTGGTGGCTCACGGCTGCGCCTCGTTCCGCGGCCTCCGGACCAGAAAGCAGGAGAACGGACCCAGCCGTCGCCCTCAGCGCGCCTCGAAGATGCGTGATCCAGCGCAGGGTCGCCGAGCCTTCAATGCCCGGCGCCGTTGAGGAAGTCGTCGCTCAGCACGGTGTTGTCGTCGCCGAGGTCCAGGGTGGCGATGTCTCGGTCGGTCGACGTGACGTGGGGACGCGGCGGTCGCGGGCGACGGATGCGTGGGCGGGCCTCGGCGACGACGGGGGCTTCGACGACGGGCGCCTCGACTTCGACGACCGGCGCTCGCTCGACCCGCTCCGGCGCGGGCGCCTCCTCGACCACCTGCACGACGGGCGCTGGCTCGGGAAGCGAAGCCACCGCGGCCGGCTGCGGCCACGCGACCGCGGTCGCCGTCAGCGCCAACACGAGCGACGCGGCGGCCATCATGCCGGCGAACCAAGTGCCGCGCCGGCTGGGCTCGGGCGCCGAAGCAACAGACTCGACCCGCGCCCGCATCTCCTGACGCGCGCTCCGCACCTCCGCGAGCTCCTGTCGAAGAAGGGCCAACCGGGCGTCCATCGTGGCCGCCTCCGTCGCGACGGCGGCCTCTGCCCGCGCCTTCGCCTCGGCGCGCGCCGCGCCCATGGCCGCCTCCTCTCGGTGTCGCGCCGCGACCTCGCGCGCTTCGGCCTCCGCCTCGGCGCGTACCGCCTGGGCGGCCAGTTCCGCTCGTCGATCCGCCTCCATCTCGAAGAGCTCACCCAGGTTCGCCATCACGCTGTCGGTCGTCGTCGCCATCTGTCGCCTCCTGCATCTACTCCTCGCAGGCGGCGTGCCATCACGAACATACTGAAAAAAGAGCGCTTGCGGCCTCGGAAGAGTCTGTTGGTAGATAATAGATGCTACTGATAGACTGTTGGGGCGATGGGTCTGCTTGCCCCCGGCTTTCGAAACGGTCAGACCTGGCGCCTTCGCGGGCGGCGCCCTATAGTCGCGCGGCCCGATTGAGGATTCGAGATGGCCACCTACATCACCGACGACTGCATCAACTGCGGCGCTTGCGAGCCGGAGTGCCCCAACCAGGCGATCAGCGAAGGCGAGGAGATCTACTTGATCGACCCGGACCTCTGCACGGAGTGCGTCGGGTTCCACGATCACGAGGCTTGCCAGGCGGTCTGCCCTGTCGAGTGCTGCCTGCCGGACCCGAACAACCGGGAGGAAGAGGATCTGCTCGCCAAGCGCGCGGTCAAGCTGCACCCCGATGACGGCGACCTGCAGACGGCCATCGCCTCGGGCGACTACCCCTCTCGTTTCCGGAAGTAGCGCGCTCCGGTGCTCGACGCGGGCCTCGATCCGCTCAGCGAGGTCCCCGATGCGCGCTCAATGCGCTGCGCACCCTGCTTTCTACAGACGCTGTGTCTGCTGGCGCTGCCTCTAGCGATGGGCTGTGCCCCCGCTCTGCCCACGCTCAGCGGCGGACGCACCACGCCCAACAACCGCACTGACCTCGCCCTCGGTGGCGCGGTCCGGGTGCCCGTCGGCGACCTCGTCGCGCAGCCCGGCGTGGAAGCGGACCGGCTGCTCGCCGCGTCGGCCTCGGGGGGAGCCGTGCCGGTCGCCATGGTGCGACGAGGGGTGTCGCCCGACGTGGATCTCGGGGTCGAGACGGCCGGCACGACCTTGCGTCTGTCGGCGCGCGGCCGCGTTCGTCTCGGCATGTTCAACTTGGTCGCCGGCCTGGTGCCGCACGTGGGACTGGTCGATGACCCGATCGAGGCTGGCCGCCTCGGTGTGAGCATACCGGTGGTCTTGAGCCTCGATGTCTTGAGCGTCGCCGAGGCCTGGCTGGGTGTGCGTGGGACCTTGGAGCACGCGTTCGGTGAGCTCGAAGGCGCCGCGCTCACGGTGACCGGAGTGCGCGGCGGCGGTGTGCTCGGCTTGGCTGTCGGGTTTCGCCGTTTTCATGTGCTCCTGGAGCTTGGCATCGACTACGAGCGCTGGTTCGGTGCGCTTGGCGATACAGAAATCGAGCGCGAAGGCGTAGTCCTGACGCCGGCGTTCGCGGTTCGCTTGCGCCTGTAGGCGAGACATCCATGCCACACCGATGCGAACATCGGTTCACGATCCAATTGTTTCAGATACCTCTATCTGAAGAACCGTAGGCGGCACGATCGATGCGTTGACGGTCCTTCGGTGGAGGTGACTGTGATGACGAAGACGCGAACTTGGCTTTCGATGGGTGTCGTGTGTCTGCTGGCCCCGCTGGGCATGGGTGCACGGGGCTGTGGACCCATAACGTCGATGAGTCCCGCACCCTCGGTGGAGGGTCGCTGGGCGGTGACGTAAGCGGACGGCTACGACGTTCAGGTCAGCTTGGGTGGTGTTGTGTATGACGCGACCGTGCCGGCCGAAGGCGGCATGGTCGAGGTCGAGCACGACGGGGTGGGCTTTCAGTTCATGATCGACTGCGCCAACCCGGCGATCGTGTGCCCGAACGAGGTGTTCCCGGCTGAAGTGGGCATCAGCCAGCGTGAGCCGGCGTACCCGCACCGGATGTGGGTCAGCGTCCCGAGGCAGACGTGCGACGGCGAGACGGTGGCGGCCGATCCCGCGGAGTGCGGCGTGGGCACGGTGAACCCGGACTGCGAGGAGGTGTGTGATGGCGAAGTCACCGTCACCGAGCGCGACGCGTTCGGGGTCATCGACGAGCCGGGGAGCAGCTTCGACCTGCTCTTGGGCGGGGGCGTCGCGAGCAACGGGATCAACTGCGTGCTGCTCGGCATCTCCAGCGCGCACGCGGACATTAGCAGCACGGGCAGCGCCGAGGGGGGTGACTGGACGGCCAACACATTCGACGCGGGTGAGATCGTCACGGCCTACGGGGGCGGCTGCCTGTGGGCGAACGCCACCGAAGACGAGGAGCTCCAGGCCGTGGTGCTCGGCGCCGCGTTTCGTATCTCGACGCAGTTCAGCGCCGCGCGGACGGAGTAGACCGCGTCAGAACCGAAGGCCCACGTAGATGTCGGCGACCGGGAACGGCTCGAAGAAGTCGTCGCTCTCGGCGCCGGCGGGGTCGTCGAGCTCGAGCACATGCATCTGCATGCCAAAACCGAGTCGAACCACGAGGATGTCCCAGGTGAGGGAGTAGCCCAGCGACACGCGGCCGCTGAAAGCGAAACCCTCGCGGCGGCCATCCTCGTCGTCTTTGCCGACGAAGGCGGCACGAATGCCGGGCGAAACATAGACCCCTGAGGGCGCCTCTCCACCGGGAAACAGAAACAGGCGCAGCTCCCCGCCACCGCCGAGCACGTTGTCACGCCGGTACCAAGGCCCGTAGATGCCCGCCGCGAGCGCGAGCGTGATGCCGGTGTCCAACGTGCGTTCGTAGCCCGCGGAGATGACCCCGAGGCTCAGGTCCGCGAAGACCATGTTCTCCGGCTCGCCGCCGCTCTCGTCCGCTTCTTCGGCCTCGTCCGCGTCGGCCTGCTGGGCCCATGCTTCAGTTGGCGTCAGACAGACAACAAGACTGAACAGGAGAGCGACTCGCCGAGGAACCGTCAGGTAGCGCATCGGCCAGCAGTACCAAGGGCCCGGGCTCGGACCAAGTTGCTCGGGGTTCCCCGTTGCTCGGGTCCACGAAGAAGCGAATCAGTGAGCGGTGTAGCTGGCGAACAGAGACGCGAGTCGGAGCGCTTCGCTCATCGCGGTCGCGTTCGGGAACCGGTCGTTCTTGTCCTTGGCGAGCGCCGTCATCACGACACGATCCACATCGCCCGTGATGTCGGGACGGTGGGCGCTGGGCGGCTTGGGGTCCCGCTCGACGATCTCGAGAAGCAGCTGCGGCCCCTTGGCTTCGAAGGGGAGCCGGCCCGTGAGCAGGCGATAGAGCAGCACGCCCACCGAGAACAGATCCGTGCGCTGATCGACCACGCCGTCCTCGTAGAGCTGCTCGGGTGCCAAGTAGGCCGCCTCGCCGAGCACGTCTCCCGGCTGCGTCAGCATCGAATCGCTGCTGTCGTCAAAGCGACGCGACACGCCAAAATCGAGGATCTTCAGGACCTCTTCGCCCCGCAGGATCGTCATGAAGATGTTCTCGGGACGGATGTCACGATGCACGATCTGCTGCTCGTGCGCCGCGTTGAGCCCCAACAAGAGCTCCTGGCCGATCCGCATCGTCTCCGGAGCGGTGATGGGGCCGGTGACGGCCAGCCGGTCTTCGAGCGTCTCGCCCTGTAGGAACTCCGTGGCCAGGAACGCCCGCCCGTCGTCGAGCCGGCCGATTTCGTAGACCTCGAGGATGTTGGGGTGCCGGAGCGAGCCTGCGAGCCGCGCCTCCCGCGCGAATCGCTTCTGGGTCGCGTCATCGGTCTTGGCCAGCACCTTCACGGCGGCTTTGCGCTGCAGAAGCCGGTGGAGCGACGAGTACACGACGCTGTGCCGGCCCCAGCCGATGGCGGGTCCGAGCTCGTACTTGCCCGCCACCAAGGTGCCGGGCGGCAGCGAAGAGGGGGGAAACGGGGGTGCGGAATTACGTTCCACCGGCCCCATCATACACGGACGCTCCGGCCCCGCCATGAAGGGCGCAGAGAATGAAATAGTCTACGGCCGCGTTCCGTAGCGCTTCCTGATGACGGCTGGGGACGGGGAGCAGGCACGCGGCTCGGGGGTGCGGCTCATGCGTGCGCTGGCGCTCTTCTCTGTGGTGTTGGGGATCCTCGCAACCGGAGTCGGCATGGGCCGTTCGGCCGGCGCGTGGGCGATCGTGCGTGCGCCGAACTACGATCAGCCGCCCCGCCCTATGGTGCAGCCGCCCACCGACGTCACCCGCGCCCTTCGTGCGGAGGTCGGCCCCCCGAGCGCGCTCCTCGAGGCCTGGGTGCTCGACCCGGACTCCCCGCCCCGCGGCACTGTCTTGGTCCTGCACGGGGTTCGCGACGACAAGCGTTCGATGATCGACGTCGGCCGCGCCCTCCGCGACCGTGGGATGCGCGCGGTCCTCGTCGATCTCCGCGGCCACGGCGGCTCAAGCGGCCAGTTCCTGACCTACGGCGTGCTCGAGTCGCAGGACCTCTCCCATCTCCTCGATCACCTCGACGCCCTCAACATGCTCGCCGGGCCGGTCAGCGTGCTTGGCGCAAGCTACGGCGGCGCGGTGGGCATCCAGCTTTCGGCCCGTGACGCCCGCGTGCGCGCCGTCGCAAGCCTCAGCACGTTTGCGTCGCTTCGGGAGGTCGTCCCCCCGCAAGCCCGGGTTGAGCTCTCGAGCGTCGGCTGGCTGCTGCCCGACCGCGTGATCGACCTCATCGTCGACGACGCCGGAGAGCTGGGCGGCTTCTCGCCCGACGCCGCGGACACGCGGGTGGCGATCACGCGCACCGGCGCGCGGGTGCTCCTGGTGCACGGCCGAGAGGACCGAAGAGTACCGTACGAGCACGCCCGCGCGCTCCTGGACTCCTGCCCCGTGGGCCAGTGCGCGCTCGTCTCGGTGAGCGGCGACCACGCCGCCGTGCTCGGCTCGCCCGAGGCCCACGAGGCGGCGCTCGATTTCCTCAGCCGCTGGGGAACCTGAAGCCTCACCACGGGATCGGACGGTAGTCCTTCAGAAACAGGCCGTAGTGGTGAGTGCCGGTCAGCGCACTCTCGAAGACCGGGTCCACGATGCGGGCGGCTCCGTCGACGATGTCGAGCGGGGGGTGGAAGCCGTGCACTTCGATCTTGCGGGCGGCGAGCGCGGCGGGGTCTTCGTCGGTGACCCAGCCGGTGTCGACGCTGTTCATGTGGATGCCGTCGCCCGCGTAGTCGACGGCGGAGGTGCGCGTCATCATGTTGAGCGCGGCCTTGGCCATGTTGGTGTGCGGATGCTTGTCGGTCTTGTACGTCCGGTAGAACTGGCCCTCCATCGCGCTGACGTTGACGATGTGTTTGTCGCGCTCGGGCGTGCGGTTCATGAGCGCGCGCAGACGTCCGTTGAGTACGTAGGGCGCGATGGCGTTGACGAGCTGGACCTCGAGCAGCTCCACCGTCGGGACCTCATCGAGCGCGAGGCGCCAGCTGTTTCGCCCGCGCAGATCCACCTGTTGGCCATCCGCGTCGAGCTGGCCTGCGGGGAACAGCGCGAGGTCACGGCCGCGGTCTTCGGGCAAGAGCGGCAGCTGGCTCAGCGCCACCGAATCGGCGAGGGTGTCTTCTCTCCGCACGGGGCTTTGGGTGAGCGCGCGGTTGCCTTCGAGCAGGCTCTCGGCGGAGGCGCTCAGCTGGAGGGTGCGCTCGGCGTCGAGCAGGTGCTGGTAGAAGCCAGCGGGCCGCCGCACGGTCTGGCAGGCGTTGTTGATGATGTAGTCGAGCCGGTCGCGGGTCTTCAGGAGGTGGGCACAGAAGCGCTCGACGCTCGGGGTGTGGCGAAGATCGAGACCGTAGATTTCCAGGCGGTCCTGCCACTCTACGAAGTCGGGCTCGGCCGCGTAGCGCTCGGCGGCGTCAGCGGGGAACCGGGTGCTCACGATGACCGACGCGCCCGCGCGAAGAAGCTTGACCGCGGCGTGGTAGCCGATCTTGACGCGCGCGCCGGTGACCAAAGCGGTGCGCCCGGAGAGATCCGCGGACCGGCAGCGCCGCTCGTAGTTGAAGTCCCCGCACGCGGTGCACAGCTGGTCGTAGAACGGGTGAACCGCAGTGAAGAAGCGCTTGCAGATGTAGCACTTGCGCGCTTCACCCAGCTCGACCGGCGGCGTCTCCGGAAGCGGCTCGTCGATGGCCTCGGGCCCGGGGGTCGGGAACGACGACGCCTCGCGGAGCTGCCGGATCTTGGTCTTGGCGAGCTTCGCCTCGTCCGCGGCGCGCGCTTCTCGCTTCTGCGTGCGTCGCCTCGTGCGCGCCGTCGCCCGCAGCTCGTGGCGGTCCGGCCGGGACACGCGGCCCGCGGCGATCAACAGCGCCCGCTTGGCCTCCGGGTCCAGCCGATCCAGGAGCAGCCGGTCCTCCACGATGGCCTGCAGCGTCTCGCTGCAGCGCTCGAGGCGGACCACGATGTCGTCTTCGGGCGTCACGCCGGTGCTCTAGCAGTATCCGGCGAAGATGCCGATGTGCGTGGCGAGCGACCCCGGGCGACTCGGTCAGCCCTTGCTATGGTGCAGGCGTGCGTCTCGTGTTGCTGACCCTGTGCCTCGTGGCCGTGCCCGTGTCGGCTTCCGCGCAGCTCACGCAGTCACTGGAACCGTCCGAGGTCGAGCTCCCTCCGCCAGACGATGCAAACGTCGACGACGAGACGGTGATCCGGTGGGCCGCGCAGGAGGTCGCGCGCGCGCAGGGGCGCACAGTCAACGCGCACCCCCCGCTGCCTCCCGAGCCGTATCTGGGCCAAAGCGAGCCGATGGTGCCCACGCTCAGCTTGGACGGTGATCCACTGAGCCGCGTATTCGCCGAGCTGGGCCTCGGGGCGATCGGCGCGCTCGTTGGGTTTGGTATCGGTGCGCTGACGATCTGGGTGGCCGATGAGGCGGGCGCGTCCGCGGACGGGCAGGCGATCGCCATCGGAGCGAGCGCCATGGTGGCGGGGTTGGCGGTGACGGCGGGGGTCACGCTCGGCGCCGAGGTCCGCGGCGGACGGGGCAACTTCGGTCATGCCTTCCTCGGCATGCTGGTGGGGAGCGCGGTTGCGATCCCGTTCATCGTGTACGGATTGGCCTTCGCCGTCGAGGGCGCGGCGCTCGCCGCCGGCTTGGTCCTGCCCCTCGTCGGTGGGGTCCTCGGATACGAGATCGGCCACGCGAACGGAGCACCCCGAAGCCGCGCGCCGATGCAGCTCGCGTACGGCGAGTTTGCCCCCAACACGGGGACCTCTTACCCTCCGCTTCGATGATGGGAGGGCCACGTTGTCGGCGCAGGATCGACTGATCGGGGGGCGCTACCGCATTGTGCGCAAGATCGCCGAGGGCGGGATGGGCGAGGTCTACGAGGCCCAGCACAATCTCTCCAAGAAGGCGGTCGCGCTCAAGATCCTCTTCCCGCACATCGGGAAGGACGAAGCGGCGCGTCAGCGTTTTCTGCGGGAGGTCAGCGCGCCGGCGCAGATCGGCCATGACCAGATCGTCGAGGTCTACGACGCGGGCTTCGACACCGAGGACGGCGCGCTCTTCGTGGCGATGGAGTTCCTCCAGGGCGAGCCGTTCCGCGACCGCCTGGCGAAGGGCGGGCACTCCATGCAGCAGATCCTCGACTGGTTCGAGGAATGCCTGGACCCGCTCGCGGCCGCCCACGAGTCGGGCATCGTGCACCGCGATCTCAAGCCCGAGAACATCTTCGTGCAGACCAAGCGCGACGGGACCGAGGTCATCAAGGTCCTCGACTTCGGGATCGCGCGCGACCTCGACTCGTCCGAGAACAACGTGACGCACACCGGCATCGCGATGGGCACGCCGCACTACATGGCGCCCGAGCAAGCGATGAGCGCCAAGGGGGTCACCGCGGCGGCGGACGTCTGGGCGATGGGCGCGATGCTCTACGAGGCCCTCGCTGGCCAGACGCCATTCCAGGGAGAGACGGCCAGCGCGATCGTGGTCAATGCCTGCACCAAGGCGCACGCCCCGCTCTGCCAGATCGCGCCGAGCGTGCCGCCTGCGTTGGGGGCGTTTGTCGATCGCTGCCTCGACAAGGAGCCGGGCAATCGACCGCAAGACGCCCGGATGATGCTCGCCGAACTGCGCCGCGCGCGCGGTGGCGGGGCCTCGACGGTCTCCGGGAGCGCTCCGGGCGTACCGGCGACGCAGGGGATGTCGGCGCCGGGTCTGTCCGCGCCGGGTCTGTCGGCGCCGGGTCTGTCTGCTCCAGGTCTGTCCTCTCCAGGAATGGCCACCGGACCTGCGCCCCACCAGGGGACCGGGCCTGTGCCGGGACAGACGCCCGCTCCGGGCTACACCCCGGCCGGCACCGCGCTGCTTCCCGCCGCCACCCCGCCTCCGGGCTGGGGACCGCACTCGGGCACGCCCGCCGGTCACGCCTCGATGCCCGGCGCGCCTGGGAGCGCGCCCGGCTACGGGACGGCCGCCGGATACGGCACGCCCAACCCCTCTGGGGGGGGCTACCCGAGCCACGCAAACTACGCCAGCCCGCCCTCGAGCTTCGGCGCCCCGGGCAGCTTCGTTCAGGAGAAGAAGAGCGGCGGCGGCATGGCCATGGGCTTGATCGCCCTGGTGCTGGCCGGCGGATTGGTCGTGTTGGGAGGCGGCGTCATCGCGCTCGTCGCGTTCTCCGGCGGAGACGACGAGGCCGAAGAAACGGAGTCGGAGACCCAGGTACGCATCGACACCAACGTCGCCGCCGGAGAGCTGATCGTCGACGGAGAGAGCCGCGGCCCCGTCGTGTCCGGCCAGCAGATCGCCCTCAACGCGGGACACCACGCGCTCGAGATCCGCGAGAACGGCCAGGTGGTGTCCGAGGGATCGGTCAACGTGGTTTCCGGGCAGGCCGCTGTCGTCGCGATGAACCGCATGGTCGCGGCCAACTCCGGGGGCCCGCCGCAGATCGTCACCGGCCAGCTGCGGCCGAATGACGAGCGGGACGCCCAGGGCAAGTACATCGACCGCCACTCCGTCTCGTGGACGGCGGGGCAGGTGCGGGTCGACCTGGATTCGGCCGATTTCGACACCTACCTGCAGGTCATCTCCCCGTCCGGCCGGGTCTCGAGCAACGACGACCGCGGCGACGGAAGCCTGAACTCCACGCTGATGGTGGCGGTCACCGAGCCCGGGCAATGGACGATCGTCGTGACGTCGTTCTCGCCCAACCTGACCGGCGACTACACGCTCCGCGTTCAGAACATGTAGCTGCCAGCGCTGCCTGAAACCGGCACGCGTGCCCAGGCGTTCTTTCGCCTCCCACTAAAGGAAGGGCGGAATCATCCGTTCTGCCTTTCTATGCGAGGCGCCACCCATTCTCTGCCCGTCCGCGACTGGGAGCAGTACATCAGTCGGATGGAAATTCTGCATCTGCTTCGTGTCGGCCAGCACGTCGATCTGCTCGCGCGGCTCGAAGAGGTGCGCACACGCATGCCCCACGACATGGAGCTGCTCAAGAGCGTGCGCATCCTGCGTCAGTACGTCGTTCGACAGACGTTGCCGCCGCCGCTCGCGGCCTGATCTCTGGCGACCACACTCAGTCTCGGGGGGTGTACGCCCGGAACTCGAAGTTCGTCGCGTCCGCCATGTCCTCGAGCGGCGCTGCCCACCCGTACCACTCGGGCTCGACGCGCGAGAGGTAGAGGGTGGGTCGCCGTGGATTTGGGACCCAGCCGCAGCCGCGGTAGCGCCCAAACGAAGTCTCCTCGAACTCGATTGTCGCGCCCTCCACGGGGCGCCGTTGCGTGCGGAACTCCACGAGATCCTCTGCAAGGGAACGCCGCGTCTGCAGAGAGAAGCCGCCGGCCCGCAGGTCGTGGGTCTCGAGTCGCGCCTGAGACGCCGAGGTCTCGTAGACGAACTGCGTGGTCACCCCGCCGGCTGGCTCGCCGCAGAAGCGCCGGCGCTGTTCCCGGATGACGCCGTCTCCGTCCCGCACCACGTCGGTCTCTTCGCAGCGCGCGATCCCCGGTCCTTCGGTGTCGTCCACCTGGAACCAGCGAGGGCGTCCATCCTCGTCCCACTCGAGCAGAACGGAGGCGGGCCACGAGATCACGCGGAGCGTGCGCGCGCTCAGATCGACGTCGAAGTCCGCCATCGATCGCGTGACGCCCTCGACGACGCTTACGACCTCCGTGAGCCACCCGTCCTCGTAGACAAAACGGCGGAGCTCGGTCGGCGTGCCCTCCAGTTCGATCGTGACCTCGTCCAGCCGCCCGTCGTCGTGGTAGCGGCGCCATTCGCGTCGGAACACCCGGTCTGGGATGAAGCGCGAGTCCGTCCACTCAATGTGGGTAGCCCGTCCTGCGTCATCCCACTCGAGCGCCTCGGCCCACGCCACGTGATCACCCGTCGACCAATAGAGGTCGGACCGCATCGCGCGGTCGTCATCGCTCCGCTCCTCGATTGCGCGAAGCCCCACCACTCCGTCGTCGACCGCTTCGATCACGCAGCCGCTCGGCGAGCCCGCGTCGGGGAAGGCGGCGTCGATGACGGCCGCGTCATCGACGTTCGCATCAAGACCCGCCTCCCGCGTCGGCGTACCAGCGTCAAGTACCCTCGGGGAGCCCGCATCACGCATGGGTGGAGCCGCTGCATCTACCTGTGGCGGGCGCGTGTCCGGGGCGTCCGTGTCCGGCGGCGGCTCGTGCGACAAGAATCCACAGCCCGCAGCCATGCATGCGGCGGCGGCGAGCCATCCGAGAGTCCCCCAGCGATTCATGCACCCGGAGTCTGCAATCCGAGGACCAGTCGCGGATCTGTCGGATGTGACCTGCGTCCGCGACACTTCGGCACAGTTGCGGTGCCGATCTTGACGAAGAAGTCAGCCTTGAAAGCGCACTGTTGGAGGAGAAACGAGCATCAAGAGCACGTGGCCCGTCTCCCGCACGCGCCGCGTCGTCGTGTCGCCGCGACCTTCGCTGCCGTGCTGCTCGACGGGTTTCGGCTCTGCCCCGGAGACCTTAGCCAGTTCGGTCTCTCACCAAGGGACGCCGCTCGCAGCGGTCTCTGAGGAGCACCCGAAGTCCGGACCGCCACCGGCACGAGGCCATGCCAACGTGGGGACGAGATTCTGCTCGTCATGCGTCGTCGGGCGGCCCCGTTGCGCTCTACAGAACGACGCCAGGCGTACCGGGCACGCGCCGAAGTTTGGGTCCGCCGCGCGCAGGAGTGCCGGCTGCTGGCGCGCAGTCGGTGGTCACGAGCCAAGTCACCCGACGCCGCGTCCATGCGGGCGTTGCATGCCATCGCACACCACGTATCCCGCCCGCTCGAGACGCCCGTGCGCACTGTCTTGCTGCAGTAGGCCCTGCTCAGCCGAGGGTGTCGGCGATCATCTCGGCGGCGCGCGTGGCCATCGCCATGATCGTGATCTGCGGGTTCACGCCCAGCGGGCCGGGCACGGTGCTGCCATCGACCAGGAACAGGCCCGGCACGTCGTGCGCCTGGTGGTCGAGGCCGACGACGGAGGTCTTCGGGTCCGTGCCCATCTTGCAGCTGCCGAGCGGGTGGTAGCTCGTGCACATCAGGTCCGACGCGGTGACGTCGCGCTCCTTGAAGCGCTTCCACTCGGCCTGGGTCTTGACGTGCGACTGCGAGACGACGACGGGGTAGAGTTCCTTCGCGCCCGCGGCCCACGCGATGTCGCCCGCGTGGATCAGCCCGGTGTGCACACGCTTGATGTCCTCAGGCGTGAGGTTGTAGCGAACGATGGGCACGCCCTCGGGGCCGACGCTCACGACGCCCTGCGCCTTTTGGTCGGCGATCAACACGCCCATGTGCGCCATCTGGTCGAGCTGCTCGAGCGCCCGCATCAAGCGGTCACCGGTCTTCGGGAACATCAGCGGCGCGTAGTTCCGGTCCGGCTGGGCGGCGTTGATGAGGATGCCGTCGGGGATGAAGTGGTCGACGTAGTAGCCCTGCGGGATGTGCTTGTGCGGGCGCATCTCCTCGTCCATCAGGCAGCTGATGGCGGTGCTGGGGTGCACGGTCATGTTGCGACCGAGCTCGCCGCTGGAGTTGCAGATGCCCTGCTTGGCGAGGAACACCGGGGTCGGGATGGCGCCGCCCGCGAAGACCACCGCCCGGCCGCGCGCCTTGAGCGTGCGCCCGTTCTCGTCGACGCCTTCGACCCCGACCGCGCGGCCGTTCTCGATGATGACCTTCGTCGCGCGCATGCCCGTCAGCAGCAGCGCGCCTCGCTCGAGGGCGGGCGGGATGTAGCTGAGGTTCGTGCTCTTCCGCGCGTCGGTCCGGCAGCCGAAGTCGCAGAACCCCTCGCCCACGCAGCCGGGCGCGTTACGCATCATGGGCTGGTGCGACCAGCCGAGCGCGTCGCACCCGCGCGACATCACGTCGACGATCGGGCCGGACGCCAACCGGTCTGCCGCCTCGACCTGGAGGATGCGCTCCACCTTCTCGAAGTACGGGCGCATCGTGTCCGGCTCGAACGCGTCGGTGCCGATGTCCTCGCACCAGCGGTCCAGCACCCAGTTTGGCGTGCGGAAGCAGCTGCCGGTGTTGATCGCGGTCGGGCCCCCAACCAAGCGCCCCATGAAGATGGGCATCGGCGCGTTGCCGAGCGTGAACGAGCCTCGGTAGAAATCGAAGTGCGCCTGCAGCGCGCTGCCCGTAAAGGCGTCTCGCCGGTGGTGTTTGCCCTCCTCGACGAACGCCACGGCGTAGCCCCGCTCCGCGAGCTCCTTGCCCACGACCGCGCCGCCCGCGCCGGTGCCCACCACGACGACCTCGCACTCGATGTCGTCCGGGTCGTCCCAATCCTTCGCCTCCATCACCTGCTCGAGCCAGCGGTGCTCTTCTTGGTGCTGGACGACGTTGAGGGAGCCGCCCATCGACTCGTACACGTCCTGCGTGTCGAAGTGGGCGAACTTGAGCGCAAAGGACAGCGCGTTGAGCGGCGCCCGGAGGATGGGATCCGTCTCCCAGCGCGTGAGGAGCTCCTGCTGGCGGTGCCGGTCGAGGCGGTGGAAGCGCCGGCCCGTCGAGAGCACGGCCGCTCGGTCGAGCGTACCGAGGCCCGCGGAGAAGACCTTGATCGCCCACGGCGAGAGGTGGTCGACGACCTGCTCGGTCAGCGCGAGGGTGCGCTCGTCACCGGGCGCGACGCCGTAGCCGCCGGGGAGGATCGCCTCGACAAAGGACAAGGCGACCCGCCGCTGGGCGGGGCCCAAGATGCCGGCGTGGGGGCTCGGGTCGAACTTGAACACAGACGGCCCAGGTTTGGGCTGGTTGGGGGCCGGCGGCAAGTGCCCTCCCTCACGATACCTCCCCAAACGGGGGCTCGAGCAGGCTGAGCAGGACGCCGTCGTCGCCGTGGGCGAGCAGAATGCGGTCCCCGGCGGGCTCCCCGAGGAGGTGGTTCAAAGGGGGCTTGAGCGCCTCGAGCAGCACCGGCAGAGCCAGGCGCATGGACGCGACGTCGAGGAGATGAAAGCGTGCGCCGTCGCGCTCGGCGACCAGGAGCTGGTCGGGCCCGAGCGGGACGAGCTCCGGGTGAAGCGCGGCGCCCTCGAGGTGCGAGGCGTCGTCTGTGGCGTTCCATCGGTCGAGCGGGAGGAGCTCGCCCCCCACCCAGCGCCAGCGCTCCACGCCGGTTTGGGTGACGCGCGCCGCGACGCCGTCCGGCCCAAAGACGAGCGGGCCCGCGCCCTCGGCGGCGAGCGCGGGGGCTTCGCGCAGATGCGGTGCCTCATCGACATGCAGGAGGAACACGGACGAAGGCACCCCGAGCGGAACGACCTCGATGAGGAACGCCTCGGGGTCGGGGGTCGCGACGAGCCGAAAGCGCGCGTTGGGCGGGAACCGCGCGCTCGCCTCTTCGTGCACCAGGCCCGACGCCGGATCCCGGAGCTGCACCGCCGGCGCGCCGTCCTTGCCGGGGCAGACGCACACGATCCGACCGTCCTCGAGGAACCGCACGTCGCCGCCCTCGTGGGGCTGCCACGCGCGGTGCGTGTGCGTGCTGACGGAGGTCGCGCCGAAGTCGCTGAGGATGAACGCCGCGCGCGCCGCAAACGCGAGCTGACCTCCACCGGACGCGTCCGCGTCGACGACCCCCGCGCGCAGATCGGCGTTCCGCACCTCTCCGTCGACCACCACCTCGAGCTCGGCGTCGACGACACTGAACCGCGAGTCCGAGCCGATCACCAGCGCGACGTCGCCCTCACGACCCCAGCCGATCCGGCGCGCGTCGTGGGGCAGCCGCTTGGTGATCCGAGGTGACATCAGGAGCGGCGGGAGCACCGGGTCGAGTCGGGTCCTCATGGCGACGCGGTCTCGGAGAGGCGCTCGAGGCCGAGCTCGTCGGTCAGCGCGTCCAGCCACCCGTCGAGCTCCTCGGCCCGGTCCTCGGTGGTCAACACCGAGATGGGCACGCGGCCCTCCTCGTCCGGCGGCCCGGCGCCGTGCACAGAAGCGAAGTGGTCCTGCCCCGCGAGGATGCCGCCGAGCACATAGACGTCAGAGGCGAGCAGGCGGAGCGAAAACACCACGAGGCCCTCGCCGCCGGTCTCGAGCGTGGCCGTGAACGTGTCGAAGGTCTCGTGAAGCGGGTGTGCGCACCGTTCCTTGAGGCGGTAGCCCGACTCGATCGCGATGACGGTCACCGCGTCCGGTCCGTCGCTGGCGTCGACGGTGAAGCAGGCTCGCCACTCGGACAGCCCGAGCAGGAATCCATCACCGCGCCGATCGCGCCGGATGCGTCGGTAGGGCCGAGGAGCAGGGTTCGTCTCGAGCACGGCTCTGAGCGCAGGCTCGAGGTCGACGCCGCGGTGCTTCAGCCAGGCGAGCTGAGCGGTGACACGCGCCGACAGCGAGACGGGGTGGGCGCCGCGCGGGTCTTCGGGACGTTCACCGTGGAGTGCGTCGCCCGGGCGCTCCGGCTCCAGCCATCCAGCCCGCGAGCGGGGGATGGCGTCGGCCCACGGGATGTACGGCTTGATGTCCAGCACCGGGGTCCCGTCCAGAAGGTCGAGGCCGCGCACATGCACGGTCGTGCCCTCGACGCGCAGCAGCTCCACCACCGACAGCGCGATGGGGTTGGGACGATGGGGGGCGCGCGTCGCGAACACGCCCCGCCGGACCTCGCTCCGGGGCGGGAGCACCTTGCTGCGGTGACCGTCGGCTCGATCCATCCACGCGAGGATCCAGATGTGCTCGAAGCCGTCGAGGTCCGAGAGCGCGTGGTCGTAGCCGGCGTCCAGCTCCAGTCGCCCTTCGACATGGGCAGCGGCCCGCGGTTGGCGCGGCGCCGCGACCTTCTGCTGCAGCGCGCACCGCACGACCCCGATCGGCGTCAGCGTCGGACCGCTCACGCCAACGCTGCCGCGAACGTGCGTGCGTCGGTGAATCGCTCCCTGGGGTCCGCGCGCAGCGCCCGGTCCACGGCCGCGATCACCGAGCGGGGCAGATCGGGCCGGTGCACGCCGAGCGATACGGCCGGGTCTTTCACGATGCGCATCAACAGACGCCCCACGTGGTCCTCGACGAACGGCGGGGCCCCGGTGAACGCGTGGTAGAGCACCGCGGCCGTCGCCCAGAGGTCGGCGGCCTCGGTCGCGTCGTCTCCGCGACAGACCTCGGGGCTCATGTACTCCGGCGTGCCCAAGAGCGTGCCGTCCATGGTCTGGAACGTCACCGGCGCGTCGCGGCGGAGCGTCTTGGCGATGCCGAAGTCGAGCACGCGGAGCGCGGGCCCCTCGGGCATGTCGTGCAGGAAGAGGTTGTCCGGCTTGATGTCCCGATGGATCACGCTGGCGTCGTGCGCCGCGGCCAGCGCGCCCAGGAGCTGGACCCCGAAGTCGAGCACGTCGCAGGTCGCCATGCCCGCCTCGATGCGCTTCGAGAGCACCGTCCCCTCGAGCAGCTCCATCACCAGATACAACGTGCCGCGCGGGTCCTCGCCCGCGTCCAAAACCCGCACGATCGCCGGGTGATCGACCCGCACCATCGCGCGCACCTCCCGCTGAAACCGCGCCACCGGGATGGGCGAGGCGCTCAGCTGCGTGTGCAGGAGCTTGATCGCGACGGCCTCCTGGGAGCGTCGATCCCATGCCTCGTACACGGTCCCCGATGCGCCCTCACCGATGCGGCTGCGCAGCTCGTAGTGACCGTCGAACAGCTCCCCCCGCAGCGTGCGCACGTCGCTCTTGCGGGTCTCCGGCGCGCCATCCACTTCGGGCGCGTCGAGCAGGGTCTCGCTGTCTCGACGGTGCTCAGCCGACATCTTCGGTGCGTGCTCCAGGGGTGATTGGCTCGGTCGCGAGCCAGCGTACGTCTGCCGACCCGGCCCCCTTCCCCGATGATGGCGGTTCTCGCCCCCGGGGTCGCGGTGGGCGCGATCCTGTCGCTCGTTTCGGGCGGCGCGCGCCTCTCCTCTATCCTTCTCGGCGATGTCGTCCCCGCATCGCCTGGTTGTGCTCTTTGCGGTCTGGATCGCCGCGTGTGGCTCCGATCCCACGCCGTCCGTCGACCCCGCCCCTGCGCCGCTCACCGTGCGCGGGGCCCGATTCGGGACGGAGCTCGAGGGCCAGCAAGTGCGGTACCCGGTGCCCCGGTTCACGCCCGAGGGCCCTTTCCGGGTCTCGCTGGAGCTGAGCGGCGCTCCGACCGGCGCGCTGTCGCTCTCGTGGACTTGGGAGGGGCGCCTGGAGTCGGCGGACGTCTCGCTCGAGGACGCCGAAGTGGACGGCGACGCGGCGCACATCGCCGCGGAGCTGTCCGTCCCGTCGCTGCCGATCGGCGTGCACCAGCTGGTCGTCCAGCAAGAAGGGGAAGAGCTGGCGCGCTTCCCCTTCGAAGTGGGCCCGCCCGAGGGTGCGCTCCCCTCTCGCATCGAGAGCGCGCAGACCGCGCGCGGCGCGACCGTGGACTTTCACCCCATCGACGCCACCGACGCGTTTGGCACCGGCGACGCGGTGTTCCTCACCGGCTGCGGCGACTTCGGCCGGGCGACGTGGATCGGTGTCGAGTGGCGCGTCGCGGACGAGGTGGACGAGGACGGCACCCAGCGCATCACCCTCGACGCGGACGCCTCGGACACCTGCTTCGCGTTCGACTTCCGCCCCCACGTCGGGTGGCCCGCCGGCGAGCACGAGGCGGTCCTGCTGATGAACGCCCGCGAGATCGGCCGCTACTCGTTCCGGGTCGAGTAGGCGGGGAGCCAAGCCCATACGCCGTGCCGTCCCTCGTCACCCGGGCTTGAACGACACACGATCAATCGAACTCCCGATGGCCACGCATTGCGAAGTCACGGCGGAGCGGGTCAGTGGGTTCGACTCGGGCGACCGACGTGCCTCGACATGGATGCGCGGGACCTGCTCTGCGTTCGGCGGGTGATGCGGTAGCCTCGAGGTCTGCAGGGGTTTGACGGGGTCTCGGTTCGAGGTGACCAGGGACGGGCTCACTGTCCAAGGGCGAGTGTTGCTGGACGTGCTCGACTTGATCCGACGTCGGGTTCTCCACGATGGCTCGCATCTCAGGTTCTTTCAGGAGGCGCTGCTCCTGCAGGTGCTGGATCCGGAAGGGCAGCCGCTGGGCGATTCGTTGCTCGTCGGTCGCGAGGCGCTCGAGGATGGGACCTGGGAGGTGCTGGACCGCCGTCCGATTCTCCCCGAGGAGCTGGAGTTCCCCCTGGGATTCGTAGGGCGACGCCGGGACACCCTGCTGGTGCGCGGCGAGGTCGGGCGCGTCATCGAGGTGCCGCCAGACGTCGACCCGCTCGATCTGCCAGGGCTGTCGGTGTTTTCGGCTGACATGTTCCCCCAAGTGGCCGCGCTGCACCTCGAGGAGCCATCCCAGGAGGGCGCTCTCGAGGAGGTCTACGCCGTGCTCTGCAACGGGGGGATCTTCGCGCGTCGGACCGCGGTCGGGCCCTGCTGGCGCGATTCGATGAGACGCTCGAGCAGCGGTACCACGAGTTCGCGGCCGAGCGCGGCTTCGACGTGTCCCGGCTCCTGGGCACGCGATAGCCCGAGAAGCCCGGCGGGGGACCGAGCACGAACTCCCGTCCACCGTTGCGCTCTCTCGAGAAATGCGCACCTTGCCGTACATGGTCACCCCCGCCCTCCTGCTCTCCATCCTGCTCGGCGGCATTGGATGGTTCGCCATCGACCGCTACGTCGACCTCTGGCTGTTGAGGAACGACCCTGAGACGGGTGCCCTCAACCTCTGGGCCGGTGGGCCGACCCGCTCCTTCGTCTCGCCGTATGGAAGGCTGCTGGAGATCTTCGTCGACACGTGGCTCAGCACGAGTCGCAAAGTGTCCCGTTACCAGGCGTTGACGCAGCGACGCGCTTGGCTGCAGGGGGCGGCCTTGGTCTGTCAGCTCGCGGTCGCGCTCGGACTCGCCGGAGGCGCCATCGCTCTCGTGGGACCCGGCCTCGTGGAGGAGTTCACGCGATAGTTGGGTTCCGTCCCGTCCTCGAGCCAGGAGGCCGAGCCCTCGACATCGCCGAGGTCCCCCGCGAGACTGCTTCGCGATGCGGGTCATCGAGATGGAGTGCGAGGGCTGCGAGCGCCTCGTTCGGACGAGCCAGGACGGAGATCGCTGCGGCCCCTGTGACTTGGCGATGTGTGCCTCGTGCCTGGCCGGGACGCAGCGTTGCCCGAGCTGCCAGAAGCCGTTCAATGAGACGCGCGATCGCGCTCCTGTCGTGCTGGCCTCTCCGGCGACGACCGAGCCGCCGTGGCTGCGGGTGGCCCTGCTCGCGGGTCTCGCGATCGCGCTGGGTTTTGCCTACGTCTCGTTCAGCGGCGGGAGTTCAGAGCCCACAGTGGTGGAGCGGGTCGACTTTCGAATCACGCGCGTCCCGCTCTCGAGCGCACCATGTCGGGTCAACCTCGCGGGACACCGTGTCCCCTCGCAGCCGATCGCGCTGGCGGATCTGCTCGCGGGGCCCGAGGCGCTGCGCGAGCTGCTCCAGGTGGCCGACGCGCAACTCCTGGCGCCCGAGGGGGCCGACCTCGCGACCGCGACCCATCCCCCGGGTCCGAGCCGGTCCGAGGTTGTCCTGGTTGTTGATGAGTGGACCACCCCGACTCTGTTGAACGCGGGGCAGATGGCGGGGCGGCTCTATGTGCGCGAGCGCCGCTCGGGCCGCGTCCTGTGCGGGACCGAAGTGCAGCGCCACACTGTCGCCGCGGGCGGGTTTCGCGAGACCCAAGCGGGGCGTGTCGAGCTCATTCGCCTCGGGCTCGTCAACGGGATCGCCGCGCTTCGCGAGGTGCGCTGAGCTACTCGGTGAGCGTGCAGAACCCGCCCGCGCACGACTGGCCCGTGAGGCACTCGGAGGCGGATGAACAGTCGAATGCGGGTGGCCCGCGGAACGTGAGTGTGAGCCCGTCTTCGGAGTAGGTGGCCACCCCGTCCGCGAGCATCGTCGCGCGGGCGTACTCAATGAGGCCTGTCCCCGCCGCGAGCTGAACCCGCCCCAGCGTGTCTTCGTAGGAGAACGACCACTTCTGTTCGTAGTCGGCGCAGAGCACGTATGCGTTCAGCGACTTCGCGCTCTGTGCGCGGGTCTCGCGATCGCGCTGGGGTTCGCTAAGTCTCGTTCAGCGGCGGCGGATCGGAGCGAGAGCGGGTCGACCTTCGAAGCACGCGCGTCCCGCTCTCGGCCGCACCGTGCCGAGTCAACCTCGCGGGACACCGCGTCCCTTCGCAGCCGATCTCGCTGGTAGACCTGCTCGCCGGCCCGGCGGCGCTGCGCGAGCTGCTCCTGGTGGCCGATGCGCAGCTCTTGGCGCCTGAGGGGGCCGACCCCGCGACCGCCTCCATCCCCCGGGCCCGAGCCGCTCCGACATCGTTCTGGTCATCGATGAGTGGACCGCGCCGGCTCTGTTCAACCCAGGGCAGATGGCGGGGCGGCTCTATGTGCGCGACCGCCGCTCGGGCCGCGTCGTGTGCGGCAGCGCGGCGCTGAGCATACCGTCGCCGCGGGCGGGTTTCAGGAGACCCAGGCGGCACGCGTCGAGCTGATCCGCCTTGCGCTCGTGGATGGGATCGCCGGGCTGCGCGCCGCGCGGTGCGTGAACGAGCCGGGTTGTGCCGCGCCGTCGGCGCCCAAATCCTCCGGCGCGGATCGAGCCCCTCAACGCATGGCGGTTGCTTGCCCGTAGCGCAGCAGCCGGAGGGCGTCCGCGCGGTTGATCGCCCGCGAGCGAACGCCATACAGCCACAGCGTCAGCTCTCGTCGGTCGTGCACTCCGGCCTTCCGATACAGCTTGTCGAGCTGGTCGGCGATCGTCCGCGGGGAGGTTCCACGTGACCGGGCGATCGCGCGGTTGGCGTCTCCGGAGGCGAGCTTCCTCGCGATGTCTTGCTCCGAGGGCGTCAGCCCGAGAGACGTGAGAGGGAGCGTCGCGATCGCGTTTGCAGGCGTTGCCGAGGACAGCGTCGCCCCCGGCAGTGCTGCCGACCCTCTCGCGCGCAACCGGGCAGCGGTGGGACCCAGCGAGAGAAGCTCGGTCCGGTTGGCGACGAGCTTCCGGCGAACCCGACTGAGGTGAGAGGCGACCGTGGTGGCGTCGACACGAAGCTCTTGCGCGGCCCGTTCGTTGGTGGCGCCAAACAGCACGAGCGCGAGTGCGACGCCCTCGGTCGGAGTCAGGGGCCTGGCGGCGTTCGCCCAGGTCCAGTGCACATGGTGGACGCCGCCGCGAAAGTGGGTCCCAGAGACCACCAGCGCGCCGCGCAGGATGGCCCTCCAGAGCCTAGCGTCGGCACGCCACCCCTCTCCCCGTACTGCCAGTTCGGTCGCCATCTGCCCTCCGGAGAGGTAGAGACGGCTCGACTGAAGTGTGAGCGGTCGCTCTTCGCTTCACGCAGGCACTACGGCTCGCGGGTGATGTGGAAGTCTCCCGGGAGGAAGATGCGCGCCGCGTGCAGGGGAGTCGTGAAGCCGGCCTCCTCGAAGAAGGCCTCCGCCTTGCGAATCTGCTCCGCGTCTCCGTCGACGGTGCCGAGTTCGTACCGCGCCAGCGCGAGCGGAAGGAGGGCGCCGGCGTCTTCGGCCGGCCCCAGCATGCGTCGGAGTCTTGTCCGGGCTTCTTCGTGCCGTCCGTGCACGCTGTGCAACCCGGCCTCGAGGCCGAGTGCGAGCACTTCGGCGTCCGCTTCCTCCCGTTCGAGGAGCCGGATTGCGGCCCGAACGCGGCGCTCAGCACGTCGGTCCGCGGCGACCCGGCTCAGGCGGTTGACGGCGGCGATCCCCTCGAAGTAGCGGAGAGTTGTGGCGACGTATCGGATGCCCATCGCCTGCGCAGCCACGCGATCGCTCTGCCAGGCACGGACAATGAGGTCGGCGCGATCGTCGTCCGCTCTCAGGGACGCGATGAGAAGCCTGGCCTGGTTCACCCACCCTTTGCGGGGGTCGTCCTCGCCCGGCTTCCAGACGTCGAGCGCCTCGAGCAGCCGTTCGCCTACTCCTCCCGACGCCCCTTCCGCATACAGCTGGCATGCGCCTCTTTGAAGAAACCAGAGGTGGGCGATCATCGGGTGCCGCCGCGCCTGGAGCTCGAGCTCGAGTCGAGTCGCGAAGCGACGCCGCTCCGGGATGCGGCCCAACGCGTGCAGCGCGGACGCGACCAGAACCCGCGCGGCGATCGCCTCGAAACTCCAGCTCTTCCCCAGCCGAACAGACAGATCCCAGCAGGCGAGGGCGTTGTTCAAGCTCCGCTCGTTGCGCCATCCGTACGCGTCGACCGCCGCCGTGAACATCAGGTAGGTGAGCCTGGTTTCCTCGGAGTCCGAGACCGGTTCGAACGCCTCTGCGAGTCTTTGTCGTCGCTCCGCCCATCCGTTGGAGGCGGACCGGGCCGCCTCCAGGTAGGCCACTCCGCACGCGGCGCGGAAGCGGTGCTGTGGATGGTCGACGTTGGCCGCCTCGGCCAGGTACCGGACGAGCAGCTGAAAGCTGCGCATCGGTCGCGCGCTGGCCATCGTGCCGAACGCGCGCCACAGCGCTTCGAGCCGGACCTCGAGCCGGCGGCTGACCGGCCGCGCGCGCCGCCGCCGCCGCACGTAGCGAAGCCCGGTGCTGCGCATCATCTGCACGACGCCCCGAGGGCCATCGGCGACGTCGACGCCGAGTCCGGCCAACGATCTCCGATAGGCCTCCCACGCCTGGCTGGGATCGCCGTCCCAGACGCGCTGGTCGGCGGCCTGCATGGTGAGCCGGTGGCGCGCCTCGCCGTCCGCCGCACGACCCGCGTCCGAGTAGGCCTCGAACGCGTCGCCCGGGCGCCCGGCTTGGGCGAGCGCGTCGCCCTGTGCTTCCAGCAGACGGGCACGGTCCGCGTCGTCCTTCCTCGCGTGACTCAGGCGCCTTGCCCAGAGATCGGCGGCGCGGCTGTGAGCGAACGACTCACTCGCCGCCCCCGCAGCGCGCTCCAACAGGTCGGGCGCCCGCGCGTCGCCCGCCACATCGAAGTGGTGCGCGGCTTGTTCGACGGAACCGCCGGTCTCGACAAGGCGCTCTCCGAGTTCACGATGAAGCTCACAGACCTCTTCGGACGGGACCCCCGCAACCACCACCTCGGCGACACGATCGTGATAGGGCGACACGCCGTCGGGCCCGCGGCGGACCAGGCCGGAGGCGAGCAGCGCGTCGTACACGCCGGGTTCGTGGGCGAAGAGGCCACGCTCGATCGGCCGTCCGTTCACGGCCACGCGTTGCATCGCTTGCTGAGTCGGCTGGTCGAGTGCGTCGAACCGTGACTGGAACAGCTGATCCAGCGAATGCCCCCCGTCGCCCCGCAGTAGCTCGCGCAACCAAAGCGGGTGCCCAGCGGCCTGCGCGGCCGCCCTCTTGGCTTGTTCCCGCGAGGCTCCGAGCGCCCGTGCCAGGGCAACCGATTCGCTCGGCGTCAGCGGACCGAGAGACAGCGTCGTGATAGGGCGGCCAGACTCCCGCGCGAGCCGGTGCAACGCGGTGTCGTGCTCTTCGCTCCGGTGGGTCGCGAGGATCACCGGCGCAGACCCGCCTTCTCGCATGAGGGTCTCGAACAACCGTACGCTGTCGTCGTCGGCCCAGTGCAGGTCGTCGATGGCGAGAACCAGTCGCTCGAGCTGTCCCCACCGCTCGAAGAGTTCGGCAAACGCCGCCATGCCGTTGGCGAGGGTGGTCGCGCTGCCTTTCTCGGAGGGAGGGACCCAGCTCTCGAGCACGGGGAACAACGTGGCCAACGCGGCCGTGTCTTGGGGCAGCACACGGGCCAGTTCGGGCTCTCGCTTCAGACGCCGAGCCAAGGCGTCGACGATGCTGTCGAAGGCGTTGAACGGCACCGACTCACGGGGGTGGCAACGCGAACGGAGCACGGTGGCGTGGAGCTCGAGGGCGAGCACCCGCTTCAGCAGCGCGGTCTTGCCGATGCCCGAGGGTCCGTCGATGACGTGCATCCCAGGCACCTTGCTCTCGACCGCATGGCGGAGCCGCTCCAGCTCTCGGCCGCGGCCAACGAACGCATCCCGCTCCACCTCTCCTCGAGCACCGCGGCGGCGCGCCCAGGCGTGCAACCGCCGCTCGGGGTCTCGGTCCAGGAGCCCGTCCACGAGCGTGCACAGATCGGCCGGCACATCGGCTCGAACACTCGCGAGCGAAGGCGGGGGCTCGCTCACCTTTCGCGCCATGACGTCCCGACCGCGTTCGTCAAACGGCAGGCGCCCCGCGAGCGCTTGGAAGAGCATCACGCCGACGGCGTACGCGTCGACCGCGCTCGTCAGGCGGGACGCCCCCGCGCACTGCTCTGGCGCCATGTACTCGGGAGTTCCGACCACTTGGGTGGCGCCGTCGACGGCGGTTCGCGCGAGGCCGAAGTCCACCAACACGAGCCGGCCGTTCCGGTCGATGAGCACGTTGCTCGGCTTGATGTCGCGGTGGACGACCCCGCGCGCGTGCAGGTGGCCGAGCCCCTCGCGGAGCTGGTCGAGCGCGTCGGGAAGACAGAACCGAGCGCCCTTCCCGAAGGGCGTCGCGCCCTTGACATACTCCATGGTGAAGTAGACCACCTCGCGGTTCGCGTGAAGATCATAGAGCCGCGCGCAGTTGCGGTGCCGGACATCGGCCAGGGTACGGAACTCGCGTTTGAACCGAAGAATCCCGTCCGCGGACGGGGACCGCAGCAGCTTGAGAGCGACGTCCGTGTCCCGCTCGGCGTCGCGCGCCAGATGCACCACCGCAAAACCGCCTCGTCCCAGCTCTTCGCGGAGCGTGTACCGCGGGTCGATCTCGCTCGGCATGACGGGCACAACGGACGGAGCGCGCGACAAGGAACGCAGCAGCTCGTCCTCTTCGAGGGCAGACATCGGGCGACTCTCCCCCGGTTTCTCGGGAATGCGAACCCCTCACCGATCGGGGACCCGTGAACGAGTGCTACGCTCCGAAGCGGATGGTGGGAGGACCAGAGTCCGAGATTCAGCGCGCCCTCGCGGCGGACGATCTTGAAGCTGCGGCCACCCATGCGATGCGTGGATACGGGCCGGAGGTGCTGGGGTGGCTCGCCGCTACGACCGGTGATCTCACGCTCGCCGACGAGGCGTTCTCTCAGCTCGCCGAGGACCTCTGGAAGAGTCTGGGCGGCTATCGCGGTGAGGCCTCGTTCCGGACCTGGATGTACGTGCTCGCCAGGAACGCACTTCATCGGGTGCGCCGGATGACCCAACCGGCACGGGAGGAGCTTCTCAGCGGCATCAGTGAAGTCGCGCAGCGGCTCCGGAGCGAGACGCGGCCATGGCAGCAGACGGCCGTGAAGGACCGCTTCGCGGCGCTTCGTGAGGCCTTGGATGAGTCTTCTCAGTCGCTGCTGATCCTGCGCGTGGACCGTGGAATGAAGTGGGACGAGATCGCGCTGATCCTCGATGAACCCGGTGATCCCAAGACGGCCAGCGCGCGGGTTCGCAAGCGCTTCAGCGCGCTGAAGGCCAAGCTCGTGAAGATGGCGGCCGACTCCGGCTTGACCACCTCGGTCTGATCTCCCCGCCCAGGCCGAGCCCGGTATCCATCAATTGCGGATGGCGAACGGAGCCGGGACCTCGCCTACTCCCCGGCATGTTGGCGAGATTGATGCTGGTGTCACGGGTCGGCGCGGTAGCGCTCTTGCTGCTTACGCCAACGGGCCTGGCCCACGGGCAGTCCGCCTGTGCGCCCGCGTGTCGAGACGGCTACGTCTGCCAATGGAGCCGGTGCGCCTCCGCGTGCAATCCGGCCTGTCCGGCCGGCACGGAGTGCAGTACGGCTGGGGGTGTCGTGAGTTGCCGTGCCCCTCAGCCCGTGGCGCCCTCACCTGTCCGAGGACCAACGCCGACCGAAACCACCTCGACCGAAGCCGCGCCGATCGTCCGCGACCGACAGGCCGACGGCGGGCTGAGCATCGCCATCGCGCCCGGCGGGGGCTACACGTTCGCCTACATGCCGCTCGACGCGCGCGAGGGAAGCGTGGCTTCGATCGGGCACCTCGGCTGGTTGGGCGGTGCCTTGGACCTGCACTACGGCTTCGGCGACCACGTCTACTTCGGCTTCTCGGTGGAGGCGGCGCGCATCGTCAACAGCGACGACAGCCAGGGAACGTCCTCCCGCATCGCCCTTGGGCCCAGTCTGCTTTTGCGGCCGGTCCGGCCGTTCTATGTAGGCATCGACGCGCTGATCCAGTACCAGAGCTTCGACGACGTTGACGCGACCTTCGATGGATATCCGAACGAGCCGTCCGTCATTCAAGACATGGACGCGAACGTGAGCGTGGGGGTGGCCTTCCGCCTGCGCCTCGGCTTTGTCATCCGCGTTACCGACCTGTTCGCCATCGTGCCCGAAGCCCGGTTCAGCACGACTCCCATCGGGTTGGTGCTCGAAGATGCGGATGCCAGCACCAGTCTTGTCGGCAGCCTCGAAGCGCAAGGCACATCCCTGGTGACCGCTTCAGCCGGCATGTTCCTCGGCGCTCGCTTCTTCTTCTAGATGGCCGAGGCGCGTTGCGACCTCCGCCGAGGAGACATCTAGCCATCCGCTGCCGTCGGCCTTCGACGCGGTACCGCGATCTCCATGAATTGCGGATTGTGAGGACGCGGCGTGACTTGCCTAATCGCGTCCATGAAGACGGGACTCATCGGGCTCGCTCTCGGGATCGCGTTGGGTGGCTGCTCCGGCGTCGCCGTCGTCGACGCGGGGCCGGACGGTGACTCAGCATTGGACGCGGGGCCGGCGCGCGACGCGATGGTCGTGGACGCCGGACCGGCCGACGCGGGACCTCCGGACGCAGGCCCCCCGGATGCGGGTCGGATGGACGCGGGCGACATGGACGCAGGCACGACCGACGCGGGACCCATGGACGCGGGCGACTGCATGACGGCCGTCTTCGGGACCTCGGCCTTCGGCACTTCCTGCTTTGGAGAATGATGTGAAGAGCACGCAGAAACGAACAGAGTCCCCGGCCTCCGAAGCGCCGGTCGAGATGCGATTGGCTCGGCTGGAGAGCCGAACGCGGCAGGGTCGCGGGTGGAAGTGGGCGTTTGTCGGGCTGCTCTTCGCGTTCGCGGGCCTTCCGATGGCGGCCGACGCGCTCGGCCCGGTGCCCAACACGTTCACGGACGGAGGCGTGGTGTCGGCCGCCGAGATGAACGAGAACTTTGCCTACTTGCAGAACGCCATCACCGACGTGGAAGCCACCGTGCCGTCGGGCGCGGTCATGTACTTTAACGCGTCGACGTGCCCGGCCGGGTGGACCGAGCTCGAGGCCGCGCGGGGGCGCACGGTCGTCGGTATGAACGGCTCTGCGGGCACGCTGGCAGGCACCGTCGGGACCGCGCTCGCCGACATGGAGAACCGCGACCACACGCACACCACGAACATCGCGAGCGTGACGACGAGCAGCACCGGTTCACACAACCACCAGTGGTTGCTCAACGGCACTACCACCTACAACTCGAGCGGTTCGGGTATGATCGCCGTTCCTCCGATTCCTCTCCAAGTGGGGACCCTCCAGACGACGCGGCTGAACCCCGTGAGCTCGTCGGACTACTACACCGACAACGACGGCACCCATACCCACACCCTGAACCCGCCGGCGACGGCCTCGTCCGCCTCGAGCACCAGCGACGTCGTGCCTTACCTTCAGCTGCTCGTCTGCCAGCGGGACTGAGCCGCGGATGCGCGGGAGAGTTCTCGCTGGGTTGCTGCTCGGGTGGTTGTCGACGGCCCCCGCCCTCGCGCAGCCCGCGGACGCCCAAGACCAAGAGGCGCGCGCGCTCTTCGAGGCAGGGTCGGCTGCGTATGGACAGGGTGAGTTCGAGCGCGCGCTCGACTATTTCCAGCGCGCCCACGAGCTGAGCGGCCGCCCCCAGATGCTGTTCAACATCGGCACGACCCACGACCGCCTCGGCGATCGTGAGTCCGCGATCGCGCATCTGCGCCGCTATCTCAGCGCACTCCCGGACGCCGACAACCGCGCCTTCGTCGAGCGGCGTCTGGAGGTGCTCGAGCGCGAACCGGAGCAGGCCTTGCCGCCGGTGGTTCCATCGGCAGAGATCAGCGCCGGGCCGATCGTGCTCATGGCGGTCGGCGGCGCCACCCTGCTTGGAGCGATCGGCACGGGGTTCTGGTGGCTCGACCGCAACGAGGCGGTGGACGCGTGCAACTTGATCGGATGCGCCAATGGCCCACGGCTTGCCGGGGAGCGAGACGCGGCCGCGGGCCTGACGATCGGCCTCGGCCTCGCTTCGCTCGCTGTGCTGGCGGCCGGTGTTGTGTGGCTCGTCCTCAACGGCGACACAAGCCCGTCGAGCGAGACTCTGTCGTGCAGCCCAACGGCGGGCGGGCTCCAGTGCTTCGGACGATTCTGAAACGAAGAAACGCGACGAAGGCCGGAGCCTTCGCCGCGTTTGCGACTTCGCGGGGTGCGCTGAACAGATCAGCGCGGGCGCTCAGAGGAGCTCGACGCTCGGGAGCAGGGCGATGATGGCGTCGCGGGCGCGGGTGGCGTTGCCGCGGGTCGAGTAGACCTCGGAGGTGCCGATGACCTGGCCGTTGTTGGCCATGATGTTGAAGTAGTACCCACCGTTGGCCGCCTCGCGGACGTCGTACTGCTCGGCGTCGATGCCGAAGTTGGCGACGGAGAAGGTGGCGTTGAGGGCCGAGGCCTCGCTCGAGTAGCCCTGCGACTGGAGGACCTGCGCGCCGTTGGCGGCGTGGAGCGCGAAGTAGAAGTCGCCGTCGACACCGCGGAAGACGTCGAAGCGGGCGCCGGCGCGCTCCGCGAGCCACTCCTGGTAACGGTCGACGTTGTTCATCATCGATCCGACGGCGGCGTTGGCGCCGCTCCGGCTGGCGTAGGTCTCGGTGATGCCAATGACGCGGCCGTTGCGGGCCTTGAGGACGACGTAGTGCTCGCCGTTGGCGGCCTGGCGGACCTCGTAGCGACGCTCGAGGAGACCGTTGTCGAGCACGGACAGCACGCCGTTCAGCGCGGCGCTGCGGCTGCTGTAGCCCTCGGAGCTCAGCATGACCTCGTGGTTCGCGGCGCTGAGGTTGAAGTAGTGGTCGCCGTTGCTGGCCTGCCAGAGCTCGAAGTAGGGGCGGCCCGTGACCGCGCTCTCGGTGCCTTCGACGACGTCGCGCTCAAGCGCGCAGCCGACGGTGCTGAGGAGGGTGAGGGCGACGAGGGCGATGCGGATGAAGTGGGTCATTGGAGTCTCTCCTACGTGAGTGCGAAGTCGATCTTCCCCTGAGCAATCGAGGTGCCACTTTATCCCACACGCAATCATGGGGTTTTCTGGTGGCTTGAGTTGCTCCTCTGCAACTAAAGTTGCTACGATGAGCTTGTTGTTGTGAAAGTCACAGAATCGGTCGACGAAACCCTCCACGCATCGGACGTGGAGACCCTCGAGCGGCGCATCATGGAGGTCGCGCTCGAGCGCACCGGCGCACGCCACGGGGCCATTCTTCTCTGGGACGACGAAGCCGGAGGGCTGGTGACGAGCTTCCATGTCGTGGAGGACCTCATCGTCACGCTGCCCAACGACGTGATCCCCATCCGGCGGGGCGGCCGGGTCAACGGGGTCGCGGGGCATGTCTTCGAGACGAACCAGCCGTACGTCTGCGCGCACGCGCCCACCGATCCGTACTACGCGTCCTACTACTTCGAGGTGATGAGCATCGCGGCGGTGCCCATCGACTACCAGGGGCGCTCCATCGGGGTGCTCAGCGTCTCGTCGCGACGCCCGAAGATGTTCGATGACGCGACGATCGCGGCCTTGGAGGAGGTCGCGACCTCGAGCGTGAAGTTCCTCCGCCGCGCGCAGCTCTACCGGGCGAGCCAGAAGGGGAGCGGACGTCCGTTCCTGATCAAGGGGCTGTCGCCGCGCTGGCTCGAGGTGGAGCGGCGCATCGAACGTGTCTCGGACACGGCCGCGCCCGTGTTGGTGACGGGGGAGAGCGGGACGGGCAAGGAACTCGTCGCGCACGCCATCCACTTCAACAGCCAGCGCGCCAAGGCGCCGTTTGTCAGCGTGAACTGCGCAGCCATCCCGGAGACCCTGCTCGAGAGCGTGCTGTTCGGGCACGTGAAGGGCGCGTTCACAGGCGCGAGCACGGACAAGGTCGGTGAGTTCCAGAAAGCGCACGGCGGCACCCTGTTCCTGGACGAGCTGGGCGAGCTCCCCGTGCCGCTTCAGGCCAAGGTCCTGCGCGCGGTCGAAGACGGCGAGGTGCAGCCGGTCGGAAGCAACGCCGCGCCGCAGCACGTCGACGTGCGCCTGGTCTGCGCGACGAACCGCGACCTCGTCGCCATGAGCCGCGAGGGGCGCTTCCGCGAGGACCTCTACTACCGGCTCAGTGTCATGACGATGGAGCTGCCTCCGCTCCGCGCCTACAAGGACGACAACCTCGAGGTGCTCGCGCAGGTGTTCTTGAAGCAGGCCGCGGCGCGCCACGGCCGGGATGTGCGAAAGATCGCGTCCTCCGCCGTGGCGACGCTCATGGCGTACGACTTCCCCGGGAACGTGCGCGAGCTCAAGAACGCGCTGGAGCACGCGGTCATCATGGCGGAAGGGCAGGTCGTCGAGGCGGGCGACCTGCCGCGCCTGATCCGCGAGCGGCTGCATGTGGCGGCGTCGGAGTCGGTGTCCACCCCGAAGCAAGCCGCGACCCTCGCCGAGATCCGCGAGCGCTGGCTGGCGCCGCTCGAGACGGAGTACCTCGAGGACCTGCTCGCGCGGCACCGCGGCAACGTGCGGCGCGCGGCCGAAGAGGCCGGAGTCAACCCGGTGACGCTCTATCGGCTGCTGGACAAGCGCGGCATGAGCCGGCGCCGCTCGGGGTAAGGGTTCTCCCCACTCAGAGCCATCAATCAATGCTCAAACTTGTCCCGAGCTCCGACTTCAACGACGCTGCATCGGTGACCCCCCGCAACAGCGCCACGCCGATCGTCTTCGCCTTCGCGGTGCTCCTCGGAGGCTGTTTCGCCTCGCATGGCCTCTCCTCGGGAGAGCCCCTCGACCCCGACGCGGGCATCCGCTGCGGCACGGGCGCGCCGTGCGCCAGCGACGAGCAGTGCTGCGGCGAGGGCGCGGACGCGGTGTGCCAGCCCTTCGGCAGCGTGTGCGAGCCGGACGAGCCTCCGGTGGGCGTTCGGTGTGGTCGGGGCGGACGATGCGAGCCCGGTGAGACCTGCTGCCCGAGCCCGATCGACGCAGACACGTGTGTCCCGGCGGGCGTGTTGTGCCCAGGGATCGGACCTCCGCCAGGTTCGTGCTTCGGCGAGGGCGAATGCGGGGCGGGCTTCATCTGCCAACGCTCGGTGTGCTCGGAGAACGGGGAATGCCGTCCCATCGACCCGGATTGCCCGGCGGCCTGCCCGGGCGTGTGCGCGTGCGACGACCGCACGTACTGCAATGGTTGCGAGGCACAGAACGCCGGCGCCGACGACTGGACCGACGGGCCTTGCTCTGACGACCCGGAGCTCGGCATCTGCCAGCGGGTGTGTGCGCGCGCCCAACCGGTCTGCGGGATCTCCATCGCGACATGCGAGGGCGTCTGCGCGACCGAGCTCAGCACGTGCTCCGCCGCCGAGCAGGCTGAGGTCGAGCGCTGCTCCGGCTTCAAGGACTGTGGGGTGGTCATCGACTGCCTGAGCGAGGTCCCCTGCATCGACGTGATCTGACGCTGCCCGCAGGAACCGGGCTGCTGTAGGCTCCCGGCGATGACCGAGCTCGGCCCCTCCACCATCGACGACCTGCCCGGCCACACGGTGCAGGGCACCCTCGATGCGCTCACGCGAGCCCCCTCCACGCACCCGCCTCGGGTGCTCATGCTGTACGGCTCGCTTCGCGAGATCAGCTACAGCCGCAAGCTCACCCTGGAGGCGGCGCGCATCCTCACGCACTTTGGCGCCGAGGTTCGTGTGTTCGATCCACACGGGCTGCCCGTGTTCGACCGCGAGTCGGACGATCACCCCAAGGTGCAGGAGCTCCGGGCGCTCTCGATCTGGTCCGAAGCGCACGTCTGGTGCACGCCCGAGCAGCACGGCTCGATGACGGCGGCGTTCAAGAACCAGATCGACTGGCTGCCGCTGAAGACGGGCGCCGTGAGGCCGACGCAGGGCCGCACGCTCGCGCTCATGCAGGTGTGCGGCGGCTCGCAGTCCTTCAACGCGGTCAACCAGCTCCGCATCCTCGGCCGCTGGATGCGCATGGTGACGATCCCCAATCAGTCGAGCGTGGCCAAGGCCTGGCAGGAGTTCGACGACGACGGGCGCATGCGGGCGTCGTCGTTCCGCGAGCGCGTGGTCGATGTCATGGAAGAGCTGTTCCGGTTCACGTTGCTGCTGCGCGACCCGATGCCCGAGCTGACCACACGCTACAGCGAGCAGAAACAGCTGCGCGAGGCGGGGCAGCTGAACAAGGGGCTGGGGGTCGACTGAAGAGGCCTCACAGCCAGCCGCGGCGCCGGAAGAAGAACAGCATGCCGCCCACCATCAGGGCCATGACCGCGAGCAGCACGGGGTAGCCGTACCGCCAGTGGAGTTCGGGCATGTTGTACGGCGACGCCGCGTCGAAGTTCATCCCGTAGAGGCCGACGATGAAGCTCAGCGGGATGAAGAGCGTGCTCATGATGGTGAGGACCTTCATCACGTCGTTCGAGCGCTGGTCCTGCGCGGCGCGGTGTCCATCGGTGAGCGACGTCACGAGGTCCCGCTGTCCGTCCACCCGGTCCATCATGCGACACAGATGGTCGTGGCAGTCACGCAGGTAGGGGTCGAGCTCGTCGTCGAGCAATGCATGCTCCCGCCGCATCATCCGGGAGAGCGCCTCGCGCATCGGAAGCACAGCGCGCCGGACGCGCATCAGGTCACGCCCCACATCGTGAAGACGTTCCGCGACCTGGCTCGACGGGTCGTCGAAGACTTCGTCCTCGAGCGCCTCCAACCGGTCTTCGTACACCTCGAGCAGAGGGAACATCGCGTCCACGCTCGCGTCGATGAGGGCGTAGCCGAGGTACGCCGCGCGGCTGCGTCGGATGCGCCCTCGGCTCTCTCGCAGTCGACGGCGCACGCTGTCGTAGGCATCGCCTTCGCGCTCCTGAAAGGTCACGACGAAACCGTCTCCGATGAACATCGAGACCTGCTCGATGTCGAGCGTGCCCTCCTCTTCGCGCGCGAACCTCGAGACGAAAAAGATCGTGTCGTCGTAGTCCTCGACCTTGGCGCGCTGGTGCGGGTGCAGGACATCTTCGAGCGCGAGTGGATGCAGCCCAAACGCGTCGCCCACGGCGCGGATCAGATCGACCGATCCGAGGCCCACGACGTCCACCCAGGCGATCTGTTCCGCGTCGATCTGGTCGAGCGCCGAGAGCCCTTCGAGTTCGAGCAAACGGGTCTCGTCGAACATCAGCACGCGAACGGTGCTCGCGTCCGCACCCTCGTGGGCCTGCAGGGTTCCCGGAGGGGCGCTCGGCTTGTTGCTCCGCGGTCGCTTTCGCTTGCTGCGTTTGATGCGCTTCGGCATGTCAGTCTTGCTCCGGCACGCCGGTGAGGAACTGGCGGACGATCTCCTGCTCCAGCCGGCCTCGTTCCTGGGCCTCCGAGCCCCAGAAGAAGGCGAGGCCGAGCGCGAGCACGCTCAACATCATCGAACGCGCGTGGCCGTGCCACCTCAGCCGATCGGCCCCCTCGAGGTGCGGGTTGCGACGGATCCAACGGACGACGAGCGTGCGCACGCCCAGCGCGATCACGACGGCGACGACCGACGCGATGACCTGTTGGCCCTCGGGGGAGTGCAGGAAGCGGCTGAGAAACTCGGGCATCACGCCTCCGGGGAGCAGGATGACCGCGAGCGTGTGTTCGCGAAGGGCCCGTGTCGAGGCCAAGTCGGACGGATGTCGGCGGTGCGCCTGCGGATCGCGCGGGTCTGAACATAGAATGCGGAGATGCGCGCTCCACACGTTCGACGAATCCTCCTGTTGGTGGGCGTGGCCGCACTGGCTTCGCTGGTCGCTCTCGCATGCGACGAGCCGGACCCCGGAGAGGACGCGGGCCCGTCGGACGGCGGCCGCGAGGACGCGAGCGTGCCGGACGCGGGGGAGATCGATGCCGGAACGGACGCGGGCACCGACGCAGGTGGCAACGACGCAGGGCCGCCCGACGCAGGGCCCACGGGCGTTCGGGTCATCGTCGCGTCGGGGCAGATCGGGCGCACGCTCGTGTCGTGCGACGACGGCCAGACGTGGGGCGCCGACCGCGGCCTCGACACCGAGGGCGATGCGTTGGTGTGCGGCGAAGTGCAGAGCGCGCGCTGCTATGAGGACGGTGACACATGCCGTCGGGTCATTGGCTCGGGCGAGTGCGAGGCCGAGACGAGGTGCGACTGCGACCATCATCCTGGGGCGTCCAAGAACGTCGCCTTCGGAGAGCGTCACTTCGTCGCGAGCTGGGGCTGGGGGCCGCCGGGCAGCGTGCGCCGCAGCCTCGATGGCGCGACGTGGGAGACGGTTCTCGAAGGAACGAGCTTCGGCGGCCTGGCCTACGGCAACGGCCGATTCGTGTTGGGCTCCCGTCGGCCGATGGTCTCGAGCGACGACGGAGCGACCTGGACCGAGGGCGGCATGGCGGACTTCCGCGACGCGGACGGCGCTGCTCTCCACAACGTGCGCCGAGCGGGCTTCGTCGACGTGATGGGCGGTCGTTTCGTGTTGGTGGCCGCAAGCGGAGGCCGACGCGACGTGCTGCTCTCGAGCGACGGGGGCGACTCCTGGTGGCGTCCCGATACGCTGCCCGACGCATGCGGTGCGAGCATGCAGAACGCCGGCGGCATCGTCGCGGTCGGCGATCGCATCCTGGTCGTGGGCAACCCCACCGTGTGTGTCTCCGAGGACGGCGGGACCACGTTCGCCGCCGTCGATCTCGGCGAGGGCAGCGTCAGCCACGCCGTGACCGATGGGACCACCGCGTGGTTCTGGCGTCAGGGTGTGGTGTGGGCGTCCACCGACGGCGCGACATGGACGGAGACGCCGACGGTTCCGGCGGGCCTCCGGCTGGGCACGGTGGCGCTCGATCCGGCGACCGGCACTTTCGTGGGGACGCGAGGCGGCTGGAACCAGTGGTATGACGCGCAGCGCTTCTATCGATCGTCCGACGGCGTGACCTGGACCGAGCTCGACGAAGCGTCCGCGCCGCGAGGCCACGACCTCCGTTGGATGACGACCGGTACTGTCGAGACCTGCCCGGTGGAGTAGCCGCAAGATCCGTTCTGACACGGGCGCTCGGGCGTCCTATCGTGCGGCAACGCGGCGCGTGCCGCGCACAAGACAGCCATGACGGACGCGTTCAACGGGGACACCTTTCAGTCCCGTGGTGTGCAGGTCGAGTTGGACCTCAACACCACGCTGGCCGACGCTGGCCCGCGATACGAGGTGGTCGGTCGCCTCGGCGCCGGAGGCATGGGTGAGGTCGTCGCCGCCAAGGACGCGCGCCTGGGTCGGCTGATCGCGATCAAGCGCGTGCTCATCGGCCGCACGACGGACCCGGCCGTGCTCAGGCGTTTCTCGATCGAGGCCCAGATCTGTGCGCAGCTCGAGCACCCCAACATCGTACCGGTCTACGAGGTCGAGACCGAGGACGGCCGTCCCGGGTTCACCATGCGGCTCGTCGGTGAGCGCACGCTCATGGACTACCTCGACGAGTGCCGGGACCCTGCGTTCGCCGATCGTGAGAGCCACGCCCTTCCGGAGCGCCTCCGGCTCGTGCTGCAGATCGCCGACGCGCTCTCCTACGCGCATTCGAAGGGCATCGTGCATCGCGATGTCAAGCCCGCCAACGTGCTCATCGGTGAGCACGGGGAGCTGTACCTGGTCGACTGGGGCATCGCGAAGATCATCGAGAACGCCGCGGCGACGCAGTACCTGGTACTCGACGCGAACACCGGCGCGGCCGGGACGATGGTCGGCGAGATGCTCGGCAGCCCGACCTACATGCCGCCAGAGCAAGCGGTCGGTGACCTCGAAGCGCACGGGTTTGCGTCCGACCAGTTCGCGCTCGCCATGGTCCTGCAGGAGCTGGTCACGCTGAGCCGTCCGCGGCAGGGCGAGCAGGTCCAGGTGATCATGGCGGCGGCGGACGCGAAGCGCCGGCCCATGGACCGCGACGTCGCCGGCCAGCCCGTTCCCAAGGCGCTCGCGTCCATCGTGCGCCGCGCGACCCAGGCCCGTCCCCAGGACCGGTATCCGAGCGTGGAGGCGTTCGCCCTCGACGTGCAGCGGTTCCTCGACGGTGCACCCATCTCGGTCCACCGCGAGGGGCTGGCGCGCCGCGTCTGGAGACGGCTCAGCGAGCGTCCGGCGCTCTCGCTCGGCGTTGGCCTGGGGGCGCTCATCTCCGCGCTGGCCGGCGCAGTGGTGATCCTCGCGCTGCTCGTCAACGTCCAGGCGTCGGCGGCGAGCGAGGCGTCTCGTCTGCGTTCGATCAGCTCGAACGTCGTCCAACGCAGCGAGGCCATCGACTCCCGGTTCGCGCAGGCGGCGGAGCTCGTCGAAGGCGTGGGCATGGCCGCGAGCACGCTGCACGAGGCGGACTCGCCCGTCGAGGGGCCCATCCCGTATGGCGCCGCGGAGCAGCTCGCGGAGACGAGCGAGCCGCGCTTCGATGACCTGGTCGTGGTGCCGGGCTACGACTTTCCGATCAGCTTCGACCGGCCGATGTTTCACTATCCGGAGACGGTCGAGGAGGGGCCGGCGCGCCGACACATGAGGGTGCTGCAGCCGCTCGCGCGGGAGCTCCGTATCGCGTATTTCCGGAGCCTCGATGAGGGGGCGGCGAGTTGGTCCGAGGCGCGCAAGCGAGAGGTGTTCGAGGCGGGCGAGGTGCCCATCTGGGCCATCTATGTGGCGTTCGAGGATGGCCTGATGCTCAGCTACCCGGGCTACGTGCCGCTGTTCGAGGGCTACGACGCCCGGCGGCGGCCCTGGTACACGCAGGTCGTCGAGCATCGGGGCATCCACTTCGGCAACCCGTACGTCGACGCGACCGGCGGGGCGTTCATCCTGCCGTGCAACCGCGCGCTGACCGACTCCAGCGGGGAGTTCATCGGCGTGGCCGGCGGTGACTACATGCTCGACGACTTGGCCTCGATGATGGGCCTGGACGAGCCGGGATGGAATCGCACGACGCTCGTCGACGCCGAGGGCCGCGAGCTGGTCAACACCGACCAAGGGGGGATGCGGGTCGAGGTCGACACGAGCGACCAGTCCACTGCGGAAACGGGCACGCCCGTGCCTCCGGCGCTGCTCGCGCGCGTGCGCGAAGACCGCAGCGGGTGGTGGCGAAACGGCGATGAGCTCGTCGTGTTCGATGCGCTCGAGGAGCCGGGCTGGACGTTCGTCGCCTACTTCGACGCCGAGGCGGCGCTCGCCGAGTGAGCGCTGGCGGGACTAGGCATCTAGGCTGCTGCTTCGCGGTAGGTGTTCGCGACCGCGGCGAGCAGCCGGAGCGGACCGTTCACGTACTGCGCGCCCAACGCGCCGAGGTGCGCGCCGTTGGATCCGAACACCGAGAGGCCCTCCACCCCACCGCGGGTCTCGATGCGAAAGTCCGCGACCTCGTCCCAGCGAAACGCTCTCACGCCCGTGGGCAGCCCGACGACGCACCCGTCCGGCGCCAAGACCAGCACCCGTCCGGGTGTGGAGAGGCGTCGAAACGCCCAGCGCCCGACCGGTCCGGCCAACGCCGCGGCCATCCATGAGAGGAGCACGAACCCGGCCGCGCCGAGCATGGCCATCCGTGGGTTCTGGAACGCTCCAGCGTTGCCTCCGAGTCCAACGCCGACATACGAAGCGGCGAGGGGTCCGATGATGAGCAGGTAGCGGAGGAAGACGAGCTTGGTCTCGAAGGCCGAGTCGTTCAGCGCACCCAGCACGGTCAGGCCGCCGTCAATCGGCGCTCGGCTTCGGACTTGCGCGACCAGCTCATCGCGACTCATGCGCGCGCGGTGCTGTCGGACGGCGCCCCGGTATCCGCCGCCCGGCCGGCCCCGCCGCAGCCGCTCCGCGAGCGCGGGCATCGCCTCCATCCCTCCGCGCACCATCGTCGCGTGCACGGTGAACCACGGGGCCGACGGCGGCGTGCGCGGGGTCAGGATGTGAAGCCGTCCGTCGAGCTCGGTCACCCCGTAGATCCGGTCCCACGGCGCGTGCTGGCTTCGCCACCCCGCACGTACAACACGCCGCCGGCGAGCACCGACACACGATCGCCCGTCCTTCCGTCGGCGAGCGGGGCGGGGATCGAGGACTCGGAGAGACGGTCGAAGGCGTCTTGGTTCATGGGGCGGCTGTCCTCCGCGCGTCGCGTCGGGTTCGCAAAACCCTATGCACTCGCCGCTTCGCAGTAGGCGTTCGCCACCGCGACGACGAGGCCGGCCGGCGCGTCGAGGAACCCTGTCGCGATGCTGCCGAGTCGCTCGCCCTCGGGGCCGAACACGGTGAGGCCGTCGTCGTAGTTGGGCTCGATGGGCTCGAGCCCGAAGCGGCCGACCTCCGCCCAACTGAGCGTCTGGACGCCTTCGGTGAAGCCGACGACGCAGCCGTCCGGGGCAAGCACGAGCACACGCTGGCGCGGGAGCGTGGCGTCCTTCTTGGCGCGCCACCAGCGGCCCAGGGCTCGGGCGGCCATCGCCCCTCCGAGCAGACCGGCGAGCCACAGGAACTGCAGCGGCACCTCGATGAACGAGCCGCGCGCGCCGGGGTGCTCGATCGCGAGCGCCACGATCGCACCGACCGCAGCGACATAGCCGAGCCCCGCGGAGCCGACGACGATCGCGGCCTGCGCCAAGCCGAGCCCCGGGTACGAGCGCCCGAGCACCACCGTCGAGGGCACCTCCATCGCGCCCGAGACGGGTTGGTGTGCGGAGATCGTCTCGCGCAGCGCGGACTTCGAAAGCCCCTGCCGACGGGAGGTGATGGCGTCGCGGTATCCGCCGCCGCCACCGCCGCCTTCGCGAAGTCGATCGGCGACAGCGCGCAGCGCGGGCACATCGCCGCCGCCGACCATCGTGCGGTCGATCACCAGCCACGGAGGCGCCGGCGACCGACGCGGGACGAGGACGTGCAGCTTTCCCTGGTGCTCGACCACGCCGAGCAGGTCGGCCCATCGCGCAAAGCTCGCGCGGCCGCCCCGCACGATGAGCACCCCGCCCTCGACGAAGGAGACCCGGTCTCCCTCTTTGCCGTCTTGTGCAAACGCCGGGATCTCCGACTCGAGCACCTCATCGAACTGCAGCTTGTCTTCCATGCTGTCTGTCCCTCAACGCCCGAAAGGGCTCGCTGTTCCCTAGCCCGGGGTGAGCTCGTTCTCCTCGTCGACCACACGCAATCGCCGGGTGTCGGAGGCGCTCTCGCCCGTCGTGTCGGTCACGACGAGCGTCACGTCGAGTTCCATGCCGACCACCTCGGACGGGTCCTCCACCTCCATGATGAGGAAGTCTCCCGCCCGCAGGACCCCGCCGCTGTCCGGCACGAAGTCGGTGGCGTCCAGCACGAGCTGGGTGGGCATGCTGATCGCCGCCGTCGCGCCGACGGGCACCGCCGCGTAGTCCAGCGTGACGTCGTCCAGCGCAAAGCCGTACAGGCGCCCAGTCAGGTTGATGTGGTAGCCGCCCTGGACCCCGGCGATCAGCTCCACGTCTTGACCGTCGGTCAGGGCCTCGAAGCGAGACGTGCCTTCGCCGAGCTCCACCCGTGCGCCGCCGGCGTCCACCACGGGCCCCGCGTCCGGCTCCTCTGCGCCGTCGCAGCCGGCCAGAAGACCCAGAACAGAGAGGGACAAGGAGAACGAGAGGCCCAAGAAACGGATCACCTTCACCACCGCCTGAGAGTGGCACGCCGCTCGCGGACTCGCTATGGCATCCAGATGCGCGTGACTCGTCTGTTTTGCCTCCTCCTTCTCCTCGCCGGCTGCGACAACACGCCGACGCCGACCGACTCGGGCGTGACCCCGGACAGCGGGATGGCCGACGCGGGGCCGGCCGTCGACTGCAGCGGACGTCCGGCCGACGCGCCGGAGATGCGGGGCGAGGTCAACGGCATCTACGATGAGGCGGGCGGCCGCATCCTCGTGTACGGCGGCGACACCGCGGCGCCGGTTGACTGCATGCCCCGGTACAACCTCGTCGACGAGCTCTGGGCCTTCCATCTCGACTGCAACTCGTGGGAGCGCATCACCACCACGGGCGGCCCGGGCATCCGCGCGCGTCACGCGACGACGCTCGATACGCAGCGGAACCGCATGCTCTTCTTTGGTGGCCGGACCCGCGAGGGCTTCGGCATGTACACCAACTACAACGACGTCTGGGCGCTCGACCTCGCGACCGATACCTGGGAGCAGATCACCACGACGGGGGAGGGCCCGTCGGTTCGCTCCAGCGCGGTCATTGCGTACGACGCGGCGGGCGATCGCATGATCGTCATGGGCGGCAACAGCTCGACCTCGGGCCTGACGCTCACGGGCGTCGGCGACACGTGGTCGCTCGATCTGGCGACGGGCGCGTGGACCGAGATCACCGCCGCCGGGGGGCCCGCGCCGCGCCTCTATCACGGCGGGGTCGTCGTCGGCACCGAGCTGCTCATCTACGGCGGCACGCCGAACTTCGATGGACCGTTCTACGCCGATACGTTTGCCCTCGATCTGGCGACCGACACCTGGCGCACCGTGAACGACGGCGTCACCGGCGAGGTCCCCGCGTCGCGCTTCGGCGCCGAGGTGTTCGCGGACGGCGACGACCGGCTGGTCATGGCGATGGGACACGACTTCGGCCCCCCGAGCGGCCTCGGCAACATGAACGACGTCTGGGCTCTGGACGTGGCGTCCGGCACCTGGACGCAGCTGCAGGTGGGCGATGCGCTCACCAACGGCGCGGCCGGCTTCTGCGACTTCCCGGCCGACTTCTCCACCCCTCAAGACGGCTCGCCCGAGCGGCGCTACTCCTTCGTGCACGTGCAGGACGCGACCCGCGGGTGGGTGTTCGGTGGCAAGACCGACTGCGGCAACATCAACGACGTCTGGGAACTGACCCTCGAGACGGGGGCGTGGGAGCGCCGTCGCACCTCGACTGGCGGTGAGGCCTGCAACCGCACGGGCCGCACGGGCTGCAGCTCCCTCTGCTTCTGAGGCGCGGCACAGCTCGACACGGACCTGTCGCCTCGCAGTCCACACCACTTCCTCGAGCGCGCGGGTCTTGCGTTGGCACGATGCGTGGTGTGCCATCGGGCATGACCCGTTTCGCCTTCCTCTCATGCTTGCCCCTCCTCGTGATCGCTTGCGATGGCGGGGTGCCCGCGGACACGGACGCAGACGTCGAGGATCTGGACGCATCCGTGGACGAAGAGCTCGTGTGCGACGGAGGGTGTTGGGTGCAGCGCTGCCGCGAGGTCGCGTACGCGACCGGTGCCCCAACCAGCACGCTCGACGTCGGTGAAATGCGCGAGGGCGAATACGTCCCCTACGCCGATGGAGGGCAGGCCACGCTGGTCTTCGGCTTCCAGGGAGGCGTCATGATCGAGCCTGTCGTCCGCGTCCCGACGGAGGAGATCGGCGCGAGCGATTGCGTGCAGATCGTGGTGCGCAACCGCCCCGATCCGGCGTATCCCGACCTGGCGGGCGAGCTCGGCCGTTTCAGCCGTACGGAGTACATCGACCCGCTGCGACCGATCGAGGCCGGCAACCTTTCCGCGACGGTGTTCAATCAGCTGGGCTGGGTGACGGAACCCGAGCTTCGGATGATCCTCGAGGTCGAGGCGCGCGGGGTCGACTGGGTGCGGTCCGCGGAGTTCGCGCTGCACGTGGTCGACGCAGATGGGCTCGATGCATGTGACGTCGTGCCGCGTCAGTCGCTGTTCGGCTGCGAGCGCGCCGTCTTGGACGGGACGGTGACCGTCGATGCTGTGGGCGACACCGAGGGCTTGGGCTGCGACGAGATGGTCGACATGGTGGTGACCCTCGCGCCTGACGTCGACGTGCCCGCCGAGTGCGTCGAGTTGACCCGCACCGTGTCGGTCAGCCGTGGGTGTGTACAGCGCGAAGGCTACGCGGTCGGCGCGTCGCTCACGGAGTCGAGGTGGGAGCTGCCCCTGGGAGGAGAGTCCGATTGCACGAGTCCCGAGCTGGGGCTGGTCACGACCGGGTGCGCTTGTCTGTGACCGACTTCTTGCGCGGCAGAGTCAGCCAGCCGACGAAGGCGGTCACGGCCGCGTAGCTGACCGTCAGCACGCTGTACGTGAACGCGCTGGCCACGGCGTCGGGGGTCTCGATGCCCACGGCGACGAAGCCGAGCGCCCAGCCGGTCTCGAGGGTGCCGAAGTTGCCGACGCCAGCGAGCGGAAGCAACCCACCGATGGCGGCGCCCGTGCCTCCCAGGATCGTCTGCCCGAGGGTGGCGTCGATGTGCATCGCGGCGAGCGCGCTGTAGATGAGCGCGAAGTTCACGCCGAACTGGAGGGTCGTCCACGCCGTCGCCCGGAACAGGGTCGCGGTGGACACGGTCTGGGCCCACGCCACGGCGTCTCGGATCTTGGTGGCGAGGCCGGCGATGCGCGCGACGCGGTGGAGACGCGACGCGGTGAGCAGCCCGTCCATGATCCGGACGGCGATCCGCAGGCAGAAGCGCAGGTAGAGCGGCGCGGCGAGCGCCACGAGACCGAGTAAGATCCACGGCAGGAGCGCCACGCGCCCACCGGCGAACGACGTCTGCCCATAGGTCACGAGACCCACCGCGAACACGACCAGCAGCGCGGCAAAGTCGAGGATGCGGATCATCAGCAGGCCCACGAGGCTCTGCGAGAACCCCGCCGCCCCGGCGCGCCGCATCAGCCAGGCGAACCCGAGCTCACCGCTGCGAAACGGCATCACGCGGAGCAGGAGCGCGTGCACCCCATGCACGCTGGTGAGCGTGGCCAAGGGGACGTCCGGCGCGATGACCCGGTAGCGGACGGACCGCACGAACACGAGCATGAGGTAGAGCCCAAACCCGATCGCCACCCACGCTGGATCGGCCTCCGAGGTGAGCGACCACGCCCGTTCTGCGTCGATCTGCGAGCTCAGCGCCCACAGCAGAAGCGCCGTCGCGACCAGCCCGAGCCCCCATCGTATCCACCACGCGGTCGAGCGACCTCGCGTGGGCTCGGTCTCGGGCTCGTGCTCCGCGTCCATCGGGTCCGGGGCTATGCCACGCGGGCCCGGGCCCTCCAAGCGGCCGTCAGCTGGAGCGCTTCATGCCCTTCGCGGGCGTCTTGCGTCGAGGAGGGATGCCGCTGATGCTGCGCACGGTGACCCCGGCGGCGCGCGCGACCGGCTCGGTGAGGCCCTTGTACGGAGCCGAGAACGACGCCCGCGCGCCCGCTTGGATGGCGCGGATCACCGCCATCGCGTCCTGGCCGGCGAGGGTGAAGATGGGGATCGTTCGCCACTGATCGTGCGATTGGATCCGCTGGATCATGGTGAGGCTGCCGACTGTATCGAGGTGGACCACCAGCGCCACCGGTCGGACGCCATCCTGGAGCGAGCGAATCACGTCATGGCACTGGCTGGCGAACCAGACGCCATCGAGCGAACCGAGCGCGTCGCGCACCATCGCGCGGGTGGAGATCTCCGGTCCGGGGAGGATCATGACGCGCACGTTGGGAGGGGGGATCGAGGACATATTCAGTCGCAATGCGAGGAGCGTGCCAGCGGCTTTGACTGTGTTGGTGCGACGGGACGACCCGCGCTCGCGTGGGCGCTGGCCGACGGGTGTGGGATGCCACCGTCCCGACTTGTGGAGGTTTCCGCTCGTGGGAGAAGAAGCGGGTTGCTCATCCTACTGGGGCGCGATCACGCGCTCGATGAGGAGCTCGATCTCCTGCCACCAGGGGGTGCTGCTCGGCGTCGTCACGTGCAGCATGTGTGCGTCCTCGCGGAGCGTGTGTGCGTCGTCCTCGTCCAGGTCGAGACCCGTGCGTAGCGCATCGAGGAGCTTCGCCTCGCTCGAGTCCTCACGATCGTCGACCCGAGCCAGCCACGCTGCGCATGTGTAGACAATGCGTCGATCCCCGGAGCTCAGCTCTGCACTCACGATGTCGTCGATCGTGGGTGGCCCCGCGTCGAGCGCGTCCAGTGCGTCTTCTGGCAGATGGAGGACTCGGCCGGCCGCCTGCACGGCGAAGATCTCCTCCCGCTCGAGGCGCGCATCGGCCCACGCCATGGCCACGAGCGCCTCGAAGATGGCGCGGCGCGCGGGCTTGGAAAGGCTGTCGACGCTCACTTCAGGATCAAACCGCGCCTGTCGGCCTCGCGCAACCCGTTCCCGATCGATGCGCCCCCACCTACTCTTCGGCGGCCGCCCGGATGGCGTCCGAGCCCGTCGCGCGCTCGATCGACCAGTACACCTGCTCCGCCGTCGCTGGGCTGGGAAGCTCGATGACCGTGCCCGCTGGCGCGAACGATGCGACCGCTTGCCGCAGCGCCTCGCGCGCGCTGATCGCGAGCATGAACGGGGGCTCGCCGACGGCCTTGCTCCCGTACACGACCCCGGGTTCTGTCGCCTTCGGGAGCAGCCGGACGTGGATCTCCTCCGGACACTCGCCGAGCGTCGGGAGTTTGTAGGTGCTGGCGTTGGGCGTACCGAGCCTGCCGTCGGGCGCCCACCAAAGCTCTTCCTGGGTGACCCAGCCGAGCCCCTGTATGAAGCCGCCTTCCACCTGGCCGAGGTCCACCAGCGGGGACAGCGAGTCACCCACGTCGTGCAGGATGTCGACCCGGCGGATGCGGTACATGCCGGTGAAGCGGTCGACCTCGACCTCGGTCACGGCCGCGCCGTACGCGAAGTAGTGGAAGGGTTTGCCGCGCCCGGCCTTCTCGTCGAAATGGATGTGCGGCGTGCGGTAAAACCCGGTGGCGCTCAGGGACACGCGCTGGAGATAAGCGTCGTCGACGACCGAAGCGAAGGTCAGCCGCTCGCCCGATCCGTCCTCTTTGTAGACCTCGCCCTGACGGAACACGACCTCGTCGGGCGGGCAGCCAAGCGTGCGCGCCGCGACCTCGGCGAGGCGCTCACGGATCTTCTGACAGGCGTCCCGGATGGCGGCGCCGTTCAGGTCAGAGCCGCTCGAGGCCGCCGTCGCGCTCGTGTTCGGGACCTTGTCGGTCCGGGTCGGCATCACGCGGAGATGCGAGAGCGTGACCCCAAGCGCCTCGGCCGTGACCTGCAGCATCTTGGTATGCAGGCCCTGACCCATCTCGGTGCCGCCGTGGTTCACCTGGACGCTTCCGTCTCGGTAGATGAGCACCAGCGCGCCGGCCTGGTTGTACCACTTGGCCGTGAAGCTGATTCCGAACTTCACGGGGGTGATCGCCAGCCCGCGCTTGGTGTGCGGATGCCCGTCGTTGAAGACCTGCATCTGTGCCCAGCGGGCGTCGAGCTGGCTCGAATCCTTGAGGTCGTCCCAGATGCGCTGCACCCGGTCGGCTTGGTCGAGCGCCTGCTCGTAGTGCGTGGTGTGCCCCGGCTGGTAGAGGTTCGCCTCACGGACGGCGTGCGGGGTCTTGTCCAATGTGCGCGCGATGCGGTCGAGCGCGTCTTCGATCATCAGCATGCCCTGCGGACCGCCGAAGCCGCGGAACGCCGTGTGCGACACGTTGTTGGTCTTGCAGACGCGACCGACGACCGAGACGTTGGGCAGGTAGTAGGCGTTGTCCGCGTGGAACAGCGCGCGGTGGAGGACGGGACCGCTCAGGTCGAGCGACCAGCCGCCGTCCGACCACATGGAGCAGTCGAACGCGAGCACGCGCCCCGTGTCGTCGAAGCCGACGCGGTAGCGCCCGAGGAAGGGGTGACGCTTGCCCGTCAGCGTGAAGTCTCGCATCCGGTCGAGCCGGACCCGCACGGGGCGGCCTGTCTTGTGGCATCCGATGGCCGCGACGCACGCCCATGGGTTGGCCTGGACTTCCTTGCCGCCGAACGCGCCGCCCATGCGAAGCGACTGCACAACGACCTGGTTCTTCGGCAGGTTCAGGATGCGCGCGACGATCTCTTGGGTCTCAGTCGGGTGCTGCGTGCTGCTCTGGATCATCACGCTGCCGGCCTCGTCGACGCTGGCGATCGAGGCGTTGGTCTCGAGGTAGAAGTGCTCTTGGCCGCCGACGTGCAGCTCGCCCGAGAGCGTGTGCGCCGCGCTCGCGAAGCCCGCTTCGAGGTTGCCGCGCGCGATGACGCCCGGGTCCGTGTGGAAGCTGTTCTGCTCGAGGGCCTGCTCGATGGTCGTGATGGCCGGCTTCACCTCGACCTCGACCTCGACCTTGCCGGCCGCGATCTTCGCCGCCTCTTCGTTGTCGGCCAGCACCCAGCAGACGGCTTGGCCCCAGTGCACGATCTCGGTCGGGAAGAGCGGCTCGTCGCGGCGCGCGGCGCCGGTGTCGTTCTCGCCCGGCACGTCCTCGGCGGTGAGCACGGTGACGACACCCGGGTGCGCGAGGGCCGCGGCGGGGTCGATCTTCTTCACGGTGGCGCGCGCGTGCGGGACCTGTACCGGCCAGGCGTGCAGGCAGCCGGGGTAGCGCGTGACGAGGTCGTCCGTGTAGAGCGCCTTGCCCGTGACGTGCCCCTCCGCGCTCTCGTGCGAGATCGCGCGGCCGACGACAGCGGGTTTCTGTGAGTCGGTCACGCGGCACCTCCGGCTTCGGCGAGGAACTTGTCGAGCAGGCTGCCGATCATCGCGCGTCGGTAGTCGGCGCTGCCGCGCTGGTCGGTCATGGGTGCATACACGCCCGCCAAAGCGAGCCGCGCCGCTGCGATCGACTCGGCGCTGAGAGGTTTTCCGATCAGCGCCTGCTCCGCCGCTTCAGCCCGCACCGGGGTGGCCGCGATGCCGCCGTAGGCGAGGCGCGCCGCCGTCACGTTTCCGTCGTCGTCCATGTCGAGGCCGAAGCCGGCCGCGACCGTGCTGATGTCGTCGTGCACGCGCTTGCTCACCTTGTAGAAGCGCTGGAGCGTCGGGAACGGCTTCGGGATGCGCACCCGCACGATGAGCTCATCCGGCTCGAGCGCCGTCTGCCGGTATCCCGTGAAGAACTCGCTCAGTGGGATCGTGCGCTCGCCGCGTGCCTCGCTGGCGGCGATGACCTCGGCGCCCAGCGCGAGCAGCGCGGGGGGAGAGTCCCCGATGGGTGAGGCCGTCGCGATGTTGCCGCCGAGCGTCGCCCGGTTTCGGATCAAGCGGGAGCTGAAGAGCGGAAAGAGCGCCTCGAGAATCGGGATCTGGCCGTGGATGCGCGCTTCCACCGTGCTCAGCGGCACCGCACCGCCGATCGACAGCGCGTCGTCCGCGTCGTCCCAGCTGTGCATCGCCTCGACGGCCTCGAGCGACAGGATCGTATCGAAGCGCCGCATGAGCTGGTTCATCTCCACGACCAGATCCGTGCCGCCGCACACGATCCGCGCCTCGGGGTGGCTCGCGCGCAGGGCAAGCGCCTCGTTGAGCGTCGTCGGTCGGAAGTAGCGTCGTGTGGTGCCCTCGGCGCTCTCGCGCTCGATGATCACGTCCGACGATGTCGGCGGCGCTTGCTCCAACCGCTTCGCCCACACGTCGTCCTCGCCCACCATCGGCAGGCTGCGGCCCGCGTCGCGGATCGGCCGGTACCCCGTGCAGCGGCAGAGGTTGCCCGCGACCGACTCGAGGTCGAAGCCGCTCTCCTCGCGCCCCGGCCGGTAGTACTCGGCGAACAGGCTCATGATGAACCCGGGCGTGCAGTAGCCGCACTGGCTGCCGCCGAGCCGAACCATCGCGTCCTGCACCGGGTGCAGCGCGCCGTTGGCGACGCCCTCCACGGTGACGATCTCCTGATCCGCCGCGCTCGCGAGCAGGAAGAGGCAGCTGTTGACCGGCACGAGGCGGGCTTTGCCGTCGTCGTCCCGCCGGACGAGCACCACGGCGCACGCGCCGCATTCGCCCTCGGCGCAGCCCTCTTTGCTGCCGGTCATCCCTCGCTCGCGGAGCCAGCCGAGCAGGGTGGTGTTGGGGTCGCAGTCCGCTTCGACGCGACGCCCGTTCAACGTGAACGAGACCATCCGGGGAGACTAGAGCGTCCCTCGGTTCGACACCACCGGGAAGCGGCAGACCGTCGCGGGCGGACGTCTCAGAGGCTCATCGAACGCCCGTGCAGACGTCGGCCTCGCAGTTCACGCTCGTCGCCGACTCGCACGGGATGCAGTCCACCACCGCGCAGACCTCCGGGTCCGGTTCACATCCGGGCGGGGTCGCCTCTCCAGCGCGAACGAGGCACCGATCGGCGTCGATCTGGGAGTTGGCGTAGGCCTCGACGCAGCTGCAGCAGTCGGGTCGCTCGGCCAGCCCGCAGTCGTCGGGGATCGTGCAGCTGTTGTCCGGCTCGGGCGCGCACTCGCAAATCTCACAGCCGTCCGTGTCTCGCACGAAGCCAAACATGCAGGCGAGCTCGCACGTCACCGGCGTACACGTGGCGCCTGCGTCGATCGCGGCGTCGACGCTCGGTCCGGCATCGCTTCCGCCACTGTCGACGCGCCCGGCGTCGACCGTGCTCCGGTCGTCGTCACAGCCGACCAAGGAGAGAACCACGAGAAGAGGGAGAACCCGATGCAGGACACGCATGGCGCGATCGTACCAGCTGAGTTCGCTTCGATGAACGCATGAGACCATGCCGACCGTGCCCACGATCCGTCTGGCTCAGCTGCTCCATGATGTCCGCGCCTGCCGGGTGTGTGAAGCGTCGCTTCCACTCGGTCCGCGTCCCGTCGTGCAACTCGGCGCGCGCGCGAAGATCGTGATCATCGGCCAGGCCCCCGGCACCAAGGTGCACGCCAGCGGCGTGCCCTGGGACGACGCGTCAGGAGACCATCTCCGGAGCTGGCTGGGTCTCGACCGGGACACGTTCTACGACCGGCAGCGCGTCGCGATCGTACCGATGGGGTTCTGCTACCCAGGAAAGAAGGGCGACGGAGACGCCCCGCCGCGTCCGGAGTGCGCTCCGCTCTGGCATGCGCCGCTCCTGTCGAAGCTCCCGCGCAACGCGCTCCGCCTGCTGGTCGGCCAGTACGCGCAGAAGCAGTACCTCGGGCGGCGACGGAAGAAGACGCTGACGGCCACCGTGGAGGCGTTCGAGTCGTACCTCCCGGCCGACTTCGTTCTGCCGCACCCGAGCTGGCGTTCGAAGCGCTGGATGACGAAGAACCCGTGGTTCGAGGCGCGGGTGTTGCCGGTGCTGCAGGCCGCTGTCGCCGCGCGTACGTGACTGTCCTCTCGCGTTGCTCCGGGACGCGCTGCGTCACGCCGGGACGCCGACGCGCTGGTCCCTCGTCGTGTTGGCGCGGTCTGCACCGTGGCCTGCGCCTTGCGATGGAGGCCCCTCATGAAGCTGCCATCCGTTCTCCTCGCTCTCCTCACCCTCGGCCTCGCTCCCCTCAGCGCGAATGCGCAGGAGTGCATCTCCGATGAGTGCTCGGTCTGGTGCGACCCCGCGTCGAACGTGGTCCGCTACCAGGTCGGCGCGCTGCCGGTGGGGCTCGACGAAACCGCCGCGATCTCCGAGATTCAGCGGGCCGCCGAGCAGTTCAACGCGCTGCCCTGCTCCGCGCCGACGTTCGAGTACGTGGGACGGGTCGCGGACGGCGCGACCGCCCCCGTCGTGTTCGAAGCGGCGGAGACCGCGACCCCGCCGAGCGTGGCGTCGGTTCGCTGGGGCGAATGCTTGCTGGACGCGAGGATCGAGCTGGCCGACGTGGAGGGCTGGTCCGCGGACGCCGCGTCGGGTGCCGAGTTTGATGTCTACACCGTCGCGCTGTACGGATTTGGCCACGCGCTCGGGCTTCGCAGCCGCCAGTCGGACACCGCGTTCGGGCTGTACCAGGGAGCCCGAACCGACCTGTCGGAGGGGGACATCGAGGCGGTGTGCAGCCTGTATGGGCGAGAAGACGTGGCGGTCTCTGTCGCAGACGCAGGACCCGCTGATGCCTCATGGGTGGCGGACGGAGGCATGGCCGAGTGCGGCGGTGGCTGCGCGGTGAGTCCCCGACGAACAGCGAGTGTGGGGCTGTCTCTCTTGCTCGGGTTCGCGGCCGTGCTCCTCGGCCGGCGTCGGCGCGGTGGAGGACCGGCGTTCTGGTGATCGTCCTATCGTCGCCGGAGTGAGGCGACGACGCGCTCGCAGGGGGCCTCGGACGCCCGGATGCCGTCGGCCTCGGCGTTGCGCTCGCACCGGATGACCCAGTGCGTCCCCTCCACGGCGATGGCGCGCGTGTGCGTGGACGTTTCGCAGCGCATGCCCTCGCGCTCAACGGCGTCGGCGACCGGTGTGGCGGAGCGTGACGACCGTCGGCCCGCAGCGGGTGACGCCCTGGCTCGCACCACGCCACCCGTCTTCGGTCGGAGCGCCCTCGATGGACGCGGGCAGCTGGATCTCGACGCCCCCTACATGGATGGTCCGCCACGGCTCGGAAGGGCCGGGTTCGCTGCAGCCGGTGACCAGCACCGCGACGCACAGAACCGTGACCCGCAGGAAGCGCTTCACGACGAGCCGAGCTCGGCCGCAACCTCGGGGCTGAGCGCGCCGTCGAGCACCTTCTGCAGGGCCGGGTCATCCATCGCCCGCATGTGCGCCCCTGGCTTTCCGTGCCGGAGCGCGACGAGCTCGGCGGCGATGCTGACGGCGATCTCTTCCGGGCTCACCGCACCGAGATCCAACCCCACCGGCGCGTACACGTTCCCGAGCGGAGGCACGCCACCCTTCGCCGCGATGCGCGAGAGGATCCGGTAGATCTTCCGACGGCTGCCGATGACCCCGAGGTAGGCATGCGGACGCCGCGCGAAGGTATCGAGCGCCTCCTCGTCGAGGTGGTGATCGTGGGTGACGACGAGCAGCCAGTCGCGGTCGGTCGGCGCAACCGTGTCCGCGGACTCGGCCGGCTCGAGCAAGACGCGCTCGCAGCCGGGGAACCGCGCCTCCGTGTTCAGCTCGTCTCGGTCATCGACGACGACCACCCTGAAGCCAAGCCGCATGGCCACATCGGCGGTCGCCTTGCCCACATGGCCCGCGCCGAAGACGACGAGCCGCGGGCGTCCTTCGATCGGCTCCACGAACACCTCCATTCGGCCGCCACAGCACATCCCGAGGTCCCGCAGCAGGTCGCGCTTGAGGACCTCTGTCCGCCCGCTCTTCAGGCACGTCTCGAGAGACGCGACCACCAGGTGTTCGATCGCCCCGCCGCCGACGGTCCCGACCGTCGTCCCATCCGGCCGGAGCAACATGCGCGCCCCGGGTTGCTGTGGCGTCGAGCCGCTCGAGCGCACCACGGTCGCGAGCGCACCGCGACCGCCTTCGTCGAGTAGCGCCAGCAGCGCCTCGGTCACCTCTCGCATCCGTCAAGAGTAGTGAGCTCGCGCCCTTCGTCCTAGCGAAACTCCGGCCGCGTCCTTCGGCGACCGCCCCCGCGACAGGCATGGCCGTGGACGCACGCCTGCCGCTCAGCGCAGCTGATCTGCGAACCCGCGGCAATGATGATGGATGGCGCTGTGTCCCCCGCAGTTGCGTGCCCCACAGTGCCGCTGCGCGTCACGAGAGAACGCACCGTCGCGCACCAGCACGCCGTCCCGCGCCCAGCGTGCTGTCGCGTGAAGACGGCTGAGGTACTGTCCCTCGACTTGCCTCCCTTGCGGTGCCGGATTGACTCTGCCAGCAAGATTCGCAAACCCCGACTGTCCAATGCCCCCTCGGATCTCGAAGCCGACGATCGTGCGGCCTCTGGCTCGCCCTCCTCGCTGGGTTGCATGCGCTCTCGGTGGCCACTTCGGTGGGAGTCGCGGCGCTCGGTGCCGAGGCGCTGCGTGACATCTTCTCTTCGATGCACGGTGTCCTCTGCGTGTGTCTCGATGTGGTGCTCTTCGTCGTGGTCGTGGTGACGACGAGGTTTTCTCAGCGCCGTCTGTTCATTGCGTGGGCGATGGCGATCTGCGGCTTCGCAATGGCCCAGGCCCCCCGCGAGCTGATGCCCCTGGCAACAGACCGCGAGGCATGGGCGATCTTGGAGGAGGCAAGCGACCGAGGCCTGCGGCCCTGGTCGACCACACAACGAGACAGACTCCCCCCGGTGTTCCTCGTGGCCCCCCTCGACGGGCCGCTCATCGCGGTAGAGCACGGCTCCCGCCGCGTGCTTTCGCACGGCGAGATTTGGGTACCGGACACAAGTTCTCAGCCCGTGGGTGTGGTCATGGACCGTCGCGCAACGACTGCCCATCTCACCGCTGTCGCGGAGCGGGTCGCGTCTCCCTTCGTCGTCGTGACGCTGGACATCCCGGGCCGGCGATCCCTCTCCGAAGCAAGAAGCCTCTGGTCGGCGCTGCGGCGCTCCCGCGCGGGCACCGTCGGGACATCGGTGGACAACGCGGGATGGCCAGTCCCCTGCACTGACATTCGTGAGTTGGCGTCGGAAGAGCGCCGGCGGAGATTCCGACGTCGTGCTTCGCCGGGGTGCCCCCGCCACCGGATCCCGCCGGGGTGTGCCGTCGCAAACCGCCACGGCGCCCTCTCTCGTGGGCCGGCTTCGTCGCCCTGGCGGCAGGCGCATTCGTTCGTAGATTGAAGAACCGCGCGATGGCGTAGGGCGGAGGTTCATCGCCCTCAGTTCCGGCGGCGCAGCCTCGCCAACGCAGCGCTCACCGTGGACCGCGTCTGAGCCGGATCGATCACGAGGTCGATCTCCAGGTACGCCGCGACTTCGCTGGCCTTGCCCCGCTCGTAGGCCTCACGCACGAGCCGCTCGAACAGGTCGACCCGCGCTTGTTCGCTCTCGGCCGCTTGGAGCTCCTTGGCGAAGCCGAGCCGGACAGCGCCTTCGAGGCCCATCGCGCCGAACTCCCCTTGCGGCCAGGCCACCGTGTAGTCCGGCCGGTGCAGGCTGCCGCCGGCCATGGCCATGGCGCCGAGGCCGTAGCCCTTGCGCATGAACACACAGACGAAGGGGTTGCGAAACTGAGCGCCGGCCACGAACAGCTGGCCCATCCGTCGTGCTGCGGCCTGCGCCTCGCTGGCGGGTCCGACCATGAATCCGGGCGTGTCGCAGAGCGAAAGGAGCGGCAGCCCAAAGGCGTCGAGCAGCCCGAGGAACCGCGTCGCCTTGTCCGACGCCTCCGCGCTGAGGGCGCCGCCGAGCACCCGCGTGTCGTTCGCGATGACGCCGAGCGGTCGTCCCTCGATACGCGCGAATCCGGTCACGAGAGAGCCGCCAAACGCGCGCCGCAGCTCCAGGAAGGAGCCCTCGTCGACGAGGCGCTCGAGGATCGGGCGGACACGGTAGCTGTACCGTCTGTCCTCGGGCAGCGCGTCGCGAAGGGGCGCCTGGTCGGCTGCTGTCCACGTCTCGACACGGCCCTGGAGGTAGCCGAGTAGCCGCTTGGCGATGGCGGTCGCCTCGGCCTCGTCCTCCACGAGCACGTCCACCACGCCGTTGGCCGCGAGGGTCTCGGCCGGCCCGATCTCGTCCGGTCGGTAGCTCCCGAGGCCGCCACCTTCGATCATCGCGGGACCGGCCATCCCGATCCACGAGCGTCGCGTCGCGATCGTGAGGTCCGCCGAACCGAGCAGCGCCGCGTTGCCGGCGAAGCAGTAGCCGTTGGCCACCGCGATGCGCGGGACGGTCCCGCTGAGGCCGGCCCACAGAGCGAAGGTTGGCACGGTCAGGCCCGCGTTCACGACCTTCACGTCGACGTCGCCCGGCCGGCCGCCCCCGCCCTCGGCGTACATCACGACGGGCAAACGCCGCTCCCGCGCGACGTTGAGCAGCCGGTCGATCTTCGCGTGGTGGAAGAAGCCCTGCGTTCCGGCGAGCACGGTGTAGTCGTTGAGGATGACGGCGGCGGCCGCAGCCTCCTGGCCAAACGCGTCTGCGTTGATCGTCGCGGTGCCGGTGATCACTCCGTCGGCCGCGGTGCTCTGCCGGAGGTCGTCGAGCGTGCGGCGTTCGCGCTGGGCGGCGACGGCGGCGCGCCCATACTCGAGGAACGAACCCGCGTCGACGAGGTCCGCGAGGTTCTCGCGCGCGGTGCGAAAGCCCTTGGCGTGCCGCTTCTCCACGGCTTGCTCGCGCGCTTCGTCGGACGCGAGCGCGTCCAGCTCTCGCCACTCTTCGAGGGAGTCGGTCATGCGCGCTTCCTAGATGTCCTCAGCGGAGGTCGCAACGCGCCTCGCCGGCGGAAGCGGGCCCCGCTGCGGCGCGTCCCTCCTCGCCGATACACCGCATCGACTCGTCACGCCGCATCACAGCGGGACCCGGTCGCGCTCGTCGATCCGCATCACGAATTCCGCCTCGGCCATCTATGGGGTGTGCTCGAACGCCCCGATGTCCGGTCCCGCGCCGGCCGGACGCGTCGCGCCGTCGAAGCCCTCTTCGACGTCCGTGTCGGTGCCCTGATCGATCAGCGCGCTCGCGTCGCTCAACGCGAAGTCGTGGCTCATCGGGGCGACGAACCCCGACGGGTGTTCGGTGAGGTTCTCACCGCTCGGCAGGTCGAAGCCGACGTCGGCGAAGTTGCAGTGGTCGAAGGAGACGTCGAGCGGGTAGCCGGGGCTTCCTGCGCGCTCGATCGTCCAGCGCTCCATCGAGTCGAACGCGCAGTTGATGAAGCGCGTGTTCGAGTTTGCGCGGCTGTTCTCGAAGAGCCACACCCCGCCATAGAAGGTGCAGTGGAGGAAGGTGTTGTCATCGGCGCTGGACGCGAAGTTGCCGTTGCCGAACGGGTGGAACGAGACCGAGAACCGCGCGCTGTCGACGACGAGGTTCACGAACACGTTGCCGTCGCTCGAATCGTCGACGTCGCCGGCGAGGCCGTCGTTCCAGTCGCGGAAGTATACGCCGCCGCCGCGGCTGTAGATGTTCTCGAAGCGGTTCTCGTGTGCGCCGTTGGCGAGCGCGATGCCGATGGAGTCGTTGAGGTACTCGCCTTCGCTTTCGATGATGATCTCGCCGTTTCGCACCGTGTTGTTTGCCACGCCGGGGAACTGCAGCTCGAGCTTGGTGTTGCGGATCGAAAACCCGTCGACGACGTTGTTCTCGATGGCGCCGGTGCCCTTGAAGCAGATCCCGTGGCCGCCGTGCCGAAGTGCGCCGTGCCGGTGCACGGTGATGTTCGTCGAGCGGGTGTTCGAGGATTCCGTACCGATGAGGAAGTAGTAGTCGGTCGGGTTCTCGGTGCGCACCGCATGCACCTCGGCGTGGTCGACGATGCACCCGTCGCAGCGACTCAGCGTGATGCCCTGGGCGCCGCTGTCGACGACGATGGCGTCGCGCAGTTCGTGATCCTCGCCCTCCACGACGATGCCGTTTCCGTTGTAGTTCAGGAAGGCGTTGGGCTCCGGGTCGGGGTAGGTATGCAGCGGGTTGTAGTCGCCGGTCTCGAGCGCGGCGACGTTGCGCGCGCAGCTGCGGTTGCCGTTGAGCACGATGCCGCGCTCGTAGTGCCGCACCTGGAAGTTCTCGAGCTGGATGAAGTCGCCGCGCACGTGGATGCCCGTGCCCTCGCCCTCCTGATCGACCCAGGTGCCCGTCAGCGTCGGCATGGCGTCCGCGTCCCAGCTGTCGCCGTACCGGTAGGTCGGGCCGCCCGCGCTCTCGATGTCGCCCGGCGTGACGCGGTAGCCGAGGAAGCGGATCGGCTCGTCGACCGTGCCGGAGTTCGCCGTCACGGGGTGGATCGGGCCGTACTCGCCGGCCAGCACGTGCACCGTGTCGCCGGCCGCGGCGACGTTGAAGGCGTGCTCCAGACTGAACGGCGCGTCTGCGCTCGTGCCGCTGTTCGAGGCGCTGCCCGTGGGAGAGACGTAGTAGGTGGCGCCGCTGCCCGGGGACGCGGTCACCACGCATCCGATCGGTGGCATCCCGCCATCTGCCCCCGCGTCTGCGGCGCCGGCATCCGTGGCGCCCGCGTCTGTGCCGCCAGCGTCCATCGGAGCGACCGAACCGTCTGCTCCCGCGTCGGACGATCCTGCGTCGACGACGTCGGCGTCGATTCCAGCGTCAGGGAGCTCGTCACCGTCGCAGCCGTAGGCGAGCAACAGCGCAAGGACACACGGGGCGATGCGGCAACGCGACATGACGGCAGCCTATCAGGCGGTCGCGCCGGGGCCGTCCAGCCGCGACGCGCACTGGGCTGCGCGCGCCTCGAGCTTCGCTCGCAGGGCCTCGACAAACGGGTTCTGCGTGCCGGCGACGCGTCTCACTTGCACCGACCGGGCCGCGGCGGGCAGGTGCGCGGCCAACTCGCCCGCCCGATCGACCGTCACACGGCGATCGAGGCCCAGGTCGGCGGCCATCTGTTCGATCTCGGCCCGCCCGATGTCACGCAGTCGGTAAGTGCGACCCATCTTCATCGCCAGCTTCCGCTTCGGTGCGTTGAGGTGCGGATAGGGCAGTGCGCTGGCAACATCGTAGAGCGGCGCGAGCTGCACGCGGCCTCCCGCGCCGTGCACGAGCGAGTAGTTCTTTGCGTGCGCGTCGGTGCCGGCGATGAGCCACTGAAAGAGCAGCGCGTCGCGGAAGCGCTCGAGGTCACCGCTGGCGTCTCGCGATCGGGCGCGGAGCAGCGCGGCGATCTCAGGAACGATCGGGCCCCCGTCGTTCTGGTACTTGCGTTCGGGGCGGACTCCGAGGGCCTGGCAGAGGTCTTCCTGATGCAGGCGCACCACCCGGGGCGGCTGTCCGTGCGTCACGTCGACGGCGCGGTCGTATCGCTCGACCACGATGGCGGACTCGGCGCCGAAGCGGCCCACCTCGGATCGTGCGGTCGAGAGGCCCAGCTCCCGCGCGAGCACGAGGCAGAAGTGCTCGTTCTCCACGTGCCCGTCGAAGCCGGGGATGGCGGGCTTGAGGATGTGGGTGGTCGGCGTGCGCCCCGAAGGGATGCCCCAGCGTCCGTCCTGTGCGAGGAGCGCGATCTTGGCTTGCGCCCCGGCCAGACTGAACTGACCTTCGTCGTCGTCGCGCCGCCAGCTGCCCGCGTCCGTCCGGAGGGTGGCGAGCCGGTCTTCGATCTCGGCTTCATCGAGCCAACGCACCTTCCCTGGCTGGCTTCGGTGCGCCTCCAACGCCTCAGGCGGAAGAAACGCAAAGGCCCCCGCGCAGTCTTGCCCCACGTGGGTGAGCAGCTTGAAGGGGCTCCGGGACGAGACGCGAAAGCGCTTTCCCCACGACTCGAGCACCGCCGCGTTGTCGGGGAGGAGGTTGGACAAGAACGCGTGCACGCGCGCGCTGTCGTGCTCCCTTGAGGCGAGCGGCAGGGAGAGCGACAAGGGAAACGGTCCGCGGCTGCGCCAGTCGGGTTCGTATCGGAGCGTGAGGCGTTCTCCCGTGCGTTCGATGCGCGCGGCGACGGCTCCCTCATGCACCGCGAGCAGCACCTCGGCGTCACTCACGGGGGCCTCGCGGCGCATGGACGAGGTCGAAGAGCGGGTCGTCGGGGCGTGCTTCGACCCGCATGACGAGATCGAGCGCGTTCAGCAAACGCAGCAGCAGCCCCACCTCCGCGCGCTGCTTTCCGCCTTCGACCTCCACGATCCACTGGCGACTGACGCCGACCTTCTTCGCGACCTGCGCCTGGGAGAGGCCCTGCTCCCGACGCCGCTCCCGGACGAGCGCGCCGAAGTCCTCGGCCGATGTGACTGGAGACACCCACTCAGCCTATCGGTGTCGTCGTTCGACGACAATGGCCTGAATGTCGTCGTTCGACGACGCTCGATCCGATCTTCGCGGTTGTCGCTCGGCGACGGGTTTACAGCTCGTCCCAGTCTTCGCCCTGGTCGGCCGCGGCCTGCCGTCGCTGGAAGCGCCGGAGGATGGCGATCAGCTCCAAGATGAGGTTCTCCTGATACCGGTAGACCATCTCTTGGCCCATCGGCACGAGCACGCTGGTGGCGTATCGGCGGCACAGGCGCAGCAGCTTCTGGAGCCGCTGGACGACCTCCTCCAGGCGTCTGCGTTGCTCGGGTTCGCAGAGGACCTTCGTCGGGTCCAGCGTGGTGATCTCCTTGCGCGTGATCGAGCCACCGAACAGCGCCCGGAGCTCGTCCTCGACCTTGTGGCGCCGGGAGTCCAGCCTCCACAGCCGAAACCGGTTCAGGAAGCTCATCACGTTGAAGAGCACGCTGATGGCCATGATCAGCGTCATCACGTTGCTGAGCGGCACGATGTCGACGACCCACGGCAGGTACTGGTCGATGAGCGGGGGCCCGTGGTTGTCGAAGAACTCACGCGCGGCCTCGCTCTGCGTCACGTGCGCGGGCGGCGGGACCTCCCGGTTGTGGGCGACGAAGCCGGGCAGCTCGTGCGCCAAGAGCTGCAGGACGGCGTTCGTCTCGGAGCGCCGCGCGCAGGGCCCGGCCACGAGCAAGGTGTCGAGCGTCAACACCGGCACGTCGGCTTCCGGCAATCCGCGGACGACGTCGAAGTGGCCCGCCGGAAGCACGCCGGCGCGCGCGCCCTCGAGGTGGGCGGCGACCGCGCGCACGCTGCGAAACCCGACGACCTGAAGGCCCTGTTGCGTCACGGCCCGCGTGACGACCGGCGCGTCGGGGAACACCACCATCGTGGCGACGTCGAGCTGTCCGGCGCGCACCGCGCGCACCTGCGCCGAGACCGCCCCGTGCTCCGGCGTGATGTCGAGCCCGGAGAATCCCGGCAACGCGAGCAGGCGCGCCATGACCGCGGCGGTCCCGCTCCCCTCCGGGCCGACCCCGACCCGAAGCCCCCGCAGGTCGGCGAAGTCCTCGAACGCAGCCGCGTCCCGACTGAGCATCAAGAGCATCTCGGAGCGGGGCAGGCGCGCGGTCAGCTCGAGCTCTTGGTAGGCCGCCTCGCCGCCGTCCCGCCAGTCGAGTCCATCCTGCACGAGCCCGAAGTCCGCCTCGCAGCCGTCCTCCAGCAGGCGGCTCAGGTTCTCGATCGAGCCGGCGCTCGTCAGGCTGCGGACCTCTCCGCGCTCCTCCTCGGCACGGGCCGCCAACGCATCCACGGTGGCGTGGTAGGCGCCATCCTCCGCTCCGGAGAGCACCGCGATCCGGACATGCGAGAGGTTGGGGGTCAGGTCGATCTGCAGGATGACCGCACCGAGCGCGGCGGCGATCGCTGCAAGCACGAGGATGCGCAGCGCCACGCGCAGGCGGTTGCGTGTCGGGTTCTCGGGGGTCGTCTCGCTGGGCTCGTCCGCCACGCGTCGGATGGTCGACGACGCCGGGGAGAATGCGCAAGCACCGGAAACCAAGTGCCAGACCGGGCCATATGTGCACACCCCTCTGTCAGAGGTGTGGCGTGTTCTTCTCACCTGCGACGTCATGACGACCCGTTCCGGGGGGATCGTGTTCGGCACACATCCTGCTCATAGGAGCCCGAGAGGGAGACGAGGGGAACCCATGCACAACAAGATCAACACTCTTTTTGCCGCGCTGGCGCTCATGATGATGCCCGGCTGCATGTTCTCGGGGTCGTACTGGACCGGCGACTACGGCGACGACGACATCGGGTTCGACTACACCGACCCGAGCGCCCGCAACGTCACCTTCTCCTCCCTCGACGGGCAGCTCGGGGGTCACGAACTCGACGTTGCCGCCACCGAAGGCATCGCCTACGGCGGCTACGGGACGACGCTGGAGCTCGAGACGATCGACGAAGGCACCTGGATGCTCTTTCGCATGGAGATCCCCGCGGACCTCTACGCGCCCGAGTACGAGGAGGCCCAGTTCTTCAGCTCGGTCGACAGCGGCGTGGAGCTGATGGGCTGCACGGGCGACGCGCCCTACGAGTTCGACTACGACGGCTACGCCTCGGATGTCGAGGTGCAGGTGTCCCAGGGCGCCGCGCCGGACACGCGCCAGGTGGACTGGACGGCGACCTTCGAAGACGGAATCGCCTCGCGCCAGGTGACGGGCACCATCCTCATCGACCTGAACGCAGGCACCGTGGCGGGCGAGCGCAGCACTGGCGCCACCCGCCCGCTCAGCTGGAACAGCGTCGAGTCCGACCTTGGCGACCAGGGCAGCTACTCCATCCCCGCGGCGTCCGGCACGGGCTTCACCGACGGCTTCATGAGTTCCATGGAGTTCGAGACCACCGACTACGGCCAGTGGGTGATGTTCCGCCTCTCGAGTTACGAGACGAACCTCTTCTCGGCGCAGGTCGGCGACGTCATCGAAGACGTCTCGATGCTCGGCTGCACCGGCGACACGCCCGGCAACTTCGACTTCGACGCTTCGACCGACGAGGTCACCGTGCAGATCTTGCCCGGCGCGACCGACGCCGAGCGCATCGCGCACATCGTCGCCTCCTGGGACACCGAGTGGGGCACCCAGACGATCGAGGCCGACGTGGCCTACACCGTCAACTGACTCGCTTTTCTCTTCCAAAGCCGCGCCTCGGGACTTCGGTCTCGGGGCGTTCGCGCGTTCGGCGGTAGAGTTCGGTCGTACAGTCTCGTCATGGACCCCCACCTCGAGGCCAACCGGACCCGCTGGGACGCGCTCGTGCCTGTGCACGCCGCCTCTCGATTCTACGACGTCGACGGCTTTCTCGACGGCCGATGCGCGCTGCTCCCGTACGAGCGAGACGCACTGGCCGACGAGGTGGCGGGGCGATCGATGGTGCACCTCCAGTGTCATTTTGGGCTCGACACGCTGAGTTGGGCGCGTCGGGGTGCCCGTGTGACTGGGGTCGACTTCAGCCCGGTCGCCGTTCGCTGCGCACAGGAACTCGCGAAGCAGGCCGGGCTCGACGCCTGTTTCGTCGAGAGCGAGGTCACCCGGGCCCACGAGGCGCTCGGCGGAGAAACCTTCGACCTGGTGTTCACGAGCTGGGGGGTACTCGGATGGTTGCCCGATCTCCGCGCCTGGGGACAGGCGGTGGCGGCGCTCCTGCGTCCGGGCGGCTCGTTCTACATCGTCGAGACGCACCCCACCGCGTGGCTGTTCGAGGGCGTGGACCTGGAGCGCCGTTACGGCTACTTCTACGAGGCAGACCCCATCGTCGAAGACGGGGCGGGGACCTACGCGGAGCCCAACGCCGAGATCGGACCGCGGCGTCGCTACAGCTGGATCTACGAGCTGGGCATGGTCGTCACGGTGCTGCTCGAGGCGGGCCTCGTGATCGACGCGCTGAACGAGCACGACGGCACGTGCTCCGCGATCTACCCGACGTTGGTCAAGGGGGACGACGGCCTCTGGCGTCAGCCGGAAGGCGCGCTCTCGCTGCCGCTTTCGTTCTCGCTGCGCGCCCGACGACCGCACGTGCCGTGACAGGACCGAGGTACTATTCCAGCCCGGAGTTGCCGACGATCGCGCCGCGGAGGTCGGCGCCGAGAAAGCTCGAGCGGAACGTGTCCGCGTTGTAGAGGTTCGCGCCCCGCAGGTCGGCGCCTTCGAACGTCGCCGCCTCGAAGTACCCCTCCTGAAGGTTGGCCTTGAGGAAGCTGGCACCGGCGGCGTTGACCCGGGGCCAACGGCACTCTTTTGCCTCGACCTGGCTGAAGAAGGCGCCCTCCAAGTTCGAGTCCTCGAAGACCGACTCGTCGAGCGTCGACTTTCGGAAGTCCGCACGGGACAGATCGGCCTGCCGAATGCTCGAGTCGGGCGCCTCAACGCGCTGAAACGAAGCGCTGGAGAAGCTCGCATTGTCGGCGCGGAGCCGGGGGAGCTTCGCGTCGTCCGCGATCAGTCCGACTCCGTCGACGTCGTAGAGGCGAAGGTCGCACGCTTCGAGGCCACTGAGAGAGGCTCCGAGCAGGCGCGCCCCGGTCAGGTCGGCCTCGTCGGCGTTCGCCCCGTCGAAGCGCGCCCCGCTGAAGTCGGCTTCGGTCGCCACGACGCGTGCCAGGTTGGCGGAGGTGAAGTTACAGCGCTCGCAGGACGCGCCGGACAGGTCGGCCTCCTCCAGGTTGGCGCCCTCGAAGTTCGCGTCGGTGAGCACCGCTTGTCCCAGGTCGACTTGCTGAAGCTGAGCGCCGGCGAAGTCGACGCCCTGGGCCTTGGCCTCGGTCAGGATCGACCCGCTCAGCACCATTCCCGCGACCTGTGCCCCGGTGAGGTCGACCCCGGACATCACGCATCGGGTGAGGCTGCGCCCCCGAAGGTCGATTTGGCTCAGGTCGCAGCCCGAGAGGTCGACGTCATCGATCGGCTCCCCTGAGCGGAGCAGGGCCTCCACCTCCGGCCGCGCGAGCGCGGGTTCGGGCGGTGGCGGAGGGGGTGGTTCCGCCGCTTCTTCGTCATCCACGTGCACCGTCGCCGCGCTCGGCGGCAGCCCGAGCTTTCGAGCCATCTCGGGCGTCAGGCCGACCGGCGGCGGGCGGTCGGGGGCCCGCGGCTCCGGGACCTCCTCGACCTCGTCTTCCTCGTCCTCGTCCTCTTCGTACTTCTTGCGATAGGCCTCCACGTAGGCCTGCTGCACCGCCTGAGGGCCGGCGGGCTGGGCGATCGGGTCGGCCCGGACGAAGAACGCCCCGAGGTCGGAGCCGAACTGGTCGGAGGTGTCGATCGCGCCCCGCCAGACGAGCACGACTTGCTTCGCTTCGGCGTCGAAGAACACGGTGTCCAGGTTCATGGGCAGCTCGTGAAGCACGTTCGGCCGTTCCGCGGGCAGGGCGAACACACGCGGAGCGACGCCCGGCAGCGTGCCTTCGAGCAGCTTCCCTGTCGGGTCCATGCCCTGAATCCAATACGGTTCGTCCCCCCGAAGGTAAGGCGCCTGCAGGGTCTCCGGCGCTGCGTTGAAGAACCGCCAGTCGAAGTCCTCCGGGAAGTACGGAGCGCGCTCGAGCCACGCCGCCCCGTAGGTCCCTCGGTACCGAGCCCGAGGCTTCCAGGATGCGGGGATCGGAGTGGTGAACACCGGAGGTGGGGTGTCGCTCATATGGCGGAGCAACCGCTCCGGATGCTCGAGGTTGGGCAGCCGACCCCCTTCGATCGACCCGTGTCCGCGCCCGACCGGGTTGCCCTCGAACTCCGCGCCTCCGAAGGCCAAGTCCGGACGAAGCGGCATGGACTCGAACGTCGACTGGGCGCTGGGCACGCCCCGTACCCACTGTCGATCCCCGAGCACCGCGACCGACGCCTCCACGGCCGAGCCGACCGCGAACCGGACGAGCGTCACCGGTCTCCCGTCGGTCCTCGGGAACGCCCGCCCCACGAGGAACACGTCGGCGCGCGGCTTGAACAAGGCCGTATCGCCGGGGTAGCGCAGGCACTCCGGGCTCAGCGCGTCGTCGAAGGGCTCCTCGCCCGTAGGCAAGATCTGCTCCTCCGCAGGCACGGCGGCGCCGCCCTGCACCAAGTCGAACGTGGCCTTGACCACCATGATCGTCGCGTCCTGCGGAGGCCGGAGCTGCCACGAGATGGGGAACGCATGAAACGGCGTCGTGTTGATCAGCGGTACCGTGTCGGGCTCTCGCCAGGGAATGGGAAGCATGGGTGCCCGACTCTATCAGCCCCCGAACGTACGCCGCGATCGCTCTTGTCCCTGGCCCCGGTGCAGCCACGCGGCAATCTCCCATTCCGTTCTCGCCCGCGCCGGGCTAGCTTCGTGACCGATGGCCTCCGACGAACCCATCCGGACGCGCGAAGAGTTCCTAGAACGCTACGCCGCCAGGACCCTCGATGGCTGCGAGGTCCTTGACGTCGATCTTCGGGACGCCGACCTTGGGGACGGGAGGATCATCCAAGGGCTGGTCCTCGTCGGCTGTGACCTCCGCGGGGCGGGGCTGGAGGGGGTGAAGCTGATCGATGCCCGCATCACGCGTTCGCGCTTCTCGACGGGCGCGTTGCTCGGATGCCAGCTCTCCGGCGCGGTCTTCCATGCCTGCGACCTGTCGCGCACCCTCTTTCGGAACACGTCTCTCGCCGAGGCCAGCTTCCGTGACTGCGCGCTCGACGCGGCCCTCGTCCAGGCGAGTGGCCTCGAGCGAGCCCAGTTCAGCCAGTGCACCGGGCCGGGCCTGATCCTCGACGACGTCGATCTCAGCGGAGCGCGCTTCGAGCAGATGACCGCGCCGAACGTGCACTGGGCGCGCGTCGAGGCTGGCTCGGCCCGCTTCGTGGACTGCGAGCTCGGGAGCGCACGCCTCGAGGGCTGTGGGTTCGACGACGTGGTGCTGGCTCGAGTGGGCCTCGATGGCGCGACAGTCACGAACGTGGTGGCGTCCGGACTGCGCGCCGAGGCGTGCTCCTTCGAGGACGCGACGTTCTCGAGCGTCGACCTGAGCGGGGCCGTGATGTCCGGCTCGACGGCCTTTCTGCGAACGGTGTGGCGCGAGGTGTCGCTCGCCGATGCGGTGCTTGCGGGCGCGGACTTCTCGAAGGCGTCGTTTGCCCGGGCCGACTGCACCCGCGTCGATCTGCGGGCCGCACGCTTCGACGGAGCGAGCGTCACCGGCGCGGAGCTTCACCAGGCGACGCTGAACGAGCTGCAGGCGCCCGCATCGCGATGGCAGGACGTGCGCGCGCACTCGGCGGACCTGCAAGGCGCCCATCTCGACGGCGCGGCCTTCTCCAGCTCGGTCTTCGATGGGTCGACGTTCGCCCGCGCGCGCCTCGGTGGCGTGGTGATCGACGAGTCGAGCTTTGTGGAGTGCGATTTCAACGCCGCCTCGCCCCCCTCCTCGATCACGCGAACCAACCTGGCCGCGGCCGGGGTTGCAGGCTGGGACTTGACGAAGATCGAGCTCGTCGAGGTCGGCCTTGCGAGCGCCGATCTGAGGGGCGCGACCTTCGCGGGGCACACGCTCGACGGCTGGCAGCTCTCCGGCGCCAACCTCGCGGGTGCCGATTTGACCGGCGCTTCGCTCAAAGGCACCGGGCTCGTGCAGGCGAACCTCGAAGACGCGAACGTCAGCGGCGCTGATTTCAGTGGCGCAGACCTGTCGGACGCACGAATGGGCGGCGCGGTGGTTGACGGCGCGGTGTTCGACCACGCGGTGCTCGACGGCGTGCCCGCAGAGGTACTCATCCTCAAGGGCTGCTCGCTCGACGGGGTGGCGCTCGGGCACGTGAACTTCTCGCGCATCCCGATCCCGGGCCTGAGCCTGCGTGGGGCCGACCTCGCCGGCGCGGACCTGAGTGACCTTCGGATCGACTGGGACCTGCGGGACGCCGACCTCACGGGCGCCGATCTGAGCCGCGCGACGCTCGCGGGGTGCCAGCTCTCAGGGGCTTCGATGGAAGAGGTGGTGCTCACGGGAGCCTCGCTTCGCGGTGTCGAGATCGACGACTCCACCATGCTCTACACGGCGGAGATCGGCGGGGCCGACTTCCGGGACGCCACGATCGTCGGGGCCGACTTCACGGGGGCCGACCTGCGCGAGTGCCAGTGGGTGGGCGCGCGGCTCGTGCGGTGCCTCATCGATGAGTCGAACGGGCAGGGCGTCCGCTTCGAGGGGTGCACGCTGGACGATTCCAGTTTCAGCAAGGCGAGGCTGGCGGGAGCGGACTTCTCGAAATGCTCCCTCGTGCAAACCCGCTTCACCGAGGCGGACTTGTCGGGCGCGCTGCTGTTGGGCGTCAAGGCGGAAGGGCTGGACGCGCCGCAGGCGATGATGCGTCGGTGCGACTTTACTCGTGCCGACCTTACCGATGCGCACCTCATGGAGACGATTCTCACGGAATCAAAGCTGGAGGACGCGGTCCTGCTACGGGCCCAGCTGCAAGGTGCCAAGCTTCGCGGCGCGAACCTGATGCGCGCGAACCTGCGGCACAGCGACGTGAGCAACGCCGATCTCCGGCAGGCCATCGTGGTGGACGCGGACTTCCACATGGCGGAGATGCACCGGGCCGATCTCACGGGCGCCCACACCACCGGCGCGCGCTTCGACTATGCGAGTGAGACCGACGAGGAGCGAGCCCGGGCCGAGGACTTCAGCACGGGGAACTGACCCCGTTCCGCGGGAGCTGGGTGCGCAGCCCCCGCGGAGGGAGTATCATCGCCTCTGATGGGTTCCACCGAAGCGATCGCCGCGCCTCTTCAGTCCACCTCCCTCGAGGCGGTCGTGACCGACATCGCCGAAGGCGAGCGTGTCACCGTTCGATCCGTCGATGAAGGCGCGCTCGAAGGCGTGCGGATCGCCGTCGTCGGCTATCGCCCCTGCGTCGGTGACCGCGTGATCCTCACCCGGACCGCGAGCAGCACCTTCGTGATCGGGGTCGTGGCCTCCACGGCGGGCGTGTCCGTGGGGTTCGAGGACGGCGCCGTCGTGCTCCGGTCGTCGGACGGGGAGGTCGTGCTTCGGCACGACCCCGAGGCCGGCGAGACGAGGTTGGGAAGCGGGGCCGGTGATCTCCTGCTCGAGGCCCCCGAGGGCACGCTCCGCCTCCGCGCCGAGAGCGTGGACATCGAGGCGGACTCCATCGAACAGCGCGCGCGCAAGGTCATGACCGTCGCCACGGAGGTCGGCATCTCGGCGGACCGATGGGACCTCCGGGTGCACCGGATCCGAGAGCGGGCGGGCGAGGTCCTTCGCCAGGTAGAAGGCACGCTCACCACGAAGTCCGGGCGGCTTCGTACGATCGTCAAGGGCTCCGCGAAGCTCTTTGCGAAGCGCACGACCATTCGCTCGAAGCAAGACACGGCGATCGACGGTCGCCAAGTCCTTCTGGGTTGAGTCCTTCTGGGTTGCTTCTTTTGGGTTGAGTCCTTCTGGGTTTCTTCTTTTGGGTTGAGCGCGGGGCTGAGGAGAACGGCGATGGTTTGGTTCCCAGGAGCGAGCAAGGGCGGCGGGATGAGCATGGGCTTCCCCGACGTATGCAAGACGCCGGCGCCCCCCGCGCCGTTCGTGCCGATCCCCTATCCCAACATCGCGCAGGTCCGGAACTCCGGCGGCACGAAGGCGAAGGTCAAGATCAAGAAGAAGGACTCGGTCGTGGAGTCTTCCAAGCCGAGCTCGAGCAACGGGGATGAAGCCGGGACGCTCAAGGGCCTGATCAAACCCATGTCCGGCAGCAAGCAGAAGTTCCTCAAGGGCAGCACCAAGGTGAAGGCCCAAGGCAAGAAGATGGTCCCCCACCTCACCCCTACGGGACACAACGGCGACAACCTGCCTGCGGGCGGCGTTCACGCCGTCCCGTCTCAGATGGACGTGCTCGTCCACGTCTGAGGCTGCCCTACGCGTCCGCTTCGACCGGCGCTTCCAAGACCGTCACGTCGCCCAACTCGGCGTTCTCCAAGACGGCCTGCGACAGGTCCACTCCCTGCAACACCGCGTTCCCGAAGCGCGTCGAGGTGCAGTCCGTGTCGATGAAGCTCGCGCGGTCGATCAGCGCCCCGTCGAAGCGTGCACGCTTGAGCGAGCTGTCGTCGAACACGGCTTTGGCGACCTGGGCACCCTCGAAGCTCGCCTCGTCCAACACGGCGCCGGTGAGGTCCGCCATGCTCAGGTTGACCCCCCGGAGCACCGCCCCTCGGAGCGACGCGTCGGTGAGCCGCGCGGCAAACAGGTTCGCGCCTTCCGCCGTGAAGGACGCGCTCCCTTCGTCGTCGGTGCCCAGCTCCGTGTTGGAGAGGTTCGTGCGGATAAGCTGCGTCTCGGAAAGATCGCAGCCGATGAAGACCACCTCGTTCAGCAGCGCGTCGACCGCGGTCGCGCCCACCGCGCGGACCGCGCGCCACACCGCATTGGAGAAGTCCGCCGTGTCGAGATTGGCCGCGGACAGGTCGACGTCCGTGAGGATCGCGTCGCCAAAGTCCGCCGCGCGAAACACCGCCTCCTTGGCTGAGCCGCCCCGCCACTTCACGCCGGCGAAAGCTGCCTCGTCGAAGAACGTTTTGTCGAAGGTGCATCCCTCCACGTGCGCCTGGCTCGCGCGTGCGCGCCAGAAGTTCGTCGCTTCGAAGGAACACTCCGCGAGAATGCACTCGCTCAGCTGTGCTCCTTGAAGGTTCGCTGCGAGGAAGTCGCAGCGAGTCAGCTTCGTCTGGCTCATCTCGCACATCGGGAGCACCGCCTGCCGGAACGAACACCCGATGAACTCGGCGAGGTTCCACCTCGACGCTGCCAGCTGGGCGCTCTCGAGGTCGCACCCCACCATCTTGAGCTGGATACTGCGAGTGCCGTTCAGCTGCGCTCCACGAAGTGAGACGCTCTCGAACAGTGCGCCGCCCAGGTTGTAGTCATTGAGGTCGAGGCCGTCGAGGTTGAGGCCCACGATATGGGTGTTGGCGAGCTGGTAGCGTGTGTCCCGCTTCGCGAGTACTTGCTCTCGGCTCGTCAGCCGTTCTCGAACTTCGTCTTCCGCCATCGACCGCAGACTACCGCGTCAAGGAGTCGGCAGGCGCCCATTCGTGCGTCCGCCTTGGCCTCAGCCGAGCAAGCACTTTCCGTTGGCTTTGATCGTCGAGCCCTTGATCGTGACGCTCCCCTTGCCGTTGAGCGTGGCCTTGGCCGCCTCGACCTTGAGGCTGGCGCCGCTCTTCATGGACATCCGGGCGTGGTTGTTCTTCGCCGTGAAGTTACCGCCCGAGTTGTGCCGCATGAGCACCGTGTCGCCCTTGGCGTAGAAACGGCCCTTCTTGTTGTGCTCCCAGGTGATCCCACCTTCGACCGCGGCGCTCCAGTCTCCCTTGACCTTCACAGCAACGTTGCCCTTGCGGGACTCGAAGTTCCACTCGTCGGCCTTGAGGTCGGCCTTCTTGCCGCCGTCGACCTCGAAGAGGTCCACCACCTTGGTGAACATCTTCTTCTTCGTTTCGATCCTGATGTCCTCGTCCGCTTTGAGCTCCGCCTTCTTCTTGCTCGTGAAGAGCATGTCGCGGTCCGAGCTCATCGTGCTCGTGCCCTTGCTCTTCATGTCGTAGCTGAGCTGGGTCGTCACGAAGTGCTTCTTTGACGCGATCTCGGAGGTCTCAGGGCTGTACATGCCCACGGACGAGCTCGCTGAGATCGTCGCTCGGTTGCCGGAAGCGACATGCGCGAAACAAGGGCTGAGGAGGTAGGCGGCCTGCACTCCATTGGCAACGACCGAGTCCGTCGCAGTGATCAGGTTGTAGTGCTCGCCCGGAGGTCGAACGGCGTTGCTCTTGCGTGGAGTGGAACGCCCCACGTCCTTGGCCGCCTGCAGCCAGTTGGCTCTCGCAGCAGCGTACTGGGCCGTGTCGATCGCCTTCTGAGCCGCCTTGTTGATCTTGCTGTACAGCGGCTTGGCCGCGGCCATGGTCTTGGAAATCCCACCAAGAAGGTCGTTGGTTCCGTCCAGAGCCTTGTTCGCGGTGCTGTTCTTCCACTTGTCGGCCCAGGAGCCGTCGACCCCCACGAGACCGAGCGGCCCGGTCAGCGGAGCTCCCGCCTCCGCGGTGGCCGCGGCGACCGCGGCCTGTTGCTCTGCACTGCCGTGCTCGGCCACGATGCGCGCCCGAAACTGGGCCTCGGTCTCGGTGACCTCGATCTCGTTGGGTGCCGTGCCCGCCATCGTCTTGAGGGCGTCGTCCGGGTACTTCTTGGCCGCTTCCTTGAGGACGGTGTCCTCGGTCTTCTTCTGCGACGCTTTGGCCTGCGCTTGGTGGGAGTCCTTCATCTCCTTTCCGAAGTTCGCTCCGGCGTCCAGGACCGAGTTCAGTGAGCCGACCGCCTTGTTCGCCGAGGTGATCAGCTTCTCGATCTTCTCGAACCCGGTGATCGGGCTCGGGATGCCGGCGAAGGAGTTGATGTTCGAACCGGCCGCTGCCTTGAAGGTGCTGCCCAGTGTGCTGACGAAGTCCGCGCCGTTCGAGAGCGTCTCCGCGGCATGACTGGTGACGTTGGCGCTCGACTTGATGACGGCGCCCAGCTCCGCCTCGTTGTCGGCGCCGAGCTGGAAGACCGTGCCTTCGGTGGGTGTGGTGAACTTGAACCGCTGGCGACCTTCCTCGTCGCTGATGTCGATCATGTTCCCACCGCCCGTCTTGATGACGTTGCGGTCGCGGTTTCCGGCGGTGACCGGACTCAGCGTCTCCGGGTTCGGGACGCAGCCCGAGATGATGGGTCGGTCGGGGTCGCCGTCGATGCAGGTGAGCAGCACCTCGACGCCGGGGCGAAGCGGGAAGTGCATGCCGTAGCCGCCTCCCGCGTGGGGCTGCATCATGCGCACGTAGCGGCTCGCCTGCGCCTGGCTGCGCTCAGCGGTGTCGAAGTAGAACTTCACCTTGTACCGGCCGTCGTCGTCGAGCTCCGCATAGCCGTCGTCCGCGCCGGCTTGCACCATGCCGGTGAGCGTGCCGACCTTAGGCTTGGGGGTGATGCGTGGCGGACGGTAGGCCGTCTCGGCCATCAGGCCCTCGAAGTGCGTGCCGAACCCGTTCTCGCTGTCGATGGGCGGCCATGAGTACTCGACGCTGACGAGCACCAGGTCGGTGTCGCCCATCGGGTGCTCGGCGAGGGTGAAGCGCTGCCCTGCCTGCATGCTCGGCGCGGTGGCGACGCCGTGCCATCGGATCTTCGTCGAGATCAGCTCCTGGGCGCGGATGTCGGCGACCCACTGGCCTTCGTTGGGGCCCTTGAAGTGCGCGCCGTACTCGACGACTTCGCCCAAGCCGCCGTCCGGGTCGACATCGGCGCTCGCGAGCAGGTCGACGCCGGGGATCCGGTAGTTGTAGTCGCGAACCGTGTAGCGCCTGGGCAGCGGCACGGTGACGATGTCGACGGTGCCCACGCGGTCCATGAAGTGGCCGCCGGCGTGGCCCTGCGGGCGGAACGGAATCTCCGGCGTGCGCTCGAGCGCGGGGAAGGCGGAGTTGTCGTCGCCGAACGTGAGCACGTCCTTGCCCGGGTTGTGGTCGAAGAAGAAGAAGATGCCGTACTGCTCACAGAGCCGGCTGATGAACGCGAAGTCCGTCTCCTTGTACTGGACCACGTACTCCTTGGTCTCGTACTCCGTCTTCAGTCCGCTGATGTCGTAGTGCTCGCCCGCCTCGAGCCCACAGCGCTGCAAGCAGGCCTCGATGATCTCCGGGACCGTCACGTCCATGAAGATGTCGAGCGTCTCGCGCATGGTCGTGCTGTAGGCGCGGGGCACGAAGGTCAGCTCCACCCGCGGGTTGTCTTCGAGGGGTTCGGTCAGGTCCCGCACGCGCACGAACATGCCGAACACGCGGTGAATCTCCTCTTCGTTGGGGTCCACGAGAGAGATGCAGCTCGGCTTGAGCATGAGATCGTCGGGCACCACCCCGACGCCATCGTTCCGGTGCGCGAGGATTCGATACTCGAACAGCTGGTTCAGCCGGTCGATGCCACGGATCTGGTCGACGATGAGCTCCTCACCCATGAGCTCGTCGTTCAGGATGATGGGCCGAAGATCGCTCTCATTGGACATGTCAGCTAGTATGCCGGCTGTCATGAGCAGCTCAAGGGAAGACGGTTCGAAACAGGAACTTGGTCGTGGCCTAATCTACATCCACGAGAAGCTCAGCTCGCGGATCCTGGCCCATCAGGAACTCGCGTCGCACGTCTACGCGCTGACCGAATTGCTCATCGCCAACGGCACTCTGAGCCTGCGCGATTTCGAAGCTCGCAAGACCAAGACAAGCGACGCCATGCGCAGCGAGGCCCTGTCCCACTGGGAGGGCGCCCGGGTGCTGTCCGACGACACCGACAAGTACACGGCCGAAGGGCCGTCGATCAACTGCGCCGAGCGCATTCATCTGTGCCGCGCCGCGTGTTGCAAGCTTCGGTTCTATCTGAGCAAGCAGGACCTCCAGGAGCAGAAGGTGCGCTGGGACGTCGCCGAGCCCTATCAGGTGCTGCACCGCGAAGACGGCTACTGCACGCACTGCTCCCCGACGACCAAAGCGTGCGAAGTGCACGAGCACCGGCCGTTGGTCTGTCGCGTCTACGACTGTCGGAACGACCCGCGGATCTGGGAGGACTTCGAGAACGGGGTCCCAAACCCGGCGATCACCGGACCCGGCTGACCTACGAGGCAGCCACCGCGAGCGCCATCAGCGCCAGCCCGGCCAGGGCGAAGAGCGTAAAGAGGTGCGCTGCGAGTGCCTTCCGCGCGGCCCCGGCGGGATCGTTCGACGCCGTGCCCAGGACGAGCAGCGAGGCTTTGCCCCGGGCTTCCATACGCCAGCCCTCGGCCTTCGTCGGCCGCCCGACCACCCGGACCGCGTCGCCGACCTCGATCGTCTCGACGAGCCGGTCCTGGTGCTCCAGGACCCGGGTCGACCCCACGAGCGCGCCCGCGCCGAGCACGACTTCGAGCGTGCCGCCGCCGTCGAGGTCGACCCGCATCCGCCCCCCCGAGACCGAATCACGGAAGGTCCACCACGTCGTCGTCTTGGTATGCCCTTCGGAGTCGGTGTAGGTCGAGCTGTCCTTCTTGTGTCGCCGCGTGCGGGAGTAGGTGCCCTCGCTGACCCGCCCCATCGCCGCGCCCCATTGGTTCGGCTCGAGCTTCGCCGCTGCGCCCAGAAGCTGCCGGAGCCGCCCGAACGAGCGTCGTCCGCCGCGAAGCAGCGAGACCGCGCAACCGCCCGTGAGCACCACGACCAGCAGCGCCATGCCCGCGAGCGGCGCGCCGTCGAACTCAAAGGCGAGCGAGCCCCCGGCGATCAGAAGGATGTGCGCCGCGACCAGCGCCGCGGTGCTGTACGCACCCAGACCGGTTCGCCGTCCAGTCCCTTCGAGGTCTTCCGAGTCCGCCCGCAGATCGGGCAGGAATCGCTTCCTCCGCCACAGCAGGAGCGCGGTCGACAGCGCAGCGAGTCCCGTGAGCAGGACCGCAGGGCCGCCCGGCGCGCCGAGGGCGATGCCCGTCGCCACGGCCGCGCCGCCCGTCGTGAGCAGGGCGAGCGGTAGCCACAGCGCCACGGGGGCTTCGCGTTTCGCCGCAGGCTTGGGCGGAGCCTTCGAAGCGGGCGTCTCGGAGGAGAGGGCGCGCAGCTGCGTGGCCGCATCCGGTCCCGTGGCGAGTGCGTGCACCTCCACCGCCTCGATTCGCGCGACCGAGTCCCGGTAGCCGTCCGCCGGTTCGGTTCGGTAGGCCGCATTCCCTCGGACGGCGATCGAGTGTCCCTCCTCCACCTTCACCCCGTGGATCCGCGCTTTGACGTGGTCCCCCGGCGCCCAGGCCAGGAACGGTTCTGCCAGCCCCGATGCGAGCAGCTCTCCGAAGGGGGCCGTTTTGTCGATGTTGTCGACGAGGCGCGCCTTCTCGAGCTGGAGCGGCGTGTCGATGGACTCCCCACGGAGGCGCAGCGACGCCTTCGAGCGCTCGCGGTGCTCGGATCCGTCGACCTCCATCACGAGGTCATGGAAGTCGATGCTGCTCTGCCCTTCGAAGATCTCCACGCCCGAAGCGTACTTCTTGGGAGCCAGAGACGCGTGGTGCGAAATCCCGAGAGCGCACCGGGGCGGCTGGCGCTCGGGGCACGTCCGATGCATGAGGGGGCATGTCCGAGCCCGAGAACGAGACCGTCACCGAGTCCCCCACCTTCGATTCCTTCGACCTCGACCCCCGCATCATCGAGCGGGTGGCGGCGATCGGGTTCAAGGCCCCCACGCCCATCCAGGCGGCTGCGATGAAGCCACTGCTGGAAGGGCGCGACATCATCGGGCAGGCGCGGACGGGCTCTGGCAAGACGGCCGCGTTCGGGCTGCCCATGCTGTCCCGTCTGGCTGAGGGCGGTCGCAAGCCGCGCGCGCTGGTGCTCGCCCCGACGCGCGAGCTGGCGCTGCAGATCACCGCAGCGCTCCGGGACTTCGCGAAGGACCTGCCGCTCCGTATGGTCACGGTCTACGGCGGCGTCTCGTACGGGCCGCAGATCGCGGCGCTCGACCGTGGCGTGCCGCTCGTCATCGGCACGCCCGGCCGCCTTCTGGACCACATCGGCCGCGGCCGGCTCGATCTATCAGAGATCGAGATGGTGGTCGTCGACGAAGCGGACGAGATGCTGCGGATGGGCTTCATCGACGACGTCGAGACCATGCTCGCGGCGACGCCGGAGACCCGCCAGGTGGCGCTGTTCAGCGCGACGATGCCGCCCCCGATCAAGAAGATCGCCGACAAGCACCTCAAGGACCCGGTGCATGTTGCGGTCGAGTCGCAGGCCCTCTCCACGGGGCACATCGAGCAGCGCTGGATGCTGGTCCCCGAGCGCAACAAGGGCGACGCGCTCGTCCGGCTGCTCGCCTCGGAGACGCGCGGCGCCACGCTGGTGTTCTGCCGGACGCGCGCGGGCTGCGCGGAGGCCGCGGCGGGGCTCGCCAAGCGTGGGCTCAAGGTGGACGCCCTTCACGGGGACCTCGCGCAGAGCGCCCGCGAGCTGGTGCTGACCCGGCTTCGCGCGGAGCACCTCGAGGTCGTCGTCGCGACAGACGTGGCGGCCCGCGGGATCGACGTCGAGCACCTCACGCACGTCGTGAACATGGACCTGCCGAACGACCCGGAGAGCTACGTGCACCGCATCGGCCGGACCGGGCGGGCGGGAGCGAAGGGCGTCGCGATCAGCTTCGTGACGCCGCGCGAGGTGCCGCGGATCCGTTCTTTTCAGCGCTCGCTGAAGGTCGAGATGGAGCGCATGGAGGCGCCCTCGGACGCCGACGTCGACGCGGCCCAGCGGGAGCGCCTGATCGACGCGCTGTCGGTCGAGGCCGAGTCCATGCACATGGAGGTCGCCGAGCGTCTGCTCTCCGGCGAGCGAAGCGCCGCCGAGCTGCTCGGCTCCGCGCTGAAGTGCTTGGCCGATGCCAAGGGCGTCCGCCTCCGCGCCGACGCGGACAGCGCGCCGCCGAGCTGGGCCCGAGCCAGCGCCCGCCAAGACAAGGGCAAGCAGCGCCCGATGCAGCGTGGCCCCGCCAACGCGGATGAGGTCGAGGTGTTCATCCCGATGGGCAAGCAGCGCGGCCTGCGTCCGAAGGACCTGGTCGGCGCCCTGACCAACGAGCTCGGCGTGCCGATCAACCAGATCGGTCGCATCACGATCGTGGCGCGCGCGTGTTTCCTCCGCGTGCCGCGCGAGATCGGCGAGCACCTGCTCTCCGACGTGCGCACGGTCGAGCTTCGTGGCGTCAGCGTCCCGTTCGTCGAGTCGCGCAACAAGGGCGGCGCGCCGCCTCCGCGACCGCAGAAGCGTCCGTTCCGCAAGGGCGGCTTCAACAAGAGCAAGTTCAAGAAGGGCCGTCGCTAGCGGTTCGGCGCCTTTTTCGGCTCCCGTCCGAGGACTGCTATCCTGAGCGTGAATGAAGCGCGCCTCGGTTGTTTCGCGCATCGCGCACGACGCTTGTGAAGATGCCCCGGTCTTGATGCCGGAGGGCGCCAACTGGTGGGAGCACCTCGACCCGCAGTTCCATGCGCGCCCGGAGCCCTTCGCGCTGCGCTTGCGCGACCGCTTGCAGGTCCAGACGAGCGCCGCCAGCGACGTCGTGCTGCGCACGCTCGGCGCGTGTCTCGTCGGTGCGACCGCGATGCCGCTCGGGTACGGGCCCAAGCGGCTCGGCGCGGCCATCGAGGACCGTGCGTTCTACGGCCCGATGGCGGAGAGCGGCGACCCGAGCCGGTTCTTTCGTCCCCCGCCCAAGGGCATCCCGGTCAAGACGAAGCGCGCGCGCTTCCCCCGCTTCCGGCCCAAGGACGGCGTCTGCGAGGACCTGTGGTTCGAGAGCCCGTATGTCCCCATCAATCCTCGGGAGCGCGCCGACTACCTGCGCCACAAGAAGAACCGCATCGCGCACGCACGACACTGGCGCCACCACGATGGGCCCCGCCCCACCGTGATGGCCATCCACGGGTTCAGCGCGGACCTCTACCTGCTCAACGAGTGGTTTTTCGCGATGCCGTGGCTCTACAAAATGGGCTTCGACGTCTGCCTGTTCACCCTGCCGTTCCACGGCCCTCGGCAGACGCGGCTCAGCCCCTTCAGCGGTCACGGCTTCTTCGCGGGCGGCATCAACCGGATCAACGAAGCGTTTGGCCAGGCCGTCTTCGATTTCCGCGCCCTGCTCGACCACCTCGAGAGTCGCGGCGTCCGCGAGGTGGGCGTGACGGGCGTGAGCCTCGGTGGATTCACCGCGGCGCTGCTCGCGTCGATCGAGCCGCGTCTCCGGTTCGTGATCCCCAACGTGCCCGTCGCCAGCGTGGCCGACCTCGTCCAGGAGTGGGAGCCGATCGGCACGGTGATGCGCTCGGCCCTGCGTCGGCACGGGCTCGGCGTCGAGGACACCCGCCACATGCTCGCGGTCAGCTGCCCGCTGACGTACCCGCCGCTGCTGGGGCCCGAGCGCTTGTTTGTCATCGGCGGCGTAGGAGACCGTCTTGCGCCGCCCAAACACGCGCGCCTGCTTTGGGACCACTGGCAGCGCTGTCAGATCCACTGGTTCCCGGGGAGCCATCTCGTGCACTTGGACCGCGGTGACTATCTGCGGCAGGTCGCACGCTTCCTTCGCTCGATCGGGTTCTTCGATGGGCTCGGCCCGCCTCCGTCCCTCGGGGCGGGCGCTGGCTCTCTTTGGTAGGCTCCGCCTGTGAGTCGGGCCTCCAAGTGGATGGTCGCAGGCGTGCTGACGCTGCTGACCTTCGGAGCGCTGATCTGGTCGCTCAACCCACGGCCACGTCCGGAGCCCCAAGAAGCGGCCGTGCGGCTGATCCCGCTGAGAGGCGGGGCCGAGGTCCCCCAGGCGGAGATCTCGTCGCTCGCGTGGAACGGCGAGACCCTCGTGCTCCTGCCGCAGTACCCGGAGCGTTTCCCGATCGAGGGCGCGCTTCTGAGCGCGTTCACCCTGTCGCGGACCGCGATCGAGACGTTTCTCGACGGTGACACCACGGACCCGATCCAAGTGGGACACATGCCCATCGAGGCGGGCACGCTCGAGGCGCAGATCGGCGGCTTCGATGGGTTCGAAGCCATCGCGTTCGCCGGCGATCGTGTGTTTGTGACGATCGAGACCACCGCCGACGCCGAGCACACGGTGGGCTGGTTGGTGGCGGGCACCGTCGCCGATGGGGAGATCCGACTCGATCCCGCGCAGCGCGTACGGCTGCGATCGCAGATCGATCTGGAGAACATTGGCTACGAGGCGCTCGTCGTCCGCGGAGACGAGCTGTGGGCGCTTTACGAGACCAACGGGCAGATCAACCCGCGTCCGGTGGCGCTCGTCTTCGACCACGATCTGTCCCCTCTGCGTGAGGAGCGCATGCCGCGTGTCGAGTACCGCCTGACGGACGCCACCGAGGCCGACCGACGCGGGCGCTTCTGGGTGTCCAACTATCACTGGCCCGGCGCGGCGTGGCAGACGGCGAGCTGCCGGTTGACCGAGGAACACGGTGAAGGCCAGAGCCACGCGCGATGCGTCACGGTGGAGCGTCTGGTCGAGCTTTCCCACACCGAGCGCGGCGTCGAAGTCACCCGGACCCCGCCGGTTCAGCTCGAGCTGGTGGACGACGAACACGCCCGAAACTGGGAAGGGCTCGTCCGGCTCCCGGGCCGAGGCTTCCTGATGGTGACCGATGAGTACCCCGCGACGTTGCTCGGTTTTGTGCCGATCGAGGGGTAGCAGGCCGTCGCAGACACAACGCTGAGGTTCGACAACGGCCTGTTGGTCCGGAAGATCCGACCAGACGCGGGCGTAGGCGAGGGGGCACTCGCCGTGTGTCGGGTGTATGCAGTGAAGACGGGAGCTCCGATGACCGACGCCCAGCTCGACGCCGAGACCACTGCCGCCACCGACTTCTGCGCGCGCTGCGGCGTGGACATCAACCCGACGACCGCCGCGTACAGCGGAGACGGACTGGTCTGCAAATCGTGTGAGAACGCCGAATACGCGCGGGCGAACCGCCCGGGCTTCACGTCGGACTTCAGCGCGCTCGGCTGGGGCGCGCTGAGCCTGGCCTGCAACCCGTTCTTCGTCTGCTCGTTCATGGCCGTCACGAGGGGGTGGGCGGAGCTGCAGGAGGCGCGCAGCTATACCGCGCACGGCCAGACCCCGCCGGACCCGTCCATGGGGAGCAAGGCCATCCTCGGCATGGTGCTCGGCGCGTTCTACCCGCTCTTGTTCGTGGGCATGATCGGTCTGCTGGTGGTGATGTCGCTGGTGGGGGCGGTGTTTGCGCCCGAGCCCTCCTACGAGCCCTACGGATACGGCGGCGGCTACGACCCGTATGAGTACGACCCGCAGGCGTACGATCCTCCGTCGTACGACGTGCCGTCTTACGATCCTCCGCCCTCGGACCCCGCCGATGGCCTGGGGATCCGAGGGCTGGGTGCGGTCGACCCGGTGCCGGAGCCCGAGCCGGACAACCGCGTGGAGCTCACGGCGTCCCGCCCGCTCCGCGCCCAGCTCGTTCAGCACACGAGGCGGGCAAGCGAGTTGGGCCTGACCCCGTACGTGTACGCGCATGCGGACTGGTGTGGTCCGTGTCGTGCGGTCGCGCGCTACGAAGACGACCCGCGCATGCAGCAGGCGTTCTCCGGCGTCTACCTCATCGGCGCCGACGTGGACGTGATCGACGACGCGGCGCTCGGTCAGGTGGGCATTCACGTGCGCGGAATCCCCGCGTGGTACGGAGTGGACGGCCGCGGCTCACATGATGAGCGCACGATCACGGGGTCGGCCTGGGGGGACGATGTCCCGAGCAACATGGCGCCGGCGCTGGGCGCGTTCTTCGCCGGAGAGTGACGGAATCTGACGCGGGCGGCCGAGCACGATAAGCTCCTCGGCCTCCATGGACGTGCAGATTGCGGACTGGGCCTCACTGATTCTTCGGTGGCTCCACATCATCTTCGGGGCGGCTTGGATCGGAGCCTCCTTCTACTTCAACTGGCTGAACAACAACATTCGGCCGGTCGAGGACGGTCCGACCCCCGAGCGCGTCGACGGCGAGCTCTGGAGCGTGCACGGTGGGCACTTCTACCGTGTGGTGAAGTACGTCAACGCCCCTGAGCGGCTGCCCAAGACGCTGCACTGGTTCAAGTACGAGGCGTACTTCACCTGGCTGACCGGCTTCTGCCTCTTGGCCGTCGTGTACTACCTCGAGCCGACCGCGTTCCTGGTCGACCGCAGCGTGCGCGTGATTCACCCGCACCTGGCCATCACCCTGGGCGTCAGCACGCTGCTCGGCGGCTGGCTCGTGTATCACCTGCTGAGCAAGTCGCCGCTCGGCCGCTACCCGGCCCCGTTCGCGGTGCTCGGCTTCGCGCTGATGACCGGCCTCGCGTTCGGGTTGACCGAGGTGTTCGGCAGCCGCGCCGCATACATCCACGTCGGCGCGCTCATCGGGACGATCATGGCGTGGAACGTCTTCTTCGTGATCATCCCGAACCAGAAGATCATCGTGAAGGCGATGGAGGACGGGACCGATCCCGACCCCGCGCTCGGCCAAGCCGCGGCGCAACGCTCCCTCCACAACAACTACCTGACGCTCCCTGTGCTCTTCATCATGGTGAGCAACCACTACCCGATGACGTTCGGGCACGAGTGGAACTGGGCCATGCTCGCGGCGCTCTCGCTGATCGGAGCGGGGGTTCGACACTGGTTCAACCTCGCGGGCAAGGGCGAGAAGAACGTCTGGATCCTCCCCGTCGCGGCGGCCGCGATGGTCTCGCTGGCGTTGGTGTCCGCGCCCGAGTCGAACGAGTACGAGGGCGAGGTGACCTTCGAGATGGTGCAGGCGATTGTCGACGCGCACTGCGTGCGGTGTCACTCCGCCACACCCACCCACGAGATCTGGACGGAGGCCCCCCAGGGCGTGATGTTCGACAGCGCCGAAGGGATCGTCCAGCGCGCCGCCCGCATCAACGCGCAGGTGGTGATCTCGGGTGCGATGCCGCTCGGGAACGAGACGAACATGACCGACGAGGAGCGCGCGATCATCGGCGCGTGGTACCAGCGCGGTGCGGCCGGTCCGTAGTCGCGGAGTCCATTCCAAGGGATTCCCAATGGGTGTGGGGATGCACCCCGTGCTACGTTGAGGACGGTTTGAGCGCTTCGGACGAAAGCCGTGCCCACATCCTCGTTCTCGACGATGACGAGCTCTGGCTGCGCTCCTGCGTGCGTCGCATCCGCCAGCGAGGCGGACGTGTCACGACGTTCACCATGCCCGAAGACGCCCTCAAGGCCCTGGCTGAACAACGGTTCGCCCTCGGGATGATCGACTACCACCTCGGCCGGGGGTGGACCGGGGCGCGGTTCGCCGAGCAGGCGCGGGGGCTCGACGTGAGCTGCCCGCCGCTGATCTTGGTCAGCTCGGCGCTGGAGCAGGTCCCGATGGTCGAGCGTGCTCGGTTCCGGGGCGCCTATCCCAAGGCGACGCCTTCGATGACGCTTTTCGACGAGGTGTTCGCCACCATCGCGGAAGCGTCGAGGCGCTCGCCCAAGTCGCACCGGCAGCTGCGCGCTGCCGAGGGCCCGGTGGGCCGCAAGCGCTACAACACACCCAAGTAGCGCGCCGACCGGCGAGGTGCGCCTTCGAGTCAGGGTGCGGTGAGGCGCCGCCCGGCCCGACCGCGGCGGATCGCGTCGACGATCTCGGCGGCCGGAATGATCGAGCGCCGTCCCGCTTCCCCGATGCGTGCCCGTGGCGCCGTGGGCATCGTCGGCATGAGACCTCGCCGCTGTGCTTCACCGAGCAACGGCCGCGCGCGACCCGCCCCGACCACCGCCTGCAGCACGGCGACCCGAGCGGCCACCTCCGCCCGGTCGTCCGCATTGGGCGCGGCGGTCAGGTAGCGCCGGTACGCATCGAGCGCCGCGTCGTTCTGGCGGAGTCGGTCGGCGGCGTCACCCACCTCGAGCCAAATGCGCGGGTCTCGGCTCTGGAACGCCGCCTGCTGAAACGCGCTCAAGGCTTCGTCGAAGCGCCCCTGACGGAGCGCGGCCTGGCCCTGTGCGCGCAGCTCCGCGGCGACCTCATTGTCCTCGTCCTGCGCGTCTGCGCGCCCCGGCGCCAGCCACATGCACAGACCCACCAGTGCCCATCCCGCCAATCGCATGCGGCAAGTGTGCGCAATGTTCGCGCTGGAGACCATCGCCGCGGCATTCAACACTCCGACCGAGCTGGTTTTCAAACCCCCGTCGATGGCGCAACGTGTGGCCGTGCCCCAACCTTGGACGCGTCGACGGCTCGGGTGGCCCGGTCTGGTTGTGCTCTTGCTCGCGCTGGCGGCGGCGCTCACATGGCTGATCGTGACCGAAGAGCGCGCCGACTCGAGCGACGTCATCCCGCGCGGCCCCTACATCGGCGCGCTCCCCGAGGTGCTGTCGCCGACCGGCGCGGTGGACGCGGCGGCGCCCAGCCTCGCGTGGCCTGCAACGCCGCGCGCGGCGGATCCCACCGGGCGGGATGCCGTCTACGACCCGCACCGGGCGGATAGCGAAGCGGACTTCCCCGTGGTGGGCGACGGGGGGACGGTCGCTCCCTTCGCGCCGGTGGTGTGGGTGGCGCGCGTGGAGGCGAGCCCGGGCGCGCCGGCCGTCGACACGCCGTGTGAAGTGCGGGTGTTGCCCGTGAACCAGCCTCCCTTCAATTGCGTGGCCCGCGTGATGTGCGCCGGCGAGGTGCTCTACCCGAACCCTTCGCAATCGCGGGGGTACCTCGTCTGCGAGATTCGAGAGAGCGCGGTGCTTCGCGCGTCCGATCGACTCGAGAGTGACGGTGACCCTCAGCTGGAGCTGGACATCGCGGCGCGCCGCGCGGAGGTCGAGGGGGAGGGCCGCCACGTCCGGGTCGTTTGGTGATCCAACGCTCGTATCTTCGGCGTCCCGCCTTACACTAAAGAAGATGGGCACGACGGCCGAGGGGGCGCTGAGCATCGAGGGCGACCGGCTCGCGCTCGGCGTGCCGCACTCCGCCGGCCTGCCGATCGGCTTCTTCCTCGTGTTCGTCGCCACGCCGACGATGGCCACCCTGGCGCTCCTCGCCTTTCTCGTGGTCGCACCCGAGAGCGCGCTGGGTGGCTTGGCGCTCCTGATGATGGCCGCCGCGATGGTGCTCGTGCCGAGCGGCTTGGGGGTGCTTCGCATGCTGCTCTCCGTGCGGGAGGGTCGCCGTCGCGAGGTACGGATCGACCTGGGCGAGTGGCTGATCCAACACCCGGGGCGGGACGCGCGGCCGCTCGCGCGCCCGGAGACGATCCGTGTCGAGTCGCACGGTCTGGGCTGGCGGCTGGCGATGGACGACGAGGTGCTCGTTCGCGCCCCCTACCTCGCGGGTCACAGCATGGCCGCGGCCGCCACGCGCCTCGCCGAAGCGATGGAGTGTGAGCTCTCGGTCGCGGCCTCCGCGCATCGAGCGCGTGTTCCACTGACTCGAAACCCGCGGCTGCTCTCGGCCCTCACGTACCTCCCTCTCGACCCGATCTCGGTCCCGCTCTCACTTTGGATCCTCGCCACGTCCACGCACGCCAAGGCCCGCTTCGCGGCGCGCCAGAGCCTCGCGCTCGAGCTGGTGGAGCTGACGATCGCCGCGCTGACCGTGTCGATGTTGGCCGGCCCGTTGCTCCTGTTGGGGGTCCCGGCGGTCGTGTCCCTCACGCTGATCGTGTTCGCGCTGTTCGGGATCGCTCTTCTGCGCACGCTGCTCCGGAGCGCGCTCGCTCTGCGCGCGGGCAGCGGCGTCGTCACCGTCCTGCCGGGCCTCGGTTGGCTGCTCAGGCGACGACCGCCCAGTGTCACGCCAAAGGCTCGACGCCGCGCCAGCGCAAGTCGCCGACGGCCCCGCCCGCATCGGCCGCCCCCCCGCGTCACCCGAGCGCCCGCCGGCGGGCTCGGGCCTTGGTGGACCTGAAAGCGGACAGCCCGTTGATCTACTGACCGTGATGGATCTCGTTCGCGAAGCGGCGGTCCCGTGGCTAACTAGCGGGCGCCGAGCAGCATGCCGGCGCCGACCGTCTCGTGGGTCGTCTCGTCGACGATGATGAACGAGCCGGTGGTCCGGTTGCGCTCGTACGGGTCGTGGAAGATCGGGGCGGTCGTCCGGAGCTGCACACGACCGATGTCGTTGAGCCCGAGCTGGGTCGCCTCTTCGTCCCGGTGCAGAGTGTTGACGTCGAGCAGGTACCCGAGCGCGGTCACCTTGGTGCGGACCCAGTTCGTCGTGTGCTTGAGCGCGTACGTCTTGCCGCGCTGAAGCGGCTTGTCACTCAGCCACGCGACCATCGCGTCGAGGTCCTGCGAGACAGTCGGCTGGTTGTTCGGGCGGCAGAGCATGTCGCCGCGTGAGACGTCGAGCTGGTCTTCGAGGTGCACGGTCACCGCCATCGGGGGGAACGCCTCCTCCACCGGCCCGTCGTACGTCTCGATCTTGGCGATCTTGGTCTTGAACCCGCTCGGGAGCGCGAGGATCTCGTCGCCCGGCTTCATGACGCCGCCCGACACGTTGCCCGCGTAGCCGCGGTAGTCGGGGTGCGTGTCCGACTGCGGTCGGATGACCCACTGCACCGGGAAGCGCACGTCGATGAGGTTGCGGTCGTTGGCGATGTGCATCGTCTCGAGGTGGTAGAGCAGCGGCGTGCCGCGGTACCACGGCATCTTGTCGCTCTTGTCGACGACGTTGTCGCCGTGCAGCGCGCTCATCGGGATGAACGAGATGTCCTGCACGCGAAGGCGCGCGGCCCACTCGGTGAACTCCCGCTTGATGCTCTCGAATCGTTCCTCGGCGTAGTCGACGAGGTCCATCTTGTTCACCGCGAACACGATGTGCGGGATGCCGAGCAGCGAGGCCAAGAACGCGTGTCGGCGCGACTGCTCGAGCAAACCGTGCCGCGCGTCGACGAGCACGATCGCGAGGCTCGCGGTCGACGCGCCGGTGACCATGTTGCGCGTGTACTGAATGTGGCCGGGCGCGTCGGCGATGATGAACTTGCGGCGCGGTGTCGAGAAGTAGCGGTACGCCACGTCGATGGTGATGCCCTGCTCGCGCTCGGCGCGAAGGCCGTCCGTGACGAGGGCGAGGTTGGTCCGCGCGTCGCCGCGCCGCTTGCTCACGTCTTCGACGTGCTCGAGCTGGTCCTCGAAGATCGTCTTCGTGTCGTAGAGCAGCCGCCCGATGAGCGTGGACTTACCGTCGTCCACGCTGCCAGCGGTGATGAAGCGCAGGAGATCGCGCCCATGCTCGATGCCCTTTGCGGTGCCTGTCTCGACGAGCTCGCCCATCAGAAATACCCCTGGCGCTTGCGGTCTTCCATCGCGGCTTCGCTCAGCCGATCATCAGCGCGCGTCGCGCCCCGTTCGGTGATGCGCGCGGCCGCGACCTCCGCGATGATGTCTTCGAGCGTGGCCGCGCTGCTCTTCACGGCGCCCGTGCAGGTCATGTCCCCGATCGTTCGGAAGCGGACCGTTTCTTCGATGACGGTCTCTCCGGGCAGATGCTCGATGAACTCGGCCGGCGAGTAGAGCATGCCGTCGCGCTCGAACACCTTGCGCTTGCGCGCGTAGTACAACTCCGGGATCTCGATGTCTTCGGCCTGGATGTACTGCCAGACATCGAGCTCGGTCCAGTTGCTCAGCGGGAACACCCGGAAGTGCTCCCCCTGCCGGAGTCGGCCGTTGTACAGCGACCACAGCTCCGGGCGCTGGTTCTTCGGATCCCACTGACCAAACTCGTCCCGGTGGCTGAAGATGCGCTCCTTGGCACGCGCGCGCTCCTCGTCTCGCCGCGCCCCGCCGATCGCGCAGTCGAAGCGGTGCTCCTCGATGGCGTCCAGGAGCGTGACCGTCTGCAGCTTGTTCCGGCTCGCGCGCGGCCCCGTGTCTTCGGTCACCCGGCCGTCGTCGATCGACTTCTGCACCGACGCCACGACCAGGCGCTCACCCAGCTCTTCGACCCGACGGTCACGGAACTCGATGGCTTCAGGGAAGTTGTGGCCCGTGTCGATGTGCATCAGCGGGAAAGGGAACCGCGCCGGCCGGAACGCTTTCACGGCCAGGTGCAACAGGACGATGGAGTCCTTGCCGCCGCTGAACAGAAGGACGGGACGTTCGCGCTCCGCAGCGAGCTCGCGGAAGATGTCGATCGCTTCCGCTTCGAGCGCCCTGAGGTGACTGAGCTGGTAGGTCGCCATGGCGAAGCAGGTCTACTCCAAGCCGGCCGAAAACGCCAACTAACGTTTTCCGACCGGATAGGTCGAGAACATGGGCGGTGAGAAATCGCGCCGCGGGGCCGTGTTCTCGGTCGCATGTCATCGATCGCTTCGAGTCCATCGCTGCGCGTGCTGGCCGTTCCTCGGCTGCGGAGGCCCAGGCCGGATTGCGCGTCGCTCGATTGGGACGCGTGCGAGGCCGAACACGGCCGGGGCACCCATGAAGACTCCGATGACATGGGCCACCCCGGCTTCGGCTGCGAGCGGTAGCGTCAGAACAACTTGGCCTGGGAGGTCTTCCGCTCGAGGCCGAGGTGCTGGTAGGCGCGATCCGTCGCGAGTCGCCCTCGCGCGGTGCGGGCGAGAAAGCCGCGCTGAAGGAGGAACGGCTCGATCACGTCTTCGAGCGTGTCGCGGGGCTCGCTCAGGGTCGCGGCGAGCGCGTCGATGCCCACGGGCCCGCCGCTGTACGTCTCGATGATGACGCGCAGGAACCGACGGTTCATCTCGTCGAGGCCTTCGTCGTCGACCTCGAGGCGGAGCAGGGCTTCGCGCGCGGTCTCGGCGTCGAGGGTGCCGTCGGAGAGGACCTCGGCGAAGTCGCGCGCGCGTCGCAGCAGGCGGTTGGCGATGCGAGGAGTGCCGCGCGCCCTTCGCGCCATCTCCACGCATGCGTCGTCGGTCACCTCGACATCGAGGATCGAGGCGCTGCGCCGCACGATCGAGGTGAGGGACTCCGCGTCGTAGTAGTCGAGCCGCGCGTCGATGCCGAAGCGCGACAACATCGGACCGGTCAACAGGCCCGTTCGGGTCGTCGCCCCGATGAGCGTGAAGGGCGAGAGCTTGAGGGTCCACGCCGTCGCCATGGGGCCCTCGCCCTGGACCATGTCGATCCGGAAGTCCTCCATCGCGGTGTAGAGGTTCTCCTCGACCACGCTGCTGAGACGGTGGATCTCGTCGATGAACAGGACGTCGCCCTCACCCAGCTTGGTGAGCAGCGCGGCGAGCTGGCCCTTGTGCTCGATGGCCGGCGCGTGCGCGACGGTGATCTCCTTGCCCATCTCTTCGGCCAGGATGAACGCGAGGGTGGTCTTGCCGAGTCCGGGCGGCCCGAAGAGCAGCACGTGGTCCAGCGCGCTCTGTCGTTTGCGCGCGGCGCGCACATAGACTTCGAGGTTCGAGACGAGCTGCGGCTGGCCCACGAAGTCGGCGAGCCGGTGCGGGCGCAAGCTCTGCTCGGTCCGCGCCTCGGCGTCCTCTTCCAGCTCGGGCGTCAACACGCCGGGATCGGGGGTGGTCTTGATCGGCATGCGCGGCTACCCGAGGTGCGTGAGGGCCAACTTCACGAGGTCTTCGACGGTGTCGTCGTCGCTCACGTCCTCCCCGATGAGCGCGATGGCCCGCTCGGCTTGCGCGGGCTTGAACCCCATCGACGTGAGGATGCCCGCGACAGTGCCGAGCGGCCCGCTGGCGACGGGCACGCGGGCCGGGGCGGCGGCCGGCGCGCTGACCATGCTCGCGTTCACGAAGCCGAGCTTGTCGCGCAGCTCGAGCAAGAGCCGCTCGGTCGTGCGCTTGCCCACGCCCGGGATGCCCTTGAAGCGAGTCTTGTCCTGGCTGGCAATCGCGGACGCGAGCGCGCGCGCGTCCATGGCGCCGAGGATGGCGAGCGCGCTCTTTGGGCCGATGCTCGAGATGCCCAAGAGGGTGCGGAACGCGAGCCGGTCCTCGGCGGTGGCAAACCCGTACAGCATGAACGCGTCTTCCCGCACGTGCGTGTGCACGAACAAGGTCACCGTCTCCGGCGCGTCGGCCATGCGGCCCAACGAGCCGAGCGGGACGAACACCTCATAGCCGACCCCCCCGACGTCGAGGATGCAGGAGCCGTCGAGCTGACGGTCGATGATGGATCCGCGCAGGCGTCCGATCACGCGCGGACGCTAGCACGGCCGGGCGAGGTCACGAAGCGACGGGGCACGTGGGGAGGCACAAGCCTGCACAGCACGTGTCCGAGACGTTGGAGCACGGGAGGACGTCACACTTCGGGACACACACGGACCCACCCACGGAGTTCAGGGCGCAGGCGCTGGTCGCCGAGTCGCACTCGCAGCATCCGTCCATGTCGCAGTCCTCGGTACCCGACGGGCACACGCCACCGGCCGTCGTGGGAACAGGGCACACTCCTCCCGCGTCCACCGGCGGCACCATCGCGTCTTCGCGGCACAGGTCCGCCGGGCTGCACGGACCTTCCTCCGGGTCGCCGTTGCAGTCTCGGAACCCGGGCAGGCAGTCGCCGCAGAAATCGAGACCTCCCGTCGGCGCGCACTCGCGATTCTGCCCGATGCAGGGGGTGCGCTGTTCGCATCCGCTCGGCTGGCAGTCTCGGAAGATGCACATCTCGGGCTGCGACACGCATGTGTCCCCCGTCACGATGCACTCGCCCGTGTCGTTGCACTCTCCGCGTGCGCAATCCGGCGCCTCGCAAGAGATCCCGAGCGCCGCCTCGTTGGGGACCGACACGCAGCCGATCTCCGGCGCGCAGAACTCCAGCGTGCACGGGTTTGCGTCGGCAAAACACACGCGGGGCGAGGCGAGACACACGCCGCTTTCACACACGCCTCCTTCGCTGCAGGGCTCGCCCGTGTCGCAGGTGTCCCCGTCGTCGGCCGGGGTGATGACGCAATCCCCATCGACGCAGATGCCGGTCCCACACGGTCCTTCGCAGTCGGTGTTGAACGTGCAAACTTGCGGCAGGCAGCCGTCCTCGTCATCGCACACCTCGCCGCCCGGGCACATCCCGTCGACTTCGTCGTACCGGCACACCCCGCCTTCCTCGAGGGCGCAACGGTCGAGCGTGCAGGAGATTTCGTCTGAGCACGGGTCGACCTCGGTGAGCACGCACCCCTGGCCCTCGACGCAGCGGAACCCCGCGCACTCCGTGTCGGCGACGCCTACCTTGCAGGGGCCGTCCGGCACGGTCGTCTCGCAGATCCCGTTGCCGACGCACCGCTCCTGGGTGCAATCGAAGGGATCGCCGCAGAGTGAGGTGGGGCCCGCGACGCACTGGCCCGCCTCGCACGTGAACGCCGTGCAGAGGTCTAGGGCGAAGCAGTCGTCCGCGGCGGTGCACTCGCTTCCCGCGTCCATCCTGCCCGCGTCCATCCCGCGGCCCGCGTCCATCCCCACGCCGGCGTCCACCTCCGGAGGATCGAGGTCCAGCACCAACCCGCATCCGGATGTCAGGAGGGCCATCGAGACCCATGTCCGCCATCGCGCCATGTCAACAGCTTCCCCCATGCGCCGGCGCCGCTCAAGGTCGCGGCTGGAGCGCCGCGGGCCGCGCTCGAATGTCGTTCACACGAGAGCCAACCGTCAGAGGACGAGCCGCTCTTCGTGGATCACCGCATCGTCTCCGTCGTGCCATGTCGTGGTGATCACGCCGTCCACGGGATCGAGCTCCATGCGGGCGTAGTTGTTGGTCACGCTGGCCCAGCTCCACTGGGAGGAGCGGAGGAGGAACGCGGATGGGTTGCCGACCTGGGCTCCCGGGCCCACGAGCACCTCTCGAATGGCCTCTCCCGGCTGCCCCACGGCTCCGACGAACCCCGCGGAAGCGAGGTGGAAGTCGCCGGACACGAACAGGACACCCTCGATGCTCGTGTCCTCGATGTGAGAGAGGAGCTCCTCGCGCTGACGCGGATAGCCTTCCCAGCGGTCGCCGGAGCTGAGGATCGGGAAGTCCCCGATCGGGATCGCGTTGAGAATGAGCTTGAACCGGCAAGGGCTGTCGGCGAGGCCCGCCTTCAGCCAGTCCATCTGCGCGCGGGAGATGAAGATGTCGTCTGCGCCACGCGTGGACGGCCGCCGCTCGCCGCGGGTGTCCGTCACAAACACCTCCGCGGTGCGGCCCCACCGGATGCTCTTCCAGATGCGGTCGGGCTCGGATGCGTCGCGTCGCAACGGGAGGTTCTCGAAGAACGCGGTCCGCGCTGTCTCGACGTCGTCGATCTCCGGGTTGAAGTTGTTGTCGACCTCATGGTCGTCCCAGGTGGCGAGCACGCTGGTGGTCCTTCGCAGGGCGACGAGGCCTTCGGAGCTCAGGCTCTCCGCCCATTTCTCGCGATACTCGGAGAGGGTCTCGGCGCCGTCGTTGTACGAGGTGTCGCCGCCCAGAAGGAAGAGGTCGAAGTCGTCGTGGTCCGCGACGCGTCGGAGCGGCGTCTTTTCGCGGTGGTTCTCCGTGCAGCACACCGCGCCGATGACGAGAGATTCGAGGGCGTCCTCGGCAATCGCCGTACGGAACGCGCCGATCGGGCTCCGCCGCACGCGGCGTGTCTCACCGGCGTCTTCCGCAGTCTCGAAGAAGCCAAACCGATGACGGACGCCCGCCGCGAGCGTGTCGACCTCCACGTGGAGGAAGCCGCCGTCTGCGGGGGTGACGTCGGCCACGAACACCTCGGCGCCGCTCGCGTCCCAGACGACCAGGCTCAGAGGCTCGGCCCCGTCGTAGTGCGTCCACAGCACCGCTGAGCTCGGGCCGACGTCGCCGCTCGCCACCCCCAACCCAAACCCCCCAGCCTCGGGCACACCCCGCGGGCTCCCGTCGGGGATGGGTCCGGCGTCCCGCGTGCCGGATGCCCCATCGCACCCCACCAGGAGGGCCGCGGAGCCCGCGAGCGTGGTCTTGAGAAACGACCTTCGGCCGGTTTCTTCGGCGTCCGCAGCGCCATCGTCCTGACGTGAGCTCATGAGGCGGGCCGGGAGAGCTCTCGGACGAGCAGGTTGATCACAGAGTGCACGATCCCGATCGTGATGACGGCTGTCGCGATGCCGGTGTGAATGTCGCCCTCGGCGGGGAAGAGCGCGACATACGCCGCGAGCCCGCCGCCCAGGAGCGAGACGAGGCTGGCGATGGCCGCGCCGCCATACGACCAGCCTTCATCGACCGGTGCCCCCGCCCAATCCGAAATGAGGTTGGAAGCGAGCGGCGCGACGACGACCTGCATGGCGGCCCACAGCGTCATCCCGACCGTGGTGCCGGCGATTCCGCAGTTGGTGCTGCCCGTCGCCCGACAGTTCGCCGCGTCGATCTCGAAGCTGGCCGCGAACAGGCCGAACCCGAGCAGGTTGGCACCCAGCGAAACCCCGGTGTCGAGGAGGACGAGCGCCTCGTGCGACACCGGCGACGACTCCGTCCAGTGAGGGTGAGCCTGGGCTCCGGTCTGCGCCGCGGCCGGCGCCGTCCAGCCCGCCAAGACGAGCCAGAACAGGCCGCTGCAAAGCCAGCGGCACGAGAGACGAGCCGTCCCAGGAGCGCACCCGCCCCGCGGCCGACCCGCTACGTCCTTGGTCGCCATGCGGCCAGGGTAGACCTCCGAATCGGAAGTCGCACCCGGGATTGCGAGAGGGCGTCAGACGGGGGCGCCGGATTTCTCGAGGTAGTCCCGCGCGAGCGCGTAGTCGTCGCGCTGGTCGGGGTGAAAGCCGGGCGCCATGTAGTCCAGCAAGATCCGCGAGAAGAGCTCTCTCCGGTCACGCCCGAACTCCTTCTCGATGCGCTGCGCGTGCGCGGCCCACTCCTTCAGCTCCTCTTCGCTCAGGTCCTCCTGCTCGATGAGAGAGCGGGCCGCCACGTTCCAAAACCCCAAGAGCAGGCCAAAGGCGATGAACAGCCCGGCGATGCGCACCGGGTAGCGCCCGTCGACCTTCTGGAAGACGTCGAACGCGACCGACTTGTGTTCGATCTCTTCGGCCGCATGCCAGCGGAGCAGGTGGGCCATCAGGGGATGCGCACCGTCCATGAACCCATCGCTGAGCGCCTTCGAGGCCATCGTCGCGGTGAAGTGCTCGGCCGCCGCCGTGACCGCCAAGTTCAGCGCGGGCGGTGCGTGCGGCTCGATCCACTCGAACGCGACCTTGTTGTAGAAGCGGTAGAACTTCGTCAGGTCCAGACCCTGCTCCTCGAGCATCCTGTTGGCGCGCTCGTGCTCGTGGCCGTGCCGGCCTTCCTGACCGAAGAAGCCTTTGATGTCGGCGCGCAGCTGCGGGTCGTCGATCTCGTCGAGGTAGTGCTTCACGCTCCGGATGAAGAACCGCTCCCCCTCCGGGAACAGAAGGTTCAGTCCGTTGGCGATGTGGGTCATCACGGGGTTGCCGTAGAACCACCACCGCGGGACGTCTTCGTCCTTGAAGGCGAAGTCCATCTTCCGCACTCGGATGGGCCGTGTCGTTGCGGTCGCTTCCATCTCGCGTCTCCTGTTGAACTCGATTCAACAAGAGGATAGGCCCTATTGAACGAGAGTCAATACCCTGTGTGCAGCTGCTATGGTCACGATGTGGACGACGCCCCCCGCGCGCGCTTCTCCGTCGACGAACGGCGCACCCAGCTGCTCGAGCTGGGATTGCGCTTGTTCGGGGACCGCGCCTACGACGACGTCTCCATCGACGACATCGCCAAGGAGGCCGGGGTCAGCAAGGGGCTTCTGTACCACTACTTCGGCGGAAAACGCGCGTTCTACGTGGCGTGTGTGGGGCACGCGGCCAGCGCGTTGCTCGAGGCCCTCGACAGCGTCGAAGAGAGCGACCTTCCCGAGTCCGAACGCCCTCGGGCGGGCCTCGAGGCGTACCTCGACTTCGTGCAGGCCCGCGCCGCGCCGTACATCGCGCTCGCGCGCGGTGGGATCGGCAACGACCCGGAGGTGTCCGCCACGCTCGAGGCTGCCCGTTCCGAGATCGTTCGGCGGCTTGTCGAAGGGCTCGGCCTCGAGGAGCCCCGGCCCATGTTCCGGCTCGCCGCCCGCAGCTGGATCGGCCAGGTCGAGGCCAGCTGCCTGGACTGGCTGGAGCACGACGACGTGCCACGCGAGTCGCTCGTCCGCCTGTTGCTCAGCGGGCTCTACGTGGCCCTGATGACCGCGATCCAGCTCGACCCGGACGCCGACGTGCAGATCGGTGCGCCTCCTTCGTTTCCCTGATGCGCGTGTCGCCCAGTTTGGGTTCTGGGCAGCGCTCGACACTTCGTCCGCCATCCCCGGCCATAACGGACAACTTGGCAAGCCAGTGCGGACCGCTCCTCCAGGGGCTGCCCGCGTTCTCGACGGCATGGCTCGTGAAGCGCCCATCGGTATGTCCCAACCTCCGTTCTCGTGGCTCAGCGTCCGAGCGTTCCTCGTGCTGGCCACCCTCATCGGCTCAGCCGCGCTGGTCGCCTCGGGCATCAGCAGGCTTGCGGCGGCTCGGCTCATGCTGCTCACCTCGCCCGCGGCCCCTCCAACGCGGCTCGATCCGAGCCCATCGGCGGAGAGTGTCTCAGAGCCGGCGATCTCGAGGCTGTTCGGCGATGTCCATGCGCAGCCGAGCGCCCCACCAATGGCGCCCGACGCCACGTCGGACGCCTGCCCTGGGGGTGTGGCTCTGGTCGGGCTCTACATCGACCGTCTGCACCCCGCGCGATCCGTCGCTGCCCTCCATACGGAAGCGGGCAGCCGCTCCCTCGACCTCGGCGCGACCGCCGAAGGCTGGCTGCTCACCTCGGTCGGGCCGCGCGGGGTCACGCTCGAGCAACGTGGGGCCCGCTGTGAACTCCGCCATGGACGCCAGCCCACGCCGGCGCCGCAAGACCTGGAGCGAACCGCGCAGAACCCCGCCGAAGACCCGCGGATACGGGCCGTGGAAGCCGGCCGCTTCCTCGTTCAGCGCAGCCTCGTCGCCGAGCTGAGCGAGCGACCGCCTCCCCTCCGAGTGGTGCCGTTCATCGACGACGGCGTCATGCGTGGGGTGCGGCTCTACGGCATTCGTCGCAACTCGATACCGAGCCAACTCGGACTGCAGAATGGGGACCGCGTTCGCTCGCTGGACGGCGTCCCCGTCGAGGGTGCGGAAGGCGCGCTCGAAGCGTACGGAAGACTCCTCTCCGGTGAGTCGGTCCGCGTGGGGCTGGTGCGTCGCGGCGCGCCACTCGAGCTCACGGTGGAGCTCGAAGGCTGAAGCGATCGCGCGGAGACCGCTCTATGTCCGGCAAAAGGGAGCTTGAACTGCGACGCCGAAGGCGGCAGGGGACGTCTCTGGGGAGCTCGAGGGGCTTGCCCCTCGTCCGCGGCGCGCACGCGCCGCCAGAAGATGGCGAGTATTTCGTCGGGCTATCGTGGCGCGCGAAGCGCGTCCGCCCGACGACATACTCAGCCGGCGCTGGTGCCAATGCAGCCCATGACCTCGCCGACGACCCCGCGCCGCGTCTGCGGTCGGCAGACGTAGCCCTCCCGTGTGCAGTCCTCGTCCGTCTCGCAGTCCAGAACACACGCCCCGCTCATGATCTCGACGCAGACCGTGGAACCTCGGCAGTCGGTGTCGTCGTCGCACACCGTCGAGCACATGCCGTCAGGGAAGCTGCCGCGTCGAATGCAGAACGAGCCGGCCAAGCAGTCCAGTTCATCGTTGCACGGGGCCCCGATGACGCGGCCGTCCGGGCCGACGTTGTTCACGCAGCCGACGAGCAAGAGAAACGCGAGAGGCAGCGAGTAGCGCATACGTCATCGTACCAGGCCGGGTTGTCCGCGCCCCTCACACGAGGACCGTTGCGTAGTCCCCCGGTTGGGCCGGGGGCCCCCCTCCGTTCGCCAGCATGTTGAGGGTGAGGGCGATCGTGTTCGGCGCTGGCTCGGTAAGCGTGCGGTAGACCGCCGAGCACGGGAAGGCGAGCAAGCTGCGGTCCCGCGACACGACGGCCAGGGCCCCCTCGTGGCCGGGAAGCGTCACGAAGGCCATGCGCCAGCGGAGCCGGAGCTCCATGGCGACCGCGAGCAGGTAGCCCAGGTGGTGGGCGTGCTCGTCGCTCCAGGCGTCTCGCGGACCGCGCCGAAGAAGATCCAGGTAGGCCGCACTCCTTTCACGATGTTCGCCGGGTCCGCCTCCGAAAAGTCCCTATCGATGAAGTCGGCAGTCTCCTCATCGGTGAGCCCTCGGGTGCCTTCGCTCAGCTGCTCGCGAATCGCCCGCAGCCCGTACACAAGCTCACCGGCCGCCTCCCAGACCATCGTGCCTTCGTGGCCGGTGAGGGGCTCTTCCTTCACGCTCGACGAGGCGCGCGGCGCCGGTCGCGGGTCGGCTCCAACACGTTGCGGTGCGGCGCGCGGCTCGGTCGGCTGCGCAGGCGTGGTCGGAGCGGAGATCGCCGGCGCCTGCGGACGGGGTGTGGGCGGAGAGGCGTCTCGACGGACCGGAGATGGTCGTGGGTTCGTCGGGGGTGGGGCTGCGGGCGTCGCGGTCGGCATCCCGGGCCCTGCGCTCGGCATGAGCAGGAGGCGCGCAAAGTCGAGTGCGCGCAGCGGCAAATCGAGCTTCGCGCCCAGGAGATGGAGCCCTTGGTAGGGCGAGTCGTTCACATCGAGGAACTGAACCAGCTCGATCGCAGTGACCCCGTTGACGCTGAATCCCTCTCCCAGCGCGATCCCGCTCTGGTAGGCGAGGTCGGGCGTGGCGGCGATGTCGAGCAGCACGCGCCCGTCGGTAGCCGTGCGCTTCGCCTGGACGTTGCCCTTCTGCGCGACGAAGAACACGTCGGTCGTGCAAAACCGCTTGAGGAACTGCGCCGTGGCTCCGCCCTTGCCGGCGCGCTCGAGCAGCGCTCCATTCCCGAACGCGCGCAGGATTCGATACTGGTCGGGGCCAATGCTCATGCCCCCTCGTTCGTCCCCACCGTCGATCACGACCGAGCTGTGGCGGATTGGCCGAATGAGGGGCATCCAGAAGGTGCCGGGACGGGTGTGCTCCGGACTCAGCGCAGGGTCCGCTGCGACCGCCCGTCGATGCGCAACGGGATCGGTGAAGACGTGAAAGGGATAGGCGGTCGATGAACGGCGGCAGCTCCGATAGACCAAAGATCTGCGCCGCTGCCGCATACGCGTGCCCCTCGTCCTCCGTGTCTGGGGGGACGCCGCTCTCGATGGCGGCACATGCACCCAACACGCGGAGTCCGTCGTCGCCGCTCGCGACGAGTGCGTCGGTTACCTCCCGGGCCGCGTTGGCTTCCGCGGCCCGCAGCACGACGGAGACCTGGCTTCGGTTCTGCTCACCCCGCGCGTTGTCGGTGAATCCGATGGGGGGCCACATCAACGCCCGGACGACCGCCAGCGCAAGGGCCCGTTGTGGGGCGCCGACGTCGAGCTTCCCTGCCTGCTCCGCCGCCAACCAGGCGAGCCCGCGATCGATGCGATCCGGTGCCTTCTGAATGCGCGCGGCAGAGGCCGCCTGTGCCCAAGGGTGGCTCTGGAAGATCGTGCCCAGCCCGTATCCGGGAAGCGTGCCCACGAGGGGTGAGCGGTCGGTCGCCCACGGTACGCTCTTGAAGGCGACGAAGCTCCCAGGCTCCCCGTAGAGACGCAGAAGGTCGGCTGCGACGTCCACCTCGTAGTGCAGCGGCGCCGTGGTCCGGATGCGCGTGGAGGACGGCCTCTCGACAGTCATCTGCATCTCGCGGAACGCACGTTCGAACAGGTCCGTGAGATAGGTCGCGATCCAGCCAGCCTTGCTCTGAAGGCCAGGCGCGACGCGAAGCGCCGAGACGATGTGATCGAGCGCCCAAAGGGAGGGGAACGAACCGTCCAGAACGTGACGCCCGTCGAGACTCAGGCGTGCTTCCAGGTCGGCCCGCTTGGGAACCTCAGGGAGCGCGCCCAGGGCGCGTACGGGCTCCGTGGGGGGGACTGGCGCATCCGGAAGCGATTCGATCCGCTCCTCGCAGAAACGCAGCAGCGCGATGAGCCCTGGGGGGAACTCGCTGTCCTCGCGTCCGGCGACAACCCAGCGTGGGTGCGTCTCCCGCTGACCTCCGCGCTGCCGTTCGAGCGTGATGCGGCGCGTCAAACGGATCGGGTCGCGGTGGAGGTCGGGTGGCGGTTGGGTCTCGCGCAGCGCGCGCTCGAAGAGCCTTCTCAGCCGCGTCACGAGTGCGTCACCGAGCGGTTCCTCGCAGACGACCCCGGGCCTGGTGTCATGGAACGTGCCGGCGTAGCGCTCCCGGTACTCCGACGTCCCGCTCAGGCGCAGCTCGAAGCAAAGCATGCCGTGGAGTCCCGAGACGTGGATCCGGAAACTGCCTTCCTCGAGAGCGACACCAGCCACGGCGCCCACTCTCTCACGGGCGTGGCGTCGCGGCCTGATGAATCCGGCACTGTGGGACAAGCCGCCGCGGGCGCTTTGGGGGCGGGACGCCGCACCCGTCCGCCGGTCGCACCTCCGCCGAAGTGGTCCAACGTTTCAGCGCCGGCCTGGCGACCTGGACACGCCGTCGCGCCTTGATTCGCACGCCGATGGCTCGCCACGAGGCTCACCACTCCGCCTCCGACATCGAGGGCTCAGGACCCGAGGTCTTCGGTCGGGTCCGCTGGCGGACCGCCGGCCAGGAGCGCTTGGGTCAACAGGGGACGAGCGATGGCGATGGCGTTGACGTCGGGCGCGATGGAGCGGGTGACCCCGGCGAGGATGCTGAAGGTGCGGCCGTAGAGCACGAGCTCCTGCGGGATGACGACGCCTTCCATCTGGTCGAGGGTCGAGAGCACCTCGCCGCGGACGCGGTCGAAGTCGATCTCCTGTCCGTCGATGGGGCGCGCGTCGCGGAGGCGCTCCATGAGGCTCCCGACGAGCGGCTCGAGCGTCTCGACGTCGCTCTGCTCGAACAACCCGAGGCCGACGAGCGAGCCCATGAACATGCTCACGTTGCCCATCGAGAACGCCATCACGCTCGCGACGAGCTTCTGGTGGAAGGCCTGGTCGAGGATCTTCACCTGCCCGAAGTCGACCACGCACAGCTCGACGCCCTCGTCGCCCACGCGCGCCAGAAGGTTGCCGGGGTGCGGATCCGACTGAAACACACCGTCGACGTACATCATGTCGATCCACGTTCGGAGCAGCTTCTCGAGCAAGACACGCCGATCGAGCCCGGGGTGCTCGAGCACGCTGGAGTGGGTGATGTTCTTGCCCTCGAACCAGCTCGTGCAGATGACGTTGTGCGTCGTCAGCTCGTCGTGCACGCGTGGGATCGAGGCGGCGTCCCGCCCCTCGAAGTTGCGATGAATGATGCGCGTGAACCGGGCCTCCTGCTCGTAGTCGAGCTCGGTCGTCAGCGCGCGGGAGATCTCGATGTAGATCGGCCGCAGGCTGATCTTGGGCAAGAACACATTGAACAGCCGGGTCGCGATCGAGAAGAGCCACATGTCGACGGCGAGCTTCATCTCGACGTCGGGGTACTTGATCTTCACCGCGACGTCGTCGCCGTCGAGCGTCACCCCGCGATGCACCTGGCCGAAGCTGGCCGCGGCCACCGCGTCGTGTTCGAGCGACTCGAAGCGGTCCTCGAGCGCGCCGCCGTATTCGTCGAGCAGGCGCTTCTCGATCCCCGGCCACGGCATCGGCGTGACCTCGTCCTGCAGGCCGGCGAGCTCCTCGAGCCAGATCGCGGGCAGCAGATCCACCCGCGTGCTCATGATCTGCCCCACCTTGATGAGGCCGCCGCGAAGCTTCACCGCGAGCCAGTAGAACCGCTTGGCGTAGCGTCGGTGTTTTCGCTCCCATACCCGTGATGGAATGCTCGCGCCGAAGCGGCGCATGCGAAGAAACGGAATTACGTAGGCGAGCCACATCGGGAACAAGACGCCCCCGATCAGCAGCGCCCGGACGACCGTGTGCCAGACGCGTTTCATTCGTCCACGAACGCCATGAGCTCGCTCTTCTTGGTGCGAAGATCGAGCGCCTTGTCGATGACGCGGTAGCGCACGCTCGTCTGCCCCGCGGCAGCCGTCACCTCGAGCATGGAGCGGGCCAGCGTCGCGTAGGCCTTGCCCAGCTCGTGCAGGGAAACCGTGTCGGCGCCGCTCAGCGCGCTCAGGCGCCGGACCGCGTCACGCAGGCCGTCCCAGGCGGGGCCCTCGGTGGAGACAGGGGCCGCCATCAGAAGCCGATCACCCGCTGGATGAGCTTCTCATAGCCCACGAACGGCAGCGCGCGCCGCGCGACGATGCGCGCAGGCACGCCCGGTCCCAGCGGATAGCGAAGGCGCGGGTTCGGCTCGTCCAGCAGCCCGACGCAGAGGTCTGCGACCTCCTGAGGGTCGCCCATCTTCGCTTCCATCTTTTCGACGAGTTGTTCCATGCGCCGCTGGAACGCGATGTAGGGCCCCGCCTCGTCGGCCGCCGCAGCGACCCGCTTGTTTCGTCCAAAAATATCGGTCTTGTAGGGGCCCGGCTCGACCAGCACGACGCGGATGCCGAACGGACGGAGCTCGTGGCGGAGGGCCTCGGTCATGCCTTCGAGAGCGAACTTGCTGCCCGCGTACGCGCCGAGCCCGGGCATCGCTTGGCGTCCGGCCATCGACGAGATGTTCATCACGATGCCGGCGCCCTCTGCGCGCATCGACGGAACGCAGCACTTCATCAGCGCCCACGGCGCCACGACGTTGACGTCGAACAGCCGTCGCAGCTCGTCCTCCGCGACCATCTCCTGGAACCCGCCGAGCGCGATGCCCGCGTTGTTGATGAGCGCGTCGAGGCGCCCGTGCTTCTCCAGGATGGCGGCGACCACCTGCTCCCGCTGCGACGCGTCGGTCACGTCGAGCTGAACGGGGATCACGTCCAGCCCTGCGCTCGCTTCTTCGAGGCGCTGTTTCGTCGAGAGGTCGCGGAGGCCGGCGTAGACGGTGTGTCCGGCGCGCGCCGCCGTCACTGCGATCAGGAGGCCGAAGCCTGAACGGCACCCGGTGCACAGGACGATCATGGGCGATCAGGTAGCAGATTCGGGGTCGGCGACGAGCCGCCGGATCTCGTCGAGCAGCCCGCGCCCGAGCGCCGTGGGCTCCGCGTGCTCGAGCAGCACCGAGGCCCCCTCTCGGTTCTTCTCGGTGACGACGGCCCTCCGCCGGCTGAACCCGGGCCGCCGGCTGATCGGGTCGTCCGCCTCGGCCATGGCGCGGTAGAGCGCCTCGACGGGGAGGAAGGCGTGCACGGCGAGCAGCACCCCGTGAAGCGGCCGCGGGTCGGGCCGCACCGGAGAGGTGAAGAGCGGATGGAAGGCGTTCTCGAGCAGCCCGCCCGACTCCATGAGCGCGTTGAGCTTGTTGTGGCTCAGCTCGTGGATGACCGCCTCGGTCATGGTCATCGGGTCGGGGTGCAGGCTCAGGTAGATCGTGCCGAGCGCCTCGGCATACGACGCGCTGAGGTGCTTCCGCTCGTCGTACCCAACCGGCACGAACTGGGAGAGGGTGAGCGAGGCCTCTTCGCGGATCGCCGGGAGGTATCGTTCGATGCGCTGAAGTGCGTCCTTCAGCGCTGTCACCCATACGTCTGGCCCCTGCCCACCGAGGTCCACCGCGTTGCCGGACTTGTCGGGGTGGGCCTCGTCCATCGCGAGCGGGTTGTCGTCGAGCGTAGCCAGGACGAGCCCCGGCGCCACCGCGTGGTAGGGGCGGTCCGATGGATCGCCCAGCGCGACGGTCACGCCTCCCGCCGACCAGCGACCCTCGACCAGCCGCGCCTTCGCCCCTCCCGGCACGGCGAAGCCGCCCCCGAGACACGCCACCCGCGCGGGCAACCCGGAGAACGACAGCGCCGGTAGGGTCGCCCCCGCGAAGTGAAGCTCGAGGGCGAGGGTGGCCGCGAGCTGCCCGGCGAGTCGGGGCTGCGGGCCCTCCCGGAGCACCCGGACCGCCGCTCCAACGTTGGGGCGACGAAGGATCGCCATGACCCGCCCGGGCTCGAACTTCAGCTGCGCGCGCACACACGCCAGCACCGGGCGGAGGGCGGGGTCACGCAGCCGGAGCAGATCCTTGGCCGCCCGGCGGAGCGCGGCCGAGAGCACCGCGCGCATCGTGGTGCTGCCCACCGCGGGCAGGGTAATGTCGTTCGGAGGCTGCACGTCAGTCGGTTCGGCAGCCGATCCGCGCCTCGGCGATCACGACGTCGTCGTAGTCGATGGTCTGCTTGGAGTCGCATCCGGCCGCGAGCGAGAACAGCAGCAGCGCGTGGAGCGGGCGTCGGAGCATGACGTCAGCTTACCAGGCCTGTTGCCAGGCGCGCTCAGAGGCGGCGGTCGGCCAGACCCAGTTCGTCTCGCAAGAAGCGGGCGGCGGCGCGGCGGACGTCGCGGTTGTGAAGGGCGCGGTCGTGGTTTGCGCCCCGCAATGTCTCGAGGCGGCAGCCCCGCGGTCGGCACGCTTCGGCGATGCGGGCCGCGTGCTCGAAGGGGACGACTTCGTCCGCGTCGCCGTGAAACAAGAGCACCTCGGCGGTGCTCCGTCGCACCGCCGGCACGACGTCGGTGTCCTCCAGGGTGAAGCCGCCGATCGTCGCCGCGCGCCAACCCAAAAGACGAAGCGCCACGTCGGGGATGGCCCACGCGACCCCCGGCCATGACGCGTCCGCGTAGGCGCGCATCAGCCCGGGCATGTCCGCGAAGGCCGCGACGGTGACCACCGCGGTGACCCTCGGGTCTCGCCCGGCCAGCTGATGCGCGACGGCGCCTCCGTACGAGCTCCCGTGCACGCCGAGCGGCGCGACCAGTTCTCCGTCGCGCTCGAGGGCGTCCAGAACCTGCACGATGTCGTCGGCCTCTTGGGCGCCGAAGTAGAGGTGCGCGCCGGTCGACGCGCCGTGTCCGCGAAGATCGACGAGCACGACCCGGGCGCCGCGTCCGGCCAAGTAGCGCGCCAGCCCGACGCGGCTCTGCTTGTCGTCCCAGACGCCGTGGATCGCGAGGATCGTCGCTCGCGGGGCGCCGGGAGGATCGAAGATCCAAGCATCGAGGGTGGCGTCCGGCGGCCCCACCGAGACCTGCATTCCACGCGCTCCGTCCGGCACCGGGACCGTGATCGGAGGGCGTGTGGCGCCGGGCGCGCGCAGAAGCCAGCGTGCTCCGGCTTCGAAGGCGAGCGCCGCGAGCAGTCCGAGCAGCGCGACGCCGACGAGCGCGCGCCGCCGGGTCACGACGAAGGTCGGAGGTCGAACGTGTGGCGCACGTTGACCGCGCCCGAGCGGGGAGGCGGGAATCGCCAGCGTCGCACGCGTTCGAGGGCGCACGCGCTCAGCGCCGCGTCCGCCGTGCGTCCCTCGGTGATCGACGCGTTGTAGACGCGACCGTCGGCGTCGACCAAGAGCAGGATCGACAGCCGCACAGTGAGCTCCGGGAACTCGTTGAGCCGCGCTGCGTAGCAGGCCTGGATCTGAGGCTCGCCCTGGCGCATCACGCGCTCGATCTCGATCGCGGGGATGGTCGGCGGCGGGATGTCGGGGCCGCCTTCGGTGGTGGCGGGCTGCCAGGGCTGCGCTTCGGGGCGGCCGGGGAACATGCACCGGTCACGTGACACGACGATGCCCGTCCAGTCGGGCGCGCCGGGTGCGGTCTCCGTGACCAGGTCGCCTGCGACCCACCCGTCGACGGTGGTGCCGCGGAGGAAGACCCGAACATGAGCCCAGTCGCCGTCCTCCTCTTCGACCTCCAGCGCCGCGCCGGCGGGCACGGGCAGCCCCGCGCTCTCGTCGAGGGTCTCCTGGTCGGGGAACACACACGGGACGTTCCCGTCGGCGACCTCCGCGACGTAGGCCGAGCCGGAGGCCGGCGCGGGCGGGTCGCACTCGCTGGTGGTCAACGCGGAGCGACGCACCACGACGGAGTGCTCGGAGTGCAGCGCCGCGGAGACGCGTGCGGCCTCGGTGGTCGCGGCGAGCACAAACAGCGGGGCGCCCGCCTCGAATCGAACCGTCATCGAGCCTTCGGAGTGCTCGATGGCTTCGGTGGCGCACGCCATGGGCCAGGCTTCGCCGCGCGGGATCTGACGGTGCGGTCCGCCGTCCACCATGACCGTGAAGTGGTCGGGCTCCACCGTGACGAGGTGCGCTGGGTGCAGGGTGTCGCCGGTCCCCAGCGCGGCTCCGTCGAAGAGGAAATCGCCGCGTGCGATGGCGCCGAGCCTCCGGAGCTCGGGCAAGCTGCCGCGGTTCGCCTCGCCGCCGCTGCTGCCGCTCTGGTCCCGGACGTCGTTGTCCTCGGGCTCGGTCGTCGGTCCACAGCCGGCGAGGAGCAGCAGGGCGCCGAAAACGCTCATCGATGTGCGCATGCGCGGAGGCTACGCCCCTCGTCCGGTCGCCGCTACTCAAGGCGCGCGGGGCGCTCGCCGTCCAGCCACGCGTCGAGGCGCGCACGCACCTCGCAGCCCTCCGCGCGGTGGCCCAGCACGAGGCGCGTGCGCCGGCCAAACACATAGACTGCGTCGTCGTACACCGGCCCCTCGCGGTGCCGCAGTGTCGAGAGCGGCAGACGGAAGAGCGTCCCACCGCGGCGCTCGATGTAGATCGCCTCTTCGGTGAGCCGGACCTGCCTCGGGTGGTCCTTCCACGACCGGTCCGGACTGGACGCCAGCCAATCGAGCATCACCTCGATGGATGACGGCGTGCCGCGCGCGGCGACGGCGTACTCCTCCGCGCGTGGCCCCCCGGCTCGGTAGGCGCCCCCGTGCTTGCCGGCGGCGGCCGACGTCTCGGGCAGCGCGGGCAGGGCCGACACGGGCTCCCACTCCACTACCGGGCTGTTCACCCAGCCGAGGTCGACTTTGGTGGGCGCGCGCTCCTTGAGGGTGAGCAGCGCGTTCTCCATTCTTTGCTCGAACTTCAGCGGCGAGGTGAGCCCGAGCATGGTCCGAGGGGTAAGGAGCGTCTCGGAGCCGCTCCAGCGGATGCGCACGCGCGGCCAAGGGTCGATGGCCGCGACGCGGAACTCGTCACGCCAGCGAAAGACGAGCGCGTTCATGTCGGAGATGGCGAGCGGGTCGCCCGCGGTCCTGCGAAGGGGCTGCGCCGAGACGACGAAGCCCTTGGACTCGACTCGCATGTAGCTGTGCAACACGTCAGGGCCTTCGGCCGACGAACAACCACGCCAGCCAGGCGAAGCCGAGCAGTTGTCCGAGATTGCGCGACGCGCCGCCCGGGCGCGGCGCGCTCGCCTTGGCTCCGCCGAACCCCGCTGACCCGAACGCGTTGCGCAGCCGCTGAGTGGTGCCCTCGTCGAGGCCGCGGGTGACGAGCCGGGGGCGTCCGCCGTCCTTGATGGCGCGCACGGTCCCGCGGTCGACGCGGGCCAATCGCACCACCGCGGTGAGTTCACGCCAGAGCGCCGGAGAGACATGACCCCGCACGACCAGACACTGACCGTCGCGGATCGAGACGCAGAAGATCTCGTTCATCCGCGAGACGACGAGGTAGCCGATGGCGGCGATGACCAAGAAGCCGATCAGAACGAGGGGCATGTCTCCTCTACGTGGGCAGGCGCTCGAGTGTTCCTCGGCGGATTCAGAACGTGGACGGGGCCGGGCCCGGGTGGGCCGTGGGCTGGGGATCGCCGCGGTAGGGCGGCGGCATGCTCGGATACTCGCTGGCGGGGACCACGCGAGGTCGGAGCCGGCGTTGTCCGCGGGGCTCGGGGTGCTCGAACGTGAGTCGGTAGTCCCCGTGTTGGCCAGGCCCAGCGCCGACCTCCAATACGTAGTTTCCGGCGATGCCCGGGGTGTGCCCGATCTTGACCCGCTCCCCCAGGCCGCCCTCGGCCGCCGCCACGATCCGTCCGCCGGGCCCCCGGAGCAACATGTGCGGCTCGAGCCCATTGCCTTGCATCGAGATCTCCACGGCGACCCCGCGTCGCATGCGGAGGCGGAAGAGGTCCGCGAACGACCCGTCCGTCCGCCGCCAGGAGCCAGCGTCCAACGCTTCGGTGATCTGGCTGACGTCGACGGGGAGCGGAGTGGGCGGTGGTGGATCTTGCGGGGGGACCACGGGTGCGATGGGCTGCGGCGTCACCGGCGTGAGCGCCCCCGGGGTCGTGTTGGCGCACGCCTCACCGGATTCGAGAGCGATGCGACACCAGCCCTCCAATGCCAACCCGTGCGCGGGGTCCCCGCTCGCACTCCCGAGGGCCTCGAGACGAGAGCGGGCCGACTCGCACTCCGCCACGCCGCACGCGCACGCCGCCTCCTGGAATGACTCGCACGCCCCCGTTGCCGAGCTGGGTACCGAGATGCCCTGCGAAGAGACCCGGTCCGCGTCCTCTGAAGGAGCGCCCAACTGGTAGCCCACCACCCCCGCCACCCCAGCGAACAGCAGCCCGGCCACGGCGACGATGGCCAGCCCCCACGCGGGCACGCCGCGTCGGGGCGGGGCCTTCTTCTCCTCAGCCGGCTTGTCCTCCGCGGCCCGTCGTACCTCGGCGACCTTGAGCGCGGCGTGCCGGGCCTTGGCCCGACGGCCTCCCAACTCCCGCAGCATCTCCTCGGCGCTGCTGAAGCGGTCCGCGGGCTCCTTGGCGATGGCGCGGCTCACCACCTGCGCGAGATGCGGCTCGATGGACGGATTGGCGATCCGGACGTCCGGCGGCTCCTTCTCGAGCACGGCCTTGATCACGTCCTGCGTCGAGCCGAGGAATGGCGGCCGCCCCGTCAGCATGCCGTAGAGCAGCACGCCCGCCCCATAGACGTCGGTCCGCGCGTCCACCGCGTGTCCGCGCAGCTGCTCCGGTGCAGCGAAACGCGGGGTGCCCACCATCGCGCCCACCGCCGTCAGCGCCGGCCCGTCCGGGGACGCCTCCGTCAGCTTGGCGACACCGAAGTCGAGCAACTTCACCATCTCCTGACCGTCCGCCAGGCTCTGGAGGAAGACGTTGTCCGGCTTGAGGTCACGGTGGATGATCCCCGCGTCGTGCGCCTCTTGCAGCCCGTCCAGCAGCTGCACGCAGATGCGGCGCGCCCGCCCGATGCCGAGCGCGCCCTGGCGGTCGAGGACCCGCGTCAGCGTGCGTCCGACGAGGTGCTCCATCACCAGGAACGGCGCTTCGTTTTCCGGCTGGACGAAGTCGGTCACGTCCACGATGTGCGGGTTGGCCAGCACCCCGGCGGCCTGCGCCTCACGGCGGAACCGCTCGAGGATCATCTCCTGCCGCGCGAGCTCGGGGATCAGCACCTTGAGCGCGACGCGCCGCCCCAGATCGACCTGCACCGCCTCGTAGACGCGGCCCATCCCGCCGCCACCCACGAGTCGTTCGACGCGGTAGCGTCCGTCGAGTACCTGCCCGACCAACGGATCCGTCTCAGCGCCCACGTCTCCCAAAGCTAACACGTCGCGCCGGAGGCCGTTCACCTCCCGTCGATCTTCGTCCGAACCTCGCCGCGCACGAGGTCGAGCACGGCGCCGTTGGAGAGGAAGTCGCGCGGGAAGCCGAGCTCCACGCGGCTCACGGCGTCGAGCTTCGTGAGCTGCACCTCGTCGAGCGTGAGGTCCGCTCGCGTTCGGGTCCTCGGCCGCCGGGCCCAGCCATCGATCGCGCATCTCCTTCTCGTGAGGCCCGGCTCGTCGTCGTCGCGGGCCACGGCACCCTGTGTCCCGGGTCGTGCGGTCGGCAAGGGGCACGATTCGGAGTGAGCGTCCGCCGCCTGCGTGGTAGATGCGGCGCCGCCATGGGACGCAAGAAGAAGAAGCAGAAGATCGCCAAGACCGCGGACCGCCACGCGCTCTACCAGAGCTCGGTGCAGGACCCGAGCTTCGAAGTGAAGCTGGCGTCGAAGCGGTTCAAGCGCCACTCGGGCCGCAAGGCGCGTCTGCTCCGGGAGGACTTCTGCGGCACCGCCCTGTTGTGCGCTGAGTGGGTCAAGTCGCACCCGGATCGCAAGGCCGTCGGCGTCGACCTCGACCCCGAGGTGCTCGACTGGGGCCGCGTGCACAACATCGTGCCGCTCGGCGAAGACATGGAGCGTGTCCGGCTGGTCGAGGGCGACGTGCGCGAGCAGGACGGCGTCCAGCACGACGTGGTGATGGCGCTCAACTACTCCTACTTCTGTTTCCAGGACCGAGCGACGCTCCGCGGCTACTTCGAGTCGGTCCGCAAGAACCTCGCCGAAGACGGCCTCTTCATGCTGGATCTGTTCGGCGGCTGGGAGGCGGGGCAGGTGCTTAAGGAGCGTCGCAAGGTGAGGCGCTTTCACTACGTCTGGCACCAGGCGGCGTACGACCCGATCACCGCGCACTTCCTGGGGCACATTCACTTCGAGTTCAAAGACGGCAGCAAGCTCAAGAAGGCGTTCACCTACGATTGGCGCCTTTGGACGATCCCCGAGCTTCGCGAGCTTCTCGAGGAGGCCGGTTTCGAGCACATCGAGTTGCTCATGGAAGGCAGCGATGAAGACGGGGCGGGCAACGGGGTCTTCAAGGCGGCTCAACACGCCGAGAACGATCCTGGTTACAACGCATACTTCGTGGCGAGCGCCCAGCCTCCCGTGAAGAAGAAGAAGAAGAACACGGACGATTGAGGCTCCGAAGTGGCCATTGTATTGGCCACTTCGGGCGTGGCTGGGCCCTCGTTCACGACAACAGCCGCGGATCTCCCCGCTGGCACGCGCCCTGCGTAGAGCGTGAGCGAGCCCTCACGACGGGCTCTCCATCTCCATATCGCGCTTCGCTTGTACGAGGCCCGCCGGCCGCCACCGGTGGGCCTCGTGGACTTTTCGAGCCTTGCCGTAAAAGGCGCGTGTCCGGGTCACACCCACGAAGAGGTCAGTCATCGTGTGGTAGTTTTTCCCTGGGGGTAGGTATGCAGGCACGCGTGTCCACAGTGGCTCGAGGCGAGGGCGACATCGTGGTTCGCACGCTGGGCGAAGGGCCGAACGCGGTGCTCTTCCTGCACGGCTGGATGGTCTCCGGAGCGGTCTTCGACGACGTGCTCCCCCGGCTTGCGACGGAGGGTCGAACGCTGGTCGTCCCGGACCAACGCGGCACGGGCGCGAGCCTCCAGCCCGCCTCCGGCTACGGGTTGGCCGACTACGCAGCCGACGCGCTCGCTGTCCTCGACGCCTCCGGCGTGGAGCGCGCCGTGATCGTCGGCCACTCCATGGGCGGGCAGATCGCGCAGTACGTGGCCGCCCATCAACCCGACCGGGTCGGGGGTCTGGTCTTGATCAACCCGGTGCCTGCTGGCGGATTCCCGCTTCCTGAGGAGCCCGCTGCGATGTTCCGCGGCTCGGGCGCTGCGCGTGAAAACCAGGGTCACATTCTCGACGCGGCGTGCAAGCAGCTGTCGGCCGAATCCAAGGCGCGTCTGGTCGCCGACGCGGCGTCGGTCGCGACCCCCTGCATCGAACAGGCCTACGACACATGGACCCAGGGCGGCTTCGCGGACGCGCTCGGCGCCATCACCGCGCCCGCGTTGGTCGTGGCCACCGACGACCCGTTCCTGCAGCCCGCGTTCCTCGAGGAGCACGTCACCCAGGCGATCGCGCGCGGCCGGCAAGTTGTTCTCGAGGGCCCCGGGCACTACCCGCTGGTGGAGCGTCCGGCGGAGACCGCGGCGGTGATCGACGCCTTCCTCGCGGGGGTCAGTGGCTGATTCACAGCCGGCCGATCCGACGCCCGACACCTGGGTGCTGAGGTTCGATTGGGTCGACGAGCCCAACCGGGTGGTCGAGGCGAGCTTCGCGGGCTGCGTCGTTCGGCACCCTGCGGACGTCGCCGTCTGGGAGCAAGCGGTCCGCACGGAGCTGGCGCGCTTCGGGCGTGACCTCGTGCTCCTGATCGATCTTCACGAGCTGCACGTCCGCCCGCGGGCCTCGTCGCCCTTCGGTGCAGCCCGCGCCCGCGTCTTGGCCGACTTCACGCGCCGCTCGTTTCGCTTCGGCGGGGACATGTGGACCAAGACGTCCATCAACACGAGCTTCGCCATGCACGGCGCCGACTCCAACCTGTTCCCGACTCGGCAAGCCGCGCTCGAGGCGATCCAGGCCTACCTCGACGCGGGCTGATCGGCGCGCCACGCCGCCAGGCGCCGCCGCCCGTGCAGCAGGCCGAGGGCGAAGCCGACGAGCCCCGACACCGGCACGCCGAAGGCCACCACGGCGCCGCCGCGGAGCGCACGGCCGAAGCCCGCGAGCCCCGGCCCTCCCTCGTGCATCACCAAGGTCCCGGCCACCACGACCCCGAGGGCCGCGACCAAGCCGTACGCGATCCCTCGAGCCACGGGGTTCGGAGCGCGCGTTGTCGTCTTGGCCACCGAGCACCGTAGCAGCCCGCTCGGCGTCGTTCCCGCCTATACTGCGCGCCGATGCGTGGGACGCTCTCGGGACCGATTGCCAGCGTGCTCGTTGGCCTGCTCCTGGCAGGCCTCGCGCCACCTGCGTCCGCTCAGATCCCTGATGCGCCGAGGCAGCCGAGCGAAGCGGACTTCGCCGTCGCGCGGGACGCGTTTGTGGAAGGCATCGCACACGCGGAGCGCCATCAGCACCGGCGCGCGCTCGCGGCGTTCGAGCGCTCCTATCGACTGAGCGGTTCGACCGCAGCGCTCTTCAACCTCGCAAGCACGCTGCGTCACCTCGAGCGTTACGTCGACGCGGACGAGGCCGTGACGCGATTGCTGGGCATGTCCGACCTCGATGCGGAGACCCATTCCCGAGCGGCCCGTGTGCAGGAGCAGGCCCGCGCGCAGCTCGCGACCCTCACGATCCGCGATGTGCCGACCGGACAAGCCGACGTGCTCGTCGACGGCCTCGTGCGCGCACGCCAGACGTCGCGACCGCTGTCCGTGCCGCTCGATCCGGGCCTTCGCGTCGTTCGCGTCGAGCTCGCGGGACGCCCCTCATACACCTGGTCGAATACCGTGGCGCCAGGCGCTTCCTTGGAGACGCGCGCCGAATACGCGACCCCCACGAGTCTCGACCCGATCCCGACGCCCGTGGGCACACCGATCGGAGGAGACGCGTCGCCGAACTGGCCCGCGATCCTCGGGGTCAGCTTCGGCGTCCTCGCTGTCGCGGCAGGCGGGATCGCCATCGGGCTCGTGTTGGCCGACCCCTCCATCGGTCCACGGACCGATCTGGTGATCCGTCTGCCATGAAGCCGGTCGCCCAGACGCTCGCGTGGGCTGCACTCGCGGTAGCCGCGCTCCAGGCGTGTGCGCCGAGCGCCATCTTCGAGCTCGAACTCGACCTGCCTCCCGCCGCGCCCGGAGCACGCTACGTGGTGGTCACCGCGATCTCCGATGGCCAAGCGTTCGCGCTTGCCCCTGCAGTCGAGCTGGCCCCGCGTTGCGGCCGCCCGGACCCCGCGCCCGTCTGTGCGCTGCGCACGCTCGACCCCGACTGCAGCGCGGTGGTGAGCGTGGTGAGCGACGAAGCGCCCGCGGCGCTCACGGTCGAGCTGGTGTTCTGCGACGCCCCAGACTGTGCGGTCGCCGGCGTCACCCACCGCGTGGAGGTCGAGCGCCCCTTCTATCCCGGACGCTACACGCAGGGCCGAGTGTGCGTGGACCGCGCGCCCGAGACGGAGACCGCCCAGCGCATCGAGCGATGCGAGGTGCGCTGCCGCGAGGGCACCTCCCGCGAGAGCTGCCGCCTCGACGGCACCCACTTCTGCGAGTGAGGTGGTCCGGGCACCCTCCTTCGATGACCGATCTAGAGCCGCACCTCGCGCAGGTCGCGGCGTGGTCACGGGAGTGGTCCGAGGGCCCGCTTGACCGTTGCAGCCCGTCCATGCAGCCGGGCACGGGAGAGACTCTGCTCGGGACGGCCGACTCCGCGTCGTTGCGCGCGTTCGCCTGGATGGGTCAAGCGGACGCGCGCCCGGCCGACGCTTGCGTCGCCAAGCCGATTGACGCTATTGCGGCCGGCTTCGGTCGAAAGCGTCGACGCCCATCAGGTCGCTCGGGGTCTGGCGGCGGGCGCGTCGACGGCGCGGTCGGCTCCGGGGCGTGCCGTCCGCGGCCGGTTCATCGGCCGTCGGAGGCTCGGGAGGCGAAGGCCGGGTGGAGGGAGACGGGGCGGCCTCGGGCTCGGGGGAGGCGCTTTCGGTGGGCGTCTCGCGCGGCAGGTCGGAGGGCAGGGGCACCGTTTCTTCGCCCCACGGATAGAGCAGCGCGCCAGCGATGAGCAGCGCGGCAGCGACGATCGCGAGCGCCACCACGAGCGCGATGGGCAGCACCCGGCGTGGCGTCGGCCGTGCCGCCTCGACCGGATCCCACTCGCCTGTGGGGGCTTCGGGGATCCCGCGCGGCGGCGCGATCGGGTCCAGGCGGAGCGCGGCCAGCTCCCGGGTCGACAGCACCTCCACTTCACCGACCTGGTCGGGCTCGTCGTCCGGGTCGAGCGTGACAAACGAGACGCTCGGCGGGTTGGGATCGAGCACGTCGGTGACCCGCTTCTTGCCCGTCCCGACTCGCGCCACGCCGGACAGATCTCCGGCCGCGAGCACGCGGGTCACGCCCGGCTTCACGGCTTCGATCGCCGCCTCGTCGGCGCCCTCGGTCCCAAGCCGAATCAGCCGCCTCAGCCGCTCCAGCTCGTCGCCGCCCCGCTCTTTGACGAACGTGCCGATCTGCCGTCGTGTCGGGAGCTCGTGGTAGGCCTGGCGGCCCGCGCGGCGGAGCTCGTTGGCGAAGTCCGCCGCCGTGGCGAAGCGCCGCTTGCGCTTTCGATCGAGCGCCCGAAGCACGACCTTGGACACGATCGGGTCGACGTCCGAGGTGAGCCGATGAGGCGGCGGGATCGGTGCGTTGCGCACGCTCTTGATGGCGGAGCGCGGCTCGTCGTCCGCGAACAGCCGCTCTCCCGTGAGCGCCTCCCAGGCCACCACGCCGAGGGAGAACACGTCCGTTCTCCGGTCCAGCCGGCGAAGCCGTGTCTGTTCGGGCGACATGTAGGCGAACTTGCCCTTGAGCTCCTTGACGTTCGTCTCCTCGCGCGGCCGGTGCACGGCGTGCGCGATGCCGAAATCGGTGACCCGCGCCCGCCCGTCGATGCCGAGCAAGAGGTTGTGCGGCGAGATGTCGCGATGGATGAGGCCGAGCGGATCGCCGGCCGGGGTGGTGGCCTCGTGCGCGTCGTCGAGGCCCTGCGCGGCCTGCGCGATGAGCTCGATGGCGACCGGGGGCGGCAGCGGTCCGGGGCAGTCCTCCATGAGCGTCGCGAGGGAGAGGCCCACGACGAGCTCCATGACGATGTAGAGCGAACCGTCGGTCCCGCGGCCGAGGTCCAACGTGGACACGACGTACGGGCTCGCGATGTGCGCGGCGAGCCGGGCTTCGTTGAGGAACATGTCCACGAAGCTCGTGTCGGTCGCGAGGTGCGGGTGCATGCGCTTGACCGCGACCAGCTTCTGGAAGCCCGCCTCGCCGCGGATGCGTGCGGCGTACACCTCCGCCATCCCGCCCGAGGCGATGCGGAACAGCGGCTCGTAGCGGCCAAACGAAACAACTTCGCGGAGGGATACCGCCATGGGCGCCAGCACTCGCAGGATCGCTTCCCGCGCGGGCTGCGTCAACGCGCGTTGCGGCTCTTCGTCAGCGGACGGAGGGCGCCGGGGCGTCGGAGACCGGCAGGTAGCTCGCGGTGCCGTGGAGCTCGAGCGCCGCCGGGTGCTCTTCCGGGTCTAGGTCACGCAGCGCCGCCTGGCAGCGCAGCGACCACTCGCTCGCGACCTCGTGGTGCGCCGACCAGCGCACGCAGGTCTGGTAGTGCGACCGCGCTTGGTCGTACCCGGGCCGGTCCAGGCCCTCGTGCACCAGCGTGCGCACCCAGTCGTTCTCCGGCAGATCGAGCGCTTGGTGCAGCGCCGCCTGGTGGCCGTACAGCTCACCGATGCGCGCGACGGCCATCACGCTGTGCCGCGGTGAACCGAGCTCGTAGACGCGCTCGAGCTCCATCCGTGCCATGAGCAAACGGCGCCGTTGACGCACCAGCCAGGGGCTCATCGTCGTCTGCCACCACCGCTCGGGATCCGCGACCCGCCGCGCGCGGGGAGGCCGCGTCGCCAGGTAGCGGGTCACGGCGCTCTGTGCCCGGACGAGCCGCCCTTCGGCCACGGCCTCGTTCACCCACGCCATTGGCACCGGGCCGTCCGGGTCAATCACCTCGGCCGTCCGGGAGAACCGCCGCTCCACGCGGCGCCAGTGCATCGCGGCGCGGCGTGGGTGTCCAGAGAGGCTGGCGATTCGGGCCCGCAGTGCGTCGGTGACGATCCCCTGTGCAGGAGGTGGATCGGGCAGCATCGTGGTCAGCGCCTCGAGCGCTTCCTCCGCCCGCCCCGGGTCTTCCGCATCCAGGTGCATGTTCACCCGCGCGAGGCCGAGCCGCAGCGACGCCCGCGGGCGTGCGTAGAGAAAGTGCATCACGTGGTCCCGCGCCGCCCGGTCGGCGGCGTCCCGTTGGCCGAGCACGCGTCGCAAACGAAACGCGTTCTCGAGCGCACGATCGGTTCGGTCGCACACGCCATCGGGCGTCGAGTCCGCCAGGCACGCGGCCGCATACTGCTCGTATCGAGCGGCGGCGCCCTCGAGATCGAACAGCGCCGCCCGAGACTCGGCCTCCTCAAACGGATCGGGCGTCTCGAACGCTTCGGATTCCGTCGCCGGTTCGGGCGTCTGCGCGTGGGCGAGCCCGGGCAGGGCGCACAACACACTCCCGAGGAGGAGCGCTGCAGACGGCGTTCGCGCCCGCGTCGGAGTTCGGAGGGACGCGGGGCGAAAGAACATGGGTTCAAGATGCATGAACCAGCCAAGACCGTCGAGAGCCGGCGGACAATCCGTCACTCCTCGGGCAGATCAAACAAGCTGACGATGTCCGGCCGTCCCTCCGCCCGCCACCTCGACGTCACGTTCCGTTCCGCCTCCGCGATCGTGTCGGCCTCCTTCAGCACGTCATCCAACGATTCGAGGATCGCCGTCATCCGGTCGCGCATCGGCGCGTTCACCCGCGCCCGAGAGAGCAACCCAACCCGGTAGCGCGCGAGCTCCACGCACAGCCTCGCTTCCTCGCTCCAGGTGCCGACCAGCTGATTGCTGAAGCAGTGCACATGGCGCGCCCAATGGAAGTCCCGCTCCCGCGTGAGCTTCCCCTCGCGCGCCAACGAATGGAGCCGCATCGCGTACTCGGCGCCGTTCTGGAAGTCCCGCTCGCAGCGCTCCCACATCTCAACGCCTCTCTGCTTCGCATCGCCCGCGTAGCTGCCGAGGGACCAGGACGGGAGCCGACCGTCTTCGACCGCGGCGTCGAGCCACGCGCTCAGGTCAGGCGGCTCGCCCTTCCACCGAAGGCGGATCCACAGGTCGGGCTCCCAGAAGTAGTGCCACGCGGCCAGCGCGTTTCGGTGGGCCTCGACGAGCGGGGCGAGCACCCGCTCGAGCAGCAGCAATTGCGGGCTCTCTTCGACAGGAATGACGATTTCGGTCCAGGTCATCAGGGCTTCGACCGATAGAAAACCGTCGGGTTCCCAGTACTTGTCGACGGTGGCTCGAACGGCCGGAATCGCCCCGTCTCGGCGCTCGTTCCACGGCCGGAGTTCGAATGCCCGCCATCGACGTTCTCAACCCCGCCTCACGCCACCTCTTGCTCGAGATGCTCCGCTGCGTCGCCCGTGAGTCCACCGAGGACGAGGCGATCCGTGGTGCCGAGATCGCGCTCGGCGTGGTCGATACCCCCGCTCGCTCGCTCCCGGAGCTTCCGCTCAGCGGTCTCGCCGCACGCGACCGCATGCTCTTCTACGCAGCCGCGGTGTGGATGACGCTCGCTGACGGAGTCCGGGTGCGCGCCGAGACCGCGCTGCTCGAGGTCCTGCGCACGCAGCTTCGGCTCGACGGGGAGACGGCGCTCTTCCTCGAGCGTCAGTCCCGATGGGTGCGCACGAGCACCGGCGACCTGTCTCCCCATCGTGAGCTGGACCTGCTGCTCACGGAGACGGCACGGCGCCTCTCTCAAATCGAAGCGCGCCAGGCGGCCTGAGCAAGCGGGTGTCGCTCCCGCCTGCGCATCTGTGCATCGGGCTGCACGTGAGGGCCGCGCGAAACGGCGTCTCCAGGCCGACCGCTCTCGGCACGCCGCGTGCGACGTGGGTTTCGCATGCACACTCGATTCAAGATCACCCTCGGCGCCGCGCTGGTCCCTTTGCTGCTCTCGACCGGGTGCCTGTACGGCACCGCGGGCTCCTTGGTGGACTCCCTGACCTCGCCTTTCCGCTCGAGTCTGGTCTACGACACTCCGGAAGACGGAGGTGGAGGGGACGGGGACGCGGGCGTCCCCTTGGACGGCGCAGTGGTCTTGCCCTGCGGCGACAGTCTTGGCGGCCGCTGCGGTTCGGAGGACAACGCCTTTCCAGAGGCTCCATTGCCTACATGGGCGCCGGCTTCGCCCGAACCTTGATCTCCAATGGCAGCGCGGCGCCGCTCAGCGCGTCCGGAAGACCCAGTCCCAGAGCGGGCTCGAGATCCCCCAGCGGCGGTCGGGGCTCTCGTAGTGGTGCGCGAGGTGGTGCCGGACGAGCCACCGCATCACGCGCCCCTTCGGTCGGCCGTGATGCGCGGTGTGATGCACCGCCTCGTAGGCGAGGTAGCCGACGATCATGCCGGCCGTGAACAGCGCGCCCCACGCGCCCGCGGCCGCCATGGAGACTCCATAGACGGCCGCGAACAGCGAGCCGAACTGAACCGGTGTGGCGGCGAGCCGGGATGTCTCTGCCGGCGTGACGTGGTGGTGCCCGTGCAGGATGAACGTGAACACGCGCCCGGCGTCGCCTGAGGTCGGCAGGTGGAAAAGAAAGCGATGCATCAGGTACTCGAGCAGGGTCCAGGCGACCGCGCCGAGCGCGAATACGCCGAGCCACGGAGCGAGCTGTCCGTCCCGGTGGGGGGCCGCTTCCACCAGCCACGCACACACCGGGACGAGGACCACGAACGGGGCGGCGGGGTGGCCTCGGAAGATCAGCTTCTCCACCACGAAGTCGTCGAACAGGACGACCCGCCGCGCCGCGTTCGGCCCTCTCCGAGCGCGCCAGGGCCCGCGCGCGGCCTTCACGCAGGCGTCGGTGATGCGGGTCGCCACGCCCCAGATGTGGGGTGAACGCGCGCCTCCAGCAACCGGCGCCCGATGCGGCGAGGACCGAAATCCGGTTTGTCATGGGGTTTGAATCGCGGCGAGAACCGCGGAATCGAGCCCGGCTCGAGGAAATGCAACCGCGACAGGAGAAGATTCCTCGCAGGTCACACAAACGCGTGATCAACCGCTCTATTGCGGGTGGCGTTCGAGGGGAACGTGCCCGTATGGTTGCTTGGTGCGGGGGGCAAACATGAGGAGCGCGTGTTGCTGAGGGAGCGCATCGAGCTTCCGGCAGGTGAGGTCATCGTGGAGAACCACGAGACCTTCCTCCTCATTCAGGAGAGCGGCACGCTCCGTCACCGCCAGGACCTCGAGCACTACACCCAGCACCTCGAGCGGGTGATGCGCGAGACGGGGGTTCGCAAGGCCGTCATCGACGCCCGCGCCGAACAGGACAACGCCGACCAGGAGCTCCGCGACCTGATGTGGGCGTGGATGACGCACCCCACCCTCGGCTTCGAGACCGTCGCCTTGGTTCTCCCCTCGGAGATGGCCGTGGCGCGCGTCAACATGACCTCGCTCGCGCGCGGCGCGAACATCCGCGCGTTCGACAACCTGTTCGCCGCGCAGCGCTGGCTCATCCGCGGGCGTCGCCGCTCGACCAGCACGTTTCGCTCGAGCTCTCCGCCGCCTCCACCCGACGGCTCGATCGTGGAGTCGGGTGAGCGGCGTCGTCACAGCTCGCTGCCCCCGGAAGGCGCGTCGCGGAGTTCCAACGCCCCCGCTTCGAGCAGCTTCCGCCCGCCTGGCGCCCCCACCGCGGCCAAGGACGGGGAGCGTGTCCGGCCCACCCGGCACCGCAGCGAGCCGCGCCGCCGAGGCGCGCTGACCAAAGATGACGACTCCGAAGGGGTGGCCTGAGGCCACTCGGCGCTGCTACAGAGCGTCGATGGGATTCTTTTCGAAGCTCCTGGGCATCACCCCCAAGCAGCCGCCGCAGCACATCGACGACGACAACTTCAACCAAGAAGTCATGCAGTCGAGCGTGCCGGTCATCCTGGATGTCTGGGGACCGAACTGCCGCTACTGCAAGCAACTCGAGCCCGTCGTGATGCAACTCGCGGCCGAGTACGACGGCCGCGTGAAGATCTGCGAGCTGAACGTCGAGGGCTCCCCAAAGACGGCGGGCCGCCTCGGTGTGAAGGGGCTGCCCACGGTGATCTACTTCCGCCCGCGGGGGCGCGAGGTCGAGCGGGTCTCCGGCATGCGGAGCAGCCTGTACCACCAAGAAGCCATCCAAGAGCTGTTCGACATCCCTCTCGAGGCGTGAGCGGTGTCCTCCGCGACTACCGCACGCCCGCGCTGAGGCGCACACGAGGGAACCGACTCCCGTCCCCGCGCGCCGCGTCCATGGCGCGGATCAGCTGCTCGTAGCGCACGCCCGGCGCGGCGCTCATCACCACCTCCTGTTCGTCCGGATACGACTGGTGGATCTGTTCCAGACAGTCCGCCAAGGCTTCGAAGTCGTGGCCTTGGATGGTGGGACCGAATTCCGGCGCGTCCGAGCGACATCCCGGCGCGAGATACGCGTGCTCCGTGGCCACGACGAGCGCGTCGCCCGTCAGCGTCACGCTGAGCTGCAGCGAAGGCTGCCCGCGGCAGTGCGTCCCCGAACAGGTCGCGGGCAGCTCAGTCTCGACCTGCGCCACCGCCAGCGCGGCCGCCGTGGTGGCCAGCATGAAGAGCATCAGGTTCACGACGATGTCGAGGAACGGCACGATGTTCAGCTCGCTGCCGGGCTCGGACGGGTCGGGCGCGGGGGTGCGGGTCGCGCGCCGGACGCGGCGGCGGTCACGTGGGCTCAGTTTCATGTTGGGTCGGACAGCACCAGCCCGGATCGGTTCCGCGATACAATCGATGTCGATGCGACCCACGGCGATGGTTCTGCTGGCGACGCTGGCCCTCTTGCCGTCCTCCGCGATGGCGCAGGACGACGAGCCCGAGATCCCGCTGGCGCGCTCCCGACCGACCTCGGGCGAGCCGTCGTTCTCCAGCGGGCGCACGCTCGGGGTGGGGGAGACGATGATCGGGGCGGCGGCGGGGTGGCCGTGGATCTGGGCCGAGGCGCAGTACGCGCTCGACTCGAGCTTCAACATTGGGGTGCGCGCGGCTCTGCTCTACGGATCGTCGGTCATGGCGCTCGAGCCGGCGGTGGGCGGGGAGCTGTCGGTGCCCATGCGCATCCACCTGTTCGGCGAGGACGTCATCGACCTGGCGGCCTACGTGACCCCGACGTTCTCTCTCGGCGAAGGCGGGGGCGTCGGGGAGGGCGGCAACCTCTTCTCGGGCGATCTCGGCTGGTCCAGCCGCCTCGAGGTCGGCGGCCTGCTCGGCTGGCGCGCGGCCGAGCGGCTCACGCTGCTCGTCGGGCTGGGCGGGCAGTTCGGCTTCGTGCACACCCCCGCCGCGGGGGACCCGGAGCTCATGGGGGGCGTGCTGGCCCGGCTGGGGCTCGAGGGGTTGATCTCCCGGGACACCATGCTGTTTGCGCTGCTCGAGGGCGGCCTTGGCTTCGCGCCGTCGCGCGGGGTGGCGCTTTTCCGGGGGGAGTCGTTCCCGCCGATCCTGCGGATCTCGTTGGGGATCGCGTACCTGCTGTGACTTTTTCGTGCTCGGCTGCGTAGAGTCGTTGCCCATGATCGTGGACGTCGTCATCCCAGCCCTCGACGAGGAGGAGGCCCTGCCGCACGTGCTGGCGGCCATCCCGGGATCCGTCCGCACGGTCGTCGTGGCCGACAACGGCTCCCGGGATCGCACGGCTGAGGTCGCCCGGGAGGGCGGCGCGGTGGTGGTCTTCGAGCCCCGGCGCGGGTACGGCGCGGCCTGCCTGAAGGCGTTGGCGCACCTCGCCGAGGACCCGCCGGACATCGTGGTGTTCCTCGACGGCGACCACAGCGACCACCCTGAGGAGCTGCCCTCGCTGATCGCGCCCATCGTCGACGGGCACGCCGAGATGGTCATCGGCTCGCGCGCGCTGGGGCACTCCGAGCGCGGCTCTCTCACCCCGCAGCAGCAGGTCGGAAACGCCATCGCGTGTGTCGCGCTACGGCTGCTCTACGGCGCGCGCTACACGGACCTCGGCCCCTTCCGCGCCATCCGTTGGGACGCCCTTCAACGCCTCGAGATGGCCGACCGAGACTACGGCTGGACCGTCGAGATGCAGATCAAGGCGGCCCGCCGGAACGTTCGGCACGCGGAGATCCCCGTCCGCTACCGCCGCCGCATCGGCGTCTCCAAGGTGAGCGGGACCGTGCGCGGCACGATCGGCGCGTCCCGAAAGATCCTCTGGACGCTCGCGCGCCATGCCGGCCGCTGACCCGCCCGTCCGCGTCGCGCTCTTCGCCAAGGCGCCCGTTCCCGGACGGGTCAAGACGCGTCTCGGGCGTGATCTCGGCAACGACGCGGCGGCGGATCTCTACGCGGCGTTTCTGGCCGACCTGGTCGAGCGGTTGTCCGCGGCGCCCGGGCTCGAGCTGGTGATCTGGGCGGCGGCCGAGACCGACGTCGAGCCGCTCGAAGACTTCTCCGTTCCCGTCGCCGTTCAGCCGGCTGGCGACCTCGGCGTCCGCATGCAGGCGGCGATGCGGGCCTCGCTTCGTGAGCGGGCGCGCATGATCGTGCTCGGCAGCGACGCGCCGACCCTGCCGCTGTCTCGTTTGCACGCGGCCGTGCGGGCCCTCGATCTCGCCGATCTGGTGGTGGGTCCCGCCGTGGATGGCGGTTACGCACTCATCGGGGCGACGGCGGAGTTCGACTTCGGCGACCGCATCCGCTGGTCGACCGCGCACGCGCTGGCCGACACCGAGGCGCGCGCCGCGGCCCTCCAGCGCCGTGTCGCGCGGGTCCGGCCGCTCTACGACATCGACACCGTGGCCGACCTTCGTCTGTTGCGCATGGAGCTGGCCATGGACCCGAGGCGCGCGCCGAGGACGGCGGCCTGGTTGAAGCGCATGCGCCCATTTTGACCGCACCCCGACCGTTGGGTAGTCTCGCTTCGCCTCGACGGCCTCATGCCGTGGAGGAACCCATCGAACCATGGCCGGCAGCGACCCACTCTTCGCGCGATTCGGCAGGACTTGCGAGCCCGGCGAGGTCCTGTTTCGTGAAGGCGACGCCGGCGAGAAGATGTACGTCCTGCAGGCCGGTGCCGTGCGCATCACCAAAGCGGTCAAGGGCGAAGAAAAGACGCTCGCGATTCTGCGCGCAGGCGAGTTCTTCGGGGAGATGGCCATCCTGAACGCCAAGCCGCGCACGGCGACCGCCGTTGTCGAAGAGCAGGCGCAGGTGCTCGTGCTCGGCGCGAAGACGTTCGAGCAGATGGTGGTCAGCAACACCGAGATCGCGGTGCGTCTGATCAAGAAGCTCTCCCGGCGACTCGACTCCGCGAACGAGCTCATCGAGGTGCTGATGCACCGTGACCCCAAGGCCCGGGTGATCCTGGGCCTCAGCCGCGAGGCGCAGTTCACCGGACAGAAGCAGCCGGACGGAACGATCATCGTGCCGCTCTTCCCGGAGGAGCTCGCCGAGCAGGTGGGGCTCGAGCAAGAGCAGATCCACGAGATCCTGAAGCGCCTGTCGCGCCTGAACATCGCCGACGTGACCGGCGAGGGCATCGTCGTGACTGACGTTGACCGCCTCGAGGAGTTCTACGAGTTCCTCGAAATGCGGGAGAAGTTTGGCGGGGAAGCCTGATGGATCTGCGCATTCTCGGGTGCCACGGGGGCGAGACGCCCAAGCACAAGACGTCGAGCTTCTTGCTGGACGGCAAGGTGGCCATCGACGCTGGCGCGGTCACCAGCATGCTCAGCCTCGAGGAGCAGAAGAACGTCGAGACCGTGCTCGTGAGCCATGCGCACCTCGACCACATCAAGGACCTGGCGACCCTGGCCGACAACCGCTGCCAGCAGGGCGGCCCCACGGTCAACATCGTCGGCGTGGCCGAGACGATCCGGATCCTCCGGGAGCACTTCTTCAACGACCTGCTCTGGCCGGACTTCTCGCGCATCCCGACGCCGCAGGGCCCGACCATCTCGTTCACCACGCTCGAGCCGGAGACGCCGACGGAGCTCGGTGACATCTCGGTGAAGGCGGTCATGGTCAACCACACCATCGACACCAGCGCGTTTGTCATCACCACGAAGGACGGCGCCATCGCCTACAGTGGCGACACCGGGCCGACCGACAACTTCTGGAAGGAGCTGTCCGGCACCGAGAACCTGCGCGCGCTGTTGATGGAGGTGTCCTTCCCCGACGAGCACCATCAGCTGGCGAAGGTCTCTGGGCACCACACGCCGGAGACGCTCGGAAAAGACCTCGACAAGCTCCGCGAGAACCGCGAGCTCCCGGTCCTGCTCTACCACATCAAACCGGTCTTCGAGGCCGACGTGGAAAAGCAGCTGACGGCGATCCGCGGGCGCAACATGGAGATCTGCCGCCTCGGCGACCAGTTCATCCTGTAGCGCTCACTCCGGGATCCAGACCCCCGTCACGGTCTCTCCGCTCGCGAGCTGCGTCCACCGCCCGGGCGCCACGTAGCCCTTGTGGATCGGGCCGACGTCACGCTGGAACGTGCAGCGGAGCGTGCCGTCGTCGCGTGCGTCGACGTGCAGGGCAGCGAACTCCATGTACTCGCGGGTGCGGGGGTGCTGCGCCTTGTAGAGTGCCTCCTTGGCGGAGAACATCACCAGCGCACGCCGCCCCGCCTCGGCCTCCGGCAAGCGCTCGAGCGTCGTGATTTCATCGGGCAGCATCGTCATCTTCCAGAGCCGACGCGCCAGCTCCGTACGGTGCTCCCCATCGATGCCCACCGTGCGCCGCCGCCGCTCGCTCAACGCGACGAACGCGCGGGTGTCGCAGTGCGAGACGCTTCCGGCGATCCCGTCCGGCCAGATCGGGGCGCGGCTCTCGTCGTTGAGCAGCTGAAACCCGGTCACCCCGTAGCCATCGAGCCCCTGCTTTGCGAGCACGCGGGCGGTCGCGAACTCGCGTCGCCGCTTCTCTCGCGCCTTCTTGATGGCCGCCCGCTCCTCGGGCCCGAGGGCCTCCTCGTGACGGAGGTCCACCGGCGCGCTGAGCACCGTGACGTCGTCGTCGAAGAGGCCGTCGATCCGGTCCATGACCGAGGGATAGCAGGGCAGACGCCTCGCACACGCGCAGACGCGGTTAACGCGCGCGTTCCAGCCGCTGATACGTTGAATCCATGCGAATCCGAACGCTCCCACTCCTCGGCATGTTGGTCGCGCTCGTCCTGGTCGCCTGCGATGGGGAAGGCGCGCTCCTGGACTCGGGCGCTCCCGCGGAGGATGGTGGGGGCGTACTCGCGGACGCGGGGATGCCGCGTGATGCCGGCTCGGTCGTGGACGCGGGGTCGGCGGTGGACGCGGGCTCGGCGGTGGACGCGGGGTCCACGGTGGACGCGGGGTCGGCTGTGGACTCGGGGGCCGTCGACTCCGGCCCGACCGGAACCGTCTCCCGCAGCGCCGGCTGCGGCCTGAGTCAGGCGGCTGGTTTCCACTGCATGGATGTCATGTTCGAGGGCCGCATGCGCAACTGGTGCATTCAGATCCCGGCCTCGTACGACGCCAACCACGCCCATGAACTGGTGATCGGGCTGCACGGGTGCGGCGGCAACAACATGAACGTGCACCGTCACCGCGCGCCGATGGAGACCGACGGAGAGGGCGAGTTCTTGTTCGTGTACCCGCAGGCAACGGGCAGCTGCTGGGACTACTCGAGCACGCCGGTCGAGGGCAACGACATCTCGTTCATCGCGCACATGGTCGAGCAGGCCCGCGGTATGGCGTGCCTCGACACGGCGCGGACCTTCGTGCACGGAATGAGTTCGGGCGGCAGCATGTCCCCGCGCGTCGTCGATTCGGGCGTCGCAATCGCGTACGGGAGCGCCTCCGCTGGCGGCGCGACACGCGGCCCCGCACCGGTCTGGTTCTACGCGGGCACGACGGATGGCTACTGGAGCACGATCTCCAGCCAGGTGGCGGCTCAGATCCGGAGCAACGGGTGCGGCGAAGCGAGCACGCCCATCGCGGGCACGCCGTGTGTTCGCTACCAGGGCTGTTCCGAGCCGACGGTGTACTGCGAGGACGATCGCGGTCACGTCTGGCCAGCCGAGGAGTGGGCGCAAGGCGGGATCCTCGACCTCTTCCGCGCTGTGCCCTGACGAGGTTGGTCGCGCTCCCTCGGTGGGGGCATGCTTGCGGGCATGTTGCGCACGGCACTCTTGCTCACTGTCTTGCTGACCGCTTGCGGAGGCGCGGTCGTGCGCCCGGACGGGGGGCGCGGCTTGCTGGCGGCGGGCGAGCTGGCACCCGACTTCGTGGCGGCCGACCAGTCTGGTGAAGTGCAGCAGCTCTCGTTGATCCGCCGTGGGCGCCCGGCCGTGTTGTTCTTCTATCCGCGGGACGGAACCCCAGGCTGCACCGAGGAGGCCTGCGCGTTTCGAGATGCGTGGGACCGGCTCGGCGAGACGGCGGCCGTGGTCGGGGTCTCAACGGACGATGTGGGCGCGCACTCCGACTTCGCCGAAACGCACGCGCTGCCGTTTCCTCTCCTCGCCGATCCGGAGGGCGAGGTGTTGGCGCGGTATGGCGTCCCGTCGAGGATGGGCATGGCGGCGCGCGTGACATTCGTGATCGGGGCAGACGGCCAGGTCGCGCGGGTGTTCGAGAACGTCGACCCGGCGGTGCACGTCGAGGAGGTGCTCGCGGCGCTGGCCACGCTCGAAGAAGAGTGACACCAGGCTTGCGACCCCGTTTGGAGAGGGGTGTGACCGAGGGCTGACAGCGACGTCGGGGTTTCGTCGATAAGTTGCCGGCGGGCCGCGTGTTCCCGCATGGCTTGAGGGCGAGAACCGAGTCGGCCTGACGATTGCAGACCCGGTGGACACCGACCCTTCGACCGCGAGTGAGCCATGCGAGATGCCCAAGACAGCAAAGAAGCGATCCTCCTCAGGAGGGCGCGCCGCTGCGTAAAGAAGGGCGACTACCGCGGTGCGGCCGTGGCCTTGAAGAAACGCGTCTCGATCGTCGATGATGCCCCCTCCTGGGTGCAGCTCGGCGACATGTTGCGCAGGGCGCGCCGTGAGCAGGAGGCGCTGCGTGCGCTCAAGCAGGCGCTCTACCGACATCGCCGGGCGGGGGCCCTCGGTCGCGTTCGCACCGTCGCGCGCATGATCGTGGACATCGACCCCCGCGACGCCCAGGCCCAGCGCCACGTGCTCCATTGATCTGCCGCGAGCGCATCTCCGTGGCACGCTCGCCCGCATGTCAGTCGTGAAGATCAACGCCATCGACGTCGCCGAGGGGCAGGCCGAAGAGCTCGAGAAGCGGTTCGCCGCGCGTGCCGGCCAGGTCGACCAGGCGCCTGGGTTCGAGGAGTTCCTGCTGCTTCGCCCGGTGAAGGGCGAGAGCCGCTACTTCGTCGTCACCCGGTGGGCGTCCGAGGAGGCGTTCCAGGCGTGGCGCGAGAGCCGCGGCTTCGCCAAGCAGCACAAGAAGACCCACGAGGACGAGGGGCGCGGCCCGGCCAAGCCGCAGCACCCCGTCGCCACCGGCGCTTCGTTGCTCGAGTTCGAAGTCGTCTCGCGCAACACGCCGGTGACCTGAGCGCGAACACACCCTCAGTGCGCTTGCATCATCTCCATCGCGGAGCTGTGGGCGGCGCGCACGCGAGCGGGGGCGCCCGGGGCGATCGAAGGCTCTTCGTTCATCGACGGCGCGTCGGCTCCGGCCACGTCGTCCGACGGGGCCATCGGTGCGTCCATCGCAGGCGCTGGGGCGACGGACGCGAGCGCCGGGCCGAGGTCGCGCATCGCGCCCGCCTGGCTCTCGAGCTCGGCGTCCCCGGCTGCCGCCATTTCGGCTTCGCGCGCCGCCTGGTTCAAGATCGCGCGCGCCTCTTCGACCCGCCCACTGCGCGCCCGCTCGATGGCCTGCACGGTGGTGACCGCCGCCACCATGCGCGCGGCTGCGCGCTCGACCTCGACGTCCCGGCCGGCCTCCAGGTCTTCCTGGCTGCCCGTCGCCCGCGCGCCGAGGAAGACGCGCCGCTCGAGCCGGCCGGCGTCTTGAATGGCGTCGTCGAACGAGAGCACCGCGTCCATCAGCTCCACCGACGCACCGGGCCGTCGGGCCGCCGCGCGCATGCGGATGACCACGTCACGGTGCTCGCCCTCCGACACATCGCCGAGCGAGACCCGGACCGCACCCGCGCTCGAGGCGGTGGTGGGCTGGCCGAGCACGGAGTCGATCTGAACGCCCGGACCGGGGCGAAGCTCGAGCACGACGTTGCGGGCCAGGAGCCGCTCGAACCGAAGCACCTCGTCGCGGAACACGCCGGCCACCGCGGACGCCTCGCTCACGTAGTGGAACCGCCCGCCGCTCTGCTGCGCGACCTGGCCGAGCAGGGTCTCGTCGTAGTCGTCGCCCAGCCCCAACGCCGTGATCCGGATGCCCCGCTCCCCGGCCGCCGTTGCCAGGGCGAGGATCCCCGAGGGGTCGTTCGGCACGCCGTCGCTCAAGAGCACGAGACGGTTCACGCCTTCCGGCTCGAAGTGCCGAACCAGTTCCTCCAGCCCAGCTTGCACACCGCCCGCCAGGTCGGTCGTGCCACGCGCTTCCATCTGCCCGATGCGCTCCCGCAGCTCGGGGATCTCCGCGCTCCCAATCTGGGTGGACTCCAGGAGGACCTCGGTCTCCGAGTGAAATGCGACCACCGAGAGGCGGTCTTCCGGGTGCAGCACATCGAGCAGCGACAGGCTCGCGTGGCGCGCATGGGAGATGGGGTCGCCGTCCATCGATCCACTCGTGTCGACCACCAGCGCCAAGTTGATGGGAGGCCGCTCCACCCCCTCCAGCGCGCGGGTGTCGATCCGCAGCCGCGAGATCACCTCGGACACCTGCCCCGCCACCACGTAGCGGTTGGCCAGCGTGCCTTCCATCATCACGACCTCGGGGTCGTCGGCCTCCGGCGCGACGCTCGCGCCGCCGCACGCCAGCAAGAAAGTCACACAAGCCATCAGGCCAAGAGATCGCACGTTCATCGTCTGCTCCTCGTCGGGGGCTGCGCAGAACCCCACTGGTCCCGCCGGGCAGAGCTGACGCACGAGGCACGCAGACGGTCTAACGCTGTGAGGATCTGTAAGGCGGTGCGACGAGGCGACGACGGACACGAAAAGGCGACGCGTGCACGTTCGTATTCTCCAAATGCGAGGGTGTATGCGAGCGGAGTTGCGGCTCTGACGGCTGCGGCGGGACGTGCGGAACCTGCGCGGAGGGGGGCGTCTGCAACGACGGCGAGTGCACGATGTTGTGCGTGCCCAGCTGTGGGGGGCGCGAATGTGGCTCCGACGGCTGTGGCGGGACATGCGGCGATTGCGACGCCTCGGAGGGCGACGAGATCTGAAGGCCGCGCGCCCCGCCAGAAGAAAAGGCGACGCGGCGTCACCTCCATGGTGACCGGCCGCGCCGCCCTGCTCGGACTCGAGCTGGAGGAGTCCCCTCTTAGAGGACCGTCACCTCCCGGTTGAGGGTCCGAGCATGGTTGAAATCACTCGTACTGGTTTGGTTCACGTGGTTTCTCCTCCTCCGGCGAGCCGGCGCTTCGGGGCTGCTGACCGTGGTCGGTGCCGGACACCGTGGTCAGTGCCGCAGCGAAGCGTTCGTAGGGGGGAGCGTCCTCGACCATCGAGAGCCGCTCGCGTCATCACGACGAGATTCCCGGGGGAGTTCACATCATTGTGGGGTGCTGGACCCATCCGTCGCTGTCTGTCGCCCCTGTGAGCGACCTCATCAAGGTAACACCGCACCGCGAGAATGCTTCCCGCTCATGGAAGGACGTCGACGGTGCCCTTGCTCGTCACGAATTGCTCTTCCCACGCGGCGCGCTTGTTCCAGCTGCGCACTTCGGGCTTGGTGAGCGCGGCGCCGCACACTTCGTTGAGCGGGCAGTGACCGCAGCGCGGCTTCTTGGCCTGACACACGTAGCGCCCGTGCAGGACCATCCGGTGCCCGAGCTTCACCCACGCGCGCTTCGGGAACAGACCCATCAGCTCCTTCTCGATCTTGGCCGGGTCCTCTTCGAGGGTCAGCTCGAGCTTGCGCGAGACGCGCCGAACGTGCGTGTCCACGACGATGCCCGTGGCCTTCCCGTAGGAGACCCCGATCACCACGTTGGCGGTCTTGCGCGCCACCCCGGGCAGCTTGACGAGCGCGTCGATCGACTTGGGCACCTTGCTCTTGTGTCGCTCCACCAGTGCGCGGCTCGCCCCCATGATCGCTTTGGCCTTGTTGCGGTAGAACCCAGACTGCTTGACCAGCGTCTCGACCTCCTCGACGTCCGCGTCGGCGAGCGCCTCTGGGGTGGGAAACCGGGCGAACAGCGCCGGGCTGATCTCGTTGATCTTCTTGTCCGTGCTCTGCGCCGCGAGGATGGTCGCCATCAGGAGCTGCCACGGGTTGTCGTGGTCGAGTTCCACGACGGGCGCCGGGATGGCCTTCTTGAGCCGGCGGTGGACGTCGACGGAGAGCTTCTCGATCTCGGGGTGCGCCATGCGCGGAGGCTCTCGCCAAGTGGCCGGCATTGCAAATGGGATTCTGCCGGGTCAGTTTGGGCGAATGTCCCTCCTCCCCGCTCTGGTGCGTGTTCTCTTCGCGGAGGACAACACATCCGATGCGGCGCTCTTTCAGCGGGCTCTCGGGACGCTACCGGGTACGCGCTTCGAGCTGGAGCACTGTACCGATCTCGCGGGTGTTCTGACCCAACCCGCCTCCGCATACGACATCGTGATCGTGGACCTCGGGCTACCCGACGCGTCGGGTGTCGAGGTGGTTACCCGTGGAACGGCGAGTTTTCCGTCCACGCCGCTCATCGCGCTCAGCGCGGTCTGGGACGCGGAAGTGGTCGCGGCCTGCATGCTCGCGGGGGGCCGACGATGTGCTCTGCAAATCCGAGTTGAACCCGAAGCAGCTCGGAAGGGCGATCTCCCACAGCCTGTTGCGCGCCCGCGCGAGGAGCGAGGGTCTCTCGGGCCGCCGGCTCGCCACGCACGTCGCGCTCGAGTCGCTCGCTCGCGATGTTCATCACGGCCTGCAGGAGCCGCTCCGCATGGTGCGCTCGTTCGTCACGCTGCTGGACGCGCGTCTGCCCGATGACGCGACCGCTGAGGAGTACATGTCGTACGCGCTGGAGGGTTCTGCCCGGCTGCAGACCATGCTTCACGACCTCTTGGAGCTGGGTTCGGTCGGGCGTGGTGCTTGCCCGGAGACCATGTCTTTGACCGAGCTGGTCCAAGAGGTGGTGAACGGCCTGGCGCCCACGATCGAGGAGACGGGCGCGCACGTGAAGTACGGAGGGCTGCCCATGGTGACCTACGACCGGACCCAGCTCCGCCAGGTCCTTCGACACTTGGTGTCGAACGCGCTGCGTTTCCACGGTGCGTCGCCGCCTCGGATCGAGGTTGGCGCCTCCCGGGCGGAGGATGGCTGGCGGGTCGCCGTCACCGATCACGGTGTCGGGGTCGACCCCCGTCAGCACGACCGGATCTTCCAGCTGTTTCATCGTCTTCACCCCCCGGACGAGGTGCCGGGTACCGGCGCCGGCCTGGCGGTGTGTCGCCACATCGTGGAGCGAAACGGGGGAAGCATCGGCGTCGAGTCGGAGGGCGCGGGTGCCGGCTCCACCTTCTGGTTCACCGTGCGGGACGCGTCCCAGTAGAAGCGGCCGCCACCCTCAGGGACGGAGTCGAGTCGGAGCGCCGAGCCCAGCGTCGAATGCAGTTGCTGCTAAGGTCAGCGAGCGCCATGCCTGCTTACCGACCATTTCTCTTCGCCCTCTCTTTGTTGACGGCGGTCGCCTGCGCCGAGACCCGCCCCTGCGCCGAGAACCCGGACAGCCCTACGTGCACGCCGTGGATCTGCTGCAGCGCCCCCAACACGGACGGCTGTGACCCCATGGAGGTTGCCGAGCGCTGCGAAGGTGACGTCGACGCGGGCACGATGGACGCGGGCCGAGACGCGGGCCGAGACGGGGGCCGGGACGCGGGTTCGGAGGCCGGCCCGGTCGACGGAGGACCGTGTGGAGAGGTCTGTGAAGACGGAACCGTGTGCAACGCCGCCACCGGCGACTGCGTGCAGTGCTTCGCCGAAGACGAGAGCGAGTGCACAGGTGACACACCCGTTTGCGACACCGCCACGAACGAGTGCGTCGGCTGCGTGGATGCCTCCCACTGCACAACCCCGAACGCGTCCGTGTGCGAGGACCGAATGTGCGTGGGCTGCGTTGACGATGGTGACTGCGGGTTTGTGCCCGGTGGTCTCGACGCGTGTGACTCGGGCGTGTGCCGGGAGTGCAGGGTTGGCAACGAGACGGCCTGCGGCTTGAACAGCTGCGACCCGGCGACGAACACGTGCACAGCGACCCCGCGGGGAGAAACGCCCGTCTGCGGGGCGTGTCTGGCCGACAGCGAGTGCATGCCGAACCACTACTGCGTGCCGATGGAGTACGACGGCACCCCCAACGGGTCGTACTGCATGCGGCGAGTGGGGATGGGGGACTGCCTCTTCTTCCAGGTGCCGCTGGAGGACCGCGAGAGCCTCTCCGGTGAACCGTCGACCAACTACTGCGGCATTGATGAGGACAGCCTGAGCTGCGGCGCCGTGCGCGGCTTGCTCGACAGCGTCGAGTGCACGGGAGGCGACGTGGGCCTCTGCGGCGGTCCCGGGGCGGTGTGCGTGACCCTCGGCGTGAACGACAACCGGTGCAGCTACGCGTGTGGCACGCCTGCCGAATGCCCGCCCGTGGGTGTCGGCTCGGGGTGCGCCGCGTTCCACTGCGGATCCTGAACTCGACGACGCGGCTGCATTGACGCGGTCCCGGGGCCCCGTCACGTTGAGCGACCCCCTTCGCCCGTGAGCCGCATGAGTCAGACCATCCACTTCATCAGCCTCGGCTGCCCCAAGAACCGCGTGGACACCGAGGTGATGCTCGGCGTCGCGGGCGCCCAGCAATACGACCTCGTGGAGCGTCCCGAGGACGCCGAGATCATCGTCGTGAACACCTGCGGGTTCATCGGCGAGGCGAAGGAAGAGTCCATCGAGACGATTCTCGAGATGGGTCAGCTCAAGGACGCGGGCTCCTGCAAGCGCCTGGTCGTCGCCGGGTGCCTCTCGCAGCGCTACCCCGAGGAGCTCGCCTCGGAGATGCCGGAGGTGGACCATTTCCTCGGCTCGAGCGACATGCTCAAGCTGGGGCAGGTGCTCGAGAGCCCCGCCGCGCCCCGCATGCTCGTGGGCAACCCGGCCGAGTTCACCTTGCGCGCCACCGATCCGCGCCGGCTGAGCCAGGGCTCGCACCGCGCCTACGTGAAGGTCGCCGAGGGCTGCAACCGAACCTGTTCGTTTTGCACCATCCCGAGCTTCCGCGGCAAGCAGCGCTCCCGCTCCATCGCCGACGTCGTCGCCGAGGTGGAGCAGCTCGTTCAGCTGGGCACGGTGGAGATCAATCTCATCAGCCAGGACACCGTCGCGTACGGCCGGGACCTCAAGGACGGGACGAACCTGCCGAAGCTCGTCGAGGCCGTTGCGGACGTGCCCGGGGTGCGCTGGGTGCGCATCTTCTATCTCTACCCGGAGACGCTGAAGGACGAGCTCATCGAGCTGCTCGCCGATCACCCCCGGGTGCTGCCCTACGTCGACATGCCGCTCCAGCACGCGGCGGACGGGATGCTTCGCCGTATGCGACGTGGTCACGGTGGGGAGCGCCTCCGCAAGGTCGTGGATCGCCTTCGAACGCGTGTGCCCGAGCTGGTCTTCCGGACCGCGTTCATCGTCGGGCATCCCGGTGAGACGGACGCCGAGTTCGACGAGCTGCTCGACTTCGTTCGCTGGGCCGAGTTCGACCGTGTGGGGGTCTTCCGCTACTCGACCGAAGAGGGCACGCCGAGCGGCGAGATGGCCGAAGAGGTCCCCGCCAAGGTCGCCGCCGCGCGCCACCGCAAGCTGATGGCGGTCCAGCGTCCGATCAGCCGGGCGAAGATGGACGCCATGGTGGGCCGCGAGATCGAGGTGTTGGTCGAGGGCGTGAGCGACGAGAGCGAGCTGCTGCTCGAGGGCCGCTGGTGGGGCCAGGCGCCGGAGATCGACGGCAAAGTCTACCTTGCGAACAACACCGCTCAGCCGGGCGAGCTGCGGCGCGCGCTCGTCACCAAGGCGTCGGACTACGATCTCGTCGCTGACCTCTACGACGCTGACGGAACCCTGCCCGACGCGCCCCCCGGCGCCGATCCCCGCCCGCGCCGCGTGCGCCTGCCCGTGAGTCGCTGACGGGTCGGTCCCTCCCGATCCGCATCACGACCTCCGCCTCAGCCATCCAGGTGGTCGAGCGCGCGAAAGACGTCGCGGTGGGCGCGGTCGTAGCGCGTGTTCTCGCCGAGCACCGCTCGGAGGCGGTAGGACTCCGACGCTGAGCACAGAAACTCGACCTCCGCGGCGGGTACTCCGAGCTCTTTGGCCACCGCCGCCACGAACGTGTCGTGCGCACCTGCATCCGACAGTGCGGCCGCTTCGCGGCGCCGTGCGCGCAATACGCGGAGATGCCGGACGAGAGTGGGGTCGGGGCGGCGGAAGCGATCGAGGAACGACACGAGCCCAGGATAGCTGGCATGGTCCCCACACGGTGGGCGATCGCAGACGAAAGTGGCTGAAGCGCGGGGGGCTTGCGCTCGCGTCGACGCTCTTCTCTCTCCTCCTGGCCGAGGGGGCGCTGAGCGTGTTGGGCATCGGCGACCCGGTCCTCCGCGACGTCGACCCGGTGCTCGGCTGGGCGCCGATCGCTGGCGCCGAGGGCTGGTGGACCCGCGAAGGCCGAGGTCACGTGGTGATCACCGAGCACGGGTTCCGGGGTGTCCTCGTGCCGGAGGGAAAGCCCCCCGGCACGCTCCGCGTGGTCGTGCTCGGAGACAGCTACACCGAGGCGCGGCAGGTCGCCCTCGAGGACAGCTTCGGCGTGCGGCTCGAAGCGGGCCTCAACACGTGCCACGACGCGCCGGTCGAGGTGCTCGCCTTCGGGGTGTCGGGCTATGGAACGGCGCAGCAGCGCGTGCTGCTGGAGCACCGTGTGTGGGACTTCGACCCCGACGTGGTGATCGTCGCGTTCCTCACCGGCAACGACGTCGCGGACAATCACCCGGCGCTCAGGGTGAGCGGCGACCCGGCCCCCTACTACGTCTTCGAGAACGGCGCGCTGGTGCTCGACGACAGCTTCACCGAGAGCGAGGACTTCCGTCGGCGCACCGAGGGCGGATGGTCGCGCGACCTGAGGCGCCGCTCCCGCCTCGTTCGCATGGTGTCTGGGCTCGGCCGGACCCGACGGCACCACGCGGGTCGCGGGGAGCTGGGGCTGCGCGACGAGATCTACGACCCCACGCCCTCCGGCGACTGGGAGGAGGCGTGGGCGCGCACCGACGCGATCCTCGCCGCCATGAACCGGGACGTCACCGCGAGGGGGGCGCGCTTTGGCGTCGTCACGCTGAGCAACGCTGTGCAGGTGGATCCGGACCCCGCGGTGCGGGAGGCCTTTCGTGCGCGCCTGGGGGTGCCCGACCTCGAGGCGCCTGACCGCCGGATCCGCTCGTTTGGCGAGCGGGAGGGCTTCGAGGTGCTCACCCTCGTGCCGATCCTCCGCGCCCACGCCGAGGAGCACGACGTTCAGCTCCACGGCTTCGAGAACACCGAGATGGGCGCCGGCCACTGGAACGAAGCGGGGCACCGCGTGGCGGCGAACGCGATGAGCGAGTGGCTCTGCGACAATCTCTGAGCGGTGCTTGCGTCAGCGGCAGCGGACAGGCAGGTCGACGTCGAACGTCTGCGTGGAGCAGTCGCCGATCCCGTCACAACAGCAGCCCTTGTGCTCGATGACGAGCCCGCAGCGCGACGGAGGCTCCGTGTACACGGGCCCCTCCTCGCACGAGAAGTTGTATCCGAGGCCTCCACAGACCCGGTAGTTGACGTCGTCTTCCATCGACATGACGGGAGTGGAAGCGCACGTCCCGGTGCAGCTCAGATCGACGGGCGGCTCGAAGTCGTTGGTGCCTGAGCAATCCCAGTCCCAGCGAGCACGCGGGTCCGTGTCGGAGCATGCGGCATCCGCGTTGCTGCGGCAGTAGAACAGCCCCCCGACCGCGCACGGCGTGACCTCTCCTGGACAGAAGGGCAGGACTTCGTACCTGACGTGACCGCGGTTCACGTCCACGTGTGTGTCCTCGCAATCGGTCCTCGGCATCGCGCCGCCGGTGCACGCCGCGTCGGTGGCGGCGGTCCCGTCCTCGTCCTCGTCCTCGATATCTCCGCTGCAGTTGTTGTCCACGCCGTTGCAGGGCTCGGGTGCGCCGGGGTACGCGTCGGCGAGGTCGTCTCGGCAGTCGTCGCCGCCGCACGCCACGTTGATGAACCCGTCGTTGTCGTCGTCCTCGCCCACCGCCCACGTGCTTGGATTGCAGTCGTTGTCGAGGCCGTCGCACACCTCGGGGGCACCCGGGTTGGCGGCAGGCTCCGTGTCATCGCAGTCGCCGCCGACGGTCGCGGTGAACTGCCCCGTCGGACCGCACGCCTGCATCGTCGTCGAGTCGTCGCCCGCGCCGTCCATGTCGACATCGCGGTAGTACGTGCTGAGGGCGTCCTCGTCGATGTCGCCGTCGCAGTCGTTGTCGAGGGTGTCACACGCCTCGCTCTCTCCCGGATGCACGCTGGCCCGAGCGTCATCGCAGTCGTCTCCGCAGTTGTCGCCGTTGCAGCACCGCGCGTCGATGAACGTGTCGCTGTCCGCGTCCCGGCCTCCGAAGGTCGTCGGGTCGCAGTCCTCGTCTACGCCGAGCGGGTCGCAGACCTCCACGTTGTCGGGGAAGCGGTTGGGATCGTCATCATCGCAGTCGCTGCCACCACAGGCGATCGCGGCGTCGCCGTCCCCGTCGGCATCCGGCGTCGAGCAGTCCGGCTCTGCGCACATGTCGGTCGCGGCGTCGCACACTTCGTTGGAGGCACAGAGGTCTTCGGTCGAGCCTTGGGTGCATCCCCGCGCGTCGGCCCCAGAGGCTCCCGCGCTGCACGACTCCTCCCCGTTGCAGAAGACTCCGTCGTCGCAGTCCGCATTGGTGCTGCAGACGCCTCCGCCGCCGTCTCCCGCATCAGCCGGTGGTGTCTCTCCGTCGCAGGCAGTGATCGAGACGAGCGCGATGGCGATGGCGAAGTGCCGTGTGAGGGTCCCCATGGCGCTAGCCTACGTCGAGGCGGCCTGCCTATGCGACCCGCACGCAGACCACGCCGGCTGCGATGACGGCCGCAGCCAGCAGGCGCCGACGCCCGAAGGGCTCCTTGAGCAGCACCGCGCCGAGGACCGCCGCGAACAGAACGCTCGTCTCCCGCAGCGCCGACACCAGCGCGATGGGACTCGCGGCCATGGCGTACAAAGCGACGCCGTACCCGCCCGCCGAGAGCAAGCCCGCCGCGAGCGGGGGCCCCGGCCGCGACTTGAGTGCCTTCAGCAATGCGGCCCGCCGAAGCGCGAGCGCGCCAAGGAAAAACAGGGAGCCCTGGACGGCGGTGAGCCACACGAGGAACGGGACGGCGCCCCCCGCGGCGCGGACGCCCCAACCGTCGAGCAGCGTGTAGACCGTGATGAACGCGGCCGTCCCGAGTGCCAGCCCGAGCGGCCGGGGAGCGTCCGCGTTTCTCGTTGGCCACCCAACGGTCAGCACGCCGAGTGCGATCAGTGCGACGCCAGCGGTGGAGAGCGGCGTGAGCGTCTCGTGCAGAAAGACTGCGCTGACCGCCGCGACCAAGACGGGCGGGAGGCCGCGCGCGATCGGGTAGACGAAGCTGAGGTCGCCACGTCGGTACGCCGCCACGAGCAGGCTGAAGTAGCCGAGGTGCACGACGACGGAGACGGCGAGGAACGGGTAGCTGGCCGGCGCGGGTGCGTCGACCACCATGGTCAGCGGCCAACCGACCAACGCCCACACCAGCGAAAGCCCCGCCGACGCCGTGAGCGGGTCGCTTCGTTTGCCCTTGAGCATGGCGTTCCAGCTCGCGTGGGCGAGGGCCGCGAGCAGCAGAAGGCCGATGAGAAGAGGGTTCATGGGTGCCGAAGTGCCCACAGCGTCACCGACCGGGGCCTGCCGCGCCACGCGACTCGTTTGACCAGGCCGATCGCCCGCGAACATGATGCGGGCCGGCATGGGCCTGCTCGCCTCGGGAAAGCGTGATCCAAATGTGCGACTGGTCGCGATCGCGCTGGCGTCGGGGGTGCCGCTCGTGGCCTACATCGCCACGGCGTCCGCGTATTCGTTCTGGTTGGACGGAGGGGAGCTGACCGCGCAGGCGGTGCACCTCGACATCGCGCATCCCCCTGGGCATCCGCTGGCCGGGCTGGTCGGCAAGCTCTTCGCGCTGCTGCCGCTCGGTCCCGTTCCGCTCCGGGTGGCGCTGGGCCAAGCCGCATGCGCTGCGGCGGCGGCAGGGTTCCTCTTCTCGGCGTTCGACACGACCGTGCGCGCCATCGGCGTCGCGCGTGACCGGGCGGCGATCCCCCTGGCGCTCGGCGGCACGTGGCTCGTCGCGTGCTCCTACGCGTGGTGGTTTCAGGCGGTGCGGCCCGAGGTCTATGCGCTTCAGGCGCTTCTCGTCGCGATCGCCATCGAGCGTGTGGTCGCGCTCGAAGCGGCGTGGCCGACGCTCGACGTTCGGCCGCTCTACGTCGCTTCGTTGGCGCTGGGCCTCGGGCTCGCCAACCATCACCTGGTCGCGTTCCTGGCGCTCCCCGCGATGGCGCCCACGCTTGCACGCATCTACCGCGCTCGTGGGGTCCGTCCGCTCCTGTTCGCCGGAGGTGCCGTCCTGCTTGGCCTCGCGGCCTACCTCTACTTGCCCGTGCGCGCGGCGACCGGGCCGCCGGCCAACCTGGGAGACCCCACCGATCCAACGCGCTTCTTCTGGGTGGTGAGCGCGCAGGTCTATGCCCACGACATGGGGACCGAGGCCGCCCAGCCGCTGGGCGAGCGCTTCCTGGACGTCCTGAGCATTCTGGGCCGGAACATGGGCCGGGTCTGGGACGCGTCCGATGCGACCGCCGAGGCGGCTCGTGCTCTCACCGTTCTGGGGCTCACTTTTGGCGGGGCCTACGCGATCCTCCGCACTCCCGGCGCGCGCCGCATCGGGGTGGTCTGGGCGCTGGTTTTGGTCGTGAACCTCGGCGCGCGCGCGTGGCTGGGATCCGTGCGCCAGAACCCCGACATTCTCGGCTACATGATGCCCGGCGTCGCGGCGGTCGGGGCGCTGCTCACCGCGCTGCTCGCGACGGCCGTGGCGCGGCTCGGCCAGCGCCCTGACGGAACGCCGCGGGCCGTCGCTGTGCTCGTGTGTCTCGGCTTCGGCGTGCTCGGCGTCGCGCAGATCCGGGCCTCCGCCGAGGACGCCTCGCTCGCCAGCTTCCACGCGACCGATGACTTCGACGAGCCGCGCATCCGCCGCCTGCCCCCCAACGCGGTGGTCGTCGCACACCGCCCGCAGACCGTGTTTCGCCACTGGGATCTGGTGGCGAGCGAAGGCGCGCGCCCCGATGTGACCCTCGTGCCCATGCCCTTCCTCGGCTACCCCGGCGTGGTCGATGCGCTCATCGAGCGAGACCCGGAGATCGCTGCGCTGATCCGTGGCTACCTGCTCGAGGGCGAGCTTCGCCAGCCCGACCTCCAGAGTCTCGCCGCCCGCCGGCCGCTGCTCGTCGAGATGGACGTGCGGGTCCCCGAGGAACTCTACGAGACGCTCGTACCGTCGGGGCTCTACTACGAGGTGGTCGACGGCGGCGCGACCGACACGGACGTGCTCGAGGCGGTGGGCCCGCACCAGGCGACGGTCGATGTCCTCTATTCGCGCCTCGGCTCGCGTGAGCCCAACCGGTTGGAGACGCAGGGGCATCTCGTCTGGCTCCACTACACGGACACCCTCTATTACAGCGCGCTCGGGTCGCGGGACGCGGCGCGTGAGTCGCTTGGGCGCGGGCTGCGCCTGACCCCGTCATCCACTGAGCTCGTGGGGCTCGGGGAGCAGCTCTCGGATCTCGAGGCGGAGGGCCCCATCGACATCTCCCCGTTTGTCGTGGGGCCGCGATGACCAAGAAGGCACGATGACCGAGAAGACCTTGCTGCACGTCACCGACCCAGCGAGCTGGAAGGCTGGCCAGCTGTCGGGCGTCCTGCGTCCCCCGTCCCTCGAGACCGTGGGGTTCGTGCATCTCTGCGACCCGTCGCAGCTCGACGGCGTGCTCGCGCGCTTCTTCCAAGGGCAGCGCGACCTCGTGATCTTGCACCTCGAACCGGACCGGCTGCCCGCCGAAGCCCTTCGCTTCGAGCTCGTCCCGGACGTGCCGGGCGAGCGCTTCGCGCACCTGTATGCCCCGCTCCCCGTGAACGCCGTACGCTCGGTCGAGGTTCGCTAACGCGGGCTCAGCGCTCCTCCGCGGGCATCGCGCCGATCCACTGCACCAAGCAACGCCGGGCTTCGAGCGACAGCTCCCCCTCACGCGGCATGGGGTCGCCGCACTCGCCCTCCTGGGCGAGGACCTTGTCCATGAGGAAGCTGCCTTGTGCGATGCCGGGCGTGACGATCGGCACCTCCGCGCAGGCTTCGTGGACGGACGTCATGAACATGATGCGCGAGGTCACGCCCGGCGTGACGAGGTCCAGCCCGGCGCTGGGCCGCTCGGCGTCGTGGCAGTCGGAGCTTCCGCAGCTCGGCTCAAGCACCCACCGGCGCGCGACGTCTTCGTCAACGCAGTCGGCCGCCACCAGACCCGAGGCGTCGAACGGAGTCCCGCCATCCGGGCGCAGCGGCTCGATTCCGTCGCAGCCGACCAGAAGCAGACCGAGCGGGATCAACCACACCGCCGAGGGGTGGGTCGGACGGCTCACGGCGCCACGAAGAGGCAGCGGGTGATGGGTTGCGCCAAGTCGCGCTGGACGTCCAGGAAGTACGTCTCACCCGACGTGAGGGCGGGCGGTGCTCCGTCGGTGGGCACGCGCTGCACGGTGTCGGCGGGCACTTCCCCATACGTCATCCCGCAGCTCATCGGAGCGGCGCTCGTCTCGGAACGCAGCGCCCAGATCGTGCCCTCGGGAAGGTCGAAGTTCGGCGGGACGCCGGGCGCCTGCGCGTCGGCTTCGAGCACCCACACCATGCGGGCGGCGCCGCCTGACCAGCGGAGCATGCCGTCGTCGTCGATGCCGATTCCGTCGGGGCAGGCCTCGGGTTCGAACTCGATGAGGTCACGGAAGAACGGCGCGAAAGGCGGCAGGCCGCGCGCCTCGTCCAGCGTGATCCCGCGCCGGGTGAGCTCCCGCTCCACAAACGCGACCAGCCGTGGCTCGTCGGTCGTCGGCAGCCCGGTGGTGGAGCGGTCGAACCCGTTGTTCTCCTCGGAGGGCATGAACCCGAAGGCGGCGGAGTCCGTGAACCCGCCGAACATCGCCAGCGCTTCGTCGGAGACGGTGTCGATCCACAGCGGGCCGCCCTCGGTGTTCCAGAGCGCCGCGCCCGACGGCGTGTCCGAGTCGGTGTGGCAGCACGCGCACGCGGACGCCTCGGCCTGCTCGGTGACCCAGGCGAGCTCGGCCATGTACTCGGAGTCGCTGAGCCGCGCGTCGTCCTCGTCGAACTCCACCTCGGCCGCCATGGCGTAGTAGGGGCGCTGGCTGCGTACGACGTCGCAGTCGGCGTAGTCGGCGAAGCGGCGCCCCGGCTCGGTCGAGCCGCTGATCAACGTCGGCGTGCACACCTGGCCGCCCGTGAGACCGGCCGGCTCGCCGGGCAGCGCGTCACGGCAGTCCGGCTCGGTCGGCACGATGGCGCCGGGGCCCTCGGTCCCGCTGGCGGTGCAGGCGTCACAGAGCGCCGCCGCGGTAAAGGTGCCGCCCGCGAAGGTCTCGCAGCCCGACTGCGCCGCGCCACAGGCCGAGGCGTCACCCGAGCTGACGATGGTGTAGCCGTCCGACGCCAGGTCCCCGACCACACAGCGGCCCACTTCACTCGCGAAGGTGCAGGCAGAGCCGAGCGTCAGCGTGCCCGCTGTGTTCAGGAACGCCCGCCGGCAGCCACGGGTGGCGCTCGCCTCGTCCCACCCCGCCCCGCGGTACTCCAGGCACTCTTCGGCGTCGGCGAACGTGTTGACGTAGACGCAGCTGGCCACGAAGTCCGGGTCCCCGCCGCCGCTCCCCGCGTCGGTCATGGAGCCGGCATCGACGGGATCGGGGCTATCTCCGTCGCAACCGACGGAGAAGGGAACACACAGCAGCAGGAGCAAGCTCGAAAAGACGACACGCATATGGCCGCCGACTTAGGGACACCACCTCTATTCGTCCAATTCGACTTCGTGGTTTCCCTCGTCCCGCGCGGTAACCCGCCGTAACCCGAGGTGGGTCGAGCGTACGCAACCCTGCGTCAGACTCCGCACATGAGGACACGAGCATGGGTTCTGGTTCTGGTACTAGCGTTGGCGGGGGGCTGCGACGGGGATCCGGATCCCATGCTCGATTCCTCTGTAAACGCAGACTCCGGAACCCCTCCGCAGGACGCGGGTAACACGCCTGATACGGGTACCCCCCCCATCGACGGCGGATCTGACGCCGGCTCGCCGGTCGACGCCGGCCCGGGCGACGCAGGCCCCGTGACGGGCGCGGTGGTGCGGAGTCACCCGTGCCCCGGAATCAACCGAACCGACGCACTGTGGGTCGACGACGACGGCACGATGTTCATCGGGTGCGGCAGCGGCGCGGTCGGCAACGGCATGTACATGAGCACGGATGAGGGCCTCACGTGGTCCATCCCGGCGACCAACCCGAGCGTGCTGGACACCTTCCGGGTGCTGTCCATCCACCGCGGGTTCGGCGGGCTTCTCTACGTGGGCGGCCAGGGCCCCGCGATGTCCATGGTGGTCAGCCTCGATACGTCGTCTTCGCCCTTCGCGGCCGAAGCCGTGCTCACGCGCGGCACGACCGTGGGCACCTCGTTCCTGGCCTCTCCCTTCGTGACCACCGCGAGTGGGGCCGCCTGGGCCGACTCGTTCAACGGCAGCGACTCTCTCTACCGGGCGAACGACAGCGTGGGTGACGCAGCGGCGGAGTGGACCGACGCGAGCCTCGGCCGTCAGATGATCGACCTCGTGGCTGTTGGGGAGCGTTTCGTGGGTTGCGGCAGCACCATCGCCCAGCCGCCGTATGTGTTCCTGCCCTCTCAGGAGTCCGGCGCAGAGCCATGGGAGATGACCCAGCTGGAGCTCGTCAGCGGCCTCGGCGCGTACGACGGGGAGATGTGGGGCGTGGCGGCGGACGACGACCGCGTGGTTGTGGTGGGCGTCAACCAGGACGCCAACGTCGGCAAGATCTTCGTGTCCGGTGCCGATCGCTACACCGCGTCCGACTACACGCAGCTCGACATCGACCCGCTGCTGCCCACGCGGGTCAGCGGCGCGGACTCGACCTGGGCCCGCGGCGTCTGCATGGACGGCATGCGCGTCGTGGTCGTCGGTGAGATCCAGCCGCTCGGCGCGGGCGACAACTCCGGCTTCGTGCTCGAGTCCACGGACGGCGGGAGCACCTTCACGGACATCACGCCCGATGGCTCCCCCGACACGTGGAGCAAGTGCCAGATCATGGACGGCGGTCGTGTGGTCGTGGCCGGTGCCGGCGCGGTCGCACTGGTCGATTGAAGCCGCGCGACGGGACAACCCCGACAGCGTGACTGGTATGCTCGCGCCCCGTGCGCGCGACGCAGACACCCGACTCCGGCCTGCTGCGGGGTCGGGTACCGAACCCGCCGATGTGTTTTGTCGGGCGCGAGAAGGAGGCCAGCCGGCTCGCAAAGACGCTCGAGACGTCTCCCGTCGCCCTCGTCTGCGGCAAGGGCGGCATGGGCAAGAGCGCGCTGGTCCGCTACGCGGTGCGCGCGCGGACACCCGAGGGGGAGGGGGTGCAGGTCCGTGTTCGGCCCGGCGACGACTTCGGGCTGTTCGCGGTCGAGCTCGCGTTGGCGGGGGACGTCGCGCAGGAGGGCTCGCCCGAGCGCATCGCGGCCAGCTGCCTGAGCGCGATGGAGTCCCGCGCGTGCCTCGTCGTGGTGGAGGACCTGCATCACCTGCCTGCAGGAGAAGCCGCGCGCTGGCTCTCGCTGCTCATCGGCTACGCGCATCGCTCCCGGTGGCTGCTGACGTCGCGCACGCGCTCGACGCTGCCCGATCTCCAGGAGCGCATCGTGGAGGTCGGTCCGCTCGCAGCCGCAGCCGCCCGGACACTGGCCCAAGCCTGCCGCCCTGAGGCCGACGAGGTGATGCTCGACCGCATCGTCGAGGCCGGTGGCGGTTCGCCGCTTTGGATCCGGCAGCTCTCCGCTGCTGAGACAGGCGCCTCTGACCTTCTTGCCGACTTCCACGGGGAGACGGAGCGGGGGCTCGCGATGCTGAGCGTGCTTCGGGAGCCGGTCGCGCGGTCCTCCAAGCTCCCGCTCGAGGCGCTTCAGAGCCGTGGTCTGTTCGACGAGCCGGGAAGCGCTCAGCTGCACGACGCGGTCCGGGAGCGTGTGGTCGGTGAACTCTCGCGGGCCGAGCTGACACTGGCGCGCCAGGATGCGGTTCAAGCGCTCGGAGAGGCCCCGCGCCAAGGCCTCGAACGCCTCCGGCTGCTTCTCGAGATGGGGGACTTCGAGGCCGCGGCCGAGATGCTCGCGGAGCGTCGTGCCTGGATCGATCAGGGTCACGGGGCGAGGCTGTGGTCGCTGCTGGCCTACGAAGAAGCGCCGCGGCTCCGCGGGCTTCGCATGCACGTTGCGCGGGACGTGGGCAGCAACACCGCGCTCAACTGGCTCGTGAACCAGCCCGAACCCGAAGACGCGTCGTCGCGACACGCTTGGCTCGAGGGCCTCCTGCTCAGCGGTCGCCCGCGGCGGGCGCTCGAGGCGATGGAGTCGTCGGGCGCCCACGACGCACCGCTCCTCTATGGCCGTGCGCTCGCCGACGCAGGCCACGCGCGCCGCGCGCTCGAGCACCTCCGTTCGGTCCACCCAACCGGGCCCGTCCAGCGCGCCCAACACACGCTCGCGATGGCGAAAGCGCACTACTACGACGGCGGTGAGCACGACGCGGCGGCGTTGCTGTCCCGGGTTCGTGGTCAACTCGTCGGGTTGCCCGCTCGGACAGCCGAGGCGTTGGAGGCCGAGGCCGCGATCCTGCGGAGCCTTCTCGGACTCTCGGGAAACGACGCGGCGGTGCCCCGGAGCGCCGACGGCCTCATGTTCCGCGGCCTCCGCCTCGCGACCTCCGGCCGGCTGGAGCGGTCGTCGAAGCTGATCAAGCGCTTGATCGCCACGTTCGATCTCCCGTCCGGGAGCGGCGTGATGGCGACGATCATGAGCGGCATGCTCGCCATCGCGCGGGGCGAATACCGAGGTCTCGACGGGCAGGCGCGGCGGGCGGTGCATGACGCCGAGCGGCTGGGCAACGCCACGCTCTATCACGCGGCCTACATCCTGGAGCGCGTGGCGAACTTGGGCACGGCCTGGGAGTCCGACGAGATCCCCTGGGCCACCTCGATCCCAGCGCCGACCGGGGCGCCCGCGCGCTATCTCGCCATGGCCCGCGCATGCCACCGCGCGCGCCGCGGAGATCCGCTCGACGAGGACGCCATCCCGCAGCGGCGCCCGTCGGACGGGCCGCTGATGGCGAGCCTGTCGCTGCTCTCGGAGGCGCACGTCCGTCTGCTCCGAGGCGATCCTGCGCGCGCCTGCTTCCTCGCGTCCCAAGCCACCGAGCACGCCGAGGCAGCGGGGTTTGGTCTGTTCGTCGGCGAGTCGGTGTTGCATCGCGTGTACGCTGACCTCGCGCTGGGCCGGCGTGTCGATGTCGAGCGAGGAAGCGGCGAGCTGCTCCGGGTCGCCGAGCGCATCGGCTCGGATCGCTATCGTGTGATCGCGTCTCTGCTTCGCCTCGCGGTGCCGCCCGAGCCCGACGTCGGGGCGCTCTTTCGCATCGCGGAGGAGTCTCATCGCTCCCCGACGGCGGCGCGGGTGGCGGCGTCTCTGCTCGGCGCGGAGACGCGGCCCGACGCGCTCGACCGCCTGCTGACGTCGTGCGTTGAGGCGAGCTGGACCGAGTGCATCGAGCCGCTCGTCCCCGGGCAGGCGGCCGCATGGGTGGTCGACCCCGCCGCACGCCGCGTGCACACCCAGGCTGGCTCCATCGAGCTCAGCCCCCTCTCGGCCCGACTTCTCGATGGGCTCTTCTCCCATGACGGCCACGCGACCCTGCCGGAGCTCGCACGGATCGGCTGGGACCTCGACGCCTTCCACCCGCTGCGCGACAGCAAGCGCATTCACGTTGCGATTCGGCGGCTGCGCGAACGCCTCGAGGAGGACCCGTCGAATCCTCAGAGGCTCGTGACCACCGACCACGGGTACGGCTTCGGCACGATGGCGGTCGGCCGCCGGGTGCCTCGCACGCCATGAGCAGGAGCGCTCGGGGGTTCTTCATCCGGCGCTACGCGCCCACGGGCCTGCTCGGGTTGCGCGGGGCGCTCTGAGCGTCTTTTGTTGAGTCTCGATGGCCTTGCCTGTTGTCATCCTCCTGTTTGTCGTCGGCTCCGCGCTGACCTGGCAGGGCAGTCTGGTGCTCGAAGCGAGCGCGGGTCGGCTCTGTCGTCGGCATGGCGTGCCGCCCCTCATCGAGGGCACGCTGGTTCTTGCGGCCGCGTCGAGCTTCCCTGAGCTGACCGCGACGGTCGCTGCGGCGGCGTTGCATGACGCGGCCGAGCTCGGCATCGCGACCATCGTCGGCTCTGCGATCTTCAACGTCCTGGTGATCCCCGCGGCCGCCGCGCTGGCGCGCAAGGACCTTCGCTACGACGTGGTGCTCGTCTACCGTGACGGGCAGTTCTACGTGGCCACCGTCGCGGTCATGCTGCTCACCTTCTGCTTCGCGGCGATCTACGAGCCGGTCGAAGGCGCCGCGCTCACGGGCACGATGACCCGCGGCCTCGCGCTCGTGCCCCTCGCCTTCTACGGCATCTACCTGTTCCTTCAGCAGCAGGACCTCCGCTCGGACGAGCCCGTCGAACGACCGGCCGTCGAAGGCAGCTCTCTCCGAGACGGCCTCTTGCTGGTCGGTTCCCTGCTCGCCGTGCTCGGCGGGGTGGAGGCGCTGCTTCGGGTGGCGCTCTGGATGGGCGAGGCGCTCTCGACGCCCAGCGCGCTCTGGGGCGGGACGGTGATCGCGGCCGTGACCAGCATCCCGGACCTCGTGGTCAGCGTGCGGGCGGCCCGGCGGGGAGACGGGGAGGTCGCGGTCGGCAATGTGCTCGGCAGCAACGTCTTCGATCTGCTCGTCGCGGTGCCTCTCGGCGCGCTCGTCGCCGGCGCGATGGTGATCGACCTCGCCGTGGTCACGCCGCTCATGGGTGCGCTCACGCTCGCGACGCTGGCGTTGTTCGTGATGCTGCGCACCGGCCCCAAGCTCTCGCGGCCCGAGTCGGGGGTGCTGCTCGCGCTCTACGTCGCGTTTGTGGTGTGGCTCGCGCTCGAGGGCGCAGGCGTGGTCTCGACGATGGGCTGAGGACAGGTTTGTCCCGGGAGGCAGGTGTGTTCCATGCTTGTGCCCGTGCACGTCCTCTTCATCCTCTTCATCCCCGTCGCCGTGTTCGGCGCGGTGTTTCTCTTCTGGTATTTCTCCGCCGACCAGCGCGCGAAGCGGGCCATTCGTGCGGTGGCGCTCTCGCGGATCAGTGAAGCGGGCGACGGTGAGCGCGTGCGCGTGGTGGGCCAGATCGAGCTGGAGGCCCCGGTCACTTCCCCCCTGTCCGGGCGCAAGTGCGCCTATTGGAGAGTCCTCGTCGAGGAGCGCCGCAACAGCGGCAAGAACAACACCTGGCGCACGCTGATCGACGAGCACGACGGCGTGGACTTTCTGCTCCGTGATCCGACGGGACTGGCCGTGGTCGAGGCCATGCACGTCACCGCTGTCCTCGAGAAAGACGGCACGGGCGGCTCTGGCTTCCTTCGGGATCCGTCCCCCCAGCTCGAGGCGTTCCTCGCCGAGCGAGGTCACGATACGAAGGGGTGGTTCTTCAACAAGACCATCCGCTACTACGAAGGGGTCGCGGAGCCCGGTGAGCTGATCGCCGTGGTGGGGGTCGCGAAGTGGGAGCGTGATCCGGACGCCTCCACCCGTGCCGGCGAAGGCTACCGGGAGGCCCACGTGCCGAAGCGCCTTCGGATCCGCGCGCCCGAGGACGGGACGGCCTTGCTGCTGAGCGACCAGTCGGACGCTCTGTCGTAAGCGGGGGCGGTCTGAGCTCGGCCTTGCTGACGTGTCATGCTGAGTCGATGGTGCAGTCTCCCGCCCGACGCCTCCTCGCGCTCTTCGCGTCTCTCACGCTCAGCGCCTGCACCACGAGCACGCTCATCCCGGACGCGAGCGTCGACGGGAGCGCGTCGGACGCGGCCCTGCGCGACGGCTCAGCCGCGGACGCGAACCTCGACGCGGGCCCGGCCAACCCGCTGTGCGGTTGCACCTCGGGGTTGCACGCGTCGCACATTTTCCTGCTGGGCGACGACGGCGAGCTGTACACCTATGAGCCGCTGACGGACACCTTCGAGTTCCGCCTCGGCCCCGTCTGCGCCGACACCGGCCGTCCGTTCTCCATGGCGGTGGACCCGGCGGGCCGTGCCTGGATTCAGGAGTCCGAGTCACGCCGACTCGCCCGCATCGACGTCAACGACCTCGGTGCCTGCGAGGACTCCGGCTACCTGCCCACGAACCCGACTTTCCCGCTCTTCGGGATGAGCTTCGTTCAGCAGGGCGCGTGCGCTTCTTTGTATGGGCTGAGCTACTCCGGTGACGGTCCGTTCGCCGAGGGCCCGGACCTCGGGGAGTTCGGCGTCGTCGAGGGAGAGCCGCCTCGCATGCGCAGCCTCGCCGCGTTGGACTACGACGGCGGGGAGCTGGCGGGCACGGGAGACGGACGCCTGTTCGCGTTCACGGGCGTCGATCCGGCCAAGATCGTCGAGCTCGATCCAGCGACGGGCGCGGTCCTCGAGGTCGTGCCGCTCGACGGCGTTTCGAAGACCAACGCGTCGGCGTTCGCGTTCTTTGGCGGCGACATCTACCTCTTCACCGAGGCGGTGCCCGACGCTTGCGAGCCGTGTTTCGAGAGCATGTGCGGCGAGGGCTGGACCGCGTGCCAGGCCGACGACGCGTGCGAATCCCAGGTGCGCTGCGCGATTGAGACGGGCACCGTCAGCGACGCGTGCGGGGGCGGCGCGGGCGAGCCGATGCTGAGCTGCATGAACGCGTGCGACACCGCGTGTTTCGTTCGCCCCGCGGCGCGCGTCAGCCAGGTCCTCCGGATCGATTGGGACGAGAGCGAAGGCTCGGGCCGGCAGATCACCCAGGTGCGAAACGAGAGCCCGCTGCGCGTCGTCGGCGCGGGTACGTCGCCGTGTGTGCCGACGGTGCCGTTTTGATGCCGGGTCCTTGGGAGCGCACTCGCGGTTGACCGGGCCGCTGGAACTTCCGGGCCAACCGGAGCGCGACGGCGCCGAAGCGGCTACGATGAGCGACCGAGTGAGGTGATGTGCGCCTCGCGCATCGCCTGCTGGTAGAGAGGGCGAATCTCACTCCAGCCGTCGTGGGGCGGGTCCTCGTACGCCGAGTCGAGGTCCCATTCGGACTCGAGTTCGCCGTCGGGCGCTGCGCTCGCGTTGCGGGGGGTGGAGCGAACGAAGTCGTCGAGATCCCGTGCTTCGACGTCCCAACCGTCCCAATCGTCGACGTCCCAATCGTCGATGAATCGACGAGATGCGCCTCGGAGCGAGGTAAATCGCAGATCGTTCATGGTCTATCTCCTTGGAATGTGGGTCCTCGCGGACGGAGTCCTCCATCGCGTACGGGTGGGTCCCGTGCGTCCCTGGGGGCGTCTCGCCCGCCTCCAATTCGCCTATCCACGTGTCGTTCGGATGTCGACCTTCAGTGGGGTTGTTTCTGATCGGTGAGACGTAGTTGCACGCGTGCCGCGAGTGATTATCGGTTCTCCATAAGGCGTCGTCCACGACGGTCGGCGCTCCCATCACACGACCCTCGGAGACGAGGAAGGAGGCTGTCAATGCTGACATTCTGGACACCCCGGTCCGCCCGCACGTCGCGTCAGACGTTCCCCGATCGACAATTTCGCGAGCTGCGACGAGAGATGGATCGTGTCTTCGACGAGATGGACCGCGCCTGGACCCCCGGCCGCACCCAGACTCCGGAGGTGACCTTGCATGACGAAGGAGACCACCTCACGGCCCGGATCGACGTCCCTGGGTTTCAAGAGTCGGACCTGGAGGTGAGCATGGATCGCAACACGCTCACGGTCCGCGGCGAGCGAATCGTCACCGTCGCACCGGGCTTCTCCGTTCATCGGCAGGAGCGGGGGGCGATGTCGTTCGCCCGCACGCTCACCTTCCCGTGTCGCATCGACGCCGAGGGCGTGCAGGCGACCCTTCGCGCCGGAGTGCTCGAACTGACACTGCCCAAGGCGCCAGAAGAACAGCCTCGCGTCATTCCCGTCACCATCAACTGAATGGAGCATCCTCATGGAACTGCATAACCACGACGCTTCGAGTGAACTCAGCCACGGCCGGGGGTCCGCGCTCACGGAGGACGAGGCCTCCGTCAGGCGCGACGAGACACGCACGGCCTACCGTCAGGTCACCCCGCGGGTCGACATCCTCGAGGGCGCCGACGAGATGCGCCTCGTCTTCGATCTGCCCGGCGTCGTCGAGGCGGACGTCGACCTGCGCGTCGAGCGCGGGGATCTGTCGCTCAGCGCCGAGGACCCGGCGCGCGCTCGCGTCTACCGCCGCGCCTTCTCGTTGCCAGAGACGATCGACGCCCACGCCGTGACCGCCGAGCTCGACGCCGGTGTGCTGCGGGTGTCGCTCGGCAAGCGCAGCGAAGCCAAGCCACGCAGGATCGCTGTCCGCACCGCGGGCTGAAGACAAGACCGACGCTTCCGCGCGAACGACAGGCGAGGAGCGTCGGTGGCTTTTTGCCCTGGTGGTATCCGTGGACCTGGCGCGGCCTGCCGAGTTTGACCGCATGTCCTCCCGCCCGTCGCGGGCCATCGAGCCCGCGACGGGAGGCGCGGTAGACGCGGGCGTCCCGGTCAAATGCAGTACTCAGGAGAACATTCTCCTCGGGACGCCCCGGCGCTCTGGTAGCCTGACGGCGGCTTCGCATCGCGGGGAGGCAGAGTGGCGGCGACCGAAGAGAGCATCACTTTTCGTACCGAGAGCGGGGAGGTGGAAGCCGGCCAGCTCGCGGCAGTCCACATGTCTCGGAAAGCGGCTCTGAGCACGCTCTACGAGGTGCGGATCACCCTGCGCACGCAGCTCGACGGCGGGCTGCCTCCGGAGGCGGTCGAGGACATGCTCCGCACGCCGGCGCACGTCGAGATCGCTGCGCCCGAGAGGCAGGTGGCAGCGGAGGTGCACGGGGTGCTCTCTGAAGTGACGCTGCACTCGATGACGACGCCCGATGAGGCGACGTACGAGGCGGTGCTGGTGCCGCGACTCTTCCAGACCACGCTCGCGTTCAACTCGCGCGTCTACCAGGACATGGACGTCACTCAGGTCCTGGCCGCGGTCCTGGAAGAGCACACGATCCCCTTCGCGCTCCGGTGCGAAGCGACCTACCCCGCGCGTGAATACATCGTCCAGTACGCGGAGACCGACTTCGCGTTCCTCAGCCGCCAGATGGAGCACTGGGGCATCTTCTACTTCTTCGAGCAGGGCCCTGATGGGGAGACGATGGTCATCGCCGACGCGAACCGCGCGTTTGCGCCCCTGGAGGACTTCGCCACGGTGCCGTTTGCGGCCGAAAGCGTCGCGCGCGTCGAGAGTGGCGGGCACCTGACGGGGCTGTCCCGCCGTCATCGTGTGCGGCCCCAGAGCGTCGTGCTCAGCGACTACAACTGGCGCACGCCCACGGTCGCTCCAACAGGCGAGGCCGAGGCCGACGTCGTGACCGGCGTCGGGGTGCAGCGCCACTACGGCGACCACATCAAGGACGGCCCCGAGGGGGCCGCGATGGCGCAGGTCCGGGCCGAAGCCTTCGCCGTCGAGCGGGAGGTGTACCGCGGTCGCACGACGCTTCGTGCGCTCGCCCCGGGGCATCGCTTCGAGCTGACGGGCTACCCGAGTGGCGACCTCGACCAGGAGTACGTCGTGATCGCGGCCGAGCAGCGGTCGGGCGACGAGTCGGACGGGCACGAGCACGACATCGTTGCCATTCCCTACGCCGTCCCGTTCCGGCCGCAGCGCACGACACCAAGCCCGCGCATCTCCGGCTTCATGCACGCGCAGGTGGACGGCGCTACGCCCGGCATGGCGGCGCCGATCGACGAGCAGGGCCGCTACAAGGTGCTCATGCCGTACGATGCCGCCGCGACCCCGGGTGGGGCGGCATCGCGCTGGATTCGCATGGCGCAGGCCTCGAGCGGCATGGACTACGGCATGCATTTCCCTCTGCACATCGGGATCGAGGTCGCCGTCATGCATCTCGGCGGCGACCCGGACCGGCCGGTCATCGTGGGCGCGACGCCCAACCCGGAGACCGCGAGCCCAGTGACCGAAGCCGACGCGACCAAGAGTCGCATCAAGACGAAGTCCGGCATCCTCATCGAGTTCGAGGACGCGGGATGATGCGCGTTGGAAAGACGGGTCGGTGACCGGGGCAGACGACATCGAGCTGGGCACCGTCGATGCGGGCAGCTCGCTCAGCCGCAGGATCACGCTCACGTCACCGGACACGATCTCGGTGACGGTGACGCTGAGCGGCCCCAACGCGGCTGACATCACGCTCGTCTATCGCGGGCAGACCCAGACGTCGGGCACCCAGCTCGAGGCCCAGAAGCGCCTTCACATCAGCCTGGTGATCGCGCTTCCGCTCATCGAGGGGCCCTTCGAGGCGACCATCGGGTTGGGCGCCGAATCGGTCACCGTGCGTGGTGATGTGCGCGTGTTCTCCCTCGGCGCCGGGGTCGACCTCGGCGAGGTCGTGTTGGGCGAGACGGCTTTGGGCACAGTCGAAGTGCGCAACCATGCGCGCGCCGCGCTCGACGTAGACATCGCGGCGATCGCCAGCCCCTTCTCGTCCACGATCACGGGGGCGCAGAGCATCCCCGCCGGTGGCGCCCTCGACGTCCCGGTGGAGCTGTGTCCTTCCGGGCTGGGGCCCGCCTCGACGTCGGTCGAGGTCACGGCCGGTGGGGTCACCAAGACGGCCAACGTGGATGGCACGGGCATCGCGCCCGAGGAGCGCTTCGCGGCCGCAGTGAAGGAGGGCGAGGCCGGCGGGAGCACGACCTACGCGAGCGGAACGAACACCGGCGAGTTCCAGCGGCTCTACCTCCACGTGCCGACCAAGAACACCAACGTGTCGTTCGGCAAGGAGTACGACGCCGCGCTGCACGACCCGACGCACGCAGGGTTTTCGGCGACGACCGAGGGGCACGTGTTGGTCCGAAACCGCACGGAGTCGGCGACCATGACCTACCAGGCCAAGGACCAGGTCTGGGTGCAGTCGACCGCGGACAACGTCTACCTCGGGGCCGGCGACGGAGGCATGAGTTTCATCGCAGGCGGCGGGGTGTATCTGTCGAGCGGCAAGGGCGTCGTGCTCGCGGCTGGCCACGGCGACATCGGAGAGCTCAACGAGTTCGCGTCCGGCCTCGCGCCGCCGGTGCCTGCCGTCGCGGCGATCGGGGACGCCATGAGCAATGTGGCCCTCGGCTGGACCGTAGCCAACATGCTGATGGCCGGCTTCGGGATGACCTATGGGGCCGCGCGCATGGGGCTCGCGCTCAAGAACATCAAGAAGAACAAGAAGTGGAAGTCCACGTACAACGCCTTCCTGTTCGCCCCCTTCGCGGGGTTCGTGAAGACCGCCACCACCACCGGGATGGCGATGCACGACCTCATCAACAAGAAGACGAAGGGCAGCCGTGACCCGGTGCTGCCGACCGAGTCCATCAACATGTTCGCCGAGGGAGGCTTCCTGAGCGGTACGTGGGGCTTCTGTTCGATCTACGGGCTGACCGGGGCGACGTTCCGGTCCCTCAACGCGGGCATGCTCGGGCTGGTCTCTGCGAGCCTCGACTCGCTCGTGGCCACCGGCGCCTACGGGACGAGAAGCGCGGGGCTCTCGGCGCTCAAGACGGTCTCGGTCGACGGGGGGCTGCGGAACCAGATCGGGACGCCCAAGGGCTCTGTCGACATCAAGGGCCCCGACATCACCATGACCGGGACCGCCGGTCATCTCGTGCAAGGCGCGGCCGGGGTGAGCTTGGCCGCGCCTGCGATGAAGGTGAAGGCCGGCACCGTGTTCGCTGCGCAGGGGGCGCAGGTCAACGCGAGCGCCAAGACCAAGATGACCTACGCGGTGGCCGAGACGTACGGCGTCGAGATCACGCCGGCGGGGGTGAAGGTCGGCAGTCTCTCCGGAAAGGCGATCAACCCGGCCCTGCCGATGATCGAGATCGGCCCCGCTGGGGTGACCCTGAGCGGCGGTCCCGCCGGCCCGGTGCAGCTCAAGATGACGCCGGCCGGCGTCGCGATGTCCGGGCCTGGCAACAACCTGCGACACATGGGTCTGACGCTCTTCTCCACGGCCCTCCGCGTGGAGCTTTGCTGATGAGCGGCGCACAGGAGAACCTCGAGGTCGGCGGGACTTCCTACACGGGCGACGCGTTCCAATGGCTGCGCATGGCGGTCACCGCCGCGACGCCGAAGCACGTCTGGCATGCGGGCAAGGGGTACGCCGCGGACGCGTTCGACGGTTTCACCGCGCACACCGACGACCATGTCTGGCTCCAGGCGCGTGGCGGCGGCTCGAGCGCGGACGGTGGCGGCACGATCACGATCCAGTCCCAGGGGCAGGCGTGGCTGCAGAGCATGGAGGGGCCGCTGAGCTTCGTCGCCGGCGGCAACGTCGTGTTCGGCACCGGCACGGAAAGCAAGTCCGGGTTCAAGCTCGGCGCGGCGGGCGGGCTCACGATCGTGGCGGACCGGACGATCACCGCGTCGACGGTGCCGGACAGCGCGCCCGAAGACGCGCTCAGCTGCGAGACCAACACCGCCGACGTCGCCAGCGCGTGGGGGATCTGGTGGACCTCGCTGGACACGGCGTGCGCGCTCGGACTCAACGCGATGGACCGCGCGCTGGCCTCGGCGCTCGACGGCTCGGCCGTGCCGCGCGGCGCCATGAACTGGCTGATGACCAGCATGGGCATGTGCGCCAACTTCGCCGGGGCGGGCGCCAACCTCTACGGGATGATCGGCGGCGCGGCGGGGGCTCCAACCGCGCCTGGGATGACGCTCGCCGGCGAAGCGGGGGTGCTGATCGGCTCGAAGATGAGCGTGAACATTTGGGGCGCGCCGGGCGCGCTGCTCGGGTCCGCGTTCACCACCGTGTTTGGCGGCATCGCGACCGGCGCGATCGCTGGGGTGGACTTCGGGATGAGCTCGCTCGGCACCGTCGACATGAGTGCGCTGGTGGCCGCGACGATGACCGCGGTGGCGACCCGCACGGGGGTCGGGGTCGAGCTCGCGGCGCGGTCGGGCAAGTTCAAGGCCGAAGCGAAGACCAACCTCACCACGCAGTCCGCCACCGGCAGCATCGAGGCGCGCGCCACCACCAGGCTCGAAGTCGAATCGATGGCGTGGCTCGACCTGGTCAGCGCCAAGGGCGCGGTAGGCCTGAAGTCCGGGGGCGTGTCGTCGGTCAACGCGCTCAGCCAACTTGCGATGGGCCTGCTCGAGAGCGGCCAAAAGCCCGGAGGGGGCAAGCCCGACGACGTCACGCCGCTCGCGCCGGTCGACGCGCCGGTCATGGCGGCGCCGGTCCCGGGGTCGACGCAACCGAACATCATGATGACGGCGGCCGGCGGCGTCGCGATCCTCAGCGGCGACGAGTCGAGCGCCCCGCTGGTGACGATCAAGGGCGACAAGATCGAGATCGCGGTCGGCACCTCCGGGCCCACCGCGACCCTCAACGCGACCCAGGTCGAGTTCAAGATTCAGCAGGCGAGCCTGGCGGTCTCCGCCTCCTCGCTGAAGATGGACGGGGACGAGGTGAGCTTCTCATGACAACCCCCGAACACCTCAAGATCGAGGTCCCACTCCCCCACACCTGCATGCTGGTGGGACGTCACGCGGTCAGCGACGCGCACGATGGATTCAGCGTGCGGACGGACGGTCACGTCTGGCTCACCGCGCTCGACAGCTCGACGTTCAGCGGCCATTCGCAGGGCGCGTTCCGGGTTGTGAGCGACACCAGCAACGTCTACACGGCGGCCAAGGTGGGGGTGACCGCGGCCACTACCGGCGGCGCCACCATCGCGGCGCCGGGCGGGGTGAAGATCATCGCCGGCTACGACGCGCAGCCGGCGTTCCAGCCGCCGGATGTGGAGATCGGGGTGCCCAGTCCGGCCGACGACGTCTCGGCCGGCTGCGACGAGGTCGCCACCGCGTGGACGATCGCCGACACCACCGTCGCGGCGCTGCTCACCGCCAAGGCGGCGGGACTCATGGTGCTCGGCAACAAGGACAACACGGTGCGCGAGACGCTCACCACCAGCAACGCCATCGGCGCGATGGGGCTCGCGAGCGGCCTCGCGGGGATCGCCACGAACGCGGCCGGGATGGGCGGAGCGACGGCGCCGGGCATCAACGTGCACGCCAAGGGCGGCATCAACATCACGACGCCCGCGTTCTGTTCCATCTACGGGATGGGCGGCTTGCTGATGGCCAGCCCGTTCAACACCCAGGTCTTTGGCGCGGCCACCCTCGGGGTCTCCGGCTTGGCCAGCGCGGGGATGAGCTCGCTCGGCAAGGTCGACCTCGCGAGCTCGAAGGGCATCAGCGCCGTGGGCGGCACCAAGTGCAACATCACCTCGACGTTTGGCGAGGTCGTGATCAAGGGCGGCAAGGGGGTCTCCATCGGGCAGGTGTTGGCCGACCCGGACAACGTCGCTCAACTCGTCACCGCGAAGATGAAGCTCGACGCGAAGATCGGGATGCGGCTCACGTCCGGCAAGGGCGAAGTCCGCCTCGGGCGCACGCCGGAGGACATCCCCGTCGAGACCCAGGTGCAGACGGGGACCCAAGCGGCGTTTGCGGCGGTGGCGGCTGCAGACGGCGGCTCGTCGTCGGCCCCGGTCGGAAGCATCCAGGCGCCCGCCATCGATCCGACGCAGACCCTCACGTTGAAGGTCGAAGCCACCGAGGCGAGCCTCGTCGCGACCGAGTCCCTCACGCTCGCGGTCGGCAGCTGGATCGTGAGCATCAGCGCCGATGGCGTGACGCTCGGCATGGGGGTCGCCACACCCGCGGCGACCCCGGACGCGAACACCGCCGCGGCGCCGCAGTTCACGGGCCCGCAGCTCAAGATGGACGACTCCGAGCTGACCGCGGCGATGATGCCGGCGGGCGGCGCGCTGACGATGAACTCGGACGGCGTGACGCTCAGCAGCACCGTCGGCGGGACCGTCGAAGTTACGAGCGACGGCGTCGCGGTCAGCGACTTCGCCATGGTCACCTTCGCCTGAGCCGACGTCATGGACCTCATCCACGCCACGCCCATGAACTTCGGGTTCCTCACCTGGCCCTTCCGGCCGGGCAAGACCTCGATGGTGCTCGTCATGAAGGCGAGCTTCGAGATCGTGAACCGCGGCTTCGCGCGACTCGCGGAGACACAGCCTCACTGCCACGGTCCGGTGTACTTCGACGACGACCCGGAGCAGAGCCTGCGCCTCGAGGGGGACTTCGCGCTCGTGAAGCCGGCCGGGGAGATGCTGCTGGCCGGCTCGTGTCATCCACCGGACGCGCCGACGCCGGTCTCGACTGTGGCCGTCTCCGTCGGCCCCGTGAGGCTGGGGCTCGGAGTCATCGGCGACCGGCACTGGAAGGGCGGCGTGCTCGGCGCGTCCCCCACTGAGCCGTTGCCTTTCGAATCGATGCCGCTCCGGTGGGAGCGCGCGTTCGGCGGCCCGGGAATCGCGGACAACCCGCAGGGCTGCGGTCTCGAGAAAGTCGAACGGGACGGCAAACAGGTCGTGCCGCTTCCGAACCTCGAGCAGCTGCAGCGGCCCATCGCGTCCCCGAAGGACCGCCCGCGGCCGGCGGCCGCGTTCCCCATCGCGCCCACCTGGCCTTCGCGGCTGGCCCGGGCCGGCACCTACGATCGGGTCTGGACCGAAACGCGCTTTCCGTACTTCCCGGACGACTTCGACCCGCGCTTCTTTCACGCGGCCCCCGAGCTGCAGCGGCTGCGAGGTCGTTTCTGGACGGGGACCGAAGAGATCGCCATCCGGCATCTGCTCCCCGGCCGGCCGTTCGTGACGACGCGTTTGCCCGGCCTGCGCGCCCGCGGGTTCGTCGAGCGTGAGATCGACGGGCGCACGCGCTTCTCCGAGGTCCCGCTCGTCTTGGACACGATCGTCGTCGACGGGGACAGCGAACGGATCGTCTGCACCTGGCGCGGATCCGTCGAGGTTGCGGACAAGCGGCTCAGCAATGTCTCGCGCTTGTTCCTGATGCACGACCCTGTCGACTCCGGTCGCTCCGAGGTCGGCTGCCGCGAGCGGATGGAGGCCCACCTCCGGCTGCGTCAGATCGAGGAGTCGGGGTTCGAGGCCAGCAACCCGACGGAGGACCAAGACGCGCGCACGATGGTGCTCGAGCAGCTCCAGAAGACGCTGGCAGGGGACCCCAAGATGCGGGCGCTGCTCGATCGCGCAATGCTCTCGAGCGTGAAGATCGGCGCCGTGCCCGACGCGACGCTGGTGGAGGAGGGCGACGGCGGGGCGGACGCCCCAGATGCCCCAGACGTGGCCCTCGAGGGCGAGGCGGTCCCCGAGCCGCCTTCACCGGACGCCGTCCTCGAAGACGTGTACGCGAAGCTCGAGTCCGAGGGCATCGACATGACGGAGCACCGGGCGAAGCTCGCGGCCATCGAGGAGAAGGCTCCGCCTCCGCTCCCGGATCCCGACGCGCTTCGAGATGCCTACGCGGCATCCGGGCTCGCCCTCCCAGACGAGGTCGCGATGCTGCTCGAGGACCTCGAGGAAGTACGCCAGCGCCGAGACGCGCCTGAGCCGGAGGCCGCACCCTTGGAGACGCCCGTCGATGCGCGGAGCCGGCTGCTGAACGCCTACACGGAGGGGCGTTCCATCGAGGGGGACTTCTCCGGCGTCGACCTCGAAGGCGAGGACCTCAGCGGCGCGGTGCTGAACAAGGCGATCCTCGCAGGCGCGAACCTCCGTGGGTGTGTGCTCGCAGGGGCGAAGCTCGACGGGGCGGTGCTGACCGGAGCGATGCTCGAGCAGGCCGACCTGATGGGGGCGAGCCTGGTTGGTGCCGACCTCACCCGCGCGGTCCTGAACCAGGCGCGACTCTCCGAGGCGGACCTCACCGAAGCGACGCTCGACGACGCCAAGCTCGCCAAGGCGCACCTCGTCGGGGCCACCTTGATCAAGGCCGAAGGCGCGCGCGTGGATCTGCGCGAGGCCGTGCTCGAGGGGGCGTCGCTCGACGAAGCCGACCTCCCGCAAGCGTGGCTCGCTCACTGCAAAGCCCGGGGCGCGTCGTTCGTCGATGCACGGCTTTGGGGCACCTTCGCGCAGGACGCGGACTTCACGGAGTGCGACTTGAGCAAGCTCCGCGCCGGCAGCGGTTCCCGCTTCGATCGCGCGCGGTTCCGCGGCGCCAAGGCGGACAAGGCGCGCTTCTTCGACGCCATCTTCTCGGAAGCCAACTTCTCGTTCGCGTCGCTCGAGGGCGCGGACTTCAGCCGGGCGCAGCTCATCGGCGCCGTGTTCGCGGGCTGCCGCATGAAGAAAGCGCGCTTCGTGAGCGCCAACCTCTTTCGCGCGGAGATGCCCCGCTGCGACCTGATGAAGGCCAACCTCATGGACGCCCTCCTCGACGACGCCGATCTACGCGGCAGCAGCTTGTTCGGCGCGGAGCTGCTCGGAGCGCGCACGTCCGGGACGCGGTTCGAGCTCGCGGCCCTCGACGGGACGAAGCTCGCGGACCGGGGAGGTTCGGCATGAGGACGACGCTCGGCACTCGAGAGGAAGTCGTCGCGCACTTCGAGAAGCAGCCGCTGCTCGCGGACGCGGACATCGTCGACGTGGACCTGCACGGCCTCGCCATCCCTGGCGTCGTTCTGCGGGACGTGCGCTTCACGCGCGTCGATCTGCGCGACGCGGACCTGCACGGGTGCATCTTCAACGCGGTGACCTTCGAGGCGGTTTCGCTGGAGAACGCGCGCCTGTCCGAGGTGATGCTGCTCGACGGGTGTGTGTTGGGGGAGGGCACGGTGCTGACCGGCGCCAAGGCGGCGGGCCTGACGGCGGACGGTGTGGACCTGACCCGCGTGACGCTCGGCGCGGTCGATCTCCGCGCGGCGAGCCTCGAGGAGGCGGTGCTGACCGGGGTGGACCTCGAGGAGGTCTGGCTGGAGGCGTCTTCACTCACGGGGGCCGATCTCCGCGGCGCGCGCCTGAGCCGGGCCCGCTTGAGCGGTGCCTGGCTCGACGACGCCGATCTCGTCGACGCGCAGTTGATGGGGGCTGACCTGACCAACGCGAACCTCGAGGGAGCCATCGTCGAAGGGGCCAACCTGCGTCGCGCGAAGTGCGGCGGGGCGGACCTGTCGAACGCGGACCTCACTGCGCTCGCGGGGACACCGAAGACCCTCAGAAGGGCCAAGCTTGTGGGGGCGAACCTCGGCGGCCTCGACCTGTCTCGCATCAACCTGGAGGAGAGCCATCTCGAAGGGGCTGACTTGTCGAACGCCAACCTCGAGCGGGCCTCCATGCTCGGTGCCCGCATGCAGGGGACCAAGCTCGTTGGCGCCGTGCTCCGGGGGGCGAGCCTCGAGGGCGCCGACCTCCGGGGGGCTGACCTCTCGGACGCCAATCTCACGAACGCGACACTCCGCCGCGCCAACCTGACCGACGCGTCGTTGACCGGCGCTGACCTCACCGGCGTGCGGCTCGGTGGCGCCATCGTGGCGGGTGTGGACCTGACCGGAGGCCGCTTCGTGACCTCCGATCTCGCGGGGACCGGATTTTCGCGAAGTCGCTTGGCGGAGGTCGACTTCACGGGGGCGGTGCTCGACGGGTGCGATTTCGCGGAGGCGGACCTTCGCGGCGCGTGCTTCGTGGACGCGAGCCTGGTGGGGGCGGACTTCAGTCGCGCGACGGCCATCGGTGCGGACTTCTCACGCGCCACGCTGGACGACGCGGTGTTCGACGAGGCGACGCTCGACGAAGCGGGGTTCCGCGGCGCGAGCTTCCATCGGGCCAGCCTGAAGAGCGCATCCCTCGGGCGCAGCGATCTGCGGGACGCGCGCCTTCACGTGGCCCGGCTCGACGGGACGGACCTCCGCTCCGCCCAGCTCGCGGGCGCCGACCTCGACCACTGCGCGCTCGGGGGGGCGAATCTGCGAGGCGTCGACCTCCGGCGGGTCCGGCTCGTCGACGCCGACTTCGCGGACGCGGACCTGAGCGAGACCGATCTTCGCGAGGCGGACCTCACCAAGGTGTGTTTTGCGCGCGCCACGCTGAAGGACGCGCGCGCCGCGGGCGCGATCCTTCGCAGCGCCATCCTGGTCGGGGCCGATCTGTCGGGCGCCGACTTCTCCGGCGCGGACCTGCGGAAAGCGCAGCTCACCTGCGCCGTCGCGCCCCGCGCGCGCTTCTTGATGGCCCGCCTCGACAAGGCGATCCTGACCGAGGCCGACCTGCGTGAGGCTGTGTTCGACCACGCGCGCATGCCGCAGACGCGGCTCGATCACGCCCGTCTCGAGGGCGCGATGCTCGATGACGCCGACCTCAGCGGCGCGTCGCTTCACCGGGTACGCGACGAGGGGGCGACGTTTCGTCGGGCGAACCTGAGCGGCGCGAGCCGTACCGACGAGGCCCGCGCCCGCGCCGAGGACTTCATCGCCAGCTGACGCTGGTGAGCAGGGAACCGAACGATGAATGCAGCACCTGAACGACACGCACCCGCCCCGGACATCGGCCCCGCGACCGTCGTGGCGCCAAGCGGGAACCAAGCGCTGGTCCGCTTCGAGGACGGCGAGACAGCGAGCGTCGCGCTCGCGGTGGGCGGCTACCGGGCGCGCACGGGTGACCGCCTGCTGGTCGCCCGCGGTCGCAGCGGAGCGTGGGCGTTCGCGGTGCTTTCGGCGCTGCGCGAGGCCCCCGTTCGCGCCGACGACGGGACCCGTGCCCAGCTTGAGGAGGGCGCGCTCACGGTGCGGGACGGCGAGGGTCGCCTGCTGTTTTCCCACCGCCCTGACGACGGCGTCAGCGTGGTTCATGCCCCCTACGGCGATCTCCGACTGAGCGCGCCGGACGGCAACATCGAGCTGGACGCGGGTCGCGACGTGAAGGTGAGCAGCCGTCGCAACCTGGAGCTTTCGGCGAAGCGCGTTCGGGTCGGCACGACGCCCGCGTCCAGGCCGCGCAAGACGGAGGCGCAGTGGGCAGGCACGAAGCCGTCCGAGAATGCGCTGACCTTCGACCGGACGGGCGCTCGCTTGGAGACGTCCAGCCTCACGCTCAGCGCGGCCGTCGCGCGGCTCGCGATGCTCGAGACGACCTTCGCGGCGCACCACGTCAGCACGGCCGTCGCCACGGTGCGTGGTGCGTTTGGCCTCGTCGAGACGAAAGCCACTCGGGTCATCGAGCGCGCCAAGGACACCTACCGCGAGGTCGAAGGCCTGGCGCAGACGCGCGCCGGCCGCATCCGGCAGCGCGCCGAGACCACCGTGCACGTGGTCGCCGAGCGCGCGGTCATCAAGGCCGAAGACGAAGTCGCCATCAAGGGCGAGAAGATCCACCTCGCGTAACCCACTGAACCGTCCAGACCGAGAGAAGGCACCATGCTCATCTGCACCACCGACGGCGGCGGCACGCTCGCGTTCCCCAACGTCTGCAACACGCCGAGCCCCTCGGGCACAGTCCCGATTCCGTATCCCAGCCAGGGCGGCTACGACGACGCTGACGACTACTCAGACAAGGTCAAGATCAGCAACAAGTACGTCTGCACGACCGGGTGCAGCATCGGCAGCACCAGCACCGACGAGGCGGGCACGAGTGGCGGCGTGGTGAGCGGATCGAACTCCGACGAGGCGGCGCCCATCATGGGGTCGCTGAAGGTGTTCGCCGAAGGCAACCCCGTCGTGCGCTTCCTCGATCCAGTGCAGAGCAACGGCAGCAGCGCCAACAGCGTGGGCGCGTGCATTTCGCCGAGCCAGACACTCGTCTGGGCGCTGGGCTGAGCGGTTGTCGAGCCCCCTCCCGTCCCCTCGCGAGCAAGCGCGCCGAACGGAGCTGATCGGTCGCGAGGCTGGTACGATCGTCTCGATGCCCGACTTGTCTCCACGCTGCCAGGAGCCCTGACGTGACCGACCCGCGCGTGGGGCGCATGGTCGCCGACCGGTATCGACTCGACGAGGTATTGGGTCGTGGCGGCATGGGTGTCGTCTACCGGGGTACGCACACGTGGACCGAGCGACCGGTCGCGGTGAAGCTCCTGCTCGCTGAGTACGCGTCGGATGCGCGCCTGCTGCAGCGCTTCTTTCAAGAGGCCAAGGCCGCTGCGGGCCTGCGCCACCCGAACGTGGTGGACGTGCTCGACATGGGGGAGGACGACGACGGGAGCGCATTCCTGGTGCTCGAGTTGCTCGAGGGAGACTCCCTCGAGGACCGGCTCGCCGACGGGCAGACGCTCGGCGCCGAGGAAGCGCTCCGCATCCTGCTCCCGGTGATCGACGCGCTCGACGCCGCACACGCACGGGGGGTCATCCACCGGGACCTAAAGCCCGCCAACGTGTTCCTCTCGCGTGGCCACCGCGGTGCGATCGTGCCGAAGCTGCTGGACTTCGGCGTGGCGAAGCTCACCGAGAACGCGACCGTGCAGACGCGAACTGGGAGCGTCATCGGTACCCCGGGTTACATGTCGCCTGAGCAGATTCAGGGCCTGCAGGAGCTGACCCCGGCGTCGGATGTATGGGGCATGGGTATGCTGCTTCACCGTGTCCTCGTCGGCTCCCTCCCCATCGACCTGGACCCGAACCCGACCCAAATGCTCATCTCCATCGTGTCCCAGGATCGGCCGGGCCTCGCGGACCGGTGGCCCGAGGCGCCGCCGGCGCTGGCCTCCGCGGTGGACGTGTGTCTGGGCCGGGCCCCAGAGACGCGGTACGATTCCATGCGGGCGCTCGCCGATGCGCTCATCGAGGGCGCGCGCGCCGCCGGACTCACGGTTGACGACCCGCGCGACGTACTGCCGGCCGGGGGCTTCTGAGCGCGACGGACGCAGACGGCATCGGCGGCGACGCGGTCCTGGTTTGCGCGGTTGCGGGTGGGGGAGTGCCGCCGGAGCCGATCTGAAGTAGAAGGGAACCCATGTCGGAGCCCCTTCTCTACTGGTCGGAAGCCTACACCCATGCGTTCGTCGAAGCGCTGAACCGAGACGCCGAGTTTCAGCAGGCGGCGCGCAAGTTCGATGACACGCTCATCTTCCGGTGCCTCGACACCAAGGAGGGGCTCGACATCGAGGCGCGCTACCGGATCCAGAAGGGCAAGGTGTCGGTCGAGCGCCTCGCGGAAGACGCGCCGAACGCGACGCTGCGGAACCGCCCTTTCGACAAGAAGATCTGCATGGCGCGCACGACCGCGCCGTATGCGCTGTGGGTCAAGCTCGACAACGGCGAGATGAACGTGCTCGGCGCCATTCGGTCCCCGGACTACGCGGTGGACGGCTCGAAGCTCAAGATCATGGGCAACATCGGGGTGCTCAACGCCATGAGTGCGGTCGGCGCGAAGATGTCGAAGCGCTACGCCTGAGCATGGCCGACGCTGCTGAGCCCGTCGTGCTCGACGAGGCCCGCTTTCGGGCGGTGTTCAACCGCCTCGAGCCCTACATCGAGGCGACCTACGGCATCCCCGTGGTGATCGCCGACGTGACCGATCCGTTCACGGGCGACCTGGACGGCGCGGAGATCCGCGTCGACTACGACCAGTCCGCCGAGGATGCGCTCTTCATCATCGCGCACCTGTTTGGCCACACCGTGCAGTGGAACCTCTCCGAGCGCGCGCGGGTGATCGGCTCGGTCGTGGAGAACGACCCGAGCCCCGAGCTGCTCGACGAGCTCGAAGAGTACGAGCGCGTCGCGTGCCGCTACAGCCTGCGACTCTTCCACGACTGCGGGATCACCGACCTCGATCAGTGGCTGTCTGACTTCGCGGCCTGCGACTTCGCGTACTTGCGCCACTTTTACTCGACCAAGGAGAAGCGCCCGTTCCGGAGCTTCTGGTTGAAGGCACCTCGCTCCTCACGCCGTTGGACATCCCGCCCTTCGAGGCGCGCAGCTGGCATTCGCGCTGGGCGGCATCGTCGTCTAGCCGGCTGCTGCAAAAGGCTCTCGAGTGGATCGCGGAGCTCGGGTTGTGCACAACCGGCGCAATGGCGCACCCGGAAGCGCCAGTTGGGCGCAACATCAGCCTCGTCTTGAGGACCGGATGGGCCGGGTCGGCGCGACACGAGTTGGTACAGGGGTTGCTCGAGTGGGAGCGTGCGAGGGTCTCGCCTCGCGCACCACACCGACACACGAGAGGTCCCCATGTCCAAGTCCATCCTTGTCTTCTTCCTCGTCTCCTTCTCCGCCCTGCTCGCCACCGGCTGCGAAGACGCCATGCGGTCGGGGAACCAGCTCATCTGCAACTCGGGGAGCTGTTCCTCTTCCTGCAACGACGTCGACACGAGCGAGCCGTGTGGCGTGCAGTGCGAGCCGGGCTCGACCTGCGACGCGACCTGCAACCCCGGTCAGAACTGCAACTTCATGTGCGTGGGCGACGCGCAGTGCGATTTCGACTGCACCCAAGGCGGATGCCAGGCGACGGGAGGCACGACCTGCAGCTGCCAGGGTGACTGCACCGGGACCTGCGGCGGCGGTGGGCCGATGATGGGCGGGGACGCGGGCATGAGCGGCAGCTGCACGGACATGTGCGGCAACCCGCTCGACCCGGGATACGCCGACTGCGTCGCCGCCTGCGGGTGAGCCTGCGTATACTCGGGGACCTCATGCGATTGGCATCTCGGCTCGTGCTGCCCCTGCTCCTGTGGGGCTGCGCGGTGGAACGTCCGCTCGACTGGACGTTCCAGATCCCGGACGGCCTGGAGCGCCCGGGCACGGTGGTCGTCGCCCGCATCCGCGAAGGGGGCTGCCGCGATGGGGACCCGGTGATCTACGAGTCGCGCCCCCGGTCGACGTCCGGACAGAGCGCGGAGCTGCCGGAGTTGGTCGAGAACACGACCTACTGCTTCCAGGTCTCGCTGACCGATGCGGACTGCACGATCTACGCATCGGGCAGCCAGACCGTCGAGGTGGGGCCTGAAGAGATGCCCGTCGTGGCGCTCACGCTCAGCGCCACGACCGAAGTGACCTGCGAGGGGGTCTGCCGCCCCGACCGCGGCTGCTTCCTCTGTGACACCGACACGCAGTTTCTCTGTCCCGCGCGCGAGTCGTTGCCCGCGCGCTGCTGCGCGACCGGAGTCACGACGTGCAGCGAAGACGCCTTCTTCTGCGACACGTTCGAAGAATGACCCCGAAGATCCAAGTCGACGACGAGACGGAGCGGCTTTCGCCGGCTGGCCACGATTCCGAGTGGTGGCTCGTGGTTGTCGACGAAGGCCGCTCGATCGCGCACCGGCTCCCGCAGGGGCGGCCGCTGTCGATCGGACGGAGCGACGACAACGACATCCAGATCGACCACCCCTCGATCTCCCGCCGTCACGCGCAGCTCCTGGTCGGGCCGCCCGTCTGCATCCAGGACCTGCGGAGCGCCAACGGGGTCCGTGTCTCACGTGCGCCGCTCGAGCCGATGTTCCTCACGCCGGTCGAGCCCGGCCAAGCCATCGAGATGGGGGCGGTCCTCACCGTCGTGCACCGCCCCTCGATGCTCCCTCCCGGCACTGCGCTACCCGGTCGAAACGTCCCGATGGAGGAGCGCCCAAGCTTGCTCCCGGGCGGGCCGATGCTGGTCCGCGATCCGACGATGCAGGAGACGATGGACTTGATCCGCCGGGTCGCGCCGAGCGCGCTGTCGGTCCTGCTGCGCGGGGAGACCGGGGTGGGCAAGGAGCTCGTGGCGGAGGCGGTGCACCGCGGCTCGCAGCGCGCCCAGGGGCGCTTCTTGCGGGTGAACTGCGCGTCGCTCGCCGAGTCGGTCGCGGAGAGTGAGCTGTTCGGACACGAGCGCGGCGCGTTCACGGGGGCGGCGGCGGCGCGGGCGGGCATCTTCGAGACGGCGGACGGCGGGACGGTCTTCCTCGATGAGGTCGGCGAGCTCTCGCCCGGCATGCAAGCGAAGCTGCTGCGTGTGCTGGAGTCGCGCGAGATCCGCCGGGTCGGAAGCGCGATCCCCCGTCATGTCGACGTGCGCTTCGTCTCCGCGAGCAACCGTGATCTTCGGGTGGAGGTCGCCGAGGGGCGCTTCCGAGAGGACCTCTACTTTCGACTCAACGGGATCCAGGTCGAGGTGCCGGCGCTGCGCGACCGGCCCATGGACATCCTGCCGCTGGCGCGTCGGTTCGCGCGTCGGGGGCGTCCGGATCGCGGTGCGGTCGAGCTGGAATCGGCGCTCGAAGAGGCACTGCAGACGCACCCGTGGCCAGGCAACGTTCGTGAGCTTCGCAACGTGATGGAGCGCATGAGCGTGCTCGCGGTCGACCCGGTGCTGCGTGTGGCAGACCTCCCTGAAGAGATGCGCGCCGTTGCGGTCGAGCGCCCTCCCGAGACGCCGCATGTGCGCGCGGCGATGCAGCACGTCGAGCGGCAGCAGATCGTGGACGCGCTCGAACAGACGGGAGGCAACCAGACCCAAGCGGCGGCGCTCATCGGTATGCCGCGTCGCACGTTCGTCAAGCGCCTCGACGCGTATGGGATCCCGCGGCCGCGAAAAGGGAGTCCAAAGTCGTGAGCCGTCGACGCGCCATCTGGGCCACCCTCGCCGTTCTGACCACGCTCGTGCCCGCCACGGCGTACGCGCACCCGGAGGTGGACCGCGCCGCTGCCGAAGTCACGAACGGGAACTACGAGGCGGCGGAGCCCCTGCTCGGCGCGCTGCTCGAACGAGACGACCTCGACTTCGCCGAGCTGACGACAGTGCTCGAGCTCCGGGCCGTGTTGTTTCGCGCGATGGCCCGGGAGACGCAGCTCGACACCGCGCTCCGTGCGCTCGCCGCGCTCGCTCCCGAGCACCGGTTTGGCTCCCGCTACCCGCCCGATCTCGAGGCGCGGGCCGCGCGGGTGCGCGCCTCCGTTCTGCAGGTGACCGTGCATACGACGTCGGTGCCCTCGGCTGTGGGCGTGCGCCTCTCGGCTGAGGTCCAACATGATCCAGACGGACTGGTGCGTGCGCTGCGATACCGGGTGTTCGACGCGGAGCGCGCCCAGTGGACGGTGGCGTCTCCTCCGGTCGAGTCGGCGGGACGACAAGTCCTCGCGTTTGTGGAGGCGGTCGGCCCAGGGGGCGCCGTCGTCGCGACGTCGGGGAGTCCGGATGCGCCCATCCGTCTCCGCGGCCTGCAGATCGCGGCCGAGCCCGCCGAAGACCACGACGACGGCTGGGTCCCGTGGGTCATCGGCGGGGTCGTGTTGGCGGTGGTGGCGGGGCTCGTCATCGGGCTCGGCGTGGGGCTGTCCGAGGGCGCCTCCGTGACCTGGCAGCCCGGCGCCCCGCGTGAGGTGCCATGATGCCTCCCGTCCGATGACCGAATCGAGAGCCCGATCGCTTCGGCTGGTGCCCAAGGTGGTGGCCGGTCGCTACGAGCCAGTCGCGCGCATCGCGTCCGGGGGGATGGCCACGGTCTACCTCGCCAAGTCGACGGCCGGCGCTGGCTTCGAGAAGCTCGTCGCGCTCAAGTGCGTGCACCCGCACATGGCGGAGAGTCCGGACTTCGTGACGATGTTCCTCGACGAGGCGCGCATCGCCGCCCGCATCGATCACCCGAACGTCTGTCATGTCTTCGACGCGGGGGAGGACGACGGCACGTACTTCATCGCGATGGAGTATCTGCACGGCGAGTCGCTCGCCCAGGTGATGCGCGCCTGGTCCGAGAGGCCGCCCGCGGACCGCGTGGCAATGGCGTGCCGCATGCTCGCGGATGCGGCGATGGGGCTGCACGCGGCGCACGAGCTTCGCGGGCCCGACGGCCGGCGGCTCGCGCTCGTGCACCGGGACGTGTCCCCCCAGAACCTGTTCGTGACCTACGACGGCGCGGTGAAGGTCGTCGACTTCGGCATCGCCAAAGCACACGGGCGCCTGCACGAGACGACGACCGGCGTGGTGCGCGGCAAGGTCGCGTACATGAGCCCCGAGCAGGCGCGGGCGGAGGAGCTCGACGCGCGAAGCGACGTCTGGGCGCTCGGGGTCACGCTCTGGGAGCTGCTCACCTTGCGTCGGCTGTTTCGCCGGGACGACCAGCTCGCCACGCTCCGTGCCTTGCTTGAGGAGCCGGTGCGGCCACCCTCGACCTACGCGCCCGAGATCCCGCCATCACTCGACGCCATCGTGATGCGCTCCCTGGAGCGTTCGGCCTCGCAGCGAACGCCGAGCGCCCGTGCTTTCGCCGACGCGCTGAACGCGTACCTCGCCTCACAGAGCACGCACGCCGGAATGTCCGAGCTCTCCGATTGCATGAAGGTGACGTTCTCCGACGTGATCGCAGAGAAAGAGGCGTTCCGGCGTGTCGCGGAGTCCACCCCTTCCGCGACGCGCCTCCGGACCCCGAGCCGGAGTCGGCCCGTCTCCGAGCTTGAGCCCAACCCCGCGTCCCTGCCTCCGCCCCGCGTCGGTGAGACCGACGCGATCGAACTTCCCATGCGCGGTCGCGGTCGCGGGTGGATCGGGCTCGCGTTGATCGCCGCGCTCCTGGGTCTGGCGGGCGGCGTGTGGGCGGTCATCGGCCTGCTCGGTGAGCCAGCTCAGCCCATCGTGTCGGTCGCGCCCGCCGTGAGCCCGGCCCCGGATGTCCCGGAGCAGATGCCCGTGGCCGCCGAGCCCGTGGCTGCTGAGCCTGTGGCTCCCGGACCGACCCAGCCCGGACGGACCGGCGCCACTCCAACCCCTCGGCCCGCAACGCCGAGCCCCGCAACGCCGAGCCCCGCAGCTCCGCCTCCCGCAGCTCCGCCTCCCGCAGCGCCGCGCCCCGCAGCGCCGCGCCCCGCAACTCCGAGCCCCGGAACACGAGCCCCGCCCCCGCCTCCTGCGCCTCCGGTCGTTTCGCCGGCTCCCGCCCCGACGCCGGCCGTCCCGCGCGCCGTGCGCATCGTGCATCCCACGGGAGGGTGGGCCGAGCTGCGGGTCGATGGCCGCCCGCAACCGAACACGCCGATCACGCTGTCCTCCGTGCGGCCCGGTCCCCACCTCATCGAGGTGCGGCCCTACGCGTCGGGCGCGTGGATTGAGCACCGGGTCGTGGTTCCCGTGGGCGCCGGCCCCCACGTCGTCCGCGTCTCGGTGCCTCCACCCCCATAGCTGTCCGTTGAAGAACCGCTGTGCCGCACCTCAAACGCAGGACGCACCGCCTCGCCGCCTACCGCTCCTCCAGAATCCTCAAGGATTTCGTCGCGTCATGCGACGCGGACGGCACGTCGCGGGCCCGATCGACGTCGGTTCTTCAACGGCCAGATCGCGGGCTCCGCTGAGCGTCAGAACGCGCAGCCGACGCCGACCCATCTCGCGTCGACTCCCAGCGGGGGCAGTCCGGGGATGGGTGTGCGGCTCAGCTCGGTCCCGTCGGCCATCGCTCGCACGACCGCGGGGTTGATGCCGTCCATGAGCCAGAGGTATTCGCTTCCGTCCCGAACGACGCCCTGCGCAGGCTCCGCACTCGGGGGCACGATCACGCCTGTCAGCGCTCCTGAGTTGAGGTCCAGCAGGTCCCACTGATCCTCTTGCACGTCGAGCGCCGCGACACCCGGCGCCACGGATGTCAGCCGCCCCCACCCGGCGGCGGTCGTGAACGGCACATCACTCCCGTCCGGCCGATGGACGACGCCTTCGCCCGCCGCGGTCTGTTCAACCCACGCGAGCTGGCCGTCTTGGGTTGGGCTGGGCAACCCACAAGGGGAAGGCTCCAGGGTCGCGAGCCCGGTGTCGAACGAGAGGTGGAACCCGTTGCATCCGCTGGCCCACACCAGCCCCGCGCCGAACCGCTGCGGCGTCCCGGAGAGCGCGCCCGGCCGCGCGTCGATGGACTGCGCCTCGCAGGTTCCACCCGTGTCCGCGTCGTAGATCACCAACTCCATGCGGCCGTCGTCGAGCAAACCGAGCGCGGCGCATCGCCGGCCGAGGAAGCCGACGCATGTGGTGTCGAACAGGTCGCACGCGAAGTCGCTCGCGCACGAGCCCGCGTCCGGTCGGCACCCGAGCTCCGGTCGGCAGCTCTCACCCTCGTCGCAGGCATCGTCGTTCGGGAAATCCAGGCAGGTGCCGGCCACGCATTCGCTCGCGACGCAGTCCACGGTCGAGGCGCACTCCGCGTCGGACTCGCACTCCGGGGAGGGGCAGAGCTCGGGCGTCTCGGGCGTGCATCCCTCCTCCACGCACCGGCCCCCGAGGCACTGGGTGAGCGTAGCGCTTCCCGTCTCGCCGGGACACATGACGCCCGCGCAGTCGCGGCTGATCAGGGCGGTCGCCAACAGCGCGCCTCCGGGGTGGTTGACGGCGATGCGCCGGGTCGCGCGGAGGCTGGGCCCCGTCCGCAACTCGACCGTGATGAACATGCGCCCGGTGGGAAGCGCTTCGATCTCTGCGATGCGTGTGCTTTGGCGCGCGTCGACCTCGACACCGATAGGCATGCTGCGCTCGGCCACGATCCCCGACCCGCTCTCGACCACCACCGTGACACGGTCGAACTCCTGCCCGGGGATGTAGTCCGTCTGCAGCTCCACCAGCAGGGTCGCGGTCTCCGGGGAGCATGCGAGCAACAAGGCGGCGGCGAGAGGGCGCAGGAGGCGGGGCATCGAGCGTGAGGGTACCGCTCGGACGGGCCAGGTGGGGGCCCTCGAGCTTCGGGCCCAGTCGCGGCTCGACAGCTCTTTCGATCCCGAGGAAACTGTGATGTGTCGAACTGGCTGACAGACGTGCTCGATGCCGTGGCCGCGCCCGACGCGGATCTCCCTCAGCTGGCGGCCGAGGCCCTCGCCGCGTTCGACATCAGCCACGTCATCTACACGATGCGAGACGCGCGAGGCGCCCCCCTCGAGTCGAGCTTTCACACGATGCCGACGTGGTGGGACGCGCTCTGCCAGAGCCAACCGGCCGGGACGCGCGACCCTTTCCTCGTGTACTGCTGCCGCCGCTTCGAGCCGACCTTCAGCGGGGGAAGCCTGTTGGCGAACTACCCCTACTTGAGCGCGCGAGAGCGGGACTTCATCGCCATGTCTTCGACGTCGGGGTTTCGTGGGGGCGTCGCCCTTCCCATGGAGATCGTGGGGCAGGGACCGGTCGGGGGATGGAATGTCGGGGGCGACTTCGACGAGCGGCGCATCCGCGCCTTGTTCGCCGAGCGGGGCGTTGAGATTCGGCTGGCCCTGACCGTGATCCATCAGAGGATGGCCCGGTCGGCGAGGACCGCGAACCCGCTCTCGCCACGCGAGCGAGACTGTTTGATGGGCCTCGCCAGCGGTGAGCAGCTCAAGCAGATCGGGGCGCGGCTCGGCATCGCCTATTCCACGGTCGAGTTCCATCTGCGGAACGGGCGGCGCAAGCTCGGCGCCATCACTCGGGAGCAGGCGGTCGCGCGTGCGCTGTCCGAGCGCTGGATCGATCTTCCGTAGCCTCAGGAGTTCCTTAGGTGGGTGGTGCCGCCATGCGGGGCTACTCTGGTCTGGCGATGAGTGTGGTCTGGCGATGAAGACACCCGCGATGCTCGCGTTGGTGATGAGCGCTCAGTGGTGTTGCGCCGCCCCTGCCCATGCGCAGGAGCTGTCTCCGCTCGAGGAGGGGCGGGCGCGTCTCTCGGTGCGGAACTACGAAGCGGCCATCCGACCGCTCGAGGACGCCGAGGAGGAAGCGACCGGGGAGGCCCGCGCCGAAGCGCGCTTGCTGCTCGCCCGCGCGTACGCGGGAGTGAACGAGCGCGACGAGCAGCGGGACTACCTCATGCGGGTCGCCGACGACCCGGCGGCGACCCCGCAGCAGGTCGCCCGCGCCCAGGCAGGCCTCGTGAGCATGCAGCCCGCCCGGTCGGGCGAGTACCACAACCCGCTGAGCAACAACCCGCTCGCCGTGAGCGCGCTCGTGTTCGCCGGCCTCGAGGTCGCCTTGCTGCTCTCCGGCGGCATCGTGATGGCCGAAACCGAGTGCGTGAACGACCCTGTTCCGTGCTCGTCGACCGCGCGGGACGTCGGCGTCGGCCTGCTGATCGCCGGCAGCGCATGGTGGATCGTGCCCACGGTGCTGAGCGTGCTGCTTGGACTCGGAGTCGGGGTCACCCACACCGGCCCGGCGCTCACGAACCCCAACGGAACGGTGTTGAACCAGACGGGCGCGCTGCGTTTCTGACGGCGAAGCATGAACGCCGGAACGCGTCCCAAACACCGAGAGTCTGATGGGCGCGTGCGGCCATCCCTGGGCCCTCTTTGACATGTCCGCGGGCACCGGCCTAGGGTTGCCGCGATGAGCGGGAACAAGGGGTGGGGCAAGACCGTCATGGGGTGGTTCGTCGTCCAGGATCAGGACGGCGCGGGCCCGGACACCATGGGCGAGCCGGCCCCGGGTGAGATGTCGGCAGACGAGCTGATCGCGAAGTACACGACGAGGGCGCCAAGGCCATCCTCATGGAGGACTGGTCGCGTGGTGGCGACGGCATCGCGGCGATCGAGGAGATCACGAACATCGAGCAGCTCGCGGGCCGCCGTATCGCGACGACTCGGTTCACACCGTCGCACTGGCTGCTGCTCTATCTGCTGTCGCAGTCCGGGCTGACGCCGGACCAACGTCGGCAGGTCGAAGACGACATCGTGTTCGTCGCCGAGGCGTCCGACGCGGCCGCCGTCTTCCGTGCCGGACGCGTGGACGCGGCCGTGACCTGGGAGCCCGACCTCAGCGGCGCCGTCACCGCCCGCGAGAACAGCCACGTGCTCGTCTCCACCACCGCTGCCACCAACGTCATCGCCGACGTGCTCGTCGCACGCCAGGACATCATCGATCAGTACCCCGAGACGCTCGCCGCGTTTGTGGCTGGTTGGTTCGAGGGCATCGAGGCGATGCGCGCCAACCCCGGCGGGACCAACCAGGTCATCGGCGAGGCTCTGAACCTCGACGGCGACACCGTCAGCGGCATGCTCTCGGGCCTCAAGTTGACGCCGTTCGCCGACAACGCGCTCTTCTTCGGCCTGACGGGCGAGGGCGAGGGCCACTACAACGCGCTCTTCACCACCGCGCACCGCATCTGGCGTCGCAAGGGCGTCATCAACACCAGCGTGCGCGCGGCCGAGACCCTCGACGCCCGCTTTGTGCAGGCGCTCGCTGACACCTACCGGACCCAGGAGGTCGAAGAGCCCGAGGTGACCGAGGAGGCCGTGCCGCCGACCGAAGAGCAGGTGCCGATCATCAACCGGCAGCTGTCGATTCACTTCACGCCCGGCTCGGCGGACATCATGCCCGGCTCGTTCTTCACGCTCGACGCGCTCGGCGAGACGATGACCAGCTTCGGCGGCACGATCCTCAGCATCGAGGGCAACACCGATTCGACGGGTTCACGCGCCACCAACCTCGAGCTGTCCCAGCAGAGGGCGGACTCCGTGCGCGACTACCTCGTCGAGAACCACGCCATTCCTGCGGCGCGCTTCCAGACGCTCGGTCGAGGGCCCGACAACCCCATCGCCGACAACACCAACGAGACGGGTCGCCAGCTCAACCGTCGAACCGACATCCGGGTCGTGCTCGCGGCCCCGGCCGCCGGCGAGTAGAGACCCGGTGAGTGATCTCTTTGCGCTTCGGGGTCGGGTCCCGAGTGGGCTACGCAGCCTCTTCTTGTTCTTGGCACCCGCCGCGTTGATCGGGACCTGGTGCGCGCTCAGCTACGGCGGCGTGGTTCACAAGAGCTTCCTGCCGACGCCCGACGCCGTGGCCAAGGGGCTGCTCGTCCTCATCTTCGAGCACGAGCTACTCGACGCGGTGTGGGCGTCGACGCGGCGCATGCTGATCGCGTTCTCCCTCGCCGCGGGCACGGCCCTGCCGCTCGGCATCCTGATGGGGGCGTTTGAGCCGGTGAATCGGTTCTTCGACCCCATCATGGCGCCGCTCCGGTTCATGCCGATCGTGGCGTTTATCCCGCTGATGATCGTGTGGTTCGGCATCGACGAGATGCAAAAGATCGCGTTCCTCTTCCTCGGCGTGTTCGTGTTCCTCGTTCCCGTGGTCGTCGCGGCGATCCGGGCCGTGCCGCAGGAGTACGTGGACACGGCCTACACGCTGGGCGCGACGCGCTTTCAGGTGATTCGCACGGTGCTGATCCCCTCGGCGCTCCCGGAGACCTTCGAGTCGTTCCGTGTCATGAACGCGATGGGCTGGACCTACGTCACGTTGGCCGAGAGCGTGAACCCGCAGACCGGCCTCGGGCACATGATCGACCTCGCTTACTCGCACTCCAAGCCGGAGTGGAGCTTCGCGGGACTCTTCGTGATCGCGATGCTCGGGCTCACCTCCGACTCGCTCATCCGCTTCATCAACGCGATCCTGTTCCGCTGGCGGGAGACGCAGCATGGCTGAGCAGACCGAGCCCGAAGAGGTCGAGGAGACCGAAGAGGGGGGGCGGG
>JBGCFC010000160.1:0-27234 GCA_045106715.1 Sandaracinaceae bacterium
GCGGGGTGGGCGGCGCGCGCGGGGTCTACGGGGCGCCGGCGGCGAGGGTGACCGGGGGCGTGGGCATCGGCGGCAGCTGCTTGCGGGCGGGCGGGTTCTGTCGGCGCGTTCGGGAGGGCACCGCAGGGAGGTGGGCCGAGGAGTTGGGCATGCCCGAGCTGTCCGCTGACGGCATGGACCGCTTCTACCGCGAGGTGGAGGAGACCGTTCACGTCGAGGAGGTCCCCGCCGACCGACGCTCGCGCTCGACCCAGCTGTTTGCGCTCGGCGCCGAAGCGCTCGGCCACCCGCTCAAGAACCTCACGCGGAACACCGACGGCTGCCAGGGCTGCGGCCGGTGCAACTTCGGGTGCCCCCATGGGGCGAAGATGAGCGTGGACCTGAGCTACCTGCCGCGCTTCCTCGACGCGGGCGGTGAGATCTGGTCGGGCTGCCTGGCTGAGCGGGTGGTGCACAACGGCGGCCGCGCGACCGGCGTGAAAGGGCGCCTCCTGAACCGCCCTGGCCGGAAGAAGGGCGACCGGTTCGAGGTGCACGCGCCCGTCGTGGTGCTGGCGTGCGGCGGGCTGCACTCCCCTGTGCTGTTGAAGTCGAGCGGGCTGGCGCCCTTCGGAAGCCAAGTCGGCCGAAACCTCACCCTGCACCCCGGGTTTCGCGCGTTCGCCCGCTTCGACGAGACGGTGCGCGGCTGGGAGGGCGCGATGCAGAGCGCGTATACGGACGCGTTTGAACACGACAACGTGACCCTCATCAGCCTTTTCATTCCGGGCAGCGTCGTCGCGGCGACGATGCCGGGCGCAGGGCCGAAGCATCACCAGCGCGCGTCACGGCTCTCCAACCTCGCCATGTTCGGCGCGATGATCCACGACGAAGGGCCCGGGCGCGTGCGCCGCGGGCTGGGGCGCGAGCCCATCGTCACGTATGCGATGAGCCGCCAGGACCGGCGCGCGATGTTCAAGGGGATCCGGTTGCTGGCCGAGACCTTCTTCGCGGCCGGCGCCGAGGAGGTGTTTCTCCCCGTGCTCGGCGCGGACGGCTTCGACGCGGACGCGTTCCGGCGTTTCGACCTCGAGGGCGTGCCGGGCAGAAGGGTCGAGTGCAGCAGCCAGCACCCCCTGGGCAGCTGCCAGCTCTCCGCGACCGCCAGCCGCGGCGCGGTGGACCCCGATGGGCGGCTGTGGGACGCGGAGAATGTCTTCCTCTGCGACGGGAGCGTGCTGCCCACCAGCCTCGGGGTGAACCCCCAGCTGACGATCATGGCCATGGCCACCCGGATCGCTGAGAAGCTCCGCGATCGCTTCCGCCGCCTGTCACGTCGCTGACCCGCGGCGTACGCGGGGGGACTTTGGGCGAGGACTCTGCTAGAGCGGCGCCGTGAACTGGGGAATTGACCCGACGCTGATCGGTCCGCACGAGCTGCCGTGGCACCTGCTGCTGGGCATTCTCGACGTGGGCACGATCGTCTTCCTGCTCTACTCGTGGCGCAAGAGCGGCCAGCTGAACTCGGAGCAGTGGATGTGGCCGGCGCTCGCGCTGGGCGGGCACGTCCTTTACACGCTGCGGCTCGCCGAGGCGAACCCGACCTTCGAGCTGGAGATCCGCTACTACGGGCTCTTCTTCGCAGTCGGGTTGCTGCTCGCGGCGCGGGCGTTCCCCGTCTACTTCGAGCGTTGGGGCTTCCCCCGGGAGCACGCGGAGGGGCTGACGCTGTGGACCCCCATCGGGATGCTCCTCGGCGCGCACTTCATCCACCTGATCTTCTACGAACCCGAAGCGTTCCTGAACAACCCCATCCGGATCTTCCAGTTGGGGTCGGGGCTCGCAAGCCACGGAGGCGGCCTCGGCGCGATCGTGGCGGTCATCTGGTACTGCCGCCGCCAAGGGATCAACCCGATGAAGTACATGGATCCGTCCATGTGCGCGGCGACGTTTGTCATCCCCTGGGTGCGCGTCGGGAACTTCTTCAACTCGGAGATCGTCGGCCGCGTCTGGGATGGCCCCTGGGCCGTTGGGTTCCTGCGCCACTACGAGGTGGTCGATGGGCGCGCGGTCTACGACTGCCCCGGGTTTCTGCGCGACGGCACGATCTGCGCTGATCCGGAGAACCTCGGACAGCTCATCGACCCCATCACCCGCCACCCGTCGCAGGCGTACGAAGCCATCCTCGGCTTCATCATGGTGGGCATCGCGATCTACCTGCAGCGCCGCTGGCGCAACCGGCTTCGTCCGGGCGCCATCCTTTTCATCCTGCTGGCGTACTACTTCACGACACGTTTCCTCATCGAGTACGTGAAGAACTACCAGGCGGTCGAGTCCGACTCGCTGTTCACGATGGGTCAGATGCTCAGCCTGCCGATCGTGGCGGTGAGCCTCTACATGCTCTTCTTCAGCAAGACCTCGAACATCCGCACGACCATCGCGGGGCCCGAGGTGATCGACAACCCGCCTCCGTTCCTGCACGGCAAGGCCGAGGACACCAAGCCCGCGGAGAAGTCGGCGCCGAAGGCGAGCGAGCCCGACGTCGACGACGCGCTTGAGGCCGACGGGACCACGGACGACGATCCGCCCGCGCCCAAGAAGCGCCGGAAGAAGAAGAAGAAGCGGAAGAGCTGATGCCGGGCCTGGATCTCGAGCGCGCCTTCGTGCCGCTGCGCATCGCTGCGCTCACGGTGTCCGACACCCGTACGGAGGAGGACGACCGCAGCGGGGACACGCTGGTCGCCCGGATCGAGAAGGCGGGCCACACGCTGCGGTCCAAGCGGATCGTGCCGGATGACCGGGCGGGACTCGAAGCCCGGCTGCGCGAGCTGATCGCGGACGAGACCGTCGACGTTGTCATCGCCACGGGAGGCACCGGGGTCACCGGGCGCGATATCACTCCGGACGCGTTCATGGCCGTGTACGACAAGGCCATCCCGGGCTTCGGCGAGCTGTTTCGTCAGATCAGCTTCGGGAAAATCGGCACGTCCACCATCCAGAGCCGCGCGACGGGCGGCGTGGCGGGCGGCACCTACCTGTTTGCGCTGCCCGGCTCCACCGGCGCGGTCAAAGACGGCTGGGATGAGATCCTCGTGCACCAGCTCGACAGCCGGTTCCGCCCCTGCAATTTCGCCGAGCTGCTGCCCCGCCTGACGGAGCGCTGACCACAGAACGCGGGCTCCGCGACGGTCGAACCGTCGGACATGGGGCGCTCGAGGGTCTCGACGTGGCGCGCAAGCGCTGCCCGAACTCAGTCCGTCTGCGGGGCCCGTTCGTGCAGCCACGCGACGCAGGCGTCGAACGAGCGGAAGACCTGGCTCTCGGGGATGAGGCTAGGCACCAACGCGATTTGCTCGAGCATGGCGGCGGGCTGCTCTCCCAGCCCCGTCAGGGCCACGAGCGTGCCCTCGGCCTGGAGCCGGAGGATGGTCTCCTCGAGCGCGTAGAGCCCGGACTGGTCGATGTAGGGGACCCGCTCCATCCGGACGACGAGCACCTCGGTGCCCTTCGGCAGGGTCTCCGCGAGGGCGCGGAAGCCCGAGCTGAACCCGAAGAAGAGCGGCCCATAGAGGTGCTTGACGAACACGTCGTCGCGCTCCGGCACGCCGGAGGCGCGCTCGTCCTCCCATGGCTCGTCGTCCTCCTCGGCGGTCTTCAGTGGCCCGAGCGGCCCGATCGAGGTCTCGGCCTCGGCCAGGTCGCTCGCCTTCTTCATGAACAGGACGCTCGCCAGGACGATGCCGGCCGCGACCGCGTGGATGAGGTTGCCGAACACGGTCCAGACGAGCACCACGAGCATCACCGCCGCGTCGGCCTTGGGCACATAACGGAGGTGCCGGATGCCCTTGTAGTCGATGATGGCGACGCCCACGGAGATGAGCAGGCCCGCGAGCACGCTGAGCGGAATGTAGGACGCGAGCGCGCCGAGGCCGAGCAGCACGGCGCCCTGAAAGAGGCCGTGGGTGATGCCGGAGACACGTGTCTTGGCGCCCGCGTTGATCGCCACGACGGTGCCCTTCGTCGCGCCGGCACCCGGGATGCCGCCGAAGAGGGCGGCGATCATGTTGCCGATGCCCTGACCGAGCAGCTCACGGTTGCTGTTGTGTTTGTCTTTGGTGAGGTTGTCGGCGATGACCGAGGTGAGCAGCGAGTCGATGGAGCCGAGCAGCGCCAGCGTGACCCCCGACTCGAGGATGAAGCCGAAGTACTCGGGGTCGACGCTCAGCATCGCGCTGAACTGGAGGGCGGGGAAGCTCGTCGGGATGTCGCCGATGGTCGGCACGTCCACCCCGGTCGCGAGCGCGGTGCCGGTCCCGACGAGGAGGGCGACGAGCACCGACGGCACCTTCTTGGTGACGTACGGGAACGCGTAGTTGACCGCGAGCGTGAGCGAGCCGAGCCCGACGGCGGCGTAGTTGATGTCCGAGAGCGGCTCGGCGATGCGGGTGAAGACCTCGATCGTGGACTTCGGCGACGAGGCCCCGAGCAGGGGCCAGATCTGAAGGAACACGATGATCAGGCCGACCCCGCTCATGAACCCGGACACGACCGGATACGGGAAGTACTTCACGTACTTGCCCACGCCGAGCAGGCCGAGGCCAAGCTGGAGCGCGCCGCCCACGAAGAACGCGAGCAACACGATGCCGAGGCCCGCCTCCAGACTGCCCGTGCGGTCGACCGCATAGACGACGATGGCGGCGGACACGACCGTCATGGGTCCGGTGGGGCCCGACGCCTGGGTCGCCGTGCCGCCGAGCAGGGCGGCGAACACCCCGACCGCCACCGCGCCGTAGAGCCCGGCCGCCGCGCCGAGGCCGGACTGCACACCGAACGCGAGCGCGAGGGGCAGGGCGATGATGCCAGCGACAAAGCCCCCGCTGAGGTCGCCCTTCAGGTTCTTGAAATCGTATTTCATCGTCCGTCGCCCGTCGCCCGTCGCGCGCCTCGCGCCTGCGGCGCGGGTTCTTCGTAGTCTGTTAGGCCCTGATCAGAGGAACGTGACCGAGCCGTCGTCCAGGCTGTAGACCGCACCGACGATCTTGATCTTGTTCTCCGCCTCCAGCTCTGCGAGCGCGGGGCTCTCGGCGCGGATGCGGGCGAGGGTCAGCTGGACGTTCTTCTCGACGACGGCGTGCACGAAGTCAGGGTTGTTGGTGGTCCGGTCGTCGAAGCCGTCCACGGCGCTCACCGCGGGCGCGATGTTCTTCAGCATCGGCGTGATGTTGCCCAGATCCGCCCCGTCGATCGTGCTCTTCACCGCCCCGCAGCTCTGGTGGCCGAGCACCACGACGACCTTCGACCCCGAGACCGCGCAGGCGAATTCCATCGAGCCGAGCATGTCGGTGTTGACGAAGTTCCCCGCTACGCGGGCGACGAAGAGGTCGCCGATGCCGCAGTCGAAGACCTCCTCGACGAGAACCCGCGAGTCCACGCAGGACAGGACGATGGCCATCGGGTGCTGGCCGCCGGCCGCCTTGGGGATCTGTGCCCGATGATCCCAAGCCGTCCGGTCCCCGGCGACGTACCGGCCGTTCCCCGCTTGGAGCGCGGCGATCACGGCGTCCGGTGTCAGCGCCTCCTGCTGTTCTTTCGTGAAGATTTCGTCGATAGCGTGCGTCATGTTGTTTCCTCCCGGGGCCATTTCTGAGTTCACTGCGCCTGAGGTCAATCCCCGGTTTCGCATCGTACCCAGCGAGCGCCCAGCTCTCCCTCTCCATCGAGCCAGGCGACTAAAAACGCCTCGCCTCGCCGCGCGACCGTCCCCACGCGAACCCGGCCCTCGACCACCGTCACGCGCTCCCCGATCACGTCGCCCGCGGCGTCGCGGCGGCGCAGATGAAGGCCGTCTTCGTCCTGGAGAAGGGCCGCCCGCACGCGGTCCGCGAAGCGGTCCGGCACGTCTCCGACCGCGATCTCGGAGGCATGACGCGGCTCTTCCTGACCGGGCTCGAGCTCCAAGAGGTGCGGTCGGGACATCTCGAAGCCAGCCACCAGCGCCACGTTGGCGCCGTCGAATTCCATCGCCTCCACGACCAGCACCTCTTCGAGGGCCTCGAGCTCAGCGTGGTGATCGTTGCTCGTCAGCGTCACCCGAGAGCGCCGGTCCTCGCCGGCGCCGCGGCGCGTCAACACAGCGAACCGTTCCCCCTCGGCGGCCAGTCCGAGGATCTCGACCGGCAGCTCCGCGTCGGCGGGCTCGGGGCCGAGCGCGCGTCGGATCCGCCCGAGCGCGGGGGCGACGACAAACGTCTCCAGCCCGCGTTCGCCACCTTCGGCGCTCCACGCCAAGTGCAACCGTGAGTCGGCAACCGCCCGTCGTGTCGTCACGAGCGCGGCCGGAAGGGGCGCGCTGACGGTGGCCTCGGGGGCCGCCTCGTTCACCCGTCGCGCGGTCAGGCAGTGGGCGGACTCGGCGCACGGGCCACGCGTCACGATCACGTAGGGGTTCGCGTCGTCGCCGACGGCTTCGAGCGCCAACAGCGAGCCGCGCAGCGGGACGGGAACCGCGGTGCCGCTCGCCGTGCCATCGGCGGCGAGCGGCACGAAGCGAACCGCTTCGCCGTCCCCGATCGCCAGCGCGCCCCCCGAATCATGCAGCGTGAGCGCGAGCGTGCTGGTCTCCGACGCCGATCGGAAGTCCAGCGGGACGTCTTCGAGCGGGCACTCCGGGGGAGCGGGCGGCGGCGGCGGCTCGGGCGGCGCGTCGGTCGTGGACTCGGCGGCGGGCTCCCTCTCCGGCGCCGCGGGGCGGGGCGACGGCTCGAGCTCGGGAGGGCCACAGGCCGCGAGAATCAGCAGCCACAGCGCGAGGCGGGGTCGGGTCACCGGCGGAGCGTATCTCGGATCGCCGGAACCGCGCGGCCCTCGACTTCGAGCCTCGACTTCGAGCATGAACGCAGAGAACATACGCGGGTGCCGACAAGCGTCGACGTCGTGGACAATCTGCTGGTCGTCGTGCAGTCGGGCGCGACCGAACGCGCGAGGCTGCAGGATGCCGGTCGCATGGAGCGTCAGCTGCATGCCGCGGGCGCGCCCTACGCGGTTCTCGTCTACCTGAGCGATCAGACGAGCGTGCCCGACGACGAAGACCGGAAGGCCATCTCGGGCCTCATGCAGCAGGCGTCACCCGACGCGACCGGGATGGCGGTCGTGCTCGCGGGCACCGGGTTCTTCGCGGCGGCCATGCGCGGGGTCGGCACGGCGATCAGCACCCTGTCCGGTCACCCGATGCCGTTCTACCGAACACTCGACGACGCTCTGGCTTCGCTCTCGGAGGCGCTGGACGGCGACCTTCCCGACGCCGTGGACATCAAGGCGCTGGTCGAGCGGCGCGCGGCGTTCGACGAGGCCTGAGCGCGCGGATGTCCGACTCCGCCTGGATGCGTGAGGTCCGATTCCCGGTCGCGTCGCGCCTCCCGGCCGGTGCGCGCTGCGAGCTGTTGGTGATCGGCGCCGGGATCGCCGGATGCAGCGCCGCCCTGGCGGCCGCCGAGGCGGGCGTGGACGTGCTGGTTCTGGACGCTCGGCCTGCGTCCGCCGGCGCGTCTGGCCGCAACGCGGGGTTCGTGCTGCTCGCGCACGTGTTCGAGTTGCCTGCCCTCGAGGCACGGCTCGGAGCGGCGGGCGTGAGCGAGCTGATCGGGCTGGCGCGGGAGAACCACCGCCGGCTCAGGGAGCGGTTCGGGCAGGCGGCACGGCACCGGACAAGCGGGAGCCTGATGCTGGCGGAGGTCGGGGACGAGGCGGATCGGGAGCGCCTCGAGTCCGCTGCGCGCATTCTCCGTGAGCATGGCGCGGCGCCTGCGCTGGGCCCTCCTCATCCGGCGCTGGCGGGTTTTGATGTGCAGCTGTCGCTCCCGGAAGACGGGCAGCTCCACCCGGGGGAGCTCGTCCGCGCGATGCGGCACGCGCTGCCGCGGTTCGCGCGAGCTGCGGTGACCTCGCTCGAGGCCGGCGTCGCCCAGACGGATGGCGGTGAGGTGCGCTACGAGCGGGCGGTGGTGGCGACGAACGCGCACGCGGCGCAGCTGGTCCCGTTGCTGAGGGGCGTGGTCACGCCGCAGCGGGCCCAGATGCTCGCCACTGCACCCGGGCTCGCTCGGGTCCTCGAGCCCGTGGCGTACGCCAATGCCGGCTACGACTACTTCCGGCAGCGTGAGGACGGCGCCGTGTTCGTGGGCGGACGGCGGCATCTCTTTGAGGCGGAGGAAGCCACCGACGCGCTCGAACCGAGCGAGGCCGTTCAATCCTCTTTGGAGGCGTATCTCCGCCGGCACTTGCCGTTTGCGGTGTCCGCGCCCGTCGCGCACCGCTGGGCGGGCACGATGGGTTTCAGTCCGGATGAGCTGCCGCTGGTGGGTCGGGCTCCAGGCCTGCCTGGGGTACACATCTTGGCTGGTTTCACCGGCCACGGCCTCGGTCTGGCGATGGTGCTCGCGGACCGCCTCGTCGACTCGCTCACCGCGAAGGGCACCGTTCCGAGCCTGTTTGACCCCGCGCGGTTCAGCGAGGGGTAGCTTCACGCGGCTTTCGGCGTCGCTTCCTCCTGGCGCGCCGCCTTCTTCGCCGCCCGCCGCGCCTTGCGCTCCCGGTCCTGCCGTTCCCGCTCGGTCCCCACGTAGGGCTCACGCGTTCCCATCACGTGGTCCATCCAGGGCTTGGTCACGCACCAGTTCGCGTCCTGGTTGGGACCCATGTGGTGGTCGTAGTGCCAGGGCAGGTTCTCGCGCGCCCATTCGGGGTCGAGATGCGAGCGCTTGTGCGTGCGGTAGTAGTTCCACATGCAGTAGAGCGCGGTTCCCGTGAAAAACGGGGCCACGGGAAACAGCGGCAAGTGCAACACCGCCGCGCCGGCCAGCGCCGCCGCCTCCTTGCCCTGGGCATTCCACTGGAAGACACCGCGCTCGTAGTCCGGGTCGCGAAAGCCCTTGATCCGCGAGACGCGATGGTGCTCCAGCCAGTGGAAGCTCCAGAACGAGCTGCGCTTCCGGCCGCTGCCGTGCAGCACGTACTTGTGTATGAGCCACTCGCTCGCGTTCGCGTACGCCAAACCAAGGGGGATCCCGATCACCACACGCCTCCTTTTCACCCGCCCGATGGCTCTCATCGGGCTCTCATTCTTCCTCAACGGCCGCCCGAGAATAAAAATGACCAGACAGTCACTTTATTTCTAGCAGAATGGGGGCCGGTGTCCACCAAGAACGAGCCGCTTCCTCCTGGGAGGAAGCCGAAGGAGCGCCCGGGCCCGCCCGGGGGCAAGCGCGACCTGAACCGTCGCCGGCGGATCGAGCAGCTCTGCAAGGCGGGGCTGACGCTGTTCCTCGAGCGCGGCGTGGACGCGGTCACGATCGACGACATCGCGCGCGAAGCCGGCACGGCGAAGGGCAACTTCTACCGCTACTTCACCGACAAACAGAACCTCGTCACGCAGATCCTCGAGCCGGTGGAAGACACCCTCCGGGCCGCCTTCGATCGCTGCGAAGACGCGCTCGAGGATGCGCATGACGACGCCTCGCTGTTCGCGGCCTACCAGCTCTTGGCGGTCGGTTTGATCCCGCTTGCGCTCGGGCACGGCGATGTCGTTCGGCTGTACCTCCAGAACACACGCGCCCCCGCGAGCGGCGCCGGGGCTCCCCTGCGATCGCTCGCCGATGAGGTTCGGGGCCGGTCCGTCGACCTCACCGAGTTCGCGGTGGACCACGGGCTGCTGCGCATCCCCGACCCTCGGATCAGCGCGCTCGCGGTGGTCGGCGCGGTGGAGCAGCTCACGTTTTCGGTGCTGGACGGGCAGCTCGACGCGCCGCCGGATCGCATCGCCGGCACGCTCATCTCACTCGTCCTCTCGGGCATTCGTCGCTGAGCGTATTCGGGCGCTGCTACTTGCCGCGCGTCTGCGCGAGCACGGCGAGCCCGGGGAAGTGCTGCCCGAAGAACGCGCCGACCTTGCCGTGGCCGGTGAAGACGAGTTCCTTCTTCCGCTTGTAGAGCGCGTCGGCCATGACGCGACCCGCCTTGTCACTGGTCCACATCAGGTTTTGAGGGCGCTTGTCCTTGCGGGAGCCGTCGTGCACGCCGGCGTTGTCGACCTGCGCGATCTCGCTCTCCACGAAGCCCGGGTGCATCGTCGTGCAGCTCACCCCGCTTCCCGCCAGCTCGATGCACAGGGTCTGGCCGATGGCGCGCACCGCGTATTTGCTCGCGACGTACGCGCCGGTCTTGGCGACGGGCATGAACGCCGCGACGGAGCCGACGAGGCCCAGCCGGCCGCGGCTCCTCTTGAGGTGTGGCAGCGCGTGTTTGGCGGTGCTCGCGAGGCCGACGACGTTGACATCCAATTGCCGCCGCCAGTCCTCGGCGCTCAGGGTCTCGAGGCGTCCGGAGACGGCATAGCCTGCGTTGGCCACGGTGATGCTGATGCCCCCGAACTCGTCCGCGACGCGTTGTGCGGCGGCTTCCACGCTCTGCTCGTCGGTCACGTCGCACACCACCGGGATCGCATGCCGTCCCAGCGCTTCGATTTCGGTGACCGCGGAGCGTAGCCGGTCCTCACGACGGCCGGACACCGCGACGTCCGCGCCTCGGCGGGCCAGCTCCAGCGCGAGCGCCTTCCCGATGCCGGTTCCGCCGCCGGTGATCCATGCCGTCGCTCCCTCGAATCGTTTCGCCATCCGCTCTCGATAGCACGGAGCGGGGCGTCAGCCGTTCAGGGGGGCGCAGCGCGATTCGATGTCGAGCAGGTCGCTCCGGCTCAGGCCCAACGCCTCGACCGAGATCGCGAGCGATTCCTGCTCGTGCTCGCTCACCTGGTTGCTGAGGCGGATCGACTCGCCCTGGAGTGCGCTGTAGTGGTGCGCGACCGACAGACAGGCCAGCAGGGGATGGATGAAGCCGTCCACACGCGGCCAGCTGTGGTTCTCGATCAACCAGACCATCTCGCCGGGCAAGTTCCAGAGTCGGCTCACGGTGCCCCCGAGAGACGCGTGAAGCGCGCTGAGCCCGCCGTGAAGCTCAGCGTACGGCGGCAGATCGCCGGTGTGGGCGTCCCGGATCGCGTGCAGTGCCGCGACGAGCCCGACGTCGTGCAACAGCGCGAACAGAAACGCGTTGTCCGCCGCGACCGACGTGTGCATTGCCACCTCCCGCGTGAGACGCGCCACCGAGACCGAGTGCGACTGCAGCCGCTCCATCACGGCCGAGTAGCCGCGGACGCGAAAGACACCGCGAAGGCCCACCTGCCACACGATGTTCCGCAGTCCCTTCACGCCTAGGCGAACACACGCCTCCTCGAGCGTCCGCGGTGCCTGGCCGCGGCTGTAGGCCGCGCTGCTCGCGACCCGCAAGGTGTCTGCGGCGAGCATCGGGTCGCGCGCCAGGACCCGGGTCACGTCGTCGATCCCGATGTCGCTGCGTCTCGACAGGCGGTCCACCTCGAGGGCAACGGCGGGCAGCGGGGGAGGGCGGTACGCGGCCGCCTCGAAGATCTGCGTCACCATGGAGGGGACCGAGTCCGGATCCAGCCAGCCGCGTGTGTCGAGCGCGACAACACCTTGTCCGTATCCGGGGGCGCGAGCTTTGGAGCGCATGTCCAGGCACAACGGCAGCCCGGACGTCGCCTGAACCTCGACGCCGCGCTGGCGTCAGCGCCGTTCGCGCCCGCCCTGGCACCGGAGGCAGAACGCGCTCTCCGGTTTGGCGCGCAGCCGCTTGACCGCGATCGGCTCGTCGCAGCTCCGGCAGTCACCGTACTCGTCCGCCTCGATCGCCGACAGCGCGACCCGCACCTGACCCAGGCGGAGCGCCTGCTGATGCCGGCTCGCCTTGGCCATCTTCTGCTGCTGGATGGCGTCGATGCGCGACACGCGTCCGATCGGCTGGTCGAGCGACACCACTTGCACGCCCTCCTTCGAGCCTTCGAGCGCGTGGGTCAGCTCGCGTTCCAGGCGACGCAGCGTCTGCCCGAGCTCCGCGAGCGTCGTGTCGTCGAGTTCCTGGGGCACGTCCCGAGGCTACCAGCCGCCGAGATTCACGGCTAAATCTGCTTGGAGCAGCATCGGAAACTCTCCAGAGAAGCAACCTGCCGAGGCGCTCACAGCCTGCTGGCGGTCGTCTCGCAATGTACGAGTTTGGCCCGAATGATGCGTTTTACCGAACCCTGACCAACCGAGCGCGCCCGAGAGCGTCGGATGGTCCACGGAGCCCGCGAGAACTCGCTCCGAAGGAGGATTCGATGAGTAGACGAGGATTTCGAGGGGTCGAGAGCAAGCACCGTTGGTCCATGGCGGTCGCCGCTCTGCTGTTCTCTTTTGGGGCCATCGCGCTGGGACGTGCGCACGACACGGGGCCGCGGGCCCCTGCTCTCCAGAACGACACGTCCGGTGGGGTGCGCCAGGCCATCGAGACCCCCGAGCTGAACGGGTTCGTCGCCTTCACCCAGGGCGCGCTGCTCGAAAACGGCCTGCGTGAGCTGTTCGCGGAGGTCCGGCTGGCGGCGCACTCCGACGAGCCCGGTGCCCCGCGCCCGGTGGCGCTCGCGGTCGCCCTGGACACGAGCGGCTCGATGACAGGCGCCAAGATTCAGCAGGCCCGCGACGCCGTGGAGGAGCTGATCCGCGGCATGCGGCCCATCGATCGGGTTGCGGTCATCACCTACGACCACGAGGCGAGGGTCTTGGTCCCGCTGATGCCGGCCGAGCAGGCGCTCCATCGGTACCTTGGGGCGCGGCACCTGGTTCGGGCGACGGGCGGGACGAACATTCCGGCCGGGCTCCAGCGTGCCGAGCAGGCCTTGGCGCTGGCGCCGCGTGATGCGGTTCGCCGCCGGGTGCTCATCAGCGACGGCCGTGACGGGTCGGGGCTTCAGCTGCGCGACGTGACTCAGACGATTCGAGGCCGGGCGCGCGAGGGGGTGACCACGAGCGCGCTGGGTGTCGGGGTGGACTACGAAGAGGCCTGGTTGTCCAACGTCGCCGACGCGGGGCGCGGCAACTACGAGTTCCTCGCCAGCGGCGTCCAGCTCTCGCGCTTCCTTGGCCGGGAGCTCGCCGCGGCGACGAGCACGGTAGTGGATCAGACCGAGCTCACGTTCGCGTTCCCGCCCGGCTGGAGGATCACGGAATCATACGGGGCCTCGGTGGTTCCGGGCTCGAACGAAGTTCCGCTGGGCGCGCTCTCGCAAGGCGAGCGGCGACGCGTCACTCTTCGTCTGGAGGTCGCCGCCGGGGGAGCAGGGTCGCGCTCGGACGTGGGGGTGGGGTTGCGTTACCGGTCGGTTGCAGAACAGTTGGATCGGAACCTCCCGGTCGGACGTCTGTCTGTCTCCACCGTGGCCCACCACTCCGATGCCGTCGCTTCCCGCGACCCCGTTCTGCACGCTGAGGCGGCGGCGACGCATCTCGACGCGCTCCAGGCGTTGGCGGTTCAGTCTTGGCGCGACGGGGACGGGGCGGAGGCGCAGCGCATGGCCGACGACAACACCGCGCGGCTCCAGGAGTTGAGGGCGGCGGCGCCGGCGGCAGCCCGCGTCCTCGACGAGCGGATCGAGGCGGCGGCGGCCGACCGCGACAACTTCGGCAACCTGGACGCGCGCACCACCGAGGGGCGCGCCTACGGGCTGGGCTCCAACGCGTCCCGCCGACAGCGCGCGAGGACGTTCTGATGCGCGTGCAGCCTTGGTTGTTCGTCGGCGGCATCGGCCTGGTGCTCGGCGTCGTCTCGCAGCTCGACGCGTGCTCCCCGGTGGTCGCGGCGGCGCTGACGCTGGGCGGAACGGTGGTGCTGGGATTGCTCGCCCACGGTGGCGTGCCCGTTTCACCTGAATCCGTGACGCTCGCGGCGGGAGGCGCGCTGGCCTACGAAGGGGTGCGCCCGTACCTGCCGCTCGCGGCGACGGGACTGCTGCTCGCATTTATCTTCGCCACGCGCGCCATGCGCTCCCGCTCGATCCGCGAGCTGGTCTTGCACCTGGGGGTGGCGTTCTCGGCGGGGGTCGCCGCGAGTTGGGTCGTCACGAGCAACCAGGGGCTGGACACCTCGCTCTGGCTCGTGGCGGTCATGATCGCGGCCCTCGTCGCGTCCATCCCCTGGATCCTCCCGGCGGACGCGCCCCGGACCTTCGCGCTGCGCCGGTTGGCGCATCGGTCCCATGGGCCGATGCGCACCCGCATGCTCCGGGCGGTGGTCGCTCACCGAACACTCGCTGAGCTGGACTTGCCCAAGCCGCTGCGCGTGCGGGTGGAGGGTGCCGTCGACGAGCTGCGGCGGCGGGTCGCCACCCAGCGCGGTTGGCGGGCGACGTCTGACAGCGTGCGGCGTCAGGTCGATCAGCTCACCCGTGTGGCACGCGCAGCCCGCACCCGCGATCTGCTCATGGACGGCCTCGAAGCGGACGAGGAGAGCCTCGCGCTCGACACCGACGCGCTCGAGGCCGAGGTGGCCGCGCTGACCGAGATGCGTCCCTGATCGACTGCACTCTGGTCGTTCGTCGGCCGGCGCGTCTGCTACCGTCGAAGGCCGATGCGGCATCAGCCCTTCTACTGCGAAGAGAACGTCTTCTGGCTCGTTCAGGAGCCCGCGCTCTCGGCCGGCGACCCGCATGCCGTCTTCATCACGAACGCGGACCGACGATGCTGCTTCTTCGAGCAGCGCGCGTCCCCTCCGGGCCAGCCCACCTGGTGGGACTACCATGTCATCGCGACGGCCCACGGCGACGCGTGGGACTTGGACAGCCGGCTGGAAACGCCGGTGCCGCTCCGCGCGTATCTCGACGCCACGTTTCGTCTCCCGGATCCGCGGCTGCGATTTCGCGCGGTGCCGGTAGCGGAGTTGCTCTCCACCTTCACGACGGACCGGAGCCACATGCGAGCGGCAGACGGACGCTACCTTCAGCTCCCGCCCCCCTGGGCACCCCCCACCGCCGCCGGACACGAGATGAACCTGAGCGCTTTCCTCGACCTGACCGGCGACGCCCCGGGGCGCGTGCTCGACCAGGCGGGCTTCCTCGACACGTTCTCGGGATGAGCGCTCGCGACAAGACGGTTCTGCTGACGGCCTTCGAGCCGTTTGGCGGAGAGACGGCGAACGCGTCGCTGTGTGCTCTCGAGGCGGTCGACTCGAGCGCGGTGACGGGGCGGCTGGTCACGTGCGTTCTCCCCGTCGTGTTCGACGATGCGCTCGTCGCTCTCAAGCGCGCGCTGCGGCGCCACCGCCCAGACGTGGTGATCTGCTGTGGCCAAGCGGGCGGCCGTTCCGCGATCACGGTGGAGCGCGTCGCGATCAACGTGGACGACGCGCGGATTCCCGACAACGCGGGCGCCCAGCCCATCGACCGCCCGATCGCGGTGCGGGGCCCGGCAGCCTACTTCTCGAGCCTGCCTATCAAGGCCATCGTAGCGGCGCTGCAAGAACAGGGGATTGCCGCGGAAGTGTCGCAGACGGCGGGCACCTTCGTGTGCAACCACGTGTTCTATGGCCTGATGCGAACCTTCTCGCGGCGGCGCGGGATCCGAGGGGGCTTCATCCATCTTCCGTACGTGCCCGAGCAAGCGCGTGCGGCACACGAGGCGTCCGGCGTTCCCCAACCGAGTTTGCCGCTTGCCACCCTCGCGCGAGGCCTGGAGGTCGCGGCTCAGCTCAGCCTGCACACGGAGCGTGACCTGGTTGCGGTCGGCGGCGCGACGCACTGAGAGTCGTCGCCGACCGGAGGTGAGAACCGGCGGTGTTCTCGCTCTCGAGCCGCGGATCCCGAGGGCTTCGCTGTCCGTTGAAGAACCGTTGTGCCGCACCTCAAACCCGGGCCGCACCGCCCTCGCCGCCTGCCGCTCCTCGAACATCCTGAAGGATGCACGTCGTCGCCTCATGCGACGCGGACGGCAAGTCGCGGGCGCGATTCATCGACGTCGGTTCTTCAACGGCCAGTTAGGGGCGGTGGCAGGTGCCGCACTGGAGCTGACCTTCGTCGGTGAAGTAGGTCTGCTGTTGCGGCACTTGGTTCCCGCACGTGCCACACGTCGCCAAGCGGGGGGCCTCTCGCTTTGTGCTCGCGCCGCCGCGGTAGGGGCCGCCCGGGCCTTCGCCGGTCTGGGCCCGACCGCAGTAGAGACACTGCTCACGTGCTGGGTTCAGAAAGTGCTGGCAGTGATCGCAGCGGGCGGCTCCGTGCCAGACCTCTTCGCTCATCTGCCCGTCCTCCACCCCATCGAGGAGGTCGATCTGCTGGACGAGGACCTCGAGCTCCTCTGGCGTGGCGAGCCCCTTTGTCTCGAGCAGCGTGGCGAGCGCGCGGGTCAAGAGCTGGAGCTGACTCACCTGCCGCTTGAGCCTTTCGACCTCGGTCTGGCTCGCGCCGGCAGCCACCTCCCCGCGAAGCGTCTCGAGGTCACGCCGCTGCTGACGGTCGCTGTCGAACGCGAAGGTGGGGTCGAACATCTCGTCGAGAAAGCGCATCGAGGGTCCTCTTCTCTCTTTCGCTACCAGCCGCGGCAGGGCGTCTCGGCTTCGAAGGCAAACAACGGGGGCTGATCGCCCTCGCTGGCGGTGAAGTATCCGCGGCCGTCGGGGCGCCAGCCCACGGACTCGCCTTGGATCTCCGGGCGGCCGCTCACGGCGATCGGCACCCCGAGCAGCGCATCGGCAAACGACTGCGCGCCCAGGCGCGGGTACAGATGGAGGCGGTCGTAGGTGCGCACCAGGAGCGCGCCGTTGCCGGGGGCGATGTCCATCGCGGTGGCGAGTTCCGAGCCGGAGGGAAAAGTCACGTCCACCAAGCGGGTCAGCTCGCCGCTCACCAGGGGGGCCCGCGCGACGTAGAGGGTCGACGCGCCAGAGTCGACCTTGGAAAGGAAGTAGAGATCACCATTGTCCGCCACCGCCAGCGACTCGCAGTCTTGGGGCGCGCCCGGGTAGGTGAAGGTGAAGGCCTCCGGGGTCACCTCGAGGGCGAGCGGAGCCGTCGTCAGGTCGAGGCTCGGCTCGGGGAAGCGGTAGACGACGATCTCGTCTCGCGGTGACCCCGAGCCGGTGCGCGCGCGGTTGTCCCCGATGTCGCCTACGTAGACGTGCACGCCGCCGGGACCCGACCCGACCGCGATGTCTTCATAGTCCCGGTGGTCGGCGCCGGTCAGCGAGATCGTGCCAAGGTCGGAGCCGTCGGTGCTGAGCAGGAAGACGCGGGGGGAGTCGCCCGAGTCGTTGTTGGCGTAGAGGAGCCCATCGTGGGTGCGGCTCGCGGCCAAGCCGGACAGCTCATCGAGCGCCGTTGACGCCAGCTCCCCCGCGTTGCGGGCAGCGAACGTGGCGCAGCGTGGCACCGAGCCGGCATCGACCCCTGCGTCGTCCGCTTCACTGGCATCGCTCGGCCGGCCACCGTCCACGCCGGGCGTACGTGCATCGAGCACCGTCGCATCGGGGGGGCCGGCGTCCGGGTCCGCCGCACCGCCGCAGGCCAGCAACGTGGAAAGGGCGAACCCGATGAAGACACCGTGACTTCGGTCGTTCCGCTTCCACATGCCCGCACGCTAGCATTCTGGGGCCGGCTCGAGCGGATTTGGCTCTGTGGGCACTCAGTGCACAGGCGCATGCATCTCATGCACTGGGGGGTGCGCTTCTGGTCTGCCAACGGTCCGCCCCGGGCTGGCACGCCCGGTGCTGAGGAAAGACCGGGGGCTGCGCTCAGGGACCCCAACGGGCGCGACTCAACTTTGGTGGAGGCGGCATGGACGAGCTCATAGGACTCCTGTTCTGCACGATGATGATCGCGGTCGTGCTCGGAACGCTGGTCGCGTTTGGGGTCTGGCTTTCCCGCCTCGGGAGCGCACCGAACAAAGCCAGGCTCCAGCAGGAACTCGACGGGCTCCGTGGTGAGAACTTCACACTCGCGGCGCGGGTGTCGCGTTTGGAGGCGGGTCTGAGTCGGCTTCAGGCGTCGGCCGCGGCGTCATCGCCGCCCGCGATGCCGCCGATCGAGTGGGCGGCGTGGGGCGCAGCGCCCCGGATGCTGGCTGAGCCCACCTCACCGGAGGTCTCCGCTCCTGAACCCAACGCTCCTGAACCCGCAGCCTCCGAGACGGAGGAATCCCTCGCGGGTGCGACGCCCGAAGCGACCGCGAGCGAGGCCGCGTCTTCGGCGGCTTCCGACGCGTTGCCGTCGACGGCCCCCGTTCCGGCCCCCGAGGCGACGTCCTCCGCGCCTGACGCGGCGCCTCCGGAGTCCGGCGGAACGGAGCCTGAGGTGGCGCCTCCGATGGCCCCCGCCCCCGCGAGTTCCATCGGCTGGGAGCAGTGGGTCGGCGTGCGTGGCGCGGCGGCGCTCGGAGCGTCCATTCTGCTGTTGGCAGGCGTCTACTTCTTCGAATACTCCATCGAACACGGCCTCATCACGCCGGCGATGCGCGTCGTCCTCGGGACCGTGGTGGGCCTCGGTTGCGTGCTCGCCTCCGAGCTGCGCCTGCGAAAGACCCACACCGTGCTGGCCAACTGGCTGGCCGGCGCCGGCGTGGGGATCCTGTACGTCGCGTTCTGGGCCGGACGCGCGCTCTACGAGCTCTATCCCACCTGGGCGGCGGGCGGCTTGATGGTCGTGACCACGGCTGCGTGCGTCGCGCTGGCGACGCGCCATGAGTCGAAGGCCATCGCGGCGCTCGGCTTGCTGGGGGGCTTCATCACGCCCGTCGCTTTGAGCACGGGCTCGGACCAACCCATCTCGCTGTTCGGCTACCTGCTGCTGCTCGACGGCGCGATGCTCTGGGTCGCCTACCGTCGTCGCTGGGCGTGGCTCGCCGGCGCGTCGCTGCTCGGCTCGATGGTTTACGAGGCGACTTGGCTCTTTGGGCGTCTGGACGAGCCGCGGATGTTCCTCGGCGTCGGCATCATCGCGGTGTTCTCGGGCCTGTTTGCGCTGGCGTCGCGCGGCAAGGCGTCGGACGAGCCCGAGTCCGGCCTCTATCCGGTCGTCCGGGCCGCGGGCGTCCTGCTGCCCATGTTCTTCACCGTCGGCTTGGCCGGTCGAGGCGACCTGGGCTCCAACCTGGTCGCCACCGGCGTCCTCCTCGTGGCGCTGAGCACGGCGGCGTGTGTGCTCGGGGTTCGCGACCGCAGCCCCTTCCTGCCGTCGGCCGCGGCCCTGACGGTCGTCAGCACCCTCCTCGTCTGGACCGTCGCGCACGAGCCCACCCAGGCTGGCCAGATTTGGCAGATTCTGGGACTGGCGTCCGTGGAGGCGCTGCTGTTCACGATCACCGCTGGGTGGGCGCGCCACCGCGGTGTCTCCTCGGCGCTTCCGCCGGCGGCCATCTATCTCTTCGCTTCGCTCGTCGTGGTGCTCTTTGCAGCGCCGTTCGTCGAGGTCGCGGGCCCGTGGCCTTGGCTGATGACGTGGGCGGTGTCCATCGGAGCCGCCGCGTGGCTCGGTCGCGGGCGCGGATGGGACGTGCTCCCGGTCGGCGTCTCGGTCTTGTCGTCGCTGGGGTTGGGCGCGCAGTTCGCGTCCACGGTCGGTTCCGCAGATCAGCCGGGCGGGCTCGCGTTCCTCGGGATCTTGGTGCTGGCGGCGGCAGCCTCGTCGCTGTTGGGGCTCTTCGGCGGAGAAGAAGCACGTCGTCCTCGTGACCACGCGGCCGGCGCGTTCGCCCTCGTCCTGCTCGGTCTCGTCGCGCTGGTGGAAACGCCGCGCCACGTGCCGTCCTGGGGCTTGCTGGCGGCGACCTTGGTGCTCCTCTTCTTGGTGCTGCTTGTTGCGGCTCGGCGGGGCCAGGCCGCTTTCGTCGTGCTCGGCATGCTCGCCACCGTGTTCGCGCAGGGGGTGTGGATATCCCGGCTCGAGCACGTCGGCCTGGTCGAGCTGTCGTTCGTCTTCACCGGCGTGTTGATGGTGTCGGGCTTCGCCGCGCTCAGCTCCGCGCGGCTGCGCGATCAACCGTGGACCTGGCGTGCAGCGGCGCTCGTTGGCCCCCTGTCGTTGTTGACGCTCCGGCATCTGTGGCTCGAGACGTTCGGCGACGCGTTCCTCGGCGCGCTGCCGATCGGGCTGGCCGCGGTCGCCGTCGCGACGACCTACGCCGCGCGCTTGCGGGGACCGGTCTCACGAGAGGCGCGCCGGACTGCGATGGTCTGGCTCATCGCCACCGCCGCCGGTTTCGGCACGCTGGCCATCCCGATGCAGCTGTCCAACGAGTGGCTGACCATCGGCTGGGCGCTCGAGGCCCTCGCGCTGACCGCGCTCTGGCGCCGCATGGACCACACCGGGCTCAAGTACGCCGCGCTCGGGCTCGCGGGCGCGGTGTGTGTGCGTCTGCTCGGCAACCCGTTTGTGCTGGAGTACGCGGATCGCGGCTGGCCGATCCTCAACTGGATCGCCTACACCTACCTCGTGCCCGCCGCCAGCCTGATCGGCATGTGGGCGATGCTTCGTGGGCTCGAGCCGGAGCGCCGTCGCTCATGGGAGCGCAGCCTCTTCAACCAGGCGCCCGTCCTGTCCGGGGTCGTGGCGGCTGGGGCCATCGCGCTCACGTTCGCGTGGGTCAACCTCGCCATCGTGGACCTCTTCTCGGTGGGGCCGGACATCGACCTGCCGTTCGATCGTCTCCCGGCGCGCGACCTGTCTCTGTCCATCGCGTGGGCGGTCTTCGCGCTCGGCCTGCTCGCGCTCGGCATGGTCCGGCGGTCCACGGCGCTTCGCGCCACGAGCCTCGCGCTCATCCTCGTCACCATGGCCAAGGTCTTCCTCTACGACCTCGGCAACCTCGCCGATCTGTATCGCGTCGCCTCGCTGGTGGGGCTCGCGCTGTCGCTCATCGTCATCTCGCTCGCATACCAGCGGTTCGTGTTCCGAACCGCCAAGGAGGCCGCATGAACCGCGCGCCCGTGCCCTCGCTCGCCTTGCTCGTCGTGATGCTCGCGGCGCTCGCTCCGCATGCGGCTCGCGCCCAGGCCCCGGAGGACCCCTCTCGACTCTTCCCGCGGCAGGCGCGCATCGAGACCGCCGGCCAGCGTGGGATGGTCCGGCTCCCCTTGCCGCCGTCGGTGCTGGAGGCGTCCCGGCCGGACCTCTCCGACGTGCGTGTTCACCGCGCCGACGGGTCCGAGGTCGCCTACGTGGTGCAGAGCGGGCTGCCTGAAGAGCAGTCCGAGCTGACGTTGACGCCGACCTCGGCGGAGCGCCGGATCGTGCACGCGGACTCGCTCCGGCCGCATTCGGTCGAGACCTTCGAGCTGGCACCGCCGACGCACGCGCAGTCGGGCGCGCGGCACACCCTCTACATCGGATCGCAGCTCGGGGACTTCGTCCGCCAGGTGCGCGTCGCGGGCCCGGATGGAGAGACCCTGGCCGAGGGCACGGTCTTTCGGATGCCCAACCCGCGACGTGAGCGCTTGTTCCTGGCGCTTCCGGAGACGGGGGACCGCATCACCGTGCAGATCGAAGGGGAGGGCGCCTACCTCGAGCCCGTGTTCCGCGTCGCTGCCACGCAGGCCCCCATCGAGCCGGTGACCTACAGCCGCCCCCTGGAAGCCAGCGCCGTCAGGCACGCTGAGGGGCGCACGGTGCTGGACGTGGTCCGGCCCATCGGGCTGTCCCCGGACACCCTGCGCATCGTCACCACCGGCACCTTCGCGCGCGAGGTTCGCGTGTTCGACGTGCGCCCGGGAGACGGCGCGGTTCAGATCGCCAGAGCGACGCTGTTTCGGGTCGAGGACCTCGGTGTGGAGAGCCTCGACGTGCGGCTCGGACCGACGCGCGGCGAGCGCCTCCGCATCGAGATCGACAACGGCGACGCCGGCCCTCTCGAGGCGCGCTTTGAAGCCGTCGTGCAGCAGCCCTCGCTGCTCTTTCGCGCGACGCCCGAGCCACACCACTTGCGCTTCGGGGGGGGCCGCGCGCGCCCTCCGCGCTACGACCTCCGCGCGGTCATGGCGACCGGGCTGGCCGACCAGCTCATGCGGGCGGTGGACTTGCCGGTGGCCGGACTCGGCGCGCTCGAGGACAACCCGTCGTTCGACGACAGCCCCGCGCTCGCGTTTGCCATGCGACCCGGGCGGGAGCCCGACCGCGCCGCGTTCACCCACGTGGCGACACTGGTGGTCGAGAACGCCGCCGAGGGGCTCAGCCGGGTCCGCATCCCGCCGGCGGTGCAGGCGCTCGCCCGCGACGACCTCGGCGACATCCGGGTCATCGACGAGAGCGGGCGGCAGCAGCCGTACCTCGTAGCCAGCACGGACCTGGCCGATCCCGTCGAAGCGCGCGTGACGGTGCGACCCGAGGGGCGAGAGACCCATTACCGCATCGAGCCGAGCAGCGGCCGTGCGCGCGTCCAGCGGTTGACGTTCCAGCCGGACGCGTCCTACGTGGCGCGCTCGTTCATGCTCACGGGCGTCGGGGAGGACAGCGAGTCCACCTGGTTGGCCGACGGCATGCTGTCTCGCGAGCCCGACGACCCGCAGCCCATTCACATCGACATGGTGCCGACGTGGGTCACCGCGCTCGAGCTCGTGGTGCAGGACGGCAACGATGCGCCGCTCGAACTCTCCGAGACGACCGTGCATGTGGTGAGTCCCACGTTGTCGCTGGCCGCGAGCGATGGGACGTACCGGATGTTGGTGGGGAACCCCTATGCGGAGCCCCCAACCTACGAGATCGCGAACGCGCCCGCCTGGGTGCTGGACGTGCGCGCAGGCAGCGGGACCGTGGGCGCCCCCACCGCGAACCCCGAGCACGTGGAGCCCGAGTGGTACGACGCGATCGACGCGCAGTCGATCGCGCTGTGGAGCATGCTGCTCTTGGCGCTGATCGTGCTCGCGGTGCTCACGGTGCGCTTGGCGAAGTCGACGCCTGAGCCTGCCGGGCCGGGTTCGGGCCCTCCTCCGAGCGATGGCTCGCCTCCTCGGGATGACCTCGGCGACGAGGCGGAGAGTGACGACGGCGAGGTCCCCGAGAGCGAGGCGGGGCCCGGAGCCGAGGAGACGGTCCCGTCGCGCTTCTGAGGAGATCTGGCGTAACGCCTCGGCTGGTCACACCTATGACTAGGAAGCGCGGGGGGACGCCCCGCGGAGCACGCCCCCGTTGATGGACGCACGGACTTGGGCGATGCTGCGGGGCTCAGGTGACCGAACCGGACGACAAAGCGCTGATCATTCGGGCCGCACGCGGCGAGCGTGATGCCCTGGCCGCGCTGTACGACCGACACGGATCGCTCATGCTCGCGTTGGGCGTCCGCATCCTCAAGGATCGAGGAGAGGCGCAAGAGCTCCTGCACGACGTCTTCCTCGAAGCCTGGAAGCGCGCCGGTGACTACGACCCGGCTCGCGGGACGGTGCGCACCTGGCTCACCCTCCGCATGCGCAGCCGCTGCCTCGATCGCGTGAAGTCGGCCGGAAGGAGCCGAACGCGACCCGCCGGAGAGGCGCTCGAAGCGCTATCCGGCACGATCGCATCGCGGGCGGAATCGAGGACCGACGCGTCACGTGTGCGCGGTGCGCTGTCCCGCTTGCCGGCCGAGCAGCGCCGCATCCTCGAACTCGGGTACTTCCACGGGCTCTCCTGCTCGGAGATGGCGGCGGAGCTTGAGATCCCGGTTGGCACGGTGAAGTCACGACTCCATGCGGCGATGAAAAAGCTCCGCGTCGCGTTTTCGGCAGGATCGCACGAGCAGGGGGCGAACCGATGACCCTGTTCCGTCGTACCTCAGAAGTGTCGACGTCAGGTCGGCGTCATGTTTCGGGTTCAGACGTGCTGCTTTCGTCCGCAACGGGTGTCTGTTCGGCACGATACAAGTCATTGAACGTGGGTGCGCTGCTGCGCACTACCACCGAATGGAGCGGGCCCACGGGCCCTGCGAGGGTTGCGAAATCACGTTTGAGCGCGACATCTCATCGGATGTCGGGCTCGCACACGGCGGCGCAACTGGAGGAGCAACGGTGAGCGGTTGGGAGAGCGACATCCTCGACGGGTTTCTCCGCGAGGCGTCTGAGGAGTCGGGCCTGCCCGAGCTTCTGGACGCGCTCGAGGCGGAAGCTGGCATGGGTGCGCTCCGGGGCCCTGCTTCGGCTGAGTCTGCTTCGGCTGAGTCTGCGTCGGCTGAGTCTGCGTCGGCAGAGTCTGCGTCGGCAGAGTCTCTTCCGGCGTCGATGCGGGCGTCCTTGATGGATGCGCTGGCCCTCGAGGGCCGCTTCGACCGCTTTGTCGAGGGCGTGGCCTCTCTGCTTCACATCGACGACGCTGGGGCCAAGGGTCTGCTCGACGGAATCGGTGAGTCCACGAACTGGGTCCCTTCGCCGCTCCCGCAGGTCACGCTCTATCACATCGACGGCGGGCACGAAGTGGCGGACGCCGTCACCGGCTTCGTGCGCATGGAAGCGGGCGAGACGTTCCCAGAGCACAAGCACTGCGGGCACGAGTCCGTGCTGGTCCTTCAGGGAAGCTTGCTCGACCAGATGAGCGGCGAGGTTTTCCATCCGGGCCAGGTCGCGACCCAGGACGCGGGCACGTCCCACAGCTTCATCGTGCGTGACGGACCGGACCTCGTGTACCTCGTGGTGGCCCAGCAGGGCGTCATGCTCGGCGACCAGCACATCACGCCCGACTCGCCCGACTTCTAGTCGCCGGCCCTCGAAGCGCGACTCAGGTTACTCCTCCTCGAAGTACGTACGTATTCCTCGTCGTCGCTCCTCGATTCGCACCCCGGTGACGCGCCGACTGATGCACCTCACCGCAGACTCAGGACACTCGCTGCCCGTCGACTGGGCGTCCTGAGTCGGCATCGGCGCATCCGAGATTGGGTCCGCCGCCGAGACGAAGCGGCTCACACGGTCTTCTTGTCTTGCCCTGCCCGCTGGGCGCGGCGCCGCAGCGTCCAACGGATGGCACCGGCCGCCATCCACAACACCGCGAGGCCGTCAAAGAAGTAGTCCAGCGTGTCGATCGGCTCCGAGCCATACGCGCGGCTCAAGATCCCGATGTTCATGATCCCGAGGCCCGCCACGACGTCGTACACGGGGTGCCACAGCGGGGCCTCTACCACCCGTTCGTCGCTGTTGGGCACGTTGGTCATCGACGCACGCTACCAGCGGCGTCGGCCAGGGACTACCGCCTGCCGCACGGGACGCGCCGCAATCGATGCGCCTCTTTCGGGCGCGACCGCTCGCTCGAGCGCGACCACGCAGCTGCTACGCCGCGCCGCGCTTCTCCTCGAACGGGAGCTCCGTCGCGTCGGGCTCGCCGGGGGGCTTCTTCACGGCACGTTTGCGTCGGCGTGTCGGGGGCTTCTTGGTCGCGTGGATGGTGTCGATCTGTGCGACCGCCTCCGCCACCGCCGGATCGTCCGCGCCGTGAATGCGGGCGTAGGAGAGCGCCTGGCTCGCGCGCCGAGACAGCTCGCCGCGGGCGCGCTCGAGCTCCGCTTGGGCCGCCTCGAGCGCCACCCGTGCCTCGGTGACCTCCAGCGCGCGGGCTTCGGTGGTCTTCGCCAGCGTCATCAGCGCGTCCCGGTCGAGCTCTCCGAATCGCCGGCCCTCCAGCCGGTCGTCGAAGAGCTGAATTACATCACGGGCCAGGGCAGGGATCGACTCCATCATCGCGAGAACACCTCTCCGGTACGCCAGCACCCCACCATGAGTGCTGCTCAGGCGTTCAGTATACGGGTGCCATCGCGTCCTGCAACAACGAATGCGTGAACGTGGCGCGGAGATAGAACGCGCGCTTGGGGGCCAGGAAGGGTGCGCCTTCGCCGTCGAAGGCGACCGTGCGCGCGGCGGCGTTGGCGCCCTTCGGCCGGAGCTGCAGGACGGTACCCATCCGCGCGTCGATGCTCTCGACTTCTCCCGCGCCGATGCGCCCCATGATCTCTTCCCAGTCGGTGCGCAGGAGCTGCGCTTGGGAGGGCGACGGACTCCAAATCCACGCCGCGCCGAGCCGCCGTCGCCCGGGTTTGATGTCGCGGTCCGCCTCCATCACGACAAAGAGCACCCGTCGGAGCTTCTTGTGCACGCGTGACTGCGCCCAGTCGGCGTCCTCGGCCCCTTCGATCGGCGCGGTGCAGACGAAGGTGCTCTCCCGGACGCGCCCCTGGCGATCGACCGGCAGGGTCTTGAGCTCGACGCCCAGCTCCGGGAAGTCCGGGGCCGCGCGAGTGTCGCAGGCGCCGCCCAGCGCGCGCTCGACCAGCTGCCCGACAAACCCCTTGGCGCGTGACGGGCTCGCAGGCAGCGGGACGGACATCGCTTCGGCGAGCTCGATGACCGTGCGCCCACCGAGCGCGTGCGCCCGCGCGAGCAGCCCGGCCTCCGACGCGGGGGAAGCGGTCACCGAAGAACCGAGAGCTTGTCGCGATGGCGCGCTTGTGCCGCGTTGTACTCGTCTGGCGACAGCCCGAGTGAACCCGCGATGCGGCGGAGCAGCTCGGTTTCTTGCACCGACAACACGCCGTCCGAGGCGGCCAAATCCATGAGCACATCGAGCACCTCGAGCCGAGCCTCGGGTTCTGCGCCTTCTTTCATCGCGCGCGCATGCGCGTGCATCTCCGCGCGTGCGAGCTCGGCGATCCGCGTCTCCAGCAGGCTCGAGATGGCGCGGACGCCGTTCCGCGGGAGGTCGTGCACCCGGCCGAGCAGCCTCTCGACTTCGCGCTTCTCGTTCGGGTGGTACTCGCCGTCGGCGTAGGCGACGCAGGCGACCAGTCCCGCCACGGCGGCAATGACGGCGTGGGATCCGGCGTCCGCGTCGGGCATGTGGTCCCGGACGAGGGCGAGCAACGTGTCCGAGACAGACGGGGGCGGGGGGCGATCCGGGCGTCGGCGAAAGAACATGCGGCGCAGCATATCGCCACTGGGCCTCGACGGGTCTCGTTCGTCGTGGCGCGGGCACCAGGGTAGGCTTGAGCGGTGACGAAACACGATCCCTCCGACAAGCCCCGCGTCGGCCGACGCCACTTCCTCGAGACGCTGCTCGTGACCGCGGGGGCGGCGAGCGCGGGGCTGCCGCTCTCGGGCTGCGCCCCATCGCGACCGGCGGTGGAGGTGTTCCCGCAGTCGGTCGCTTCCGGTGACCCCCGCCCGGACTCGATCGTGCTTTGGACACGCGCGGTGGATGTGCCCGACATGCCCCTCGAGGTGCAGCTCGAGGTCGCGACGGACCCGGAGTTCGGGAGCACGCTGGCACTGTCTCAGCCGACGTACGACGCGAGCACCGAGAGAGACCATTGTGTGCGGACGCGTCACGACGGCCTGGACGCAGTCACGCCCTACCACCACCGCACCCCAGCCGCGGAGGCGCGA
>JBGCFC010000161.1:0-18381 GCA_045106715.1 Sandaracinaceae bacterium
GAGCACAGGAACGAGGATACGGGATTCAGTCCGGATTTCTTCCCGGCTCAATAGATCGGACGCCGCCGCGTGGAGAACCACTCGCGGTACTCGTCCATGCGGCCGCGATGCTCGGCCGGGGCGTGTCGGCGGCAGCTTTGCATCTCGGGGCTGCCGGCCGGAGCGGCCCAGCGGATCTCGACGCAGTCGTTGGGGTTGTAGGACATCTCGAATCCGGCGGAGCGCGCGACCACATCGGCGAGGGTCATCGGCTGGTCCTGTCCGTCGCTGCGCGTGTAGGTGAACCGGCGCGCGGCGAGCTCTTCTTCCTGTCGGGTGCGGACGCGCTGGACGGCCGCCTCAACGCTGGCCTCGGTCTCGCCGAACCGCGCTGGGTTGCGTCGCACGACCTCCGGGAAGCCGACCACCGTGTCCATCGCGATGAGCAGGCGCATGTCGCGGCTTGGGGTGCTGTACTCCTCCCACGGGCCGCCGGTCTGGAAGATGGCGCCGCCCTCCGGCATCTCCATCGTGCGACCGGGGTTCGAGGCGATCCACGCCTCGCCGTTGTTGACGCTGACGACACGGCGCGCGACCGACTCGTCGAGGGCATCGATCAGCGACATTTGCACCGCCACCGGGTCGAGCGGGCGCGGATTGATCAGCCCCTCCATCGCCTCGTAGAAGTCGTCGGCGCTGCCCGCGTACTGGTCGAGCGAGAAGGGAACGTAGCCGTTTCGCGCCGTGATCTCGTCGTTGGGGCGCGCCTCGTACGTCTGCTCCCGTCGGTTGTAGACGACCGGGCGCCAGGCCTTGAATCCCGCGCCGACGTGGGTGGTGTCGGGATGGAAGAGGAACGAGCCGCGCCAGAACCGCCGCCGGCCCACGGTCCCGTCGGGCTGCGCGTCGGCGCCGACGAGGATGCCGTATCCGTCCGCGCCCTGAGGCAGCCACTGCGCGATGACCAAAAGATGGCCGTACGGGTCCGCGAACACCGTGCCGGGCGTGAGCGCCTCGCGCGTCATGGGCACCGGGTAGAGCGGCGTGATGTCGTCCTCCGGATGCGTGCGACCGCTCGCGGAGTGCACACCGCGCTTGACCTGCGTGAGGATGAACCGACGGAACGCGCGCACCGGGTCGTTCTCTTCGTGCAGCCACTGAGGGGTGCGCAGCGCCTCGTCGCAGGTCGGCAGCCGCCCGTGCCGGCCGCGTGTGCAGCTCCGGAATGCAAACGGCAGGCGCATCTTCCACGCGAAGTAGGTGCGCAGGAAATAGGGGAGGTCCGCGCAGTCGGGCTGGAGCGGGATGTCCTCCTCTTCGTCGAACCCGAAGTGGTTGTGCAGGAGGTTCTGCGCCGGGTCGTTGAGGAGCACGCTGAGGTTCGGCCAGGTGCGGTCCTCCTCGATGGGGAAGTTGAAGAGCTGCTCCACGAACGCGCTGAACAGGGCCTCGGTGTCCGCCTCCCAGCGAAAGCGCGGCTCCCAGACCGTCTCGGGGTCGATGGACTGGCGAAGCGGCCGGCCGCGGTGCACCGTGATCGTCTCGCAGGCGGTCACGTTGGGGCCGTCGCCGAGGACCGCCGTCCAGCGGCCGACCGCGGGCCGCGCGACTTCGGCCCAGTAGGTGAAAGGCGGTCCACCCAGCCGGTGTGTTTCGGGCGTGACGGTGTTTCCGTCGGGGTCGACGAGGGTGATCTGAGCCGGGCCCGTCTCGTGGCTCGCGGTGATGAAGACGCGGAGCGGTTGCCGCGGATTCGGGACCTGAGGGGAGCGAAAGACGCGGGACTCGAGGCTGTCGTCGCAGGCGCGGCCCTCCGGCACGACCGCGGCGGTGGCGTTGCGCGGCGTGGCCACCCCGATCAGCCCTGGACCGACGGTCTGACCCAGGATCACCAGCTTGGTGAGGCGCTCGAGGAACGAGCCCCGGCTGCTGCCCGCCCCGAGCGAGAGGTCCGAGACGGCGACCCGGTCCACGCGTCGGAGGGTCTCGGCCTCCTCTCCCTCGCACGGCTCGACGTACTCGCTGAACGAGTGGATGGCCATCGGGGTGCCGTCTGCGTCGCGTCCGAGGTACATCATGATGTGCCCCGGAAAGTGCAGGAGCACGACGCCCGCCTGCGCCGCCGCGTCCAGCATGCGCACCCGCTCGTCGGCGTCTTCGATCCCCTCGAGCTCGATGGTGTAGGTGCCCGACGCGGCTTGCCTGGCGCTGTGTCGAGGCAGCTCGAGGCCGAACGTTTCGAGCACGTCCATCACGAAGCGGGAGCAGTCGAGCCCCTCGGCCTGCCCGCCCCACCCGTAGGGTTGTCCGATGCGCGCGAAGGCCTCTTCGAGGACGGCCCGCCGCGTCAACGGGCGGAGCGCCGCCTCGAGTGCGCGGGTCGGGGCGCGGTGCACGCCCGAGGCATCGGCGAACAACACCTGCTCTTCGCCGGTCGGGAGCAAAGTGGTGCGGGGAGCGACGAAGCGCGCGCCCTCGCTCTCGACGGTGGCACCCGTCTCGATCCGAACCCGCGCACCGTCGGCGAAGAGCGCGACGTCTTCGGCGGACAGCGGGGGGGACATCGCCGCGGAGGCATCGATCCAACCGAGCGAGTAGCGCGTCCGGGCGAGCCACATCCCGTTGGGCCAGCGGCCGAGCACGCGGATGGGCTCCTGCGGTCTTGCGCTCGAGCAGTTGTTGCGGTCGAACGCGAGGTCGACGGGCGTCTTGTAGAGGCCCTCCTGCCGCGGCGCGCAGCGGATGGGGATGGTCTCGAGCGCGACCCTCACCGAGGACTCGCCGCTGGCCTGCGCGTCTGCAAACGCGGCACGCGCCTCGGCGCTGAGCGGGGCCCCGGAGGCGTCGCCGTAGTCTCCCGCCTCGATCTTGTCCCGCATGTACGCGAGCCGCTGGGTCAGCTCCTGCTGGAGCCTCTCGGGGGCGACGGCCTGAGCGAGAGAGCCCCGGTCGATGGGCATGCCGTTGTCGCGGTCGCTCGCCAGCGCGTGGTCGTGCGCCTGGACCTGAGTCGGCGTCAGGAGCACCTCGTCGAGGTCCAGGCCATCGCGCTCCAGCCAATACGCGAGCGTGCCGTGCGCCTCGCTCGTCCCCGGGAGGACCCGAGGGGCGGGCTCCTGCGCAGGACACGTGGCGGATCGCGCGACCTCCTCGGAGCCGGGCTCACCCGACGGGGTGGAAGCCGGCTCGGTCGGGCTCCCGCCGCAGCCGAAGAGCAGAAGAGCGATGAGAGCATGGCAGCGCACGTCCCCAGGATAGCCAGGGGGAGCGCGGAGGGCAGGTTTGTCGCCGCGGTTCACGTTGGCTCAACGCGGCACCGTGGCCGGGATGTTCCCGTCACTACCGACGGTTGATCGCGGTCCGGGCGCGCTCGATGTTGAAGCTGCCGTCCGGGTTGCTGAGGTCGGTGATGGTGCAGCCCGCCGCCGTCACCGTGATGTCTGCCACACGCCACCAGGAGTTGCTGCCGCTGTCGTCGAAACCCCGGAGGATGGCGGGTCCAAATCGCTGCCGGGGTTCCGTGGTCGAGCCGCCGCAGTAGATGTTCACTCGGACGGCGTTCGGGCCCGCACCGCCGAAGTTGTGTACGGCGACGCGGTACGTGCCGGGCTCGGGCTGCTCGATGTTGATGTTCTCCGGGCCCATGCCGTCGGTGTCATCGATGTCGAGCCGAGGGTCATCCTCGTCGTCCCGGCCGTACCAGTCGAGCACCGGCACACCCGAGCCGCTCGTGTTGCAGTTGCTGTAGTAGCAGTCGTCGTTGGTCTGCCACCGGGTCGCCTCGTTGTTGAGGAGGTGCAGATCCATATCGGTGCCGGTGGTGTCCCAGTTCATCTCGATCCGGATGCCGTCGACGTTGCCGGCGACGACGCGCGTAGTGCACGTGCCCGTCATGCCGTCGTCGTCGGTGGCCACGACCGTCAGCGTGTAGACGCCCGCGATGTCCGGTGTGAACCGCGTCGTCGCGGAGCCGGCCGGGCTGGGCTGACTCGCGCCCGACCCCTCGGGCGTCTCCGTCACCTGCCAGCGCCAGGACGCGATCTCGCCATCGTCGACCGCCGTGGCCGTCACCTCCGCCGTCTCCAGAGGCGCGACCTCGACCTCGGCCGGGCAGCGCACGTCAGGCGGCGTCGGCGTGCCCGTGACCACGACCTCGCAGCTCGCGGTGAAGCCCTCGACGTCGGTCACGGTGTAGCGAAGTCGGTAGTCCCCTTGCCGGTCCGGGGTCATCTGCGTCATCTGCATGTCCAGCGGCGCGGGCGTCGTCTCACTCCCGCCGGGGCGCTCGAGCAGCTCCCACCGACGCGACACGATGCCCACGTCGTCCATGTCGCTCGCGGTGAGGCTCACCGGGCGCCGCGTCGGGGCGTCTTGGTTGGGGGGGCACTGGACCTCCGGAGGGCCCTTGACGGAGACGGTCACCTGGCAAGTCCCGACGGCCATGTCCGCGTCGATCGCCGTCAGCTGGACGAGGTAGTCGCCGCGCGTGTCACCCACGAAGGTGCTCACCGGGTCGGTGGGCGGCGCGATCACCGCGGAGCCCCCCTCGGGCGTTTCCAACACATCCCATTGGTACGCGACGACCTCGTTGTCGTCGAAGCCGTCACCGAGCAACAACAGGCCCTGGCCCTCCTGCGTACGGAGCGGCTCCTCGGGGCAGATGGCGACCGGCGGGCCGACCACCGAGTGAATCTCCAGCTCGCAGCTCGCGGTGCGGCCCATGCCATCGACGACATTGAGACTGACGAGGAAGTCGCCCTCGGTGAAGGGTGTGAAAGCGAGGTTGGTGCCGGTGAAACGGAGCTCTGGATCGGGTCCGGGGGGGCCGTCGAGCAGGGTCCACTCGGCGTCGAGCGGGGGGCTGCTGCCCTCGACCGTCGGCATGATGTTGATCGCCAATCGTGGCGTCGTGTATCGGTCGCGCCGGCCGCAATCGAGCAGGATCATCCCCGCGTCTGGCGGCCCCGCGTCGAATCCACCATCGAAGCCGCCGTCGCGGCCCGCGTCACGCCCGGAATCCGGACCGACCACGGGGGGATCCACCGAGAGCGCGGAGCGCGTCCCGCAGCCGCCGAGGCACGCGAGCGCACACAGACCCATAAGCCAGTTTCGCATTGCGCGGCAGCATAGCGCGCAGCGCCCTCGGCGACATGGGGGACAGTCCCCACGCCTCCGCGTCCCAAGGCGGGTCGGACAAACCAGGTCGGCGCCCACCCCTCGACGGGGTATGTTTGCGCGGCGATGCCCATGCAATCCGCGCTTGCGGCGCTCGACATGCTGCCCGAGCCCGTCCTCGTCATCGGTCCCGACGGCAAGCTCGTCTACGCCAACGACCTCGCCCGCAATCTGCTGGGCGACGAGCCGTCTCTCGTCGGGCGCGGGCTCCGTGACCTGGAGCCCTCGACCCTGGCCGGCGAGCCGGTGGATCGGGCCTGGCTGGAGGAGCGGATCGCCGCCGACGAATCCCCCACGCTCACGGTGCGCGGCCGGGAGGGGGTCCGCGTTGCGCGCACCTTCCGAGGGGCTCTCTCGCTCGTCGACGGCGCGGCGTCCCTTGTCGCCATGCTGGATGCGCCGCCCGCCGCAGCCGATGAAGGACGCGCGCGCGAGGAATACCGCATGGTGTTCGACGCGGTGCCCGTCGGGATCCTGCACTTCGACGCGGAGGGGCGGGTGACCCGCTGCAACGACGTGTTCGTGCGGCAGATGGGTTCGACGCGCGCCGTCATCACAGGCGTGAGCATGGCGACTCTGCCGAACCCCGGGATCCGGGAGGCGGTCGACGAGGCGCTCGCCGGACGGGTCGGGCGCTTCGAGGGTCCATACACAAGCGTGACGGGCGGCCGCAGCGCGCTCTTTCGAGCGACGTTTTCTCCGATCCTGGAGGACGGCGCGGTGCGCGGCGGGGTGGGGATCATCGAAGACATCACCGAGCGCACCGAGATCGAGAAGCGCCTCGCGCAAGGCGAGCGCATGGCGTCACTGGGGCGCCTCGCCGCCGGGGTGGCACACGAGATCAACAACCCGCTCGCCTACGTGCGCACGAGCCTCGACATCGCGCGTCGCGAGATCGTGCGGATGAACACCGACCTGCAGGAGCCGCGCGCGAAGCGACTCATCGAGTCGATCGACCGCGCGGAGGACGGGGTCGAGCGGGTGCGGGTGATCGCCGGCGACCTCAAGACGTTCTCCCGCGGGGACGAGAGCTCGTGGGTGCCGGTGCGCCTCGAGCGGGTTGCGGACGCGGCCATCAACCTCGCGAACAACGAGCTGCGGCACCGCGCGGAGCTCGTGCGCGAGATCGCGGAGGTCCCACCCGTCATGGGGTCCGAGACGCGTTTCGTGCAGGTGCTGGTCAACCTGCTCGTCAACGCCGCGCAGGCGTTCGAGGACCGCGACACGTTCGCCGACCGCACCGAGCGGCGGCCGCGGGTGATCCTCAGGATGGGGGTCATGGCGGCTCAGCCCGCGGCGCCGGAGGGGGAGCGCGTGTTCATCGAGGTCGAAGACAACGGCGCTGGGATCGATCCGGCGATCATCCCGCACGTGTTCGAGCCGTTCTGGACGAGCAAGCCCGCGGGCGTGGGCACGGGGCTGGGGCTGTCCATCTGCCACGGGATCGTGGCGTCGGCGGGCGGCGAGATCCGCGTCGAACGAAGCGAGCGGGGGGTGGGCACGACCTTCCGGATCGAGCTGCCCGCGACCGACCCGGCGGAGTGGAAGAAGCGCCGCGCCAGCGCGCAACGACCTCCGCGGCCGACCCCGACGCGACGGCACCGTGTCATGGTGGTCGACGACGAGCCGCAGCTGGGGATCGCGCTTCGGGTCGCATTGTCGGAGCGCTACGACGTGACGGTCTCGGGCTCCGGACAGGACGCGCTTCGCCGCCTTGGGCGAGGGCAGCGCTTCGATCTGGTGTTGTGCGACCTGATGATGCCCGAGATGACCGGGATGGAACTCTACGATGCCGCGCTCGAGCAGGTGCCCGACCAAGTCTCTCGCTTCGTCTTTATGACCGGGGGCGCATTCACCGAGCGAGCCAAGACGTTCCTGGCCGAGCACGCGGTCCCGCTCCTGCAGAAGCCGTTTGGGCTCGAAGAGGTTCATGCGCTGCTCGTCCGCCGCTCCATGGCGTGAGAGCCGGCCGATCGACTTCTCCCCACGCCCCCCGTGCGCGAAGCGGGGTCCCCACGACACGTATCTCCGCAGACCTCGAATAAGCCGTCGATCCCGAGCGCCCGACGCTGTTATCCTCGCGTGCCCGATGCATCGGGGGGGGCTGGTCAACAGCTCGAAGACCACGAGGGGAGGGGTCCAGGGCGGGCTGCTCCCTCACCAAACACACGTTTGACGGCGGAGACGGAATGGCAGAGGAAACTCCTCGGGACGCGGAAGCAGAGGAGCAGTTCGCAGCTGCGTTGGCGGCGGCGGAGGCAGAGCCGGACAACGACGCGGCGTGGGATGAACTGGAGGAGTTCGCCGAAGAGCTGCAGCGCCCGGACGAGGTCGGTGCGGCGTACCGAACGGTGCTCGCCGGCGATGTGTCTCCGGAGCTCGCGGCGTCTCTCGGGGAGCGAGCGGCCGGCTTCCACGAGGAGTGGTTCGCGGAAGACTCGCCTCATCTCGTCGAGGTCCTGACCCGGGTCCTCGAGCTCGACCCGAGCGCCGACTGGGCGCTCCAGCGCCTGACCGTCGTCATGACGGTTGGCGAGCGCTGGGCGGAGTTGTTGGGCCTCTACGACCGTTCGCTCGCCGCGGCGAGCGACGACGGGCGCCGAGAGCAGCTGCTCGAAGAAGCGGCCCAGCTCGCCAAGGATTTCGCCGGCGAGCCCGACCGCGCGATCGACTACCTCGGTCAGCTGCGCACGCTGCGACCGAAGGACAAGCGCCTCGTCTCCAGCCTGGAGCGCTTGCTCGAGCGGCAGTCCCGCTGGGCCGAGCTGATCGAGCTCTGGCGCAGCCGCGTCGCGAGCGCCAAGCCGAAGGAGGCGCTCGCCCTGCGCAGCCGGATCGCGGCGTGTTACCTCGACAACCTCGAAGACGCCGCGTCCACGCTCAGTGAGGTCCGCTCGCTGCTGGAAGACGGCGCCGACCCGGAGGCCAACCTGGCGCTTCTCGAACGCGTGGTCGCGTTGGAGGGCGCTGACGGGGAGACACGCGGCGGAGCGCTCGACATCCTGCGCGAACGCTACGAGAGCGCCGACCGCGGCGAGGACGTCGTGCGTGTGTTGGGCGTCGCGCTCGGCTTCTCGGAGGGCGCCGACGAGGTGTCCCTGCACCGCGAACTCGGCGAGCGTCTGGCCAGCCGCGGCGAAGCGGCTGTGGCGATGTCGCACTGGGCTTCGGTGCTCGCGCTGTCGCCTGCGTCGGAGGACGCCCAGGAGCAGCTCGCGCAGCTGGCGTCGGACGCCGATGCACATGACCGCTACGCCGACGCGCTCGTCGCTGCGGCTGATGCCTCGTCGCCGGGGCCTCGGCAGTACGCCCTCTTGGTCGAAGCGGGCGATGTGCGCGCGGCGCAGCTCGACGACCGCGACACGGCCATCGGCCTCTATCAGCGCGTGCTGGACGCCGACGCCCGCGCCGCGACCAAGCTGACGGTCGCTCGGCGCGTGGAGAAGCTGCTCGACGCAGCCGAACGCTACGCCGAGCGCCTCGTGGTGCTCGAGGGCCTCGCGGAGCTCGAGACCGATCCGGTCGAGCAGCGCCGGATCCTCGGCCAGTGCGCGCGCCTCGCCCAGCGCCTGGACGATGCGTCCCGCGCGCTCGGCTTCTGGCAGCAGCGGCTGGAGGCCAACGCCTCCGACCTCGAAGCCCTCGACGCGATGATCGAGCTCACCGAGCAGATCGAGCGTTGGGACCTGCACGTGGACGCGCTCCGCCGTCGGGTTGGCGCTGAGGTGCCCTCGCTCCAGCGCCGGCTCGACCTGGCCCGCATCGCGAACACCCAGGCCGGTCGGCTCGAACAGGTCGAGGACGCCATCGCCACCTGGGAGGGCATCCAGACGGACTTCGGCGAAGACCACGAGACGGTCGATGCGCTGTTCGAGCTCTGCGTGCGCGCCGGGCGGTTCGAGCAGATCTACGACCTCCTTGGGCGGGCGTCGCTGCGTGACGCGGCGCGGGCGGCGGAAATCTTGGCCCGGGTTGGCGACGTGTGCCGTGAGCACCTCGGACGTCCCGACGAGGCGGCGAAGGCCTACCACCGGGCCATCCAGATGGAGCCGGGGCTCGAGCGCGCGCAGGAGGGGTTGAAGCTGCTCCTCGAGCAGCCGGAGGCCAAGGCCAGCGCGGTGCGCGGGCTGGCGAAGGCGTACGAGCTCACCGACAACTGGGGGGCTATCCTCGAGCTGCTCGAGCCGCAGCTGGAAGGTGCCCCCGGGGACTCCGAGCGGGTCGAATTGCTCCGTCAGGCGGCCGACCTCCACGAGAACCGCGGCGAGAACCCGGCGGCGGCGTTCGAGGCGAACCGGCGCGCGCTGCGCCTCGACTCCGCCAACCGGGAACTCGAGAGCGAGGTGCTGCGCCTCGGTGAAGCCACCGGTGCCTTCGCGGAGGTGTCCGAGAGCCTCGGTGAGGCGGCGGAGTCCCTGAAGGACGCGCGCCGCGCACGGGCGGCCGAGCTGCTTCGGCGCCAGGCCCAGATCCGGGAGGCCCACCTCGAGGACGTCAGCGGGGGGCTCGACAGCTGGCTCGCCGCCCTCGCGCTGGAGCCGCACGATCTCGAGACGGCAGGCGAGGCGCTCCGGGCCGGCGCGGCGTCGGGTCGATGGGACGGCGCGGCGGGCGCGGTGGTCTCCGCGACGGTCGCGCGGAGCGCGGTGCAGGACGAGCTCCTGAGCGCGCTCGAAGCGAAGGCCGAAGAGGCCGGCGCGTTCCCCCAGCTGGCGAGCGCGCTGGCGAGCGCCACGCCGGCACCCGGCGAGGTGGACGGAGTCATCGGTCGCACGCTCGAGGCGAAGACGGCGGAGTATCTCTCCGCCAAGGCCGACGACGCGGCGGGCGCCGAGGCGGCGTTGCTGCGGGCGCTCGCGCACGAGAGCGCGCACACCGACACGCTCCGCGAGCTCGCCCGCATCCAGTGGGCCGCGCCGGGACGGCCGCTCGTGGACACCCTGCTGTCGCTCGCGGGCAACTTCCCGAACGACCTCGACCCGCTCTACGACGCGGGCCGCACCGCGCTCGACCCGGTCGCGGACCTCGAGCTCGCCGATGGAATCCTCGACCGTCTGTTGCGCAACGCGCGCCGGCTCTGGGAGGGCGGCCAGGAGGCCGACGGGGAGCGCGCTGCTGGAGAGACGGCGGTCTGGGCCCTCGATGAGCGGGTGCGTCTCGCCATGGAGCGCGAGGATGTGCGCTCCGCCGTCGATCTGCTCGTGAGCGGCGCGCGCATGCCCGTGGAGGCGAGCCGATCCCGAGAGATGCGGCGTCGCGCCGGCGAGCTGTGCCGAGACCAGTTGGGAGACCAAGACCGCGCTCTGACGTTGCTGCAGAGCGTCGTCGAGGAGAGCGTCGAAGACGCCGAGGCGGTCAGCCAGCTGGGGATCTTGCTCGAAGAGCGCAACCGCTTGCCCGAGCTGCTCGCGCTGCGACAGAGGCAGCTGGCGCTCGACCTCGACGCGGAGACCCGCTTTGCGGTGCGCCTCGAGGTGGCCCGCACGCTCGGGCTCATCGAGTCGCAGGGCGGTCAGATCGGCGTGCTCTCGCAGAACCTCGAGGACCAGCCCGGTCACGTGGAGTCGGTGGAACGCCTCGCCGAGATCTACGCGTCTCGTGGACGAAACGAGGACCTCGCGGAGCTGTACACCACGCAGGCCACGGCGGTCGAAGGGCAGGGCGACAATGGCCGCGCCGCGTCTCTCTGGTCCCGCGCGGCGCAGCGTCTCGAGACGGTGCTCGGCGACGTCGACCGGGCGCTGAAGGCGCACCGAAGGGTCGTGGCACTCGAGCCTTCCACCACGTCCTTCGACGCGCTCGCTCGGCTTCACCTCGACCGCAACGAGCCGGGCGTGGCCGCCGAGTGGCTCACGCGACGCCTCGAGAACGCCGAGGACGAGGAGCGCAGCGACGTTGCGCTCCGACTTGCGGACGCTCACCTCGCGGCCAGCGCCGACCCGGCCGCGGTGGTGGTGCTCGAGCAGGTGCTCGCGCACGACCAGGTCAACTCCGAGGCACGCACCCGGCTGGCACGGCTCTACCGCGAGAGTGAAGCGTGGGAACCGCTGGCCCGCCTTCTGGCCGACGGCGCGCCTCACGAACCGGATGTGGAAACGCGTCTCGCGTACGTGCGGGAGGCCGCCAAGCTCTACGAAGAGCGGCTCGACCAGCCGGACCTGGCCATCCCCGTCCTTCAGATGGGCGTGGAGCTTCAGCCCGATGACAACGAGCTCAAGTCCAAGCTCGCGCTCGGCTTGCGCGTCGCGGGACGACTCGACGAGGCCCGCGAGATCCTCGAGGTGCTGGCCAAGGCGTTTGGTCGCCGGCGCTCGCCGGAGCGGGCGCAGGTCCACTTCCAGCTCGCGCAGGTTGCGCACGCCGCCGGAGACCTCGACGAGGCGATGAAGCAGCTCGAGAAGGCCCGGAAGATGGACATGAGCCATCCGGGCATTCTGCGGATGGCGGGCCAGATGGCCCGCGAGGCCGGGCAGCTCGAGAAAGCGGAGAAGTCGTACCGTGCGCTTCTGCTCGTGGTGCGTCGTCAGGACCCCACCGCGGCCGACGTCCAGGTGGGCGCCAGCGAGGTGCTCTACGAGCTGAGCCTGTTGTCGACGGCGCAGGAAGACGAAGACCAAGCCAAGGAGCTGCTCGAGACGGCGCTGGCCACCGCGGCCGAGTTCGACGAGGAGACGGCGCGCTTCAAGTCCGACCTCCTCAAGCGTGGGGAGGCCGAGCTCGCGCTGACGGCGGTCGAGAAGCGACTCAAGGCGGTCAGCGAGGACGAGAGCCGTGCGGGGATGCTGAGCCACCGCGCGGAGATCCTGGCCGGCCATCTCGAGCGCAAAGCGGATGCGCTCGACGCGCTCCTCGAGTCGGTCGAGCTGGCACCGGCCGTGGACGGCTACCACCAGCGCGCGCGCTCCTTGGCGGGTGAGCTGGAGTCGGTCCCGCGGTACGCCGAGACCCTCGGGAAGCTGGCCGAGGCGGCCCGGCGCAAGGAAGAGCAGCCGTTCAAGTCGCGCCTGCTGCTCCGGCTGGGCGAGGTGACCGAAACGGATCTCGGCGACCTCGACGCTGCGTCGGCGCTCTACCAGCAGGTGGAGGAACTCGGCGAAGACGTGGTCGGTGCGTGGCTCGCGCTTGCCCGTGTGGCCGATGCCCGAGGCGACAGCGCCGAGGAGGTCCGGGTGCTCCGGAAGCTGGTCGACGCCGCGGAGGTGCCTTCCGAGGACCGGACACGCGCGCTCTACCGGATCGCTGAGGTCGAGCTGGGCGCGGGGGATACCGAGCAAGGGCTCTCGACTCTGCGCGACGCGCTCGACAAGGAGCCGCGCTATGCCCGCGCGGGCACCATCCTTCAGGCGGCCGCGCAGTCCAACAGCGACAACGATGATCTTCTCGCGACCTACGAGGAGGTGGCGCGCGCGTCGGCCGACCCGGCCATGATCCTCGACTTCGTCGAGCGCCGCCTGACCCGCCCCGAGCCCACCCTGGAGATGGTGCGTGAAGGCGTGGAGCGGGCGGACGCCATCGAAGCCGGAGATCGCGCCGAGGCCATCCTCACGCGCGGCATCGCCATCGCGGAGGAGAGTCCGCTCGGGCTGCGGGACGCGCTCTGGATTCCCACGGGCCTCGCGGCTCGACGTCACGCGGCGGGGGACATCCAAGGTGCGATGGCGCACACGCAGACGGCGGCCGACCTGGCCGACGGGGACGAGCAGTTCCAGCTGTACATGCAGCTCGCGGGCTATGCGGCAGAGGACGGCGGAGACCTGAGCGTGGCGGCGGACACCTACCGTGCGCTGCTCGGCAACGACCCCGCGAACCGCGCGCTGTGGGAGCCGCTCGCCGGGGTCTACGCCAAGCTGGAGGACCGCGACGGGCTCGAGCAGGTCGTCGCCACGACGCTCGAGGCGCTGCTCGATCCGTCCGACCGGAACGAGCTCCGGATGTTTCACGCGACGTTCTTGCAGGACGTGGTTGGGGCGCCGGACGACGCGGTGGAGATTCTCCGCGCGGTGCTCGACGAAGACCCGGACCACCTCGAGGCCGCGCAGCGGCTCGCGGACCACTTCGAGCGCACGGGGGATCGCGGCGCGCTGGTGGGCTTGCTTCAGCGTCAGCTGGATCGCGCCCGTGATCGCCAGGACGTAGACGCCATCGTGGAGCTGTGTCTCCGCATGGGGAAGCTGACCGAGGAAGACGACGACGCCGCGGGCGCCGTGGAGTTCTACCGAGCCGGGCTCGACTGGGCGTCGGAGAGCGCACCGCTGCTCAGCGCGTTGCTCGCGCACTACGGCGAAGGCGCCGATGTCCGTGAGCGTGCCGAGCTGATGGAGCGCCTGCTTCGTGTCAGCGAAGGGGCAGAGGTCGTGCCGTTCGCCAACGAGCTCATCGGAATCTACGAGTCCCTGGACGACGAATATGCGGCAGCGCGCGCGCTGGACCTCGGGTTCAAGGCGCACCCTGCGGACGAGGGCTTGCGCGACCGGCTGGAGAGCTACTACCTCGACCGCGAGGAGTGGAGCGAGCTGGCGCAGATGATCGCGTACGACGCGGCGCACCGAGAGGACGCCGAAGAGGCGGTCGCCCGGAGTCGCGAAGCTGCACAGATCCACCGTGAGACGTTGATGAGCCCGGGCAACGCGGCCGAGGTGATGCGCGCGGCCTGGCAGCGTCGTCCCGAAGACCTCTCGCTCTTGGAGGAGTTGGTCAACGACCTGGCGGCGGCCGGCCTGCACTCGGCGGCCAGCGCGGACGTCGCAGCGGCCCTCGAGCCGTTCGAGGAGCCTTCGGCGGCGCGAGCCCACCTGCTCCGGATGCGCGCGCGTCTGGAGATTGCGCTCGGGAACGCGGGGCCCGCGGTGACGGACCTCGAGGAGGCGTACGGGATCGCTCCGGCTGAATCTGCACAGGACCTGGTCGCTGGACTCGACGCGCAACGCGGCGCGGCCAACGCGGCTGGAGACGCCGAGCAAGAGCAGACGGCGACCCATCGGCTGGCGGCGGTGCTCACGGAGGCGGGCAACGCGCAGGCCGGGCGGGACGTCTTGGCCGAGTGGGTCGAGCGCGCACCGCAGGACCTCATGGCGCTCCGCCAGCTGGTGGCCATCGACGCAGCGGCCGAGAACTGGCACGACGTCGCGCACCACAACGCCAAGCTCGTCGAGATTGAGACGGGGGAGGAGCAGGTTACGGCGGCGCTCGGATTGGCCGACGCCTGTCGCCGCATCGAGCAGCCCGAGGCGGCCCGCCCCGGGCTGGAATCGGTCAACCAAGTGCAGCCGGAGGAACCGCGCGTTCGTGAGGCGCTGCGCACCCTCTACGAGGCTCTCGGCGCCCACCGTGAGCTGTCTGGGATCCTGCTCCAGGACGCCCACGCGACCGAAGACCCCGAGGCGCGTTTCGAGCTGTTCCGCCATGTCGGCGAGCTCCTGGTCACGCATGTCGGGGACGCGGAGGCCGCGCTCGAGCCCTTGGCGCACGCGGCGGCCATCAAGCCTGAGGACCACGATCTGACCATTCTCCTGGCCGACGCCTACATGGGCAGCGATCGGCTCCAAGAGGCGGTCGAGCTGTTGCAAGAGGCCATCAACGGCTTCAAGCGGCGGCGCAGCCCGCACCTCGCGGCGATGCAGCTCCGAATGGCCCGCATCGCTGGCGTCAGCGGTGATCCGGAGACGCAGAAGGAGTGGCTCAGCGTCGCGCTGGACGCGGACAAGAACAACGGAGAGGTGGCGGCCGAGCTGGCCGAGCTGTCGATGGAGCTCGGAGACGACGAGACGGCTCTGAAGGCGCTCCGCGTGGTCACCCTGCAGAAGACGCCGGGGCCGATGAGCAAGGCGCTCGCGTTCTTGCGGCAGGCGCAGATCGCGCACCGTCAGGGCGACCAACAGAAGGCCGTGCTCTGGGCCCGTCGCGCGCGGCTCGAGGACGACTCGCTCGATGAGGCGCAGGCATTCCTCACGGAGATCGGCGAGGGCTGACTCCTTCGCAGAGCCTGAAAGGCCATGCATGCCGCTGACCGCACTTCAATGGGGAGGGGTTGGCGGCGTCTTCGTGGGTGGGGCGTCTCGCCGGATGGGGCGCGACAAGGGGCTGCTCTCGGCTCCCGGCGGCGGAACGCTCGTGGGCCGGGCTGCGGAGCTGCTCGGGGGCTACGTCGACGACGTGGTGCTGGTTGGGGAGCGCGACGCGTACCGCGGGCTTTCGTGGTGCAGCCTCCGCGACGACCCGCCGGGTGTAGGCCCCGTCGGCGGGCTGAATGCACTGCTGACGTTCGCCGCGGGGCGCCCAGCGCTGGTCCTGGCGTGCGACATGCCGTTCGTGACGTCGATGGACATCGAGGTGCTGCTCGCCGCGTCCGGGCCGGACGGACGCACCGTCGTGCCGAGGCGTGACGGCCGGTGGGAGCCGTTCTGCGCCGTATACGGAGGCGACGCGGCTGCGCGGGTCGCGCCGCTGGTGCGCGAAGGGGAGCGCCGCATGCAGCGGCTCATCGACGCGCTGGGTCCCCTGACGGTGGACCTTCCCGCCGCCCACCTGCGCGACTGGGACACGCCTGAAGACGTCGGTTGAGCGTCAGCCGAGGCCCAGCGCGGCGAGCAGCGCTTTCAGCTTGGCCTCTTTGTTGCGCCTCGCGTAGCTGTCCAGCGCATGCCGCTCGACCGGCCCGATTCCGGCCCAGGCCGCGGCGTCCAATACATGAGACAGCGCGTGTGGGAGCCCGTCGGGGTCCGGGGTCGCGTCCGTGGGGACGGTCTCGGTTCCCTCGAGCAGTCTCCGCAGCGCGTCCGTGTCGATCGCGGGCCGCATACCCTCGCCGAGAAGCGCCTCTCGCAGCGCCGGGCGCAGCGACGTCCATGTCGCCAGCGAAATGCGCAAGCCTGCCCGATCAAGCCCGCGGCGCACCGCCATGGGGATGTACTCGAGGTCGTCTTCCCCCGGCAATAGACCCTGGTGTCGCGCCTTCTTCGTAGGGCCCTCGGGAGGCTGTGGAACGGGATACTTCTCCGCGTTCTTGAGGAGCTTCCGGCCGATGGCCGCGTCGAGATCGATGCCGACTCGGTCGCAGAACATGAAGAGGCACACCGCCACGTCCGCAGCCTCGTCCTCCAGCCGCGCGCGAACCTCGGGTCGGGACGCGAACGCGTCGGCTTCGTCGCTCGCGACCCAACGCAGCTCGCCGCACAGCTCACCCGCCTCGCTCGCGACGGCCATGGCGAGGTTCTTCGGGTCGTGAAAAGGCTCCCACTCGCGCTCCGCCACGAACGCGCGGATGGCTTCTCGGACATCACTCATGGCGGGACCATACCCGAACGCCAGCGGGGGGCATCCGCCTGAGGTGACGACAGGTTGACGCGCCCATGTGGCGTTCTCGCCGCGTCTCGGGGGATCCATTGCGTGAGCAGCCGCGCTTTCTCCACATCGGCGGCTGGCACGCAGTCTGCTGCCGTGACCGTCGTGTGTTGGGCCACTCGTGGGCCGAGTTCGCCGTCGAGGAGATCCCATGATCGCGCGTCTGCTTCGCTACTTCATGACCCGGGCTCGCTTTCGCCGTCGGTTGGCCGAAGTTGCGCTGCCGCCGCCCACGACGGCATGAGGCGGCCCGCCACCGTGTAACCAGCTCGCTATCGCGCGCTCGGCCGCGCGTGCCACACTGCGGCCGGCGAGCGAACGATGGCGAGGCGACAAGAGCGGCTCAGCGATGTGGGCGACGAAGAGGGGTCGATCCTCGGCAAGATCGGCTGTGGATGCGGCGCGCTCTTCGGCTTTGTCTTGCTCGCGTTTGGAGCGGCGGGGATCTTCTTCGGTGCCTGGGATCGGTTCGGGGGCGACGACGTGACAGAACCCGTGGCCGACCCGAGCGACCCGGTCGGGGTTGACCCCAGCGTTCCCGATCCCGCCGACCCGCCGCCGTCGCCTCGGACCAGCGAAGAAGAGGAGGCGAGGCGGTCCATGGAGCGGCGGTTCCGAGCCGGGCCGTTTGTCACGCTGGAGAGCATGGTCACCGCGGGGCGCATCTTGCCGAGCAGCGCGCCGGTCGCGTTGCCCAGCGGACAGACCATCGACAACCCCTGGGTGGTCGTGGGCGCGGACCTTCGCCCCGGCCGCATCCCCGCGCCGTCGCCGAGCCAGGCGCCGACGGTCTCCCATCGCGGCGATGCAACGCGCGCCCTCGCGGTCTTGCCGCGCACGCCCTCCCGCGCGGAGGTCAACGCACGGGACGCCGCGGGGGGGACCGACGTGCTCGCCTATCTCGTCGAGTTCGACGGCTACGATGGGCACTTCCACCTCCCCGCGATGGTGCAGACCGAGCTGGGGCCCGTCGGCGCGGGCGGCTCCGAAGGTGCCACCGTTCACTTCACGATCCGCACCGCTGTCATGCCGCGCGGGATCCCCCTTCAACCGGGCCAGAGCATGCCGGTGACGATGCGCATCGCCGCCGTCGATGCCGAGGGTCGCGTCTCCAATCCCGTCAGCCGCCCGCTCAACTTGCTGGCCGTCGGCGCGGGCGACGTGGAGGTCACCCTCACGATGGCGGAGCCGACGGACATGGATCTCTATGTCACCGACCCCGCCGGGACGATGATCTACTTTGGCAACCGCGAGTCCTTCACGGGTGGGCATCTCGACCTCGACGCCAACGCCGCGTGCAGTTCCAACCGCGGGATCGACAACGAGCACATCTACTGGCCGGCCGGGCGCGCGCCACCGGGCACGTACCGCGTGCACGTCGCGCACTACGAGAGCTGCATCGGCGGCCGGCCGGTGGACTACCGTGTCACCGTGCACGCGTGTGGCGAGACGGCGGTGTACGCCGGGCACTACGACGGCGGACACAACCAGCAAGTGTGCCGCCGGGCTACCCCCGGCGACCGGGGTTGGTGCCAGGACGTCGTGACCTTCGATATCCCCGCCTGCGCCACGATGCCGTAGCGCACGTGCACGTCATCGGGTTCCGAACCGCCGATTCTGGAGCGCATCTCGAGAGCGACACAACCCGGCGCATGCGAGGGGAGGACGGTGTATGCGAGGCGAGGACGCGCACGTGTACGTGCAGGTGCTCGCGGACGTGTACGAGGGGGCGCCCTGCGGCCCGACCCCTCCATGTTCACGCCACTCGCCTCGTTCCACGCTCTCGGGGTAGCGCGGCTCCCACAGCCTGGCGTCGACGGCGCGGTCGAGGGCGGCGTAGCTCTTGGCGGGAGCGGCCCCCACATCGACGGCGTGGCGGGCCACCGA
>JBGCFC010000162.1:0-3216 GCA_045106715.1 Sandaracinaceae bacterium
GAGCTGCGGCCGATGCACGCCGCCACGGCAGGCCCCGCCCACTTCCCATCTCAGCATCGTGCGGTAAGCCATCGCGACCCTGTTCCTCGGCAAAACAGGGCTCGCGCAGTTGCACGCCGGAAGTGATGGGAGGCTCTGGCATGGCGCAGCGCCGTTGGGGACAATCGTGGGGACAGTCGCGCCGACGGAAACGAAAAGCCCCTGGAAAACCAGGGGCTGATAGCTCCCCGTACTTGTCCACTGCGCGAACCGTCTGACTTAAGAACATCTTGCTCTTAAGTCCTCCAGGTTCGCCCAGCCGGTTGGAGTCGGGTCGAGCCCGACCTCCGTGCGAACCCGGCAGCGACGGTCAGGCGCCCTCGTTGCCCGAGAAGACCTCCTCGATCGTCGCGGCGGCAAGGATGCGTTCGGCCCACCGGTCGGTCAGTTCCAGCGATGCCGCGGCGATGGTCGCCTCGACATCCGCCGAGGGCGGGCCGAACTTCAGCGTGAGTAGCTTGACGAGGAGTCCTCGCCGTCCCTCGAGGCGTCCCTCTTCCTTCTTCTGTTCGGCGAAGTGTTCGACGAGATCCATGACGTCCTCCCGGACGGGGGCGCTGAGTTGCCCGGCGACGACGCCGACGAGGTCCTCGTCGGAGCCGCTGATGGCTGAAAGATAGCTGAAGATCGTCCAGAGCGCCCCGCGACCGTCCGGAGCTTGGCGAACCGCATCGAAGAGGTCGGCCAGATCGGACGCCGTCTCGGCGAAGCCGCGGTCCGACGCCGTCCGCAGCGCCCAGAGCGCGACGGTGGCGAAGGCGGGCATGCTCCTCGCGCGCAGCGCCGCGGGGTCGAGGGCCATGAGGTCGTCGAGGATGTAGCGCAGGTTCGGGACGAGCTCGGGGACCTCGCTGGCCAGCGTGGCTTCCACGTCGATCAGCTCGGCGATCGAGCGGACGGCGTTCCAGGGCCGCGAGCCGTGGTAGACGACGATGGGCACGACCAGCGGCAGTCGTAGCGGTGCTTCGGACTCGCGGACGTACCACTCCCAAATGCGGGTCACGTACCGCCAGAGGCGCCACGCCATGGTCGGGTCCATCGAGCTCTGGTGCTCGAGGAGGAAGTAGAAGAGCGCTTGGCGACCGTCGACGTTTGCGGAGAAGATCAGATCGCTCTCGAGCCCCGCCAGGTCGCGGTCTTTGAAGCTGCCCGAGCGCAGCGTCAGGCTCGCGAAGTCGACCCGCTCCGCGAGCGGCTCGGGCAGAACGGTGCGCAGCATGGCGGCCCCGTTTGCGGTGTCCGAGAACACGAGCTTGAAGAGGCTGTCGTGGGGGTGGGTCGGCTCGCTCACCAAGCGAACGTCCCACGGGGTGGACGGGCGTTCCAGTAGCAAGGTCCGGCGGCTACCGAAGCGCTCACGCATTAGCCAGGGAGCCGTCGGTCGTGAGGCCGGTCTCGTGGAGCGGCTCGGGGCTGGTCAGGTCAACCTGGTGCCCAGAGCATGGCGTTCAACCGATTGGGCCAGCTGTCCCGGATGTGACCGCCGCAACAGGCTCCCATCTCAGCATCGTGCGGTGGGCCATCGTGACCGGAGGTGGGCCTCTCCCAGCAGGCGGTGCACCTGTTCCTCGGAGAAACAGGGCTCGCGTAGTTGCGCACCAACTCTGCTGTGATGCGGCGACACGGCGCAGGGTGAAACGTCCAGCGATCACGCCTCGGACGGAGTCTTGAGGAGGCACAACCTCTCGCGCGCAAGGTACATGTTCGATCGGCCCCTGGGCCTCATCTGCGTCGCTGACCTGCTATATGTCGCGTGATGACGGATCCGATGGTCGGACAGGTTCTTCAGGACCGCTACCGCGTCGAGCGCCTGCTCGGTGAGGGGGGGATGGGGGCCGTCTACGAGGCGGTCAACATCAAGATCGACCGCCGGGTCGCCATCAAGGTGCTGCACCCCCAGTTCGCCAAGGACCAGGCGGTCGTGGCGCGCTTCCAGCGCGAGGCCAAGGCTGCGACGGCGATCGGGAACCCGCACATCATCGAGGTTCTCGATATGGGGGATCTCCCGGACGGCGGGAGCTTCATGGTGCTCGAGTTCCTCAAGGGTCACGACTGGTCGGACGAGCTCAAGTCCGGGCGGCAGCCGCTCGGTCGCGTCGCGTCGATCCTGGCGCAGATCTGCGACGCGTTGGACGGCGCGCACGCCAAGGGGATCGTGCACCGCGATCTCAAGCCCGCGAACATCTTCCTCATCGAGCGCCACGGTCGCGATGACTTCGTGAAGGTGCTCGACTTCGGGATCTCGAAGTTCCAGTCCGGTGCGCACGACGATCACGGCGAGCAGCTCACGGGCACCCGGATGATTCTGGGCACCGCCAGCTACATGTCGCCCGAGCAGGCCCGCTCCACGAAGAGCGTCGACCACCGCAGCGACCTCTACACCATTGGGGTGATCCTCTTTCGGATGCTCGCCGGGCGATTCCCGGTGCAGGCGGCTGACCTGCCGATGCTGCTCATGCGGATCTGCAGTCCAGAGCGCCCTTCACTGGCCGACAGCCGCCCCGACCTCCCCGCCCCGATAATCGAACTCTGCGATCGGCTGATCGCGATGGACCCTGGGATCCGCCCGGCGAGCGCCCGCGAAGTCGCCGACGCCCTGCGCCCCTTCATCGATGCAGAGCCCGACCCCCGGTTGGGCTTTCGGGTCGAAGCGACCGCGCCGCTGCCGGCCGCGGCGCCCGCCCCCCCTCCGAACGATCCAGGTGAACCGCCGAGCGCGAGCGCTGCCGCACCGGTCGCCGAGCCAACCGCACCCACTCTGGAGTCATCCGGTAGGGGCCCGTCGATGGGGCTCGCCGCCGCGGTGTTTGCTGTCGGACTTCTCGGCCTCCTCGCGGTCACGTTGGTTGGCGCGGTGGCTCTGAGCGGGGACGAGGCGCCGAGTGACGAACCTGTGGCAGCGGCACCGCCGGACCCGGAGCCCGCAGCCTCCGTGGCATCGGCCGACCCCGCCTTGCCGACATCGGCACCCAGCTGCAGAGACTCCCGGGTCCTCGTCGAGGGCAGCTCGGTCCGCATCGGAGACGAGACGGAGAACGTTGAGTCCTTCTGCATCGACCGAACGGAAGTCACCGTGAGTGCCTTCGAGGCCTGCGCGGAGCGAGGGGAGTGCCGGCCGCCGCCGACCGGCGTATCGACCGAGGGCCTCCGTCCCCACGAGCGGCGGTTCTGGAACGA
>JBGCFC010000163.1:0-5024 GCA_045106715.1 Sandaracinaceae bacterium
GCCGAGCCCCTTCGCTCCACCCCCTCCGCTCTCCCCGCCGTGGCGGGGCCGTTGTTCGGGGGCTTCGTCACTACTACGGGCTCGTCCGACTTCCCCGTCACGTACACGCTCGAAGTACAACCACTGGCCTTCTCGAGCCGCTCCGGACCGCCATCGGTTCCGGAGGTGGCAGGGATCTCCCGGTTCTCGCGCAAGCTGCTTCCGTGCGTGCATGAGCTCTGCGACCGCGCAGGACCGGTAGGACGCTCGCGAAAGCGCGCCCTCCCGTGTGGCCTTCCGCTTCACCCAACGGCGTCGGCGTCCTGGTCTCAATATTTCGCGGCTCAATCACTCCGCCCGCACGTGCCCCTGTCAACGCTTCGCCACGGACCTTGCGGGCCGCCACGCATGACTCGGGGTCACCATGGGTCGCTACTCCTTTGGTGTAAGACTCTTCCATTCTCTGCAACTTGCCGGTTTATCCCGGCGCACTGGGTGTCTTTTATCATGTAGCCCGCCTTTTTCTACGGCGCGCCGCTGGACCCGTCGCTCCGGGTGCGCGGCGTGGAAGGGCTGCGCGTTTGCGACGCGTCCGTCATGCCGTCGATCGTGGCCGGCAACACCAACGCACCCACCGTGATGATCGCCGAAAAAGGCGCCGACCTCATCGGCACATGAGGGCCGCACTCACTCGAACGTGTAGCTGACTTCGACGGTAGACGTCTCGCTCGCGCTGGGAAACCGAGCCCGCCGCACGACGCGGGTCACGCAGCTGGCCACCGTGGACCCAATCGTATTGTCGACGGCGCGGGCGCGCTCGGTGACGCCGGCCGGACTGACGTCGAGGGTCACCGCGAGCCGACCGGCGAGGTCGCTTTCGCGGGCGCGTTCGCGCTGGTAGCAGTACCGCACCGCGCTCAGAAGCCGCCGCAGCACGGGCTGAACCGTTGCGGCGGCAAGTGCACCGGTCACGCGTGGCTGGGCCTGTCGGACCTCACCGAGGTCCCGCGGAGGTCCGGCCCGGTCGAGTGAGCCGAGGCCACCCAGACCGGTCGCGGCTCCGGTTCCGCCCGCGCCATGTCGCTGGCTCAGATCCGCACCGAGACCCGACGCGTCACCAACGGGGGCGCCCGTCAGCCCCCCGAGTATGTCGCTCGCGCCGAGCCCCGGGTTCCCATGGCCAAACACGTCGGAGAGGGAAGAGTCGCGCCCCGCCGACAGCGCCACCAGCAGCCCCGCGTTCTCGGCGATTCGGTGGTCCATGGCCGCGCGGCCCTCCCGGTCTCCCATCGTCCCGAGCAGAAGCGCGGGCGCACGCTTGCGTTCGATGCGGCGCCGAAGCCCGCGGATGGCCCCCTGCGCCGCTTGGTCCTCAGCCGCGAGCGCCTCGGCCCGATCAAGCTCCTGCTCGAGCTCGGCGAGAACGTCCTCGGGAACGCGACGCCCGCCAAACGTGTCGAGGCGAGTGCGCGCCGCCGCCACGAGCGAACGTGCGGGCTGCGCGCCAGCCTCCGCAGCAGCGCGGTAGGCCTCGATCGCGGCGTCCGGATCGCCCGCGCGCTCGAGAGCACGAGCGAGGGGGAAGTGGAGACGCGAGCGCTCAGGCGCGAGCTCCAGCGCGCGAGCCAACTCGGCCTGCGCGGTGGCCTCGCCTTCCTCCTCCGGAGCGTCGGCGCCCGGGAGAGCGAGCAGCGCGCGTCCGAGCAACTCGTGTGCGTCCGCGGACTCGGGCACGAGCTCGACTGCCCGCGTCGCCGCGTCGCGTGCCTCGGCCGGTTGCGCATTTCGCAGCGCCTCCCTCGCGCTCCCCAGCCAAGCCGCGGGCTCCTGCGGCTGCGCCGCCGAGGCGCGAGCGTAGTGGGTAGCGGCACGCTCATGATCCCCTGCCTGGGCGGCGTGCCACCCCTGCGCGAGCGGATCGGGTTCCGGTTCAGCCGGTTGGCCACAGCCGATGACCGAGACCAGGAGCACGCAAGTGAGTGTCGTGTGCGTCATGTTCCTCCTAGCGTACGCCCGCGGCGCTCGAAGCTTCCGACGAGGCGCGCTCGCTACCCCTCCTTGGGTGGCCGGACGGAATACCGGAACACCGCGATCCAGAGCAGCACGGCCGCGCCGACGATGGAGCGGCTTGCCCAGGTGCCGGGCGCGAACTCGGTCACCGCGAGGATCGCCTCAACCCCGTAGGTCGGCATCGAGGAGAGCGCCCACCCGACCCGGGCCGCCCGGCACGCTTCGGCGACCAGCCCGACGGCCCACGGCAGGAGCAGCAGCAGGGCGAGGCCTCGGACGGGGGGGCGCATGTGAGCCCGTCCGCGGTAGATCAACAGCGCCACCCAGGTCACCGCACCAGGCAGTGCGCAGGGGAACGCCAGCTTGAGCGACACAAAGAGACGGTCGGTCGGGCTGGTGGCCACGAGCGCGCCGACCCCGAGCAGCCCGGCGAGACCCGTGAGGAGTTTCGGCGCGAGCGCCCACCCCGCCGCGAAGCCGGCCCCGATGAGGAACAGGCACGCGAAGGTCTCGGCGAGAAAGCCCCGATTGAAGATGGGGTGCATGTCGGCCGGAGCTTGGGTCGGCCGTCGGCACCACCCTGACCCTCGCCCTCTCGGGTCGCCAGCTCTTCCCCAGCAAGCCGGGGGAGCAGTTCGCGAGCCTGATTTACAGGGTGTTTCAGGGAGACCGGCCGCCTGTCGCCGAACTCGTGCCCACAGGCACTCCGCCGGCGCTGACCGCAATGCTGGAGCAGATGGTCCAGGTCAACCAGGACGACCGACCCGCAAGCGCCAAGGAGCTCATCCGGCCGCTCAAGAACATCGTGCGCGAGCTCGTAGGCGACCTCGACACCGCCAAGGAACAGCTCGCCGAGTTGGTGAAGGCCCACTACGGCGGCGATTCCGACACGCACCGAGCGCTCCAGCCACCTGACATGGATACGGGAGACCTGCCCTCGCGCTCGAGCCGGAGGCGGATCGACCCCGCGACCCGGCGGGATGGCACGGAGCCCACGACCGGCGCCGGAGTGACCGCCAATGCGCGCCCCCAGGCAGGCCAGGCCCAGACGGCCGCTCTGGCCCCGGTGCCTCCGGTCTACCAGGCCCATCCGAGCCATCCAGGGCCCATCACGGGCCACAGCGGGGCCTACGCGGCCCCTCAGGCCCCTTCTGGGGCTCGGCCTGTCCTCTGGGCCGCCCTCGGCGGGGGCGTCGTCCTGCTGGCCGTCCTGTCCGCCGTAGCGGGCTTTGTGTTCAGTAATGCCACGCAGGCCCCCCCGGACGAGACCCCGACGACCGTGGCTGCGGAGGAGAGCGCGCCTCCGGTAGCCGGCGACACCAGCGCCGAGTCGGACCCGGCGACGGCGGAGAGCGCCACCGTCTCCAACGAGCCAGGTGCCGAGGCCGAGGCGGCAGAACCCGTCGCGGAGGTGCCTGCTCCGATCGAGGTAGCGCCTCCTGCCGAGGGGGTTGCGCCTCCAGAGGCCGAAGCCCCCGCTCCGGTCCGTCGCGGCAGGCGAGCAGGCCGCGGGACGGCTCCCACCCCTCAGGTGCGCCCCCTCGGGGAAGAGCGCCCTACCCCTTCGCGTGGCCGACGCCGCGCCACCACAGGCGACTTCGGCTTCTGAGAAAACCATGACCACCACCCGAACGAACACGCTCATCCTGGTCGGCGCGCTCCTCGCTGCTCTCGCCCCCTCCGCGGTGCGGGCACAGGACGATGACCAAGCCCGGTCTCTGCTCGCCGAGGCGCAGGGCCACGAGGACGAGGAGCGCTACGCCCTCGCCGGTCAACGCTATCTCGAGCTCTACGACGTCATGGAGGGCGCGGAGATGGAGCGGGCCCCCGTCGCGCTGTGGAGCGCGGGCAACGCCCTGAGCCGGGTTCCGGGGCAGGAGCGCGAAGCGATCGACGCCCTGAGGCGGTTCCTCGACACGTCCTCCGCCCTCGCGGCCGAGTGTTGCCGAGCAGCCTGACTGATGGCGTTCCACGCAGGCTGAGCGATGGACATCCCAGAGCCTGCACGAGAGCCGCCACCCCGATGATGGCCATCGCGAGCATGGCGGACGACGGCCATCGCGCAGCCCGACGGGAGTCCGCCAGCCGCACGATGGCCATCGCACAGGTCGCTTGAATCAGTCGAGCTTATCGGGGTCGACGGCGGCCTCGATGAGCTTGCGGTCGACGCGCTTGAGCTTCTTCCGGGAGGCCCTTTTCAGCGCGTCGGTGGCAATGCGGTCGATGTCGCGGAGGCGGCCGCTGGAGGCTTCGTGCAGAAGCGCCAGCGCATCTCCGTCGAAGGGGTCCTTCGTCGATCCCGCGAGCCGGAGGCGGTGCTCGACGTACTCGAAGGTGTCGGCGGGCACGGCGTCGCCGAGGTGCAGTCGCGTGTGGATCCGGGAGTAGAGCGACCGGTTCTTTCGGAGCCGCATGCGGTCACGCAGCTCGGGCAGCCCGACGAGGACGAGGCTGAGCAGCGGCGCCGAGTCCCACTCGTAGTTGCTCAGGATGTGGAGGTGCTCGAGGACCTGCTGGTTGAGCAGGTGGGCCTCGTCGAGGAGGAAGACGGGGTGCACGCGCTCCTCGCCGAGCTCACGGACGTGCTGGTTGATGGCGTAGAAGACGGCGGCCGCGGTGGCGCTCGGACTCAGGCCAAGCGCGAGGCAGAGCTGGCGGTAGAAGTCGCGTCGACCGAGGGTGGCGTTGTGGCAGTAGGTCAGGCGGAAGCCGGCCTCGGGGAGGCGATGGCGCAAGGCGCGGAGCACGCTGGTCTTGCCGATGCCGGGCTCTCCGGTGAGCAAGATGTGGCCACGCTCGTGGCAGCCGTCGACGAGGCGGTCGATCACCGCCTCGCGTGACGTCGGCACCCACAGGTCTTCGTCGGCGACGGCCTTGGTGAAGGGCGGGCTCTGCAGCCCGAAGTGGGTGAGCCAGCGCGGCGCACTCATCGGTCACCTCCGCCGACGAGGGCGTCGAGACGCGCGCGGTTCGGATCGAAGGCCACGGCGTCAATGCCGCGCTTCGCGCGCTTGCGCCTCTTGCGCTTGGCGTTG
>JBGCFC010000164.1:0-3368 GCA_045106715.1 Sandaracinaceae bacterium
GTGTTGTTGTTTTTTTTTTCAACTTGCCACAGGTTTGGGGATAGAGGTGCCTTCGATCCCGTGGTTGCTCTTGAAACTGCCGCCGTTCGTTTTGGCGCACGTGCATCGACACACCTCTCCATCGCTCCGCTTCGCGCCGCAGCGCGTCGGGCGGAGACTTATGTGACCGAGAGGGATCGACGCTGAGCTGAACCCACAGCCCGTCTGACGACCCCCTCTTGGCACCGCCGGAGGGGGTCTTTTTGTTTGGAGCCCGCCATGCCGATTCTTGCAATGCAGGTGACCTCGGTCTCCGTCCACCCCGACGCCGCCGCCATCCGGGTCTACACCTTCGAGGCGCCCGGCCGCGCGTCCACACAGGTCGTTGCAAACCAGGAGCACGCGTACCGGTTGGGTGACGTCGCGGCGGTGGCGTTGGTCGGAACCACGCTGCTTGATGGAACGCGCATCCGACGCGCGAAGCTGCGCGGGGTGGAGTCGTTCGGCATGGCGATGGGGGTCGTCGACGAGCCGGCGGGGACCGACCTCTCCGAGGGGCGCTGCCAACCGGAGCGTGCCTTCGGAAAAGGACGAGTGCTCAAGTGGAGCAGCATCGAGCTGCTCCACAACATCAAGGCTCATGTCGTGGCGCAGGCCGCGCTCGAAGGGCAGTCGCCACCGACGGTCACCTACCGCGCGAAGGTGAAGCTGCACGGCACGAACGCCGCCGTCCAGGTGCACCCGGACGGAACGGTGGTCGCGCAGGGCCGGAACCACGTGCTGACCGAGGCCTCGGACAACCTGGGATTCGCCGCGTGGGTGATGGCGAACTACGACGCCTTCGCCGCTGTCGCGCGGTCCGGGGAGCCGTTGATCTTCTACGGCGAGTGGTGCGGACCGGGGATCCAACGTGGCGTCTCGGTCACGCGGCTGGACCGCAAGGTGTTCGCGGTGTTCGCGGCGCAGCTCGGCGACCATCACGAGACCGAAGCAACGCTGCTCATCGAGCCCGACGCCATCGCGGCGCGGGTCCCGGAACACCCCGACGTCTTCGTCCTGCCCTGGTACGCCGAGCCGATCGACGTCCCGTTCGACGCGCCGGAGACGGCCGCGGACACGCTGAACCGTCTGGTGGCCGAGGTGGAACAGAACGACCCGTGGGTCCAGGAGGTCTTCGGAATCGCGGGGACGGGGGAAGGGATCGTGCTCTACCCCCAGATCGACTCGAGCGCGCGCGGCGCGATCACGGCGCTTCTCTTCAAAGCGAAGGGCGAGAAGCACCGGGTGCGCAAGGCCAAACAGGCCGTGGAGGTCGATCCCGAAGTCGCCCGATCCGTCGAGGCGTTCGTAGCGACGTTCGCAACCGAGGGGCGTTTCGCGCAGGGGGTCTCGGAGGTGTGTGCAGGGCCGCCGGCGATGAAGGACATGGGCGCCTTCCTCAGGTGGGTGGGGCAAGACGTTCGCAAAGAGAGCGCGGACGACCTCGCCGCCGCCGGACTCGAGTGGAAACAGATCAACAAAGCCGTGACCGCGGTGGCGAAGCAGTGGTTCATCGCGGCGTACCGCTGAGGAAACTTGGTTTCGTGTCCTCCTCGTGGGGTTCGCCCCCCACGAGGAGGACACGGCGCGAGCAGGGCCGTCCAGGACGTGAGGAGGCGCGCTCAGGCGGAGGTCAGAACGACCACGTTGACCTCCGGTGGCGCCTGCACGCGTGACGGAGGGCCTGCGGTGCCGAACCCGCGGTTCACGTAGAGCTGCGAGCCCTCCTCCGTGTACACGCCCTCCACGTAGTCGAGCACCAACTCCGCCGGGCGAAGCCCGAGGTTGACCTGCCCGCCGTGCGTGTGGCCGCTGAGTTGCAGCGCGATCCGTCCGCGGGCCTCGGGGAAGAACACGGGGTTGTGGCAGAGCAGCACCTTGGGCACGTCGTCCGGCACCATCGCGAGCGCGCGGTCGAGGTCGGGACCGCCCGGGTAGCCGTTGCGCTCGGCCCAGCCGTCGTCGACGCCGATGAGCCCGAAGCTGGCGCCCGGGTCGCCGATCAGCCGTCCGCTGTTGCGGAGCACCCGACCGCCGCCTTCGGCGCAGGCGCGGAGCACCTCGTCGACGCCCGCGTAGTAGTCGTGGTTGCCCGGGATGATGGCCACGCCGTCCCGGACGGGGAGTTCGCTGAACGAACGCACGAGCCGCCCGAGCTGCGGGGCGTAGGCCACGTCGTGGTCGACGAGGTCACCCGTCATGACGATGAGGTCGGGGCGCGCGCGGCGCATGAGCTCCACCGCGCTTCGGAGCTCTCGCTCGCCGACATAGGTGCCCACGTGAATGTCGGAGATCTGCGCGATGCGGTAGCCGTCGAGCTGGCGCGGGAGGCCGGGGATGGCGATCGGGACTTCGTGGAGATCGTAGTCGTGCCGGCCGAACAGCGATCCGTAGACCGAGCTGCCGAACCCAAGCGACAGTGCAGCTCCGGTGGCGCTCTGACGCAACACGCTGCGCCGGCTGAGGGGAAGGGCGGAGGCGAGCGCGGGAGCCGAGGCGTCGGCTGGCGGAGCCTCCTCGGGCTCGGCCCGTTCGGCGTGCGGCTCGGTCGCGGACGAGTCGAGCGCGGCGCTGGCCTCGTCGCCCTTCCGAAACTGCGCGACGCGGTTGGCCAGCCACGCCGGCACGTCCACCGCCCAGAGCAGCACGGTGGAGATCCAGACCCCCAGCACGATCGTGGCTCCGAGGATGCCGAGCGCGGCCGACCCCTCCCGCGGCAGCGAGGGCTCGAGGCTTCGCGCGAGCATCATGCTGATCGGACCCACCACGAAGACGGCCGCGAGCACCCGCTTGCCGGTGCGCCCCAGCCTCAGCAGCGCCGACGCGCGGCGGTGGACGTAGACCGACGTGCCGACGATGAGCACGAGGACAGCAGCGATGAACAGAGCGATGCGAAGAGGGAGAGGCACGCCTCTACTCTGGAGCGGTCCGCGGCGACGGCAAGAATCCTCATTGCGAAGAAGTGTTGCGCTGAGAAGGCGTCGGGCGGGAAGGAGCCGGTCCGGGGGGGCGTACCAACGGCATGCTGCGGTCTGCCTGGCGTGTTGCCGCCCCCCTGTTTGTGGTCGTTTTGCTGAGCGCCTGCGGCTCTCGCGCTGCTGCTCAGTCGCGCTGCGCCTCGCCGGAGGGCGCGCTCCCGGCGGGCATGTATTGGACCACGATCGGCTGGTACGACTACGAGCTCCCGTGTCCGCCGCCGTCGGTCGCCGTCGTGGAAGGCGTGTACCAAAACGCGGCCTCCGCCCAGCAAGCGGTGCGGCGCGTGCCCTCCATGGCGTTCGAGCCGGGGTTCCCCTGGGTGGTGGAAGCCCGCCGCGCCGGGCTCGAGGCGGACGGCGTGGCCGTGGTGC
>JBGCFC010000165.1:0-7193 GCA_045106715.1 Sandaracinaceae bacterium
GGAAGACGCAGCCTCGGAAGACGCAGCCTCGGAAGACGCAGCCTCGGAAGACGCAGCCTCGGAAGACGCAGCCTCGGAAGACGCAGCCTCGGAAGACGCAGCCGCGGAAGACGCAGCCTCGGAAGACGCAGCCTCGGAAGACGCAGCCTCGGAAGACGCGGAAGACGCAGCTTCGGAAGACGCGACGGCGGCGCTTGCCTGCCCATCGGCTTGGATGGTGGAGGTGTCAGCCGGCGCAGCGCTCGAGGGCGCCGCGGCGTCGGCGGGAGAGGAGTCGTTGGCCGCCTGGGCCTCGGTCTCCGGCGAGTCGTTTTGTTCGGTCATGGTAGCTCTTGCCCCATGCGGGGCCGGGCAGCCTATGGTGGGCCCCGGGGTGAGTCAAGGTGGGTCCTGACGCGCGGACGGCGACCGTTCCAGACGCCGCGCGAGCGCAGTAAAGCCGGCCTCGCGGGCGAGCGCGATGGCCCGCTGGAGGCTCTGTGCCGAGGCCGCGTTTCGTCCCCGCCGTGCGTGCCGCTTCGACAGGAGGCTGTATGCGAAGAGCGCCTCGAGCGGGCGGTGAATCGACTCCAATCGGCGCGCCGAATCGCGGAGGTCTTGCGACACGTCTTCCGGCGAATCCGTCGCGATGCCGCGCACCCCCCGGCCGATCCGCTCCCAGCCTTCGTGGCGCAGCGTCCTGGCCTGCGCCACGCACACCGCAGCGCGACGCGCGGCCTCCTCGTCCTGGCCTGCGTCGAGCGCGGCCAACGCGGCGAGCCCCGCCAGCATCGGGACCTGCACGTGCGCGTCCGCGGTCAACGCCACTTCGAGGGCCTCACCAAAACGGTCCGACGCGTCCTCGTCCTCGCCCCGCGAGACATGGAGCGCCGCCATGGACGCGAGGGATGCGTAGCGCAGGTGCGCCTCTCCGATGCGGGCCGCCACGGCGAGGGAGCGAGACACAGCCCGATCCGCTTCCGTGAGCCGATCGGACCAGGCCAACGCGAGCGCCAACGCAGCGAGCGAGCGCCCCTCGTACAGCCCACCCACGCCGCGACCTGCGCCGGACAGCGTCTCGATGGCCTCCTCCAACCGCCCGAGCTCGAGCATCGACCAGCCGAGGATCAAGCGAGCCGCGGCACGTAGTTCGGGCCCCACCTCGGACAGCGGCAAGTCGCTGAGGACCTTCGCCGCCGTCTGCGCCTCGAGCCGACGGTGCGCCAAGCGGGCACGAAGGAGGCCCAGCTCCACCTCCGCGCGAGGCGTGGTGGCGTCCTCGTGAAGCGGCGAGAGGATGCTGTCCGTCAGCTCCAGCGCGCCCGCCTGCAGACCGTCCTCGGCGGCACGCACCGCCAGCTTGAAGGCCTCGTCGTGTTCCCCCGCCGCACGCATCTGACGCGCCGCATCGGCGGCGTGACGGGCTGCCACCTCAGGTCGACCTGCCTCACGGGCTGTCGCCGCCGCGAGCTGGCTGTAGCGCGTCGCCCGCTCCAGTTCGCCGGCCAGCCGCGCGTGGGTCGCGAGACGCGAGAGCCCCTCGAGATCGGCATCGTGCCCGAGTCGCTCCAGCGTCGCGACGATCCGCCCGTGCAGACTCGTGCGCTCCATCGCGTCCATGTCATCGAGCACGGCGCGACGAAGCAGCTCGCTCGCCACCCGTACACGCGACGGAAGTCGCTCGTCGTCCTCGTCGCCGCCCCACGCTCCGAGTCGCTCGGGAGGCGGCGCCATCGCGTCCTCCGAGACGAGCAGTCGCCGCACGAGCAGCCGCCGGATCGCGGGGCGCTCGGTGTGCCCGACAAACCCCTCCGCCGCCGAGATGAGGGACACCTCCACGGTGCCACCCAGCGCCGACGCCACCCGCAACAACGCGGCATCCGCCGGCCGGAGTCGCTCGATGCGCGCCGCCACGACCGCGCCGACCCCTTCCGGGACCGGCAGCGGTTCGTCTCCCTCCAGCTCCGCCACGTGTTCTTGGATGCGCACCCGCGCGCGCACCGCGTCGGCGACCTGCTCGATCCACGCCGGGATCCCGCCCGTCTCGGTGTGTGCCCACGACGCGAGTCGAGGGCCGACGTCACGGACCCCGAGCGAATGGGCGAGAAGGCGGCCCGTGTCCCGAGGGTCGAGGGGAGTCAGCTCGACGAGGTCGGCCTTGGCGGGCAACGGTCCTACCGTGCCGGGACGTCCGCTCAGGAGCAGCACCACACGTGACTCGATCAGCCCGCTGACCAACAGCGGCAAGATCTGCGTGGTGGCGTCGTCCATCCACTGCAGGTCTTCCAGGGCGAGGACCACCACGCGGTCCTTGGAGAGCGCGCGGATGGCCTTGCGGATCGTGAGCGCGACTTCCACCGCGCGTGGCCGACACTCTCGGTCCCCCGGTGGAAGTGGGTACGCCAGGCCCATGAGTTCCCCGAGGCTGCGCACCTCACGCGGCGCGAGCCCCAGCACCTTCAGCCGGTCCACCTTCGCGTAGCGCTGTTGCGGCGCGTCCTCCGGCTCGATGCCCGCGAGGTCCCAGAGCAGGTCCGCCAACGCGCCGAAGCTCCGCCCCATCTCCGCTTCGTCCGCCCGTCCATGCAGAAACACGAAGTCCTTCGGTGCGGCGGCCGCGCGCAACTCCGCCAGCAGCCGGGACTTGCCGACGCCCGGCTCTCCGACGAGGTGCACCCAGCGCCCGGTGCCCCGCGCCGCGTCCAGCAGGTGGCCCGAGAGCGCGCGCAGCACCTCTCTATGTCCCACGAACGGGGCGCGGCCACGCAGCTCGCCCGCCGCCCGGTCCTTTCGAGCACGGTAGCCCTCCAGCACCAGCGCCCGCTCCTCCGCCCGAAAGCGGAAGTCGCGGCCCAGCTCGCCTGCGAGGTCGGGTCCGAGGCGAATCTCGCCCGCCGAGGTCGTGCGCAGCAACCGGCCAGCACGCTCGAGGGTCACGTCTTCGACGTCCACCGGGCTGCCGGCGAGCACCTGCGCCAACCCGGCGACCACGGCCATCGGAGGCGCGCGCTCGAGCCTCGCCGGCCCCTCGAGACGCCCGCGCCGACGCAACTCCAGCGCACAGCGCGCCGCGTGCCCCACCGCCCTCTCCATGCCCGAGACCCCGAACGCCGCGATCCGCATGCTCGGCGCCGCGGTCAGACAGGCGCCGCCCGTTTCCTCCACGATGCTGTCGAAGAGGCTCGCCTCGCCGGGGCGGCGGTCGGCCACCAGGAACGCGAGCCGCCGATTCTCGCGATCTTGCCGCCGGCTGGGCAGCGCAGCTGTACGCGCCGTCCGGACCTCCTCGGAGTCGCTCGCGAGGATGGAGGTCCCCGCAGAGGTCGCGTCGTCGTACGCGCGAATGAGCAGGTCCACCCTCAACTTGTTGGGGCTCAGCTGGTCCGTCGGCGGGAACATCTCGCGCATCGCCCGCGCCAAGTCCGTCTGCCCGACGGGTTCACCGAGCGAGAAGAGCAAGCGGGTCAGGGCCTCGTAGATCTCGCCAGCGGAATCCCAGCGCGCGCTCCGATCGGCGTCCAGGCACCGCTCGAGGATCGGCACGACGGCGTCGAGGGGGAGCCGCTTCTGCCAATCCGGGAGCTTGGCCGCGCGCACCAGCTCGAGCGTCTCCTGCGACGTTCGCCCGCGGAACATCCGGCGGCGCGTCAGGAGCTCGAACAGCAGGATGCCGAACGAGAAGAGGTCGCTCCTGCGATCGAGCGGTTCCCCACGTGCCTGCTCGGGAGACATGTAGGCGTACTTGCCCCGGAGGATCTTCGGGTCCTCGCCGCGTCCGAGCCCAGGCTCATCGGCGCGGGAGATGCCGAAGTCCGCTACCTTGACCTCGCCCTCGAAGCCCAGCAGCACGTTTTGCGGGCTGACGTCGCGGTGCACGATGGAGAGCGGCCCTCCGTCCTCACCACGCGCGCGATGCGCATAGTCGAGCGCCTTGGCCACCTCGGCCGCGATCCACACGCGCATCGGGAGACTGAGGGGGCTCTCCGAGACGGATCGGTATCCGAGGGCGGCCGCCAGGTCACGGCCCCGCAGGTACTCCATCGCGATGAAGTAGCTGCCGTCCTGTTCCCCGAGGTCGAAGATCTGGACCACGTTGGGGTGGCTGAGCCGAGCGGCGATCTTGGCCTCCCGAACCAGCAACTCGGCGAAGCCAGGGCGGGCCAGAAGCGACGGCAAGACGCGCTTGACCACCACCACCTTCTCGAAGCCCGCCGCGCCGAGCGAGCGCGCGCGCCACACCTCGGCCATGCCTCCCTCAGCGATGCGCTCGAGAAGCTCGTAGTTGCCGAACGGGATCGGGGCCGACACGCGGGGCGAAGCATACCCCACGCGCGCCATTCAGCCCCGCCGGGCCGCTTGTCGAGAGGTGAGCGGCGATCGGGTCGAAGCGGAGTTCGGAGGGGCGCGCGTGGGTCGTTCCCCCTTCTAGAAGGGGTCGGACAGCGTGGACGGGCGAGGCGCGGGGGCCGCCCGTCGTGCACGGTGAGCAGCCCCGACGGCACGCCCTCCCCGCGGGCTTCCCGCCACCGGTTGAGGACGGTACGCGTGGCCGATTTCGTAGCCCGAGGCGGGGCCCGTGGGCATGCGAACGGAACGCACCGCCGCGACCATGCAAGCCGCCGCACTTCCGGTGAAGGGGGGCTGGACCTCCGCGTGACGGACACGCCCGTTGGCGTCCACCTGCACGCGAATCCGCGCCACCTCTCGGTCGGGACCCATGCAGCGCCGGACTTGATCGGTCACGCTCGCCAGTGCGGCGCGGGCCGCCCCTTCATCGGGCGCGCCCCCCGCAGCCCCCCGCGCGGTGCTCGGCGCGAGACGCGGAGCCGGAGCGGGCGGCCGCGCCGTTGGCTCAGGGCTCGGCTCGTTCGCCCAGGCGTTGTCGACGGGGGCCCCGGGCTCGATGGCGGCCCCATGCACGGCGCCCGTAGGCCTGGGTGTGCTCGTGCTGCCGGAGAGCCCGAGTGCCCCACCCGCCGCGCGCGCCATCGGCCTCGCCGCACTGCGCCGCCGGCGCCGAGACTCCGTGCGGCCCCAAGCAACGCCGCCCGCTTGGGAAGTCGACCCTTCCGCAAGATCGGCCGCGAACGGCGCGGGATCGTTCGCGGCGACGGTCTGCGTGCGCTGCTCCGACGCCTGGTAACCCATGTCGAGGCTCTCGTCTTCCTCTGTGGGAGATTCCGGCGCGGCGGCCACGGCCGAGGCTGGGGCGTCGCCGGCGGGGGCGCTCTCGGCTTGCAAATCTCCGTCGAGCGACATGCCCGCCGTCAGGCCGAGCGCGACCGCCGCCGCGGCCGCCAATCCCCCGACGCTCGCGATCCACATGTTCCGCTGCCGACGCCGTGACGCGAGATCCACGACGGGCGCGGGCGGCGTTGCGGACCTGGCTCCCACGAGCACGGGCTCGACCCGTGGCGGAGCAGCCTCGAACGCCACGCCTTCGGCAGCGGCCACGAAGCGCTCCGTCTCCACGTCCTCGAACACCGGCGGCGCGGTCGGGTCGCCGATGTCTTCGAGAGCCGGCATCGCGTCGATCTGCGCGTCGATCCGGGACGCCATGGCTTCCCAATCCACTCGCGTGTCCCAGTCGGCGCCGCCCGTCATCCCCGCGCCGGACTCTCCAAAGAGCCCCAACGCGGCATCCACGCGGCGCACACCCGCGGCGTATTCCCTGGCCTCGGCATCGGCCTCGAGCGCCGCCGTGAGCGAAGCGTCAGCCTCGAGCCCGCCGGGCGCGTCCAGCGCTTCCGAGATCCGTCTCATGAGCTCTTCCTTCATGATGCACGCCTCCCGGCTTGCTTCTCGGAGCCCCCCTCGTCGTCCTCCGCCAGCGCCAACCGAAGTCGGCGGCGCGCTTCATGGATGCGCCAGGCGATCGTCCCCTCGGAGCAGCCGAGCACTTCGGCTGCCTCCTTCTGCGGCATCCCGTGCACAAGCACCAGCACCACCGTCGTCCGGAGCGACTCGCTCAGACCTTCCAGCGCCGTCCCGATCTGACCCTGCAGTTGGCGTGCTTCCAGTACACGCGCCGGGTCGCTGCCCCCCTGGCTCGGATCCGCGGTGGGCTCCGGCACGCGAGGGTCGTTCAGGTCCGAAGCGTCGTGCCGCTTTCGCTTGCGGATGTGGTTCAGGCAGACGTTCACGCAGACCCGGTACAGCCACGTGGACAGTTGACTCCGGCCGTCGAAGCGCGCGATCGCCCGCCACGCTCGGAGGAACGTCTCCTGCACGGCGTCGTCCGCATCGCCTCCGTCGCCCAGCATCTGGACGGCACACGCATAGACGCGCCGCTGATGCATGCGCACCAGGCGACTGAAGGCACGCGCGTCCCCCCCTTGGGCCGCCTCGAGCAACTGTGCTTCGCTGGGCTCGTTCATCCGTTGCCAGACCACCTGCCCCGGGTGGGCGAGTGCGGGCGCAAGCCTAGCAGACTCCGGAGAGCGCCGGCATTTCGGGCGGGCCGTTCGCTCCTCCGCGTCTCGCTCGACCCTGGCCCCGTGGGCCCTGACCCCGTCGGCCCTGACCTCGGCAACACAGCGAAACACACCAGACTCCTCCACGCCGCACGCGCCGTCGGCCGGCTGAGCGCTGTCGATAGCGTCTTCGGCCGCCGCATCAGCGAGGGACAGGGGCGAGGCAGGAGCATTCACGGGGCTCTGACTCCGGAGGCCGCGGTCCCCTTGGGCGCACGTACATTTTGCCGGCGCCCCCTCCGCCCGACTATCGTGCGGGGGTGGATGATGACGACCGGCGGACACACGTCCGCGTCCCGATCGCCCTGAAGGTCGAGTACAAGCGACTGAACTCGTTCTTCGCGGACTACACGAAGAACATCAGCCGTGGGGGTACGTTCATCCGAACCCAAAACCCGCTCGGGATTGGGACGGAGTTCATGTTCCATCTTCTCGTCCCGACGCTCGACGGGCCGCTGGCGATCAAGGGCAAGGTCCAGTGGATCGTCACCGAAGAGACAGCGAACGAGGAGCACGAGCCCGGCATGGGGATCGGGTTCGTCTACGACTCCGAAGCGGAGCGCGCGAAGATCGCCAACACGGTCGAGAAGCTCATGGTCGACTCCCTCGGCCCCGTCCTCTACGGCAAGCTGATGCTCCACACCCGACGCGAGACCGACTAGATCGCCGAGGCGGACGTCGTGAGGCGGATCGACGAGCGCGACCGGGTCCACCTGGGGTGTGCCTGACGAGACGATGCAG
>JBGCFC010000166.1:0-25296 GCA_045106715.1 Sandaracinaceae bacterium
GGTTCTTCGGACGCTGGTTCTTCGGACGCTGGTTCTTCGGACGCTGGTTCTTCGGACGCTGGTTCTTCGGACGCTGGTTCTTCGGACGCTGGTTCCGCCGACACGCGCGACGCCTGAGGGCGCTCAGCCGATCAGCTTGGCGATCCTCGCCATGTCGTCGTCGCTGATGTAGGGCGCGCCTCGTTCCGCCGCGGCCACGGCGTGGTCGATCTGGGCGGGGGTGCGGGCGCCGACGAGCGCGCTGGTGACGAGGCTGTTGGAGAGCACATAGCGGAGGGCCGCGGTGGCGAGGTCGCCGTGTTCGCCGTTGGCGAGGAACTCCAGCTTCTGGATCTGTCTCACGCGTGCGTCGAACGCGTCCGGACCCCAGCGTCGTGAGCGGTGGTCCTCGTCCTCGAAGCGCTTCATCGCCGACCACTGCCCCGCCAACAGGCCGTACATCAAAGGGCTCCGCGCGAGCACACCGCAGTTGGCGGTCGCCAGCTCGGTGAGCAGGTCGTCGATGCGGTGCGCCGACGCCAGGTTGTGCGGCAAGCAGATCGCCTGGGCGCCTGCGTGGATCGCGAGCCGCGCGTCCTCGGTTCCGCCGACGGAGATGCCCCAGGCGCCGATCTTGCCCTCGTCGAGCAGACTCTCCACAGCGCCACGCCAGTCTTCCTTGAGAATCACGTCGTCGCTCGGGTTGTGAAGCAGGAACAGCTCCACCTGATCGCGCCCGAGTCGCTCCAGCGAGGCCTCGCAGTCCCGGCGCAGGGCGTCCTCCCGGAAGTCACCGACGACCTCACCCTCGTGGCGGCGCCGTCCTCCGCGGGTGATCACGACCGCGTCCTCGGTTCCGGCTTCGTTCAGCGCGTCGCCGAGCGTCTGTTCCGCCGCGCCGTCTCCCCAGAGTGGCGCCACGTCGAAGGTCGTCACCCCGATCTCCAAGGCGGCGTCGATGACCTCGCGAAGCCGGGTGGGCTCGACCTTCCCGTAGCTCTGTTCGGCGAGGCCCCAGGTGCCGAGCGTGATCTCGCTCAACACGAGGTCCGTCTTTCCTAGCGTCCGGGTGTTCATGCTGGCGGGCTATCACTTCGATGATGCTCGCGCTACCGGGTCCCGTGGCGATCGGCCCGCGATGCGTCTACATCGTAGCTGCGCCGTATGGCCCGCTTGTACGACACCTTCCTCGGCGCCCTGACCGGCTACGCGCGGTACCTCGTCGACGACATCACGCAGCCGACGTGGCGGAGCTACTTCTACCTGCTCTGGCTCGTCTCGGCGGTCGTGTTCTCGCTGGAGCTCGCCAGGCCGTGGCGCCCCTCGCAAGCGCGCTTCCGTCGCGACTTCGCGCTGGACGCGTTTTACATGGTGTTCAACTTCTTTCTCTTCTCGCTGCTCGGCTACCACGCGGTCGCCAGCGTGGTGGCGCAGCTCTTTGTCGACGCCCGCACGGCCGCGGGGATCGAGACCCTCTCGCTCGTCGATGTCTCGAGCTTGCCAGTGTGGGCGCAGCTGGTGCTGATGCTCGTGTTCCGGGACTTCGTGCAGTACTGGATTCACCGTCTGCTGCACCGGGTGCCCGCGCTGTGGGAGTTCCACAAGGTTCATCACTCGGTGCGGGAGATGGGGTTCGCCGCGCACCTCCGCTATCACTGGGTGGAGACCGTGGTGTACCGCACGCTGGAGTACATCCCGCTCGGGTTGATCGGATTTGGCGTGCAGGAGTTCTTCGCCGTGCATGTCTTGGCCATCTCGGTGGGTCACCTGAACCACGCGAACCTGAGGGTGCCCATCGGGCCGCTCCGCTACGTGTTCAACTCTCCGCAGATGCACCTCTGGCATCACGCCAAGGGGCTGCCGCGTCGCTACGGCGCGAACTTCGGGCTGACGCTGAGCGTCTGGGACTGGGTGTTCGGCACCGTGCACTGGCCCGCGGACGAGCCCGACGTGGAGCTCGGCTTCACCGGGGTGGAGCGCTATCCTTCCGGGTTCTTCGGGCAGATGCGAGCGCCCTTCGCCGCGCTGTTTGGACTAAGGGCCTCAGCCCACGCCCATGAGGGCGCCGGCGATGCTCAGGTAGAGCAACAGGCCGACGACATCGACCACCGACGCGACGAACGGGGTTGAGCTGACGGCCGGGTCGAGCCCCACGCGCTGGATGCCGAGGGGCAGGAGCGAGCCCACCAGGCTGCCCACGACGACCACCGCGAGCGTCGCCGACGCGACCGTGGCGGCCAGCGGGATCGCCTGGGTGTCCGACGCGAAGAACGCGCGGCCGAAGCCCAGCACCCCGACCACGAGGCCGAGCGAGACGGACGTGACCGACTCGCGGCCGAGCACCCGGAGCCAGTGCTTGGGCTCGACGTCGCCGACCGCCAGGGCGCGGATGACCAGCGACGCCGACTGGGAGCCGGCGTTGCCGCCGGAGCTGATGATGAGCGGCACGAACACCGCGAGCTGCACCACCGCCGCGAGCTGACCCTCGAACTGCTCCATCACGGTGGCCGTCAAGAAGCCGCCCAGGAACAGCACGACCAGCCACGGCGCGCGCGACCGGAACATCTCGAGCAACGACACGTCGAGGTAGCCGTCGTCGATCGGACCGACCGCGCCCATCATGTGTGCGTCTTCCGTCGCCTCTTCGATGACGACGTCAACCACATCGTCCACCGTCACCACGCCCAGCATGTTGCCCTGACCGTCCAGCACCGGGATGGCCGCGAAGTCGTACTTGGCGATGGTGTTGGCGACGAGCTCCTGGTCGTCCTCCGCCCGCACGCTCACGACGTTCTCCATCATCACGTCGGCCAGCACTTGCCCGGGGTCTTTGAGGATGAGGTCGCGGAGCGACACGACGCCGACGAGTTTCTGCGCGAAGACGACGTAGATGTAGGAGATCGTCTCGACCTCCTCCTCGATGCTGAGACGCCGGACCTCCTCGATGGCCTGCCAGATCTTCGTGTCGGGGCTGAGGCCCACGAACTCCGGCGTCATCAGCCCGCCGGCGACGTCCTCCTCGTAGACGGAGAGCTCGCGGAACTCTTCGGCGACCTCGGGCTCGTGCTCTTCGAGGTGCTCGAGCAGCTCCTCGGCGAGGTCCTCCCGCTCCTCCTGGAGCTCCTGAACGACGTCGACGAGATCGTCGGGGCTGAGCTCGACGAGCAGCTCCGCGGCTTCCCCGACGGAGAGCTTCTCGAGGATGTCGGTCTGCGTCTCGGAGGGCAGACGTTCGTAGACCTCGGCACCGAAGTCCTCCGGCAGCGCGCGGAACAGCGCGGTGATGTCGTCGAGGTCGAGCTCTTCGACGATCTCCGCGATGTCCTCGGGGTGGAACTCCTCCAGCGCGTCCCGGAGCGCCTCCGGATCGGACTGAAGGGTCTCCTTGAGGTCCGGACCCAACAAGATCGCCAGCCGCATGCGGCGCATCATAGCCGCCTCGCCGCAGGAGGCGCGCGCGCACTTGTTCGCGGTCGACCGCGGGACGCAGGTTCCCGCTCGGATCCCATCCCGAGTTCACTGGGCGGCGGCTGGCCACGTTCACTTGGGGTGCGTACGATGCGTGGGCGATGCGATACGCGTTTTCGTCTCTTGCCGTCGTGGTCCTTGTTCAAGCCTCCGCTGCGCAGGCACAGGACGCGCGCCTGGAGCGTGCGCGTGTGGCCTTCGAGCGGGGCCAGGCCGCGTTCTCGGCGGAGGACTACGTGGGTGCGAGACAGGGGTTTCAGGAGGCCTACGACCTCACCGAGAACCCCGCCATTCGCTACAATCTCGGGTTGGTCGAGGAGCGGGTGGGCCACTTCGAGGCCGCGGCCGAGCACTTTCGGTTCTACGTGGCGCGGGCGTCGACCGAGGAGGACCTCGCCGCGGCGAGGCAGCACCTCGATGCAGTGGAGAGGCAGCTCGAGCGGGACGACACAGAACCCTCAGAGGGCGTCTCGGCTGACGTGGATCCTGTCGCGGTGGAGGCGCCGGACCCATCTCCTGAACCCGCGTCGAGCTCAACCTCTCTCGGGTGGGGCGTGTTCGCGGGCACGCTCGGCGTGGGCGTGGCCGTCAGCGCCGGTCTGGCCATCGCGGCCGGCGTGATCTGGGGAGACGCCACCACGACGTACGACGAGCGGTTGAACGACTGCGCCCCCGACTGCGACGATCAGGTGGTGGCGGACCTCGACGCCTCCGTGACCGCTTCCAACGCCCTCTGGATCACGGCCGTCTCGGTGGGGGTCTTGAGCGCCGCGCTCGCGACGGTGTTGCTCGTCTCGACGGGATCGAGCGGCGAGTCCGTCGCCGTGCGGGTGTCCCCCACGAGCGTGATCACGGAAGGGCGGTTCTGATGCGAATGCCGCGACGCATGGTGTGCCTCGTCCTGGCGGTCGGCGCGCCGACGCTCATGGGGTGCGCACTCGACCTCGGCGCGTTGCAGGGGGGTGACGCCGGCGGCATGGATGCAGGCCGCAACGACGCGGGCCGCATCGACGGGGGGCCTACCGATGGCGGGCGTCGCGATGCGGGGGATCTCGATGGGGGTCTGCTCGATGCAGGGCACGACGCGGGTCCTGAGACGTGTGACGAGGTGTGCCCCGTTGGGCTGTGCGTGGACGGCGCGTGTGTGGAGTGTGTGACCGACCTGCACTGTGAGGACGATACGCTCTTCTGTGACGAAGCCGGCAGATGCGTGCAATGCACAGACGATGCGCATTGCGGCGGGGAAGTCTGCACGGGCGGAGTCTGCGTGGAGTGCAGGAACGACGCTGCCTGCGAGAGTGGCGTGTGCACCTCGGAGGGGGCGTGTCTGCTCGGCCCGTGTGAGACCTGCGAGTCGAATGCGCAATGTGAGGGTGACGCTGTGTGCGTGATTGGCGCAGGGCTCCTTCGTCGGTGTCTTCCGCTCGATTTCTCGGGATGCCCTCCTGGGTTTCCCGAAAGCGGACCCCGCGCGGACCCGGCAGGAGAGTCACGCACGGTCTGCCTGCCGGGGGGCGAGACTACTTGCGTAGCCTACCTCAACACCGTCATCCGCACCCCGTGTGAAGGGGATGCCGACTGTGGTAGCAGGGGCGTCTGCGGCGCAGACGGCACGTGCACCTACGACTGCGAAGACAACTCATACTGCCCCGTGGACTTCGATTGCTCTGGGACTCCCGGAGTCTGTGAGCGGGCTCTCTATGGACGCGCTCCGTGAAGTCGACCCGCTCTCTTCGCCGTCGCCTCGAAGCGCGCGTGTTCGACATCGGCCTTTTGCTGCTCGCGCGCGTCGCCCGCACGCCGGCGGCGCCGCTCGTCACACCCGTGCTCCGACTGACCGCACGCGGAGCGCTGAAGGCACGGCGGGCGCGGACAGGGGCGCTGAGCGCAGAGGAACTCGGTGCACAGTGGCAGCGTTTGATGCCCAACCCGAAGGTCGTGCCCGTCACGCATGTCGAAGACGACACGGCCTACGCGGAGATCCGAATCCACTGCCCGCTCCGCGGCACCGGCGACGTGCACGCTTGCCATCGCATAATGGGCTACGACCGGACGTTGCTCGAACCGATGGGGGGCCGGTTCGTGGTTCTCGAGAGCCAAGCCGAGCCGGGCGTGACCCATTGCCGGGTGGCGCTTCGCCCCAAGAACCTGCCGTCGGACGACCTCGTCGACGCGCACCTTCGCGTGGGGCGCGCGTGGCGGCGGTAGAGCCTCGGGACTCGGTTCTGGCGACGTCCGGTTTCTGGAATCCGGGAGCGGCGTGGACGTTGAATCTTCAATGACCGTCGTCCGTTCCGTTCGGTGTGAGGTGTGTGGCGCGCCCCGCGATGTGCTCGCAGAGGCGTGCGCAAGTTGCCGTCGGAAGCAGGGCGGGTACCACTGGATCGCCACGAAGGTGCACGGGCTTTCCCGTGACGTGTCGAGGATGGCGTGGCGCGCCGAGCGGCGGCTCACCCAGCTCGAAGCCGCCTCACCGTCGCGCGGCACCACGTGGGGTGGGCCTTGGGCGCGGCGGTCGCCATCTTGGCGGGGCGTCTCCTGTCGTTGCGCGCCGAGCCGGCCGATCAGTGGATCGCGTGGGCGCTCGTGTCGGGGGCCATGATCGGCCCGCTCGTGGTCCTGCTCGACCTGAGGCACCCGCCCGTGAGGGAGGATCTGAGCCCGTCGCCCTCCTCGTGCAGCTGCACACCGTGGGACGGAGTCTGCGACGTATGTCTCGGTGTCCGGGCTCCGACCCCCAAGCGGCCCGCGCTCGACACGATGCAGGCCCGGACGACCGACACGGTGCTGGGAAGGTGCGCGCGTTGCGGAGGAGAGGCGCAGTTGGTCGAGGGCAAGGCGGTCTGTTCGCACTGCCGCGCGCCGCTTGTTCCCGCCCTCGAGGTGGTCTCTCACGCCAAGGGGATCGCCGACGCGCAGGCGGAGTCGATGCTCTCCGTCGACGAGTACGTCGCCTGGCAGAAGAAGGTGCACGCCGAGGCCCTCGCACGGTGGCTCGCCCGCGCGCACATCGGCATCGCGGTGCTGGCCGCGTCCTGGCTGCTGATCGCGCTCCTCGCCGCTTGACCCCGGCCGGCCTCCGTACGACCGTCGGCGCCATGAAGCCGAAGCACGTCGCCATTCGAGTGGAGCAATGCCTCGCGCTCGCCAAGGCCTCGAACTGCCCCCGACGCAAGTTCGGGGCGCTGCTGCTCGATCCCGAGCGCAACGTCATCCTGATGGACGGCTACAACGGCGGGCCGCGCGGCGGTGGCGAGCTCTGCGGCGGCGAACAATGCCTGCGGGACACGATGGGGGTGGAGAGCGGCACCCGGATGGAGATCGGCTGTCACCACGCGGAGATGAACGTCATCTGCAACGCGGCGGCCAACGGTGTGCGCTGCCGTGGTGCGTGGCTGATCGTGACGGGAGAGCCCTGCGTGATGTGCGCGAAGATGTGCCATCACGCGGGGATCACACGTGTGCTGATGGTCGGTGGTGGTTACGCGGGGGCGAACGGCGTGGAGTACCTCAAGCGCCATGGCGTCGAGGTGCAGAGCCTCGAGGGGCCGCAGGACCCTCGCCTGACGGAGGCCGACGCGTGAGTGCGTCCGACGCACGCCGGGCCATCGAGACCTGGGTCGGCGCGCTGTCTTCGGGGGGTGTGCTCGCCGGCTCTCACGCGTCCCCGGAGGCGCGGGCGGGAAGGGCGCTGGCCACGTTCGTGGTGGGTGAGGCGGCGCTCGAGGAGCTGCGCGCGTTCGTGGCTGCGGTGGGAGACGACAAGGCGATCGACGAGCGCTGCGCGGCGATCGAGGTGTGCATCTGGATGGCCCACGCCGATCGACATCTTCACGCCGAGGAGCGAGGCATGCTCGAGAACCTCGTTGCCGCCAGCCGGCTGAGCGAGGCGCAGCAGGCGAGGCTCCTGGCGTCGATCGAGACGCCTCCGCCACTCGAGAAGATCGAACAGCGTCTGACCCACCCCGTCCTCCGGGAGCTCATCATGGCGCTCGCCTGGGAACTCGCGCTGAGCGACGGAGTGGTGGACGCCGAAGAAGAGGCGCTGTTCCTCCGGCTCGCCACCCAGCTCGAGGTCCCGCTGCGGCGGGCCCAAGAGCTGCGCGAGGCGATGGAGCAGCGCGTCGGATAGAGCCGTGCCTACCCCTCGGGGTTGGACGCGGTCCAGTACGAGATCAGCTCGTCTTCGTCGACGATGCGCGAGTGGTAGTGGCCCCACGTGTCGCTCAGCGCGACCGACGCCCGCTGCTCGAGCTTCGGGGTGAGGTAGAGGAGGTAGTAGTCGGCGCCGCTGCCGTCTTCGACCTCGCCGAGCTTCGGCAGCTCTTCACCCGAGACGGGGCAGAAGACCTTGAGCTTGGTGCCCGCCGGGATGTCGGTGAACGCCTGCTTCCGCTTGTCCCCGTGGATCGGGCTCAGGTGCACGGGGCCCTTCTCGCCGCCGGGCAGCTCGATGTCGAGGGTGACCGCGGGGTGCTCGTCGTAGGTGACGTCGGAGACGCCGACGAGGTTGTCGCCCTTGGGACCGAAGGCTTGCGTCACCACGATGATGACGTTGTCTTCGACGGCGACTCCCGGCGGCTGGGAGTGGCGGTGACGGCCGGTGATCTCGAGGTTCTCTTCGTCGACGTGTTTGCGAGACATGTTCTTGGTGCTCCCGGGGGTGTCCCCTTCGGAGGGGCGGCTGTGTTGGCTGGCTGGCAGCGGTGTGTGCAGGCGTGGGGTTTCGCCGGAGGGGTCAGTCGAAGACGAGCCGATCGATCTTCAGTTTGAGCTCGGCGTAGCGACGGAGGAAGTCACCGTGGTCGACTCGAAACGCTTGGATGATGCGCCGTTCCTGCGCTCGAGCGCCGAGCGCGTCGGCGAGGCCTTGAATGCGCTCGACGAGGTGCGCCGGACCCCGAAAGGGGCGCTCGGTGTCTTCAGTACGGCCCTGCTCCATGCGTTCGATCCTGGTGTCGTCGCCGCTGCTGTAGAGCAACCCGACGATCTCACTCCGCTGTGTCTGAATGGTTCGCAATACCATGCTCCCGCGGAGATCGGGCAGCTCATCGCGTGAGGCGATGATGTCGTACGGAGTGCTGAGTCCCTTGTCTAGGGCGCCGCCACCCGACATCTCGGCTCCGACGTCCCAGTCGAGGCCCCGGACCATCCCCGTCAGCTCGCGCAGGAAGCCGCTGTCGTCGTCAACGATCAAGACGCGAGGTCGCACCGGCGCGGCCGCCTGAGAGAGGTGGTCGTAGACCGACTTGCTCTGTTCGATGAGCAGCCGAAGCGACTCGTCCAGCACCGTCCGGGTCTCGCGGTAGAGGGCGTCGTCCTCCTCGGCTTCGAAGCGCGCCTCGGCGCGCCGCACCGCGTCCACGATCTCATCGAGCGCGCCTCGCACCTTGCGAATGACGTCGACCGCGCCGAGCCGAAACGCGCCCACCGCTCCGTCGTGTGAGTCCCGGGCGGTCACCATGATGAGGGCGGTCGGGCGGGAGCTCGCGTGCAGCGACCGCATGAGCTCCAGCCCGCCGTCCCGCTCGTCCACGTCGAGGTCGAGCACCGCGACCGGGAAGAACTTTCGGTTGGCGAGCCGGAGCGCTTCGGCGCCGGATTCGACCGCCGTGACGACGTATCCCTCGCCCTCGAGGCGCCCCTTCATGCCACGGCGGAGCCCCTCACTGGGGTCGACGATCAACACTTCGCTCCTGGATGTCATCGGCTACTGGCTGAACGGCATCTGCATGACGAGCGGGGCGCGCCCATCGGGGGGCGCAGGGAGCCGCCACGAGTCCACCTGACGCGCGAGGCAGGTGCCCACCGTGTCGTCGCCGGTCGTGTTGCGCGCCACCGAGGTGTCGCCGACGTCGCCGCTCGCGGCGATCTCGAATCCGATGACGACGGTGCCGCGCACCATCTCCTGCGTGTTGCGGGACGCGTGGTCGAAGCAGGTGGAGGCGCGCCGGATGTAGTAGCTCCGTATGAAGCTCCGGATCCGGTTCGCGTAGAGTTCCATCTCGAGATCCCGCTCCGGCTCGAGCTCTTCTTCGAGCTCTTCCCAGTTGCGCCCTCCGCCTTCGGAGCCTCCGCCCTCGGAGCCGGTGGACCCGCCGCCTTCGGAGCCGGTGGAGCCTCCGCCTTCGGAGCCGGAGGAGCCTCCGCCTTCGGAGCCGGAGGAGCCCTCCGAACCGGTCGACCCACTGCCGGACGAGCCACTGCCAGACGAGCCACTGCCGGTGGAGCCACTGCCAGACGCGCCACTGCCGGTGGAGCCACCGGCCCCGGAGCCGCTGTTCCCCGATCCTGCGGACCCATTGCCGTTCGACGCGCTGCTGCGCCTCCCTCTCGTCCCGGAGCGACGCCCCGCCGGCGCCGGTTCGGGGTGCCCGGGGACGGTCTCGGGGATGTCCTCACCGCCGGGGACCGGATCGCCGAGCACGACCTCTTCGGCTCCGTCGGTTGCGTCGTCGGGCGGCTCGACCTCGTCGACGGAGGCCACCTCGTCTCCCGTCTCGGCTTCTCCCTGCATCAGGAACCACGCGCCGAAGGCACCGAGGCCGATCAGCAGTGCGGCGGCGCCGAGGATGGTGGCCCACGCGGTCCCGCGCGACCGAACGCCCATGGCCTGGAGGCTCATCGTGGACACGTCGAACCCCGCCTGGGACGGCGACATGGGGCTCGGTGCGTTCGCGAGCGAGTCCGAGGCATACGGCGCGACGGCCGGTGGCGGCTCGCTCCTCTCTCGGGCAGGGGCTTCTGGGGCGGGCGTCGGGGCCTTCTTGGCGGACGCCGGGGCCTTCTTGGCGGACGCCGGCTTCTTGCTGCTCTTCTTCTTGGTCTTCTTGGATGCCTTGGAAGGAGGCGCGATCGCCAGGTCGGCCCCGGCGTGGCCGTGCACGGTTCGGGCGGGGTCCGCAGTCTTCGACGTCGCCTTCGCGTCGCTCGAGACGTCGTGCCCCGGGAGCGTCTCGCTGGTCTTGTCCGTGGCCGCGCCTTCGGCGGGCAGCGGTCCTCCCGGCTCGCCTGGGCTGGCGATCTGCGATCCGCACATGTTGCAGAAGCGCGCGTTGGCGGTGTTCTCGGCACCGCACTGCTGGCAGAAGAGCATGGTGCCCGAGCATACCGCGCGTACGCCGCCGCGCCCGCCGGAGACCCACGGACAGAACGAGGTGCGCGATCGGCTCGTCTACCGAGGCCGGGTGCGGTAGCGCGGGCGCTCCCAGCCGGGGAGCCCAGTCGAGGCTTGGAACCGGAAGACGAGAGACCCGCCCGCGATCCAGTCGTTGCGCGCCCCCGCCGGGCCGAAGCGGTCCGTGGCGAGGGCCGCCACGTGCCGCGCATTCAAACGAAGCGCAAGGCCTTCGATCCCGTCGCCGAAAAACACCAACGGGAGGTCGACCCCGAAGCCCACCGCGAACGCCGCGCCGAGGTCCTCGTCGATGGGGGTCAGGGCCACACCGAGCTCGACGCCGAGCGAGTCGATCATCAGGTCGACCCAGCGGTCGCCCACCGTGGCGCCCAAGAAGAAGCGAGCCAGCCACAGCGGCCGCACGTCCGCCATCAGCAAGACCCGGCTCCCGCCGCCGAGCGGCACGCTTCCGATCTGACGGTCCGGGCGCACATCCAGGCCGATGACCAGGCCCGCCACGTCGAGGTAGCGTGCCCTCAGATCCAGCGTGCCGGCGCCCGACACGTGGTCGTTGTCGAACGTGACCCCGCCGCCGAGCCCCGCCTCGAGGGTCAGGTCCCCGTCGAGGCGTCCGTAGGCGCCGTCCTGCGCGGCCCCGGCGGACGGCACGAGCAGCAGCAGCGCGAGCACGCCCGCGGGGGTCTTCCAGCGGTCCACGATGTCGTGCGGGATAGCACACGGCGTCCGCCCCGCTGTGCGATTCTCTGCGTCGTGCAGGAGTTCTCCCGAGGGCACGTGTTCGCCCAACGCTACCGGGTCCGAGCGCGTCTCGGAAAGGGCGGCATGGGCTCGGTCTACGAGGCCGAGGAGATCGCCACCCGCGAGGTGGTGGCTCTGAAGGTGCTCAGCTCGGAACTCGTGGAGGACGCCCGCTTCGTCGAGCGGTTTCGGCGGGAGGCGGAGGCGACGGCCCGGCTCGCCCATCCCAACATCGTGCGGGTTCAAGCGTTTGTGCACCGGCCTTCGGAGCCCGCGCTCATCGTGATGGAGCGCCTTCGCGGTGAGCCGCTGCTCGCGCGCGTCAAGCGTGGGCCCCTCGAGACGAAGAACGCGCTCTCGATCGCGATGCAGCTCACCGACGCGCTGGGGGCAGCGCATCGCGCCGGGGTCGTGCACCGCGACCTCAAGCCGGCGAACGTGTTCTTGGTGCCGCTGGCCCACGACGGGGTCCTCGTGAAGCTGCTGGACTTCGGCATCGCCAAGCTGAAGGAGAGCGACGGCTACAGCCGGCTGACCCAGACGGGCGTGCTCATCGGGACGCCGCGCTACGCCTCGCCCGAGCAGATCCGGGGAGACAAGGGCGTCGACGCCCGGAGCGATGTGTTTTCGCTGGGCGTGCTGCTGTACGGGATGCTCGCGGGCCGACCGCCGTTCACCGGTCGTGGAGCCGCGCTGCTGGTCGCGATTCAGCAGGACGCGCCACCGCCGCTCGAGTCGGTCTCCCCCGCGCTGTCCGAGGTGGTGCGTACCGCCATGGCAAAACAGAGGGAGGACCGCTTCGCCTCGATGGAGGCGTTCGAGGCGGCGCTTCGAGGTGTGTCGAACGCACGCCCGGCGACAACGGGGAGCGCGCAGGACAACCTCACCGTCCCGGGGACGCCCGCGGCCGTGGCGGCGGCTGGCGCAACTCCGTTGGCGCCCGCCCAGACGACGGATGGCCGCAGGATCCCGAGCGATGAACCGCCCGCGACGCGCACGCTCCGCTCCATCTCGAGCGTGCCTCGAACCCCGGCTCGCGGTACGCCGCGTCAGGCGTTGCGGGCGCCTGCCCCAACATCGCCGCCCCCCCGAGGATCCGCGCCGCGCGTGTCCCGACCGACGCCTTCGCCCCCCACACGCATGTCGCGTCCCTCCGTTCCCGACGCCACCGTGCCGGGGCTGCGCGGCGGGACGGGCTCAGGTCTCTCTCGGGTGTTGCTCGCCGCCGGTGGTTTGCTCGTCGGGCTGGCGGTGATGGTGCTGGCGTTCGTCGGGGCGGCCTTGTGGCTCCGCACCGACGTCGAGAGCGCCCGCTCGTTGTCTCACCCGCTCGGTTGGTCACCCGTAGTGGACTATCTGCCCTCCAGGGCGGCCCGCACGCTGGGGCCGTCGTGCGTGAACTGGGAGTACCAGGACTGCGGGTGCATGTCGCTGACGCCGGACGACCTCGGGCCGTGTCCCACCACCCTGGCGATCCTGCGCCAGGCGGCCTCCTCGGGGGAGCCGATCCACTGTCAGGCTCAGCTCCGCCCGTACCTCCAGTGCGCGGACGTGGCCTTCGCCGACTCGAGTCTCGCTCCGGGCACGCCTCAGTGGGCGGCGTGGGCGCAGCTTCGGGCGTCGCAATACGGCCCGTCCTGTACCGCCCTGCTCGCGCGCGAATGCAGCTGTGACCCGGACGCGATGGACTGCCAGTTGCTCGAGTACGACCTCCACATCGCGCCCGGAAACGACGGTGCGCGCCGCCGCGTGCTGCAGAGATGTGCTGAGGTCGACGAGGACGACGAGCGTCCCTGCCCATGACCGCCGAGGGGTCGCCGCGAACGCTCCTCGCGCTCCCGGCTCGCTTTGCTATGGTCGCCGCGCTTCGGCGGCAGGGATGACCGGTGGGGTAGGGGCATCGCCCCACGGAGGGATGGACGTGAGCATCTTCGATCACCTGGAGCAGCACGACTACGGCGAGGTTCACTTCAAGCGGGACGCGGCCAGCGGCCTCAAGGCCATCGTCGCGATCCACGACACGCGGCTCGGCCCGGCGCTGGGTGGCTGTCGCTTCATCCAGTACGACCGCGACGAGGACGCCATCGTCGACGCGCTCCGGCTCGCGCGCGGGATGACCTACAAGGCGGCTCTCGCGGGCATTCCGCACGGGGGCGGCAAGTCGGTGATCATGCGGCCCGATGTGCAGTTCGACCGGAGCGCGTTGTTCCGCGCGTTCGGCAAGTTCATGGAGGACCTGTCCGGCCACTACATCACCGCCGAGGACAGCGGCACCGGAATCGAGGACATGGAGGTCGTGCGTTCGGTCACGAAGCACGTGACCGGGGTCAAGCCGGAGCACGGCGGCTCGGGCGACCCGTCTCCCTTCACTGCGCTGGGGGTGCGTCGCGGCATCGAGGCCTACGTGAAGTACGTGCTCGACCGGCCCGACCTCGAGGGCCTGCAGGTTGCCGTGCAGGGCGTGGGGCATGTCGGCTACCACCTCTGCAAGGAGCTCCACCAGCTGGGCGCGAAACTCACCGTCGCGGACGTCGACCCTCTCAAGAGCGAGCGCGCCCAGCGGGAGTTCGGCGCGAACATCGTGGCCCTCGACGCCATCTTCTCCACCGAGTGCGACGTGTTCGCGCCGTGCGCGCTCGGCAGCGCGCTCAACGATCAGACCATCCCCCAGTTGAACTGCAAGATCGTCGCGGGCGCGGCCAACAACCAGCTCGCGGAGCCTCGCCACGGCGACGACCTCATGCAGCGCGGGATCCTGTATGCGCCGGACTACGCGATCAACGCGGGCGGCCTCGTCAACGTCGCGCAGGAGTACGCCGGCTACGACGAGGAGAAAGCCACGACGCGCACGCTCGAGATCTACGACACGCTCTTCGAGATCGCCGACCGCGCCAAGAAGGCCATGGCGCCGACGTACCGGATCGCCGACATGATGGTCGAGGAACGGCTCGCTCAGGTCGACCCGCGGCTCAGCCAGCCGCCGAGCTGACGACCTCCTCCGTGCTCCAGCGTCCGGTGCGGACGCCTCGCAGGAGCAGGTAACCCACCAGGCCGAGCGGCCCGAACGCCAGCGTCGTGAACAGCAGCGGGACCACCCAGAGATGCCGGATGCCATGCCGCGCGGCGTCTCGGGTGATCCACGCGCCGACGAACAGGTCGAAGATGAGATAGTGAATCCATGCCGCGACGACGGTCGGGCGGCTGGTGAAGACGGCCATCACGCCATCCAGCGTGAAGACGTGCGCATCTGGTGAGCTGCCCCAGTCCGCGAAGAGGATCACTCCGTAGGCTGTCCCAAAGAGGAACGGCACGAACCCGGAGAAGACCACCCGACGCGTGACTTCGCTCTTCGGAGCCACCGCCAGCAGGAGCCACGCGCCGATCACGCCGTAGTTGCAGGCGTAGAACGCGAGCTCCCACCACGGCATCACATCGAGAGCCAGACGTAGCCGCGGTCGAGCGTCACCGTTTCTTCCCGGCCGTTGCGCTCGTACGTCAGGCTGTGGCGGCGGTTGACCGACATCGACAGCGCGCTCGCCGCCTGGCCGTCGCTCAGGGCACCGACCTGCTGCTCGCCGATGGCGGTGATCTCGTCGCCCGGCTCGATACCGGCCCGTGCGGCGGGCGAGTACGGAAGCACCTCCACCACGACCAGCCGGTCGGGCCGCACTTCGTACTGCGCGATGCCGAGGCCTCGGTGTGCATTCGGTCGGGACCGCCGGATGGTCACCGACGAGCCGCCTTCGAGCATGATGCGCGCGTCGGCGCCCTCCACCGCCGTGTCCGGCAGATCGTTGCTCTCGTAGATGCCGACCGGGTCGTTGCCCACCACGTCGCGGTCCCACACCTCGATCCGCAGCCGCGAGCCGCCGAGACGCATGTTCCGCGGGAGCTCCGCGTTCCACTCGGGGCTCAGCGAGTCGTCGATGGTCTCCGTCTCGAACACGACCTCGCCGCCTCGCATCAGCCGCACGAAGACATCCGGCAAGCCGCCGTCGTCGTCCCACGAAAGATCGCCGCTCTTGCGGGGCCGTACCGTAGCGCCAACGATCGTCACGGCGTGCACGTCGCCCGGCGCGCCGAGGCCGTTGACCCGGTCCGCCGGGACGGGGCTGAGCGCCGTGCTGCGGCGCGGGAAAACGCACCCGGTCGCGGAAACCACCGCGACGAGGACGAGGATCGAGGAGGGCAAAAGGCTGCGGGTGGCCATCGAGCGACCCTTGCATGGGCCCGCGCCCTTGGCCACTTCGAGGACCGCGTCTCGACGGCGCCCCGGTGCCCGGGTACAACCGCGGTCATGCGAAGGGCCAAAATCGTCTGCACCCTCGGTCCGGCGTCCGGCACGCTCGAGATGGTGGAAGCGCTCGTCGAGGCGGGCATGGACTGCGCGCGTCTGAATTTCTCCCACGGGACCCACGACGATCACGCCCGCACCGCGGCGCTCGTCCGGGAGGCGGCGGCCAAGAAGCGTCGCCCGGTGGCGATCCTCGCCGACCTCTGTGGCCCGAAGATGCGGGTGGGCCGATTCCCGAACGGCCCGATCCAGTTGGTGGAGGGCAACACGTTTGTGCTCACCAACCAGAATGTCGACGGCGACGAGCACCGCGTCTCGCACAGCTATGCGCCGCTGCCGAACGACGTGGCGCCCGGCGACAAGATCCTCATCGACGACGGCCTGCTGATGCTGCGGGTCACCGACACCACCGAGACCGACGTCATCTGCGAGGTCGAAGTGGGGGGCACGCTGAGCGATCGCAAGGGCCTCAACGTGCCTGGGGCGAACCTCTCGACGCCGGCGTTGACCACCAAGGACAAGGTCGATCTGGCGTTTGCCGTCGACCAGCTCCACGTGGACTACCTGGCGCTCAGCTTCGTGCGCTCGGCCGACGACGTTCGACAGGCGCAATCGCTCGCCAAGGGCACGCCGGTCATCGCGAAGCTCGAGAAACCCGAGGCCATCGAGAACCTGCATGAGATCTGCGACATCGCGGACGGAGCGATGGTGGCGCGCGGCGACCTCGGGGTGGAGGTCGGCTCGGAGAAGGTGCCGCTCATCCAGAAGCGCATCATCCGCGAGGTGAACGACCGCGGGAAGATCGTCATCACCGCGACGCAGATGCTCGACTCGATGATCCGCAACCCTCGGCCGACGCGCGCCGAGGCGGCGGACGTGGCCAACGCGGTGATCGACGGCAGTGACGCGCTGATGCTGAGCGGTGAGACGGCGGCGGGGAAGTATCCGATCGAGGCCGTGCAGATGATGGACGCGATCATCCGCGAGGTGGAGACCGAGTGGGTCGCCGACGAGGAAGGCGCCATCGCCACGCCGGGTCAGATGGCCACCAGCCGATGGGGGTTCGCCGACGCGGCCGCGCGGGCGGCGGCGATGCTCTCCTACGCGTTGCCGTTGACCGCGATCGTGACGTTCACCCGTGATGGTCGAACCGCGCGTCTGCTCAGCGAATACCGCCCTCGCTCGATGGTCGTCGCCATCACGTCGCGGGCCGAGGTCGCCAACCGCATGGCGCTCGAATGGGGCGTCGTTCCGCGCATCGAAATCCCGCCCGACACCATCGAGGAGGCCCATCGGTTGGGGGCGTCGCTCGTTCTGCGTGAGAAGATCTGCAAACACGGCGACTCCCTCGCGCTCGTCATGGGCTGGCCGCTCTCGGTCGGCACCAACACGGTGAAGCTGCACCAGCTTTGAGCACCATCCCCGACAAGATCGGTCGCTACGAGGTCGAGCGCCTGCTTGGGCAGGGCGCCATGGGATCGGTGTACCTCGGTCGCGACCCGCAGCTCGATCGCGCGGTCGCCATCAAGACGGTACGGGACCTCGACCTCGACGAAGGCCGGCTCGAGATCTTCCTCGAGCGGTTCCGGAACGAGGCGAAGGCCGCAGCCCGACTCGCGCACCCCGCGATTGTCGCGGTGTACGACGTCGGCGAAGACCCGGGCGTGGGGCCGTACCTGGTCTTCGAGTACGTCGCGGGCTCGAGCCTCAAGCAGGTCATCCGAGGGCGCGGCGCGCAATCGGCGGAGGACGTCGTCCGGCTCGGCCGGCAGATCGGGGCCGCGCTCGACCTCGCGCACGCGGCGGACGTCGTGCACCGCGACATCAAGCCGGACAACATCCTCATCGGCACGTCCGGCGAGGCGAAGCTTGCTGATTTTGGCATCGCGCGCCTGCCCGACGCGGCGCTGACGAAGGAAGGCCAGTTCCTCGGCACGCCCTGCTACGCGGCGCCGGAGACGCTCAACCAAGGTCGTTACGGCGCGCACAGCGACCACTTCAGCTTCGCCGCCGTGCTCTACGAAGTGATCAGCGGTGTGCGCGCATTCCCGGGCGACGACGCGATCTCGGTGGCGCACGCGGTGGTGCACGACGAGCCGGTACCGCTCTCGAAGGCGGCCGACGGGGTCCAGGTCCCGCGCGACGTGGAGCGCGTCGTCATGCGCGGGCTGAGCAAGGTACCGGAAGAGCGCTACGGCTCGGCCATTCAGCTCGTCGACGCGCTCGCGAGCGCGTACATCGAGGCCGGCGTGCTCGACCGCGACCCGACGGGCGTGCAGGTGCTCCCGCCGCCCGAGCCGAGCCGCCGAGAGGGCTCCTCCTGGGCCTTCATCGCAGTGGTGGCAGGTCTTGCCGTCCTGGGCATCGGGTTCGTGATCGCGTTCTTGGATCTGGAGGCTGATCCCCAGCCCGTCCTGCCGCCGTCGTACGACGCGGGTACGGAGGACGCGGGTCAGGACGGCGGCCCGACGACGCCGGACGCGGGGCCTGACGCCAGCGCCGACGCCTACGTGCCGCCCCCGCCGGTCGACGCCGGGGAGGCCGACACCGGGGTCGAACCGGACGCCGGCGACCCCTTCATCGACGTGTTCGATCGCGAGCAAGCGGCCAAGGACGAGGTCGACGAGGCCGAAGCCGCCCTGGCGGCGGGGGACGTCGACGCGGCCCGACGTTCGCTCGAGCGAGCCCGCGCGCTCGACCCGGGCAACTCGGACTTGGCGGAGCTCGAGGCGCAGATCGCCACTGCCTCGCCGTGACGCTCTGCGGCTGATCTCCGACCGTCACCTGCACGCGATGGTGGTGCTCGTGGCGGGCAAAGCGACGGAGCTGGCGCTGTCCACGGTGTTCTGGGTCGTTCGCCCCGAACAGACCGTGGAGTTCACTTCCGACAGAGTTCGCGCTCAAGCGCGCGTCGTGCACTGGCTCGCCAGCCTCTGACGGAGCTCAAGTTCTGGCCCGCACATGCGAATACCGGGACGAGCGGGTCGCCCCCATTCTCCCTCTTGGCGACGTCACTCAGCATGGATGGCGCGGAGGCGTCACGATCCCTCGCCGCGCTCGAGCGGACTGCGTCTTCTTATCGCCGCACGCCCGATCCACGAGGCGTGCGGGGAAGCGGCTCGCGCCCGGCTCCGTGCCCGGGTTGGAGTCGCTACGCGACCGCGCTGTGTGCCTTGGCCGGGATCTTCGACATGGCGCGCTCGGCGAGCGCGGTGATGGTCAGCGACGGGTTCACCCCGGGATTGGCGCTCACCGCGGCGCCGTCGATCACGTAGAGTCCGTCGTAGCCGAACACCTCGTGGTCCGTGTTGATCACCCCGGACTCGCGGTCTTCGCCCATGCACGCGCCGCCGAGGACGTGCGCCGTAGAGGGCACGCCGAGCATCGTCTCGGTGAAGAGCCCTGCGGTGACGCCGCCGACCTTTTTCGCGTATCGCAGCGCGAGGTCCGTCGCTTCTTTCATGAAGGCCTTCGGGGCCTCGGCGCCCGGATCGAGGTCGCTGACGAGACCCAACTTGAACGCCGTGAAGGGGCTGCGTCCGAACTTCAGGTTCATCGTCCCGTCGAGCGTGCGCATGTAGAGCAGCACCGTGCTCTGTTTGGCGAAGTCCCGCGCCGTGAGGGCCTTGGTCCAGCGGATCGGGTTCTTCGCCAGCCCGCGGAGCGCACCCACCAGGCGGCTGGCGACGGTGTTGCCGGGCGCGTGCGGGAGGGTGAGCAGCCGGAAGAAGCCGCTGCCCGGCCCGTAGCGCACCGGCTCGATGTGGCTGTGTTCGTCGGTCTCGAGGATCGACGTGATGGCGACCCCCTTGGTGAAGTCGTCGTCGGCGTTCGGGGAGATGACCCCGAACAGCGCCTCCGAGTTGGTCCGCACCATCGTTCCGACGGTGTCGCTGAGGCGGGGGAGCCCGTTCGGGTCTTCTTTCATCGCCAGCAGGAGCGGCACCGTGCCCATCACGCCGCCGGAGAAGATCACGTTGGCGGCGCGGTAGGTCTTGCTGCCCTTCCGGCCGAACGCGCCCTTGGTCTCGACGACGTACCCGCCGCCCGAAGCCTGACGCACGGCCGTGACCTCTGTCTGTGCGTGGACCTCGCAGCCCCGCTTCTCGGCGAGGTAGAGGTAGTTCTGGTCGAGCGTATTCTTGGCGCCGACGCGGCAGCCGGTCATGCACGCACCGCAGTGGTTGCAGCCGACCCGGTCCGGGCCCTCGCCGTCGAAGTACGGGTCCGGCACGGTCTTGTTGGGCGTCCCGAAGAACACGCCCACATCCGTCGGGTGAAAGTGCTCTTCGCGCCCGAGATCTTTGGCGATCTCCTCCATGACATGGTCGGCCCGTGTCTTCACCGGGACCGTGGCGGCGCCGAGCATCCTGCGCGCCGTCTCGTAGTGGGGTACCAGCTCTTTGTGCCAGTCCGCGAGATGCGCCCACGAGCGCGAGCGGAAGAACCCCAGCTTGGGCATGGGCAGCGTGTTGGCATACACGAGCGAGCCACCGCCGACGCCCACGCCGTGAAGGATCGTCACGTGCTCGAAGAACGACATCTGGAAGAAGCCGCGCAGCCCCGCGCTCGGCATCCACATCCAGTTCCGGAGGTCCCAGTTGTTCTTCGGAAAGTCCTCCTTCGCCCAGCGTCGGCCCTTCTCGAGTACGCCGACGCGATAGCCCTTTTCGGTCAGGCGCATCGCCGAGACGCTGCCTCCGAAGCCAGAGCCGATGATCAACCAGTCGTAGGTGTCGCTCACACCTGCGAGTATGGGACGAGGCGTCCCGGCCGTCGACGCCGTCGTCCCTGAGGGCTCGACCCTCGCGCCCCGAGGCCCTACTGTCCGCCCGAGCCGTGAGCATCGAGTACGTCGCCAGCGCTGAGGCCGTCGAAGACGATCCCCTGCTTTCGGGGCTCATCGTCGAACACTACCGAGTCGACCCGGGCCGGCTGGTCATCAAGGCGCTCGGGTGGGGGGCTCTGGTGATCGTCGTCGGCATGTTCGTCGTGGCGAGCGGGCTGCATGTCTCGCGCGCCATCAGTCCGCTCCGCGTGCCGAGCCCCATTCCGCCACGCATGGCGCGCTACGCCGGCGGCCCGGTCGACGCGACGGGCACGCCCATCGATCGCTCGGAGGAGATCGCGGTGCAGCTCGGCTTCGGCGCCGCGGGCCTGCTCATCATCATCTCGGGCGGCGCGATCGTGCTGCTCGGCCTCAAGCGGGAGCTGGGCCACGAGGTGTATCTCGCGTTCCGCACGGACGGCGCGATCTTCCGAAGCGGCAGGCACATCGCCGCCGTCCGCTGGGAGGACGTCGAGGACGTCTGGTGGGACAGCACCGAGGCGGCCGTGTGTTTCATGGCCCACGACGGAGAGGTCTGGGCGCGCCGTGAGCGGTTCGCCGGAGTCGACGGTCCGGAGCTCGCCCAGCGAGCCTGCCAGGTCCGACGAAAGGCGCTGTTCGGGCTCTACGGGTAGCGACTACCGCTCGGCGCTGGGGGAGAGCTTCGCGAGCTGTTCCATCAGGTCGCCGGGCAACGGGTCCTGACCGCGCAGATGAAGCTCGACGAGGTCGAGTGAGTCGAGCCCGAAGAAGAGCTCATCGCCGATCTGCATCGTGGGCACGCCGAACACCCCGGCCTCGATCGCGCGTTCGGTGGTCGCGCGGAGGGCGGCCTTCACCTCCGGCGTGCGTGTGCTGGCGATCAGCGCCTCGCCGTCCATGCCGGCGCGCGTCGCCGCGTCGCGGACGGCGTCCGGCTCTTCGAGCCCACGTGCGTCGCTGCCGCCCCACACGACCGCGAAGAGCGCATCGATCAGCGCGCGGCGTGCGGCCATCGGGGTCGCCGAGACGGCGCGGAGCGCCGTCAGGGGGTTGAACGGGTGCGTCTTCGGAAACGCGAGCGGCACGCCCACCATCCGGCTCCGGCGCGCCAGCTCCTTGAACACCCAGACGCGCTTGGCGGGGATCTCGGCCGGGCCCTTCTGGCCGTGGTGATTGAGCAGGCCGGCGAACAACACCGGGACGGGCTCGACGGTTGCGTCGTGCCGCTCCGCCACCGTGTGGATCTGTGTCCACGCGAGGTAGGCGTACGGGGAGATGACGTCGAAGTAGAACGTGATCGTGCGGGGCATCGCGAGCGAGGCCGGCTCAGAACACGTAGCGGAGGTACGCGCTGCCGTGGATGCCCAGCGTGGGCCCGGATTGGCCGACACGCTCGAGGCTCGGGAAGTGGCGGACGCCCGCCAGAAGACCGAGCGAGAAGTGGCGCGCGCGCAGATGCCAGTCGGCGCCGACCTCGCCGCCGTAGCTGATGCCGACGTTCGTGGAGTCGAGGAAGCCGTACTGCTCGAGGATGTCGGTCGTGGCGATCAGCACCGCGAACGTGCCGGAGATCCAGAGCGCAAACGCCTCGGTGAAGTTGCCCTGCAGTCGGAGCGATGCGCTGCCCCCAAGCAGCTCGAAGGCGCTGGGTGCGGGCGGCGCGGGGCCGCTCGTGTTGTGCATCGAGCCCTCGGCGGCCACCAAGACGTGGAAGAAGTCCGCAATCTCGAAGCCAAAGCCGAGGCTCGCCCAGAGCCCGCCGTCGCTGATGTCGCCGATTCCATTGATGAATCCGCGCCCGCCGATCTGTCCCTCGACGAAGAAGCCGTGCGCGTAGAGGTCACGGCTGACCTCGATGGCCTCCGGCGGCAGCCGCTCGACGTCCAGCCGTGTCGGGTCCGGCTCTTCGGTCGCGATCTCGGTCTCGTCCGAGCTGCTCTCCTGCGCGGCGACCCCGAGGGGAGCGAGCACAGAGAGCATCCAGAGGGCAGTCACGAGGCTGGTGCGCAAGAGCACCGCCCGAGACTACTGATCCGGGCGTCACGCCGTCAATCGCCGTGGCCTCGGTTGAATACGAGGTGAGGGTGGCGGGTCCGACCGACAGTGCCCGAAACCGACAAGGAGACCGCTCTCATGAAGACGAAGACGACCTTCGCGGCCCTGGTGGCCGTGGCCGCCATCGCCACGGCGTTCCCCGACTCCGCGTTCGCACAGGGCACCGCTGCCCCCCAACTCAGCGCGGACCACGTCGCGGCGCAGGTGCAGGGCTTCTACGACCAGACGCGCACCGTGCAGACCGCCTTCTACCAGGCACACTACGACCGCATTTATCGCCGCACGACCCGCTCACGGGGCGTGCTGACGATCGCGCGCCCCGGCAAGCTGCGCTTCGACTACCTCGGGGGCAACGGCAAGGTGGTGGTCAGCAACGGCTCGACCTTCACCGTGTACGAGCCGGGCGACGACGGCGAAGCGGGCCAGTATTTCCAGACGCCGGTCGCCGAGGAGGGCATTCCGTCGGCCCTCGCGTTCCTGACGGGCTCCGCGCGCATGGAGAGCGACTTCCACTACCGGCTCGCGGACGCCGCACGCTTCCGCTGGGATGGCTACGTTCTCGAGCTGCGTCCGCGTGTCGCCGAGGCCAGCTACCGCCGCGCATTCCTGTATGTCGACGCGGACCCGGCCGCGGCCGGGGTGGTTCATCGGGTACTGATCCAGGACCACGACGGCAACCTCAACCGCTTCGACTTTCAGCGCATGCGCTTCAACCGCTCTGTGAGCGCCGCGCGCTTCGAATTCTCGCCGCCGGCCGAGGCTCGTCGCCTGTAGCGCTCCTGGTGGATGGAACCCCCCGCGCCGCGGCCGTCGCGGTTCTGCCCTTTGGGGGGCCCAACGAAATGGGCCTGCTGGTTCGGGGGGAACTCTGACGCGTCGAACGAGTCCTGGGCGTCACATGCCTTCTTCGGGGGGAGCCGCGTCAGCCGGCCCGAACAGCGCGGGGGCGGGCGCCGCCCAAGGCTCGTCCTCGCCTTGGACCATCACCTTGCGCCGGTCGGTGATCCGCACGGTCGTCTCGAGCAGGAGAGGCAGGGCGCCCTCGTCGTCCTCGCCCTGACTCAAAACTCCGATGCGCACGCCGGTCAGCGCCGGGATCAAGTCGGGCAGGAACATCTGCGAGCGCCGGTCGAACGCCGACTGGTTCTCGAAGTAGACGATCTGGTTGGCGTTGGGCACACCGTTGACGACGGTCGCGAGGTCCACCGCGACCTCGTCCATCTCCTGCTGGCGGATGGTCCCGCTGACCCGCTCTCCGGGCTGCAGGCGGTATGCCCGCTCCCACTGGGAGAAATCCACCACGAGGTCGTCGTCCACGATGGCGACCTGCGGGTTGTACTCGTGGAACTCGTTGATGCCGTTGAGCCGAACCGTGACCGTGAGCGGCCCAACGCCGTCGCCAACCTCGAGGTAGCTGAGGGTGAAGTCGACCTGGACCTCGATGTCGCCGCGCCGCACGAACGGCAGCGATGGGTAGGGCACCTGGAGGTCGCCGACCTGCCCCATCTCCGTCAGCTCGACCTCCGTCGGCTCGCGGAACGGGAAGAGGATGCGCTCCTCGACGAGATACAGGTTGGCGTCCTCGGACTCGAAGAACACGGGCGTGTCGCGGTCGATCGGGATGAGCCAAGGGCCCTCGCCGGCTTCGTTGTGCACGAACCGTTGGTCGGCGATGCAGCCTGACATGACGAGCGCCACGCCGAGGGCGACGAGCACTCCAATCCCTTGACCCATGCGGCTCTGCATACCTGGACCCTCCACGCCTGCTCATTCTACCGCACGCCGCCCTCGGATTCATCAGGGCTCGCCTGGAGCCGTGTCCGAAGCTCGGAATGCGCCCCGAGCGGCGGCATGTGCTATCGAACGCTCTTCGTGCCCATCCGCTGCATCATTTTGGACTTCGACGGCACCTTCACGGACGTCGAGCGCGAGGCGATTCCTTTCTTGGCGAGCTACCGCGATGGGCTCGCCGAGCTCGTAGGTGCCTCGATCGACGAACCCTGGGCGGAGGCCGAGCGAACCGTCCGCGCCTCGCCGGACGCGCACGGCTTCGAGTTCGAGGGGCGCATCGTCGCGCCGTCCCACGCCGACCCGTACATCCTGGCGGCTTCGGTCGCGCGGCTGGTGCTCGCAGACGTCCCGTCGGTGGACACCGCGGGTATCGAGCCCGCCCTCAACGAGCTCTTCCGAGTGGCCTACGCCACGAGCGACACGGTGTTTCGGCCGGACGCGGGTGAGGTGATCGAAGGCATCCTGGCGCTCGACCGGCCGGTGTTCGTCATCAGCAACTCGGCCACAGACCACGTCTGCGAGAAGCTCCGAAAGCTCGACGCCACGCTGCTCGACCGGCTGTCGGTGCGCGGCGGCGCCCGTAAGTTCCACCTCGTGGATCCCGAGCCCGCCGATCCGCGCTTCGGCGCGCTCGCGGAGACGCTCGACCTGCCCGGCCTCAGCCGCCCGGTCTACCTGCGTCGCGGCCGCTACTTCGAGGCGCTCGACAAGGTCTTTCGCGAGGCGTCGGTGACCCCGCAGGACACCTTCGTCTGCGGCGACATCTTCGAACTCGACCTGGCGCTGCCCGCGGCGCTGGGAGTGACAACGCACCTGGTGACCCGGCCGGCGACGCCCCAGTGGGAGCGCGACGCCGTCGAAGCGAGCGGCGGCTCCTGGTCCGAGGCGCTCTCGGGCGCGCTGAGTCGACTGCGCTGAGTCGACTGCGCTGAGTCGACTGCGCTGAGTCGACTGCGCTGAGTCGACTGCGCTGAGTCGACTGCGCTGCGTCGACTGCGCTGAGTCGACTGCGCTGAGTCGACT